>DASSXL010000021.1:0-38221 GCA_035703825.1 Candidatus Angelobacter sp.
GGCGTTCATTTATACGATTGCCAACGGCCACAACCCGCTTGGAATCAGCTTGAGCGCGGAGAAGCGGGAGCGCCTGGCGTGGTTGAGTTCGTCATATGGAGTTCCTCTTCTGGAAGAAGACCCATACGGATATTTGAGTTATTCCACAAGGCCCTTGCAGCCTCTCGCCGCACAAGCTAAAGAAACGGCGTTCTATGTCGGCTCGTTTTCAAAAGTCCTGGCTCCCAGCCTCCGCGTGGGATGGCTGGTGGTGCCGAAAGAGCTCATTCCATACCTTGCGATTTTGAAAGAGTCTTCTGACATCGATATGGCGCCGTTTTCTCAGCACGTTGTGGCGCGCATGCTGGAGACAGGGTTTTTCCCCGCGCACCTGCAGCGCCTTCGCTCGGAGTATCGGCGCCGCCGCGATGTCATGCTTGAGACTTTGCAGGCGCAATTTCCCGCTGGCACAGAGTGGGCCGTACCAGATGCGGGACTCTATGTATGGGTCCGGCTGCCTGAGCATTTTGACACCATGAGCGCCCTTGATTCGGCGTTGAGCGAACATAGGGTCGCCTACATGCCGGGACAGGCATTTACGCCGCGTGTGAGTTCAACCGCCCAACGCAGCATGCGGCTCAATTTTTCCTATCCAACAGCCGAACAGATCGTCAAGGGACTTAAGTCGCTGGGCGACCTCTTTCGGTCAGTGCCGGATCATCTGCAATTGTCTTGCGCAAGATAATAAAGCCGCAAAGACGGGAGTCTGTAAAAAACACTTTATGAAAGCCTTAGTTACGCTAGAAAACGGACAGATGTATCAGATAGACATGCACGACCTTCTTTTGACCGCCATTGATAAGTTGGGAAACCCAATCAGCACCAAGCCGCTCCAGCATCTCCCTGTTGCGGTGCCTGGACGCCGCGTAGCATTCGCCTTTGGCGAAGGCACTGAGACCACCAGAGACAAAGTGGCGACAGTGATCTACTGTCGATAATTTGCCGCGTCTTTAGACCCATCCGGAATTTTTCTATTCACGTTCATTATTGAAAGCAAAAAAAGGAGAGCCGACTTATGGCTATCGCATCGCAGTTTGCAACCGCAGCGCTCTATGAGGAATCGTTAAGCCCCAAGGTGCAGTTGGATGGCTACGATTACCTCCATCTTTACGTCGGGAATGCTTATCAGGCCATGCATTTCCTGCGCACCATGTTTGGATTTACGCCGCTCGCATACTCCGGTCTTGAGACGGGCGTGCGCGACCATATCTCCTACGTGCTGGGCCATGGGCCAATCCGCCTCATTGTGAGCAGCTCTGTCGATCACTCCGGACCCATGGCGGAAGAAGTAAGGTTGCACGGTGATGCGGTAAAGGAAATCGGTTTCACCGTGAAAGATGCGGCCGAAACATTTCACCAGGCGCTGCTGAGTGGCGCACTTCCGGTGGCTGAGCCCGCAGTAAAAGAAGATGGCTCTGGAAAGGTAACCACTGCTGCCGTCCGGGCCTACGGCGACGTTGTTCATAGCTTTATTCAGCGCTCGGAGTATGACGGACAATTCTTGCCCGGATATCAACCGCTTCCGTCCGCCGGTAACGCGCTCTCCGGTTGTCTATTGGAAATCGACCACATAGCCGTGAGCTTCCCTCCGGGAGAACTTGATCGGGGCGTTGAGACTTACAAGGGGCTGGGTCTTGAACTGTGTCATGAGGAAAATATCACCACCCAATACAGCGCCATGAAGAGCAAAGTTGTTCAGAACTGCGCCGGTAACGTGCGCTTCCCGATGATGGAGCCCGGCAAAGGCCAGCGTAAGTCGCAAATTGAGGAGTATTTGAAATACAACAATGGCCCAGGCGTGCAGCACGTTGCGTTTTCCTGCAAGGATATTGTCGAAACCGTGCGGGCATTTCAGAATGCCGGCGTGGAATTTCTGAAAACGCCCCAGGCATACTACGATCTGCTTTCGGCAAGGGTTGGCGAGATCCATCAGGACGTTGAGGTGCTGCGCGACCTGAACATCCTGGTAGATCGCGATGAGTGGGGGCACCTGCTGCAGATTTTCACCAAGCCAATTTCCGGTCGCCCGACCCTGTTCTTTGAACTCATCCAGCGTGAAGGCGCTCGCGGCTTTGGCAGCGGAAACATCAGGGCCTTGTTCGATGCTGTCGAAAGAGAGCAGAGAATGCGAGGCAATCTGTAGCAAGCGGTTGGTGTGCGACGTTACGTTCCCGTGCTGGATTCTGCATGCACTGTCCAGCGATGGGCACAGGTATCTCTCGCTGGACAGCATTCAGTACATCAGGAATTGCGTTTTTCCGTGCGAATCCACTGTCCAGTGCCGGACACGCAGTTCGATTGATGGACACAAATTGAGAAACTCTCAGAATTCAACCGGTGCCCCAGTCGCGATCATGACCAAAATCATCTCTCACCGCTATTTGGGGTTTGGATTCTCAACCGTAAAGGGATTATTTTCGCTGCGAGGCCATGAAAAATTCAGCCATGAGCTCCGCTTTGCCAGTAGTTTTCCTGCTCTGGCATTCAGCTTGCATCTGCAAAGGGGTTGGAAGACTTCTACAGGAAACGGACCGGAATATGTGACTCGGATGGCGGCAGCCTGCCCCGAGAGCAAAAACTAGACAGGAGAAACCAAATGGCAATGTCTAAACAAGGTGACAATACTGTTTACAAAGTTGTTGTAAATCATGAAGAGCAATATTCCATCTGGCCTGTGCACCGGCCCAATCCGCTCGGCTGGAACGATGCTGGAAAGAGCGGGACCAAAGCCGAATGTCTGGACCACATCAAGGAAGTATGGACTGACATGCGCCCGCTAAGCCTGCGGACCCGCATGGCGCAAATGAATTAGTAACCTGTTGACTCCACCAAGGCCTTCCGAACCAAGGTCCCCAATCTTCTTTATTCTTGATTCCCATGACCAGCGTTCCCGTACAGCAAATTGTTTCCATGGTCCAGCAGCGCAGGGGTAGTGATTACCGTTGGACAGGTGTCGTTGCCCTGAGCGTAATGCTCCTGCTGGGTGTAGTCCTGGTTCTGGCCGATGTGCCGCCAGCGCCTCTTGGAGCAAATGTGCCGGTGGCGCAATTTTCTGCCGAACGCGCGCTCGAGCACGTTAAAGCCATTGGATCGGGGCCGCATCCCGTGGGATCAGCCAGGCATTTAGAGGTGGAGAATTACATCACCGCCACGCTTCGCCAGATTGGACTGACCCCGGAGGTGCAAAAAGCCACTGCGAGAGACCGGTGGATAGACATGCCCATGCCACTGGAAAACATTACTGCCGAACTGAAAGGAAGCACGCCAGGGAAGTCGGTCCTGCTAGTGGCGCATTACGATTCGGTCTCCGCAGGCCCAGGAGCCAGCGATGATGGCGCGGCGGTGGCCACGCTGCTTGAGACCGCCAAAATACTGAAGTCGCAGGCCCCTTTCAAAAGAGACATTGTTTTTCTTTTCACTGACGGCGAAGAGCTGGGACTGATGGGAGCCCAGGCCTTTGTCGATCAGAATCCGCTGGCAAAGAATGTCGGTCTAGTGTTGAACTTTGAGGCTCGAGGAACCAGCGGGCCGGTCATCCTGTTTGAAACCAGCGATCAAAATGCATGGCTGATTGACAATGTGAGCAAGGCGGCGTCACATCCGGTAGCCAATTCACTTTCTTATGAAATTTATAAGCGGCTGCCCAATGATACTGATTTGACGGTCTTCAAGCGGGCCGGCTATCAGGGTCTTAATTTTGCCTTCATTGAAGGCGTGATGAATTACCACCGTGCAACCGATACCCTGCAGAACCTTAATCGGGGAAGTTTGCAGCACCAGGGCGACTACGCGGTAGAGCTGGCCAGATGGTTCGGAAATGTGGACCAGATTGAGCCGGGCCGGGGTAACGCAATTTATTTTGACATTCTGGGCAAAGTGTTGGTGCATTACTCCTCTCGGACCGGAGTCTTGTTGCTCATTGCTGCGGCGCTGTTGCTGGCCTGGGTATTCTTCCGTGGATTTCAACAGAAGAAATTGGGAGCAGGGCGTCTTGCGGCCAGCGTCGGCATCGTGGTCGTAGGCGTTCTTGTGGCCCTCGCCGCCGCATTTGCGATTCAGCGCATCACAGTGGCGCTAGCTGCGCGTTTCCACCATGTTCACGCCAGTACCCTCTCCTATGGGGGATATTATGTGGCCGCTGCCGTGGCCTTTGGTTTGGCGGTTGCCTCCATTGCCTACGTATGGGCGATGAGGCGGCTGGGCCCGGTGAATGTAGCCGCTGCCGCAATGCTCTTATGGTTTGCTTTGGCTGTGTGGGCAACCGGCTGGCTGCAAGGAATGAGCTATGTATGGATTTGGCCGCTGCTCTTCAGCGCGTTAGCGTGGGGTCTTGTCCTTGAGACTGGCAGGCAGGAGCGCAGCAAGCTGCTCTTGGCGGGCGCCATACCGGCAATCCTCATCATCGTCCCGCTTGCTCATAAGGTATTCACGGCATTTGGCCTTGGATCGGGCCTCATCGTGAGTGCTTTGCTTGCCTTGGTCTTATCTTTGTGCGCCGTCCAGGTTGGGCCAGACTCCATGCCTCGGCCGTTATTCCTGCCAATCACGTTGTGTGCGGCAGGAGCTGCGCTGTTTGCGTCAGCCCTGCTTATGTAAGAGGAGATCATCTCCAGGGTACGCATCCATTCCGAAATCGGCCCGCGGGTAATTTCCAGTTCATTTAGCCAGGTCGCTACCGACAATCAATCCACGTTTTGCTAGGACAAAGCATAAAACGGACCTGAAATTTGATGATATCCAGTCACAATCCAAGCCTGCACGCTGAGAGCAATGCCATAAGTTTTCGACCCGGAAAGGGCCGGAGCATAGCCCAGCATGGAGAACTCTTCCAAGGCCAGATAGAGGATGAGAACCTCCAACTTCGGCGCTGCCTGATGAGTTTGCCGTGCAATGCAATGTATTCAGAAGCCGCATTCACTCCGGACACAAGTGGAACGTTTGTGGTCACTCCGTCTTATAAGAGCAAGGTAAAAAGAGCGGCGGAACTGACGCGCGAGCACCTGAAGCTGCCGCGCCTGGGCGGCACAATCAAAGTTGAATCGACGATTCCCGAGGCCAAAGGATATGGCAGCTCCACCGCCGACTGCATTGCCGCCGCCCGATCGATCGCGGACTCCGTCGGCCACACCTGGGCCGAAGAGCAACTGGCGCAACTTGTGGTGAAGGCAGAAGTCGCGAGCGACAATTTCATGTTTAGCCGCGCGGTGTTGTTTGCTCACCGCGAAGGCGTGGTGCTGGAAGACTACGCTCAGAACCTGCCGAAGCTTGAGGTAATTGGCGTTGATACCTCCGAAGATTCTTACGTAGACACCCTGGAACATCCGCCGGCGCGTTATTCGTGGCGGCAGCTTCAGTCTTTCCGTACTTTGACCGGAGCACTGCGGCGGGCAATTCGTCTGGGAGACATCCGGCTTCTGGGCCGGGTAGCCACCGCCAGCGCAGTCATCAATGAAGACTTTTTGCCCAAGCCCAGATTCAGGGAAGTCATGCGAACGGTGGAGAACGTGGATGCGCTTGGAGTGGCCGTCGCCCATTCGGGCACAGTCCTCAGTGTTCTGTTCGATCCGCAAGATCCGGAGTTAGACCGCAAGTCAGAGCAGTTAAGCAAAGGTCTCCGGCGCCTGGGCGTTTCCGATGTCCGGCGCTTTCAAACGTAGTTTCCTTCAACCCTGGGTTTTCAAGAACATAGTCTTCAAGAGACATCTCCTATGTTTACCAGCGATACACGCGAAATCCATTCCGCAATTCTCAATCTTTACCGGTCGCGCCTGGTTCCGGTCGGCGGCAACGTAACCGCGGCTGTGTTCCCGTTCATGAAGATTTTCCCCGCGGATTTCTGCCTTCGGCGCGCGCTTGCGGAACAGCGGATCGACTCACGGTCGATCATTATTGAGACCTCTTCCGGAAATATGGCGCTGGGTCTGGCAATTGTCAGCAAGCTTTATGGTTTTAGCCTCACCATTGTGACTGACTATGCCTGTGATGGCTTTCTGCGGCGGAGAATTGAGGACCTAGGCGCGCGAGTGGAGATGGTGCCGGCCCCGGCTGCTATAGGCGGATATCAGCAGGCCCGCCTCGACAGGCTGAATGAGATACGCGCCGAATCTGAAGATCACTGGTGGCTAAACCAGTATGCGAATCCCGCAAACCCAGGCTCATACGGCTCCTTTGCAGCGCAATTGGTAGAAGGCGTTGGCCACATCGATTGCCTGGTTGGTACGGTAGGCTCGGGGGGCTCGCTCTGCGGTACAGCCGGCTTTCTCCGCGAGTTGTTTCCGGAAATGACCACCGTGGCGGTTGATACTTTTGGCAGCGTGCTGTTTGGTCAGCCGGAGGAGCCGCGCAAAATACGCGGCATGGGCAACAGCATCCTGCCGGCGAATCTGGACCATTCCGCGATCGATGAAGTCCATTGGGTCAGCGCCGCGGAAGCTTACAAAGCTGCGAGAACTCTGCATCAGAAAACCTCTCTTTTTTGCGGTGGAACCAGCGGGGCAGCTTGGATGGTCGCGCGCCACTGGGCAATAAAGAACCCTCGCGCCCGCGTCGTGTGCATCTTCCCGGACGATGGTTATCGCTACACAGAGACCATTTACAACGACGAATACTTGTTGGGCCAGCGCCTGTGGTTGCCGGAACTCCCTGCAGCGCCGCGAATCGTGGAGCACCCGCTGGACGCCGGTCAGGGATGGTCATGTATGCAGTGGGGCAGGCGGGGCTATGCCGAGATCGTAAAACCAGCGGAGCATGCGGCCGCGGCGAGGTGAGCTTGATCAGCAAAGGACATGAACGCACGGAAAACGGCGAAGTGTGGGGCATTGTTGGCGGGATGGGCCCGCTTGCATCTGCTGAATTTGTGAGCACTATTTATCGCGACACCGCGAGATGGACCGAGCAGGAATCGCCGACTGTGATTCTGCTCTCTGACCCGACGGTGCCGGACCGGACCGAGTGTCTCCTGAACGGCAGGCATGAAATCCTGCTGCAAAAGCTTGCCGGCAGCGTTGAAACTCTTTTGGCCATGGGAGCCACCAGGATAGTGATTTGCTGTCTCACGATCCATCCACTTATTCACCGCCTGGCGCCTGCGCTGCGCGAAAAAATTGTCTCGCTGGTGGACCTGACGCTGGACGCTGTGCAGCGCAGCCGCTCGCGGCATCTCCTGCTCTGCACCACTGGAACAAAGAAGTTGCGTTTGTTTCAGGAACACTGGCTATGGAACGAGACGGAGCACAAAGTGGTCCTGCCAGATGACGATGACCAGGATGCGATTCACAGGATGCTCTACGAGATCAAAAACCAGCGTGAAGCTATCGCGTACATACCTTTCGTTGAAGAATTAATGAAGAAGTATGGCGTGAGCTCGTACATCGCTGGCTGCACTGAAATGCATATTGTGGCGAAGGCCCATGAGCAATTTAGCGGACATGACAGGCGGGAATTCTGTATTGACCCGCTAACAGAGATTCTACCGATGATGCAGCGGAATGTTTTAACCAGCGCGGGGCGCTCGGTCTAGCGCGGGAAAGCCTTCGCAGGCAAACGCAATAACACGGGAAGGTCAGATGCAACTCTTACAATTTCTAGTCGCGCGGTCACGTCAAATACTGGTGCTGGCAATCGTCTTCGGTTTTCTGAGCGGCGCATTTAATTCCGGTCTCCTGGCCCTGGCGAATGCGGCTATTTCCAGTCCCGACCGCAAGTCGGGACTGCTGCTTGTCCTGTTCGTTGGGTTGTGCGTCCTGGCGCCGTTGACGCGAATGGTTTCGGAAATTCTGCTGGTCTCCCTGGGCCAAGATGCTGTTTTCTCATTGCGCACGGAATTAGCGCGGCAGATACTCTCCGTGCCGCTGCGGCAGTTGGAAGAGGTCGGCCCGCACCGTATTTCATCGGTCCTCACAGACGATATTCCCAACATCGCCAATGTTGTTACAGCCATTCCCGTGCTGAGCATCAATGCCGGCGTGGTTATCGGGAGCCTCTGCTACATGGGATGGCTCCAATGGAAGCTGTTGCTGGTTGTGCTGGGTTTCATGGTGCTGGGCATTTTCAGTTATTACGTGGGAGTCTCCAGGGCGATGGCCCACCTGCGGCGCGCGCGGGGACACGATAACACCTTGCAGAAGCACTTCCGTGGTTTGATTCATGGCATCAAGGAATTAAAGCTGCATCAGCGCCGCCGCAATGATTTTCTTTCCAGCGCTCTTGATGAGGCGGCGGGCCAATCGCGTTCAGCCAATGTCTCCGGCCTGTCGATCTATAGCGTCGCATCGAGTTGGGGACAATTGTTGATCTTTGTAATGCTCGGGTTGCTGGTTTTCTTTCTTTATCCCGTCCTGGGTCTTAAGCCGGCTGTTCTTACCGGCTTTAGCCTCGCCCTGCTTTACGTGATGACTCCCCTCCAGGTCATTATGAATTCAATTCCGGCCCTGGCCCGGGCCAACGTGGCCATCGGCAATGCACAGAGTCTGGGGTTCACATTGTTGCGTTCAGCGCAGCCGGCAGAAAATACGTCGATCACACAGATTCGCCCGGTAGCATCGCACCTTGAACTGTCAGGTGTCACATACTCTTACGGGCAGGAGGACTCAGCCGACCAGTTTGTATTAGGCCCGATCGACTTAAGCATCGAGCCAGGGGAACTGCTGTTCATCGCTGGCGGAAATGGAAGCGGCAAGACAACGCTGGCCAAGCTGATTGTGGGGTTATACGCGCCGGAATCAGGGAAAATTCGTTACGACCGCGCGTTCGTAAGCGACTCAAACCGCGATAGCTATCGCCAACTCTTTTCGGCTGTTTTCTCAGATCCCTTCCTGTTTGAATCGCTGCTGGGATTGGAAAGGGCACAACTGGACGAACAGGCCCGCGAATACCTTTGCCGTTTGCAGCTCAACGACAAAGTTACAGTCAAGGATGGCGTTCTCTCAACCACCGAACTGTCTCAAGGCCAGCGCAAACGCCTGGCATTGCTTACCTGCTATCTTGAGGACAGGCCGATTTACTTCTTTGACGAGTGGGCCGCCGACCAGGACCCCAGATTCAAGGAACTCTTTTATTGCAGCCTCCTGCCTGAGCTGAAAGCGCGGGGAAAGACAGTGATTGTGATCAGCCACGATGATCGCTACTACGGTCTTGCCGATCGTGTAGTGACCCTGGAGTCGGGATGTCTGTCCGGAGCGAGGCTTACTCAAACCGTTATTACTGCTTAAGCCACTTCACCAACCACCTGCATTGCAAGCACTGAATTCTTGAGAAATCTTTATGCGATCTGAGTATTCTGATTTGACTCAGCTGCTCCTGGCAAGGGCCAAGAGCAGTCCTGACCAAGTAGCGTTCACTTTTCTCCGAGATGGGGAAAGCGATGAGCTGAATTGGACCTACGCGGAACTGGTTCAACGCGCCCGCGGCATAGCGGCTTCGTTGCAGTCCGCCAATTGCGCAAACCAGCGGGTACTGCTCCTTTATCCCCCGGGTCTCGATTTCATTGCAGGATTCTGGGGATGTTTGCTGGCTGGGGCAATCGCGGTCCCGGCTTATCCTCCAGCATCCAGCCGGACATTGTCTCGTTTGTATGCTATCGCAAAAGATTGCCAGGCCGCGGCGGTGCTTAGCACCGAGCAGATATTGGCCACGATGCGCGCATTTGCCGCAGTCAACCCGGCACTGTCATCGCTATATTATTTGGCCACCGACGAGTTGCCGCTGGATGCGGCGGACGGATGGAAACGCCAGAAGGTAAGCAGTGACTCAATTGCGCTCCTTCAGTACACCTCCGGGTCCACCGCCACGCCAAAAGGGGTGATGGTCAGCCATGCGAACCTGCTGCACAACGAGATACTGATTCAGAAAGCGTTCCGGCAATCGCAAGAATCGATCATTGTCGGCTGGCTGCCTCTCTACCACGATATGGGCCTGATCGGAAATGTGATGCAGCCCATTCATCTTGGAGCGCGCTGCATTCTCATGTCGCCCATTTCGTTCTTGCAGTCGCCGGTGCGCTGGTTGAGGGCGATCTCGCGCTATCATGCCACGACCAGTGGAGGTCCTAATTTTGCCTATAACCTCTGCGCCCGCAAGGTAAGCCAGCAGGAAGAAGAAGGTCTGGACCTGAGCCGATGGAGCGTGGCCTTTAACGGCGCTGAAGCTGTGCGAGACGAGACGCTGAATCGCTTTGCGGAACGGTTTGCCAAAGTGGGATTCAAGCGCGATGCCTTTGCGCCCTGCTATGGCCTGGCCGAGGCGACCCTTCTGGTCTCCGGCCCCGCGGACGGCAAGCCCGCGACTACTTTGAAAGTGGATGCCAAAGCGCTGGCCCAAAATCGAATCAAACCAACCAGGAAAATCGAGACCGCACACACGCTGGTGAGCAGCGGCAAGGCCGCGGCCGGAGTCAAGCTGCAAATTGTGGAGCCCGAATCCAGAACAATGTGCGCAGCCGGGCAAGTTGGCGAGATATGGGTCACGGGGAAGAGCGTTGCGCAGGGCTATTGGGCAAGAGTGGAAGAGTCTGAAAAAGTTTTCGGCGCTAGGATTGCCGGCAGTGATAAAGGGCCTTTCCTGCGAACCGGCGATTTGGGTTTCCTCAGGAGCGGCGAACTGTTTGTCACGGGCCGGCTAAAAGACCTGATCATCATTCGCGGCCGCAACCTTTATCCACAGGACATTGAAGCAACCGTGGAACGCGCCCACGCTGGATTGCGCCCTGGTTGCGCCGCCGCCTTTTCCGTGGAGACGGAGAGCGGAGAAGGGATGGTTGTTGTTCAGGAAGTAGAGCGCGGCCGCGAGAACGATACCGCTGGCATGACAAGCGCGATCCGCAGCGCGCTGGTGAAGCACCATGAGGTCCAGCCGCACGCAATTCTCCTGTTATCCGCCGGAGAGATTCCCAAGACGTCGAGCGGCAAGATACAGCGCTACAAGTGCCGCAACCAATTTATTGCCGGCGAATTCAAGCCGGTGGCCCAATGGCATGCCAAGGGTGAAAACAAAGAGGCGACTGCTCATTCCGCCCGGAACGGCAATGGACCGGCCTCTTCGGTCATTACTTCTGCGGTCATCGAAGAATGGCTGGTGGTCAAGTTAAGCGCCATCGCGAAGGTCGCGCCAAGTGAAATCAGCGTCAACACACCGATCACTCAATACGGAATCGATTCTCTGGCGGCGGTGGAGTTAGCTCACGCCATGACGCGCGAGTGGGGCATTGCGGTGCCGCTGACGAGTTTGCTCCAGGAGATTTCTATTCGTGAGTTGGCCAGTGAATTGGCCGGAACGGCGCAACCCGCCGCATGCAGAAAATCCGCGGAACGGGCGACTGAAATGGTCAAGCCGGGAGAAAGCAATGACGTCGTTTTGTCGGAAGGGCAGAAGGCGCTTTGGTTCCTATACCAGCTAGACCCGGAGAGCACGGCTTACAACCTTAGTTTCGCTGCGCGGATCGCGGTGGATATAGATGGCGCGATGATTCGGCGGGCCGTTCAGGCCTTGGTAGACCGGCACGACGCGCTCAGGACGACTTTCCGTTCGGTGGAAGGCGTTCCCATGCAGCGGATCCATGATTCACAAGAAGTGTCTTTCACTCAATTTGAGGCTGCCGATTGGGATGAAGCTACGCTTCAGGGCCGCATAGAAGAGCAAGCAGGTTTTCACTTCAATCTTGAGCAAGGCCCGCTGTTCAAAGTGGCCTGGTTCCGGCGCGGGAAGTCAGGGCACGTCATCTGCGTTACCGCGCACCACATCATTGCCGATCTCTGGTCTCTCGCTCTGCTGATTCGTGAGCTGACTTCTTTGTGCGCCGCTGCCTTCCGAGGCCAGTCGCCATCATTGCCGTTGCCCGCCAGTAAATATCGAGATTACGTGAAGTGGCAGCAGGAGATGTTGGCCGGGGAAGACGGCGAGCGGATGCGCTCATACTGGGAAGGTGAACTTGCGGGCGAACTCCCGGTCCTGAATTTACCCACAGACCATCCGCGACCTGCGATCCAAAGCTGCAGAGGAGCTTCAAAGCCGTTCCAGCTCAGCCAGCAGCTCTCCAAAGCTGTTCAAGACCTTTCCGTCAGCAAAAGCGCCACGGTTTATACAACTCTGTTGGCCGCGTTCCAGGCTTTGATGTACCGCTACAGCGGACAGAATGACATCGTGATCGGCTCACCGGCAGCAGGACGGAACCGGGCCGAATGGGCCAATGTGTTTGGATACTTTGTGAACCCGCTGGTCCTGCGAGCCAGAATCAGCGACGATTTGACATTTGCCGGATTGATGCAGACCGCTAAGCGGACCGTGCTGAACGCGCTCGCGCACCAGGATTATCCATTTTTCAGTCTGGTGGAAAGACTGCAGCCCGTTCGCGATCTCAGCCGCTCTCCCTTGTTCCAGGCGATGTTCATATTCGAGAAGACGGTGCAGGAGGAAGGCATTTCCGCATTCGCGCTCGGGCAAGCTGGCGTGCGCGCGGAGCTTAACGGTGTCGTGCTTGAGTCAGTGGCCATTCCGAACAAACCGTCGCAATTTGACCTGCAATTCACGATGGCAGAAGTTGGCAACTTGCTGCACGGGTCAATCCATTACAACCCGGAAATTTTTGACGAGTCGACGATAGAGCGGATGGCCAAGCACTGGGAAGAGTTGTTGCAAGCGGCGGTCTCCCGGCCGGAGACTGCGATCCGCGAATTGCCGTTGTTGACTTCAGTGGAGCGCCAGGAATTGCTGGTAGAACGGAATGCCACTGTAACGCCCTACCCGGCACATGAGAGTGTCAGCCGCATTTTTGAAGCCACGGCACGTCGGTACCCAGACAACGTGGCCCTGGAATTTGCCGGCGCCCGGATGACTTATTCGGAACTAAACGAACGGGCCAATCAGATTGCGCACTATCTGCGAGGGTTGGGGATCGGGCCGGAGCGGCCAGTGGCAGTTTGTCTGCAGCGCTCTCCGGAGCTGATCGAGATCCTGTTGGGAATTTTGAAGGCGGGCGGGGCCTATGTACCGCTGGATACCGCTTATCCGCAGGAGCGGATTGAGTTCATGTTGGAAGACAGCGGCTCGGACTTTGTCATCACGCAAACTGCCCTAAGACACATGCTGCCAGGCGCCGACAGAGAAGTCATCTGCCTGGAAGAAGTACGGCCGGCCATTACAGAGGCCAAGCGTAATGACTTACAGGAAGCGCCGGTAGGACAAAACCTTGCTTACGTGATGTATACCTCCGGTTCCACGGGCGTTCCCAAAGGCGTGGCTGTGCTGCATCAGAACATTACCCGCCTGGTAAAGAACACTGGCTATGCGTCGTTCGGACCGGAAGAGGTGTTTTTCCTGTTTGCTCCAGTCTCCTTTGACGCTTCGACATTTGAGATATGGGGAGCGCTGTTGAATGGCGGAAAGCTGGCGATTTGCCCGCCGGCGAATCCATCGCTTTCGGAATTAAGCGGTCTGCTGGAAAAGCATCAAGTAACAACATTATGGCTGACCGCGGGGCTGTTCCGGCTGATGGTGGACGAACAGCTTTCCGGGCTGGCACATCTTCGCCAGCTACTGGCCGGGGGCGATGTGCTCTCTGTGGAGCACGTGAAGATGGTTGCCAGTAGCGGCGTGAGGCTCATCAATGGATACGGGCCCACGGAGAACACCACGTTCAGTTGCTGTTATACCGTGACGGACGAATCGGCTTTGCAGAACACCGTACCGATCGGAAAGCCGATTGCGAATACAGAAGCTTACGTTCTGGATGCGAACCTGCAACTCGCGCCGATGGGAGTCGTCGGAGAGCTGTATTTGGGAGGAGACGGACTGGCGCGCGGTTATCTTGGACGGCCCGATGTGACGGCGGAACGATTTGTGCCGCATCCTTACAGCAGCAAGGAAGGCGCGCGGCTCTACCGCAGCGGAGACTGGGTCAGGTGGAACACAGCAGGCCAGTTGGAATTCATTGGCCGGAAAGACGGGCAGATCAAGCTGCGTGGTTTCCGAGTGGAATTGGGTGAGATTGAGACGGCGCTGCGCCAGCAAGCGGGAGTGAAGCAGGCCGTGGTCTTGATGCGTGAGGAACATGAAGACAAGCGGCTCGTTGCCTATGTTGTGACGGAAAGCGAAATTGGGTTTGCCGAGCTGCGAGAGGGACTACGGAAGCGCCTGCCAGAGCATATGGTGCCTTCCGGCTGGGTCAGGCTGGAACAGTTGCCATTGACGTCCAACGGAAAGCTGGATCACCGGGCCCTGCCCATGCCCGCTCCCGAAACCGAGAAGGGCTACGTAGCGCCACGGAATGGAAAAGAAAGCCAGCTAGTGGAAATCTGGAAACAGGTGCTGGGACTTGAACAGTTGGGGGTGGAAGACAACTTCTTTGAACTGGGCGGCCATTCTCTTAAGGCGACGCAGGTTGTGGCGCGTGTCCGTACCGCGCTCGGAATTGAGTTGCCGCTGCGCGCTGTCTTTGAAGCGCCTACAATAGCCGCGCTGGCCGAGCGCCTTATCGAAGCCGGCCCCGGCGCTCATGGTCTAACGGTTGCCAACGGCGCCGCACCACAAAAAGACTTTGCACTTTCATACGCGCAGCAGCGGCTGTGGTTCCTTCACCAGATGGAGCCTGAGCAAATTTCTTACAACCTGCCAGGGTCGGCGCGAATCCGTGGGCGTTTAGATGTGGACGCGCTGCACAGGGCATTTCAGGAAGTTACACGGCGGCATGAATCATTGCGTACATGCTTTGTTTCAATTCAAGGAGAGCCGCGACAGGTCATTGACCAGGAATCCCGCCTGGAATTGGCGCTGATCGACCTGACATCGTTTTCGCCGGAACATGCCGCGGAGCAACTCAAGGATATTGAATGGCAAGAATCGAGGACCCCGTTTGACCTTGAGCGTGGGCCGCTGGTCCGGTTAAAGCTGTTGCGATTTGCGCCAGAAGAGCACGTTTTGCTGGTAACGATGCACCACATAGTAAGCGATGGATGGTCCTTCAAGATTCTGCTCCACGAATTGAAGGCGTTGTACGAAGCTTTTGCGGGCGGCAAAGAGTCGCCTCTGCGCGAACCGTCCATTCAGTACAGCGATTTCGCGGTTTGGCAGCGAGAATGGCTGAGCAGCGATCGTCTGGAAGAACAAGTCAGCTATTGGACCAGGCAATTGGCCGCAGCGCCAACACGTTTGGATATGCCCACGGACCATTCCCGGCCTGTGGTGCAAAGCACTCGAGGAGTTCGCCAGCCGGTAACGCTGGACAAGAAGCTGGAAGAAAAACTACGAAAGCTTTGCCAGGAGCAGTCCGTAACCTTATATATGGCGCTGCTTGCGGCCTTCCAGACCCTGCTTTATCGCTATACGGGACAGCAAGACATCATCGTAGGCTCGCCGATCGCGGGCCGCGGCCATGCTGAAACAGAAGGGCTGATCGGCTTTTTCGTGAACACGCTCGCCATGCGCACAGAGCTGAGCGGCGACCTCACGTTTTCACAGCTGCTGCAGAGAGTGAAGAAGACGGCGCTGGACGCTTACGCCAATCAAGACCTTCCTTTCGAAAAACTGGTGGAGACGCTTTCGCCAGAGCGCGACATGGCAAGCACTCCGTTCTTCCAGGTGGTATTTGGCCTGCAAGATGGGCAATTGCCGGAAATTCAATTTGGACAGGCAACGGTGCAGATGTCGCCGGTGGACAATGGCACGGCAAAATTTGACTTGACGCTGCTCTTGGAAGAGTCGGAAGCCGGAATCCAGGGCTTTCTTGAATACTGCACCGACCTATTTACCCCCTCCACTATCCAGCGCATGCTCGCGCATTTCAACAACCTGCTAAGCGCGATCGCAAGCGACCCACATACATCTCTCGCGGCCCTGCCCATGCTGGGTAATGCTGAACGGCAGCAATTGCTGGTCGAGTGGAACAGCACGGCAGCCGATTTCCCGCACAAGTGCGTGCACGATTTGCTGACGGAGCAGGCTAAGCTCACGCCCGCTGCTTCAGCGGTGGTCTTTGAAGGCCGCAACTTGAGCTATGCAGAGCTCGACAAAGAATCCAACCAGATCGGCCGCTACTTGAGGAAGCTCGGCGCCGGGCCGGAAACGCGGATCGGAATTTGCGTAGAGCGTTCACTTGAAGCGGTGGCGGGCCTGGTGGGAATTCTCAAGTCGGGAGCCGCATTTGTGCCGCTCGACCCGGATTATCCGGCTGAGCGTCTGCGGTACATGATCGCCGATGCCGGCATTGAAGTACTGATGAGCCACAAAAATTTGACGGAAAGATTCCCGGATTTCAGCGGGCGGATAGTCTCCCTCGATGCAGACTGGCCGGCCATCGCGAACGAAGATTTCTCGCCTCTAGCTCCAATGACGATTCCCGAAAACCTCGCTTATGTGATGTATACCTCGGGTTCAACTGGTTTGCCGAAAGGAGTGGGCGTCGCTCACGCGAGCATTGTGCGGCTGGTGAAAAATACGCAATATGTAGATTTTTCACAGGCACGGACCTTCCTCCAGTTTGCGCCAATTTCGTTTGACGCTTCCACTTTTGAGATCTGGGGCGCGTTGTTGAATGGCGCGCAGCTTGTGGTATTTCCGCCCGGATTGCCATCACTATCAGACCTAGGGCGCTTTGTTCAGGCCAATGCAATTGACACCATGTGGCTGACGGCGCCGTTGTTCCACCAGATGATGGAAACAGAAGCGCCGAGCCTCAAAGGCGTCAAGCAGCTCCTGGCAGGCGGAGACATTGTGTCACCGCAAGTTGCAGCCAAAGCATTGAGCGCCGGCAATGTCCTGATCAACGGGTACGGCCCAACAGAGAACACGACTTTCTCCGCGTGTTACCGGATGCAAAAGCCCGAAGACATTGGCCACGGGCAAGTGCCTATTGGGACACCTATCGCCAACACGCAAACCTATGTTCTGGACAAAGAAATGCAGCCTGTGCCGGCAGGCGTGGCAGGCGAGCTCCTTATCGGCGGCGCGGGACTATCGCGCGGCTATATCAACCGGCCGGAGCTGACTGCAGAAAAATTTGTTCCCCATCCGTTCAGCGGAAAAGCAGGCGAGCGTCTGTATCGCACAGGCGATCTGGTGCGGTGGACCCCCGATGGCAAGCTCGATTTCATTGGCCGAGTGGACCGCCAAATCAAGGTCCGTGGCTTCCGCGTCGAACTGGGAGAAATCGAAGAGGCGTTGCGTCAGCATTCAAGCGTGAAGGACGCGGCAGTGCTGGCCCTGGAGCAGGAAGGCGCAGGGCGCCAACTGATAGCGTACGTTGCGGTCAGCGGAAACGCGGAGATTACGCATAAGGAATTGTCGGACCATCTACGGATAAGCTTGCCCGAGTACATGCTTCCCGCGGGCTGGGTCCTGATGGAGCAGTTGCCAACCACCGCGAATGGCAAGGTCGATGCGAAGGCGCTGGAAGGCATGTCGCCGGAATTCAACGAGAACCGTGATCATGCTCAAGACGGAACGGATCGTCAGCGGACACCGATCGAAGAAATCGTGTGCGGGATCTGGGAACAAGTTCTGAAGGTAAGTCCGGTGGGGGTGAATGATAGCTTCTTTGAACTGGGCGGCCATTCCTTGCTTGCAACCCAGATCATGTCGCGCGTGGAACGGTTCTTTTCTGTGCATCTGCCGTTGCGCACCTTGTTTGAAACACCAACCGTGCGCGAGATGGCGGGCCGAATCGAGCACGCGCGAAACACAGCAACCGAAGTACAGTTGGCTCCATTGCATCGCATCGACCGGGAGCAACCTCTTCCGCTTTCCTTTGCGCAACAGCGCCTGTGGTTTATTGACCGCCTTGAGTCGGGGTCGGCCTCTTACAACGTAGCGGGCGCCTGGCAGATACAGGGCCCCCTTGATGTTGAAGCTGTTCATAAGAGTTTCCAGGAGATTGTGCGCCGCCACGAGTCACTGCGCACGCGCTTTGAAGTGGTGCGGGGCGAGCCTCGCCAGGTAATCGAAAAAGAAGTGCTTCTGAATCTGCCCGTCGTGGACCTGACTGCCGTGCCGCTGACGCAACGTGACGCTGTGGTTAGAAAGACGGCGCGGGCTGATGTAGAGCAGGGTTTTGATCTGCAGCATGCGCCACTGATCAGGGCGAAATTGCTGCGCCTGGCGGAGGAAGAACACCTCCTGCTTGTAACAATCCACCACATCGTTTTTGACGGATGGTCTCTGAGCATTCTGGCGAAGGAATTTGCTGAACTCTATCAGGCGTACAAGTCCGGCGAAGAGTCTCCCATCCCCGAATTGGCGGTCCAGTATGGCGACTTTGCTGTGTGGCAACGAGAGTGGCTGCAGGGCGCGGTGCTTGAGGAACAACTGGGCTTCTGGAAAAAGCAACTCTCCGGCGTCGCTGCGCTGGAGATCCCACGGGACTTCCCTCGTCCGCCGATGATGAGCCATCGCGGAGGCAGCCTGAAGTATGCCCTGACGCCGGAGCTGACGCGAAAACTCAAACAAGCAAGCCGTCAGGAAGGTGTGTCCTTGTTCATGACCTTGCTGGCCGCATTCAATGTGTTGCTTTCGCGCTACGCCGGTGTGGAGGACATTTCCGTCGGGACGCCAATTGCCAACCGCAACAGAGTGGAGATCGAGAATCTGATTGGATATTTTGTAAATACCTTGGTGCTGCGGACAGATGTGAGCGGAAACCCAAGTTGGAGGGAGTTGCTGGAGCGCACAAGGCAGACGACACTGGAAGCGTATCAACATCAGGACATGCCCTTTGAAAAACTGGTTGAGGAACTGCAACCGGCGCGCGACCTGAGCCGCACGCCGCTCTTCCAAAACTTCCTGGTGCTGCAAAATACCGGACTCCAAGACTTGCGGCTGCATGGGCTCACCATTAAGGCAGAGCACCCTGAACGTTCAATTGCGAAATACGATCTGGAAATAGATTTGTCTGAGAGCGAAGCCGGATTGAAAGGCTTTATTGACTACGCCCTTGATCTGTTTGAAGAACCGACGATCCGGAATTTCGGCAACCACTTCAGGGCAGTGCTGGAAACATTGGCCAACCACCCGCAGCAGCCGATCGCCCAATTGAGCCTGCTGGCAGAATCCGAGCGCCAACAACTGCTGCATGCATGGAACCAGACCGCGACACAATATCCGCGGGAGAAGTTCGTGCATGAGTTGTTCGAAGAGCAGGCCCGCACAAGACCACAGGCCGTAGCCGCGAGGTACGAGGAAGCGGAATTGACCTACGCGGAGCTGAACCGGCGGGCGAACCAGGCGGCTCATTACCTGCGGAAACTGGGAGTAAGGCCGGAAGAGCGGGTTGGGGTGTGCGTGGAGCGGAGCCTGGAAATGGCGATCGGATTGCTCGGCGTGCTGAAGGCTGGAGGCGTCTATGTGCCCCTGGATCCCAGCTATCCAGCGGAGCGTCTGCAATACATGGTGGAAGATAGCCGGCCATTAGTAGTGCTAACACAGGCTCACCTGCGCGAGCTGTTCTCTGCGGTAAGCGATCGAGCTGCATTAGTGGAGATGGACGCGGGCACCGCGGTTTGGAGCGTCGAGGAAGAAAGCAACCTGGAAATCAGCCACCTCAGCGCCGAAAATGCGGCCTACGTCATTTATACATCGGGTTCCACCGGTCGGCCGAAAGGCGTGGTGGTCGAGCACAAGGGCTTAGTCAACACACTGGTCCATTCTCAGAAGCTGATCGACGTGAAGGGCGACGATGTGATTGCAGCGCTATCTTCAGGCGCGTTTGATATTTCGATTCTGGAGATGATGACGGCATGGCTGGGCGGAGGATGCACGCTGATCATCCACCGGCCTGCGGTCCTGGACATGGAGCAGTTACTGCGCAGCCTGCAAGGCGTCACGGTGTTGCATACGGTACCAGCGTTGATGGGCCAGATCGTCGAAGCATGGCGCAGTCGCGGTAGCGATGGCTCTCCCAGCGGGTTGCGCAAAGTGCTGACCGGAGGAGACTCAGTTCCGGTAAGTGTTCTGAAGCAATTGAAGGAAGTGGTGCCGGCCGCAGATGTTCGCGTGTTGTACGGACCGACCGAAGCAGCGATGATCTGCACGAATACGGACGACTTGAGAAAAGCGCCAGAAGGTGTTGCTGGTGGCATAGGGCAGGCGATCGCCAATATGCAGGTCTATGTATTGGATGGAGAAGGAGAGCCGGTCCCAGTGGGTGTCCTGGGAGAACTTTACCTCGGCGGAATCGGACTGGCGCGCGGATATGCAAATCGTCCCGAGCTGACAGCCGAAAAATTTGTCCCTGATCCGCATAGCGGAGCCGCGGGAGCGCGGCTGTATCGCACGGGCGACCTGGTGAGATGGCGGAGGAATGGAACGCTGCAGTTTGCCGGCCGCAGTGACAACCAAATCAAACTGCGTGGCTACCGTATCGAGTTGGCCGAAATTGAACGAGTAATTCTGGAATCTGGAGCAGTGCAACAGACCGTCGTGATCGTGCGAGGGGAAGATGCGGAAGAAAAGAGGCTTGTTGCATACGTCGTTCCAGCCAAAGACGCGAGCATCGAAACGGAAAGATTGGCCGATTCTCTCCGTCACCGGCTCCCGGCGTACATGATACCGAGCAACTTTGTCGAGATGGCCGAGCTGCCGATAACGGTCAATGGAAAAATTGACCGCAATGCGCTTCCCGAACCCAAGAGCGGAAATGACAACAGTTACGCCGCCCCGCAGACCGCCCATGAAGAAATTCTCTGTGGCATCGTGGCCGAGGTATTGGAAGTGCCGCGAGTGGGACTGGACGATAATTTCTTCGACCTGGGCGGGCACTCGCTTCTGGCGACACTCGTCATTTCCCGCGTCCGTGGAGTTTTTGGCGTGGAATTGCCGCTGCAGTCTTTGTTTGAGTCGCCCACGGTTCGCAGTATGGCGGAGCATTTGAAAGAGGAGTTGGCGGCGGCAGGGCAGTCGGTCCCGGTGACTGGCATTCAAAGAGTAGAACGCGATGGCAGTCCTCTGCCGCTCTCGTATGCGCAACAGCGCTTGTGGTTCATCGATCAGATGGAGCCTGGAAGCGCTCTTTACAACATTCCGCTGGCAGGCAAGGTCACCGGAAAGCTCGATAAGAATGCCCTGCAGAAGAGCTTCAATGAAATTGTGCGGCGGCATGAAGTGCTGCGCGCGCGCTTTGCCGTTAGCGAAGGCGTACCGGTAGTGGAGATCGTGCCCGACCAGCAGTTGATGATCGAGGAGATAGACCTGCGTGGTCTCAGCGAGTCAGAGCGTAAAGCCGAGGCGTTGAGCCTGGCAGAGGCGGAGACCGCAATCGGGTTCGATCTGGCCAACGGCCCGCTCATCCGGATGAAGCTATTGCAGATGGGCGAAGGCGATCATGTGTTGCTGATGACGATCCATCACATCGTGAGCGACGGCCTGTCATTCAAAAACTTTTTTGCCGAGCTCGGCAGCCTGTACGAGGCATATATAAAAGGAGCGGAGTCACCGCTCGAAGAGCTTGAGATACAGTATTCCGACTTTGCTGCCTGGCAGCGGCAATGGCTGCAGGGCAAGACCCTGGATGACCAGTTGGCCTACTGGACCAAGCATCTGGCGGGATTGCAAGTCCTCGATCTGCCCACAGACTATCCACGGCCTGCGTTGCCGCATCATCGTGGCGCGAACATCCGGTTTGAAATGTCCGCCGAGCTCACCGCAAGATTGAAGGAACTCAGCTCGCGTCAGGAGGCCACGCTGTTTATGGTCATGCTGGCGGCCTTTGACGCGCTGTTGTTCAGGTATTCAGGACAGGAAGATATAGCGGTAGGCTCGCCCATAGCAAACCGCAACCGCAAAGAAATAGAAAACCTCATCGGCTTCTTCGTAAATACGCTGGTTCTGCGGGCGGACGTGACGCACAAACCCAGCTTTGTTGAACTGCTCCGCCGGGTAAAGAAGGCGACCCTGGATGCCTATGCGAACCAGGACTTGCCGTTTGAGAAGCTGGTGGAAGCGGTTTCGCCAGAACGCGACATCAGCCGCACGCCGCTCTTCCAGGTGGTCTTTGCGATGCAGAGCGCGCCGCTGGCTGAAGTGCCCTTAGGCGACTTGAAACTTCAGTTATTCAATGTGAATAGCAGCACGGCCAAGTTCGACCTGACTCTTGGCGTGGTGGAAGATGGCGGGACCTTCAAAGCGTCACTGGAATACAACACCGATTTGTTTGAGCCAGACACTGCGCAACGCATGGTTGATCATTATCTGACTTTGCTGGAGGGCATTGTGTCTGAGCCGGAGCGGCCCATTGTGCACTTGCCCATGCTCACTCAGGCGGAGCAGCGGCAGTTGGCGGAGTGGAACCGGACGGATGCGGAGTGGCAGAAGGATAAGTGCCTGCCTGAGTTCTTTGAGGAGCAGGCACGACGCATCCCCACTGCGACGGCGGCAGAGTTCCAGGGCCAGCAACTTTCGTATCACGAGCTTGATCGACGTTCCAATCAGTTGGGGCGGTACTTGCAGAAGCTCGGGGCCGCGCCAGAGGTGCGTGTTGGAATTTGCCTCGAGCGAGGATTGGATTTGATAGTGAGCCTGATGGCGGTACAAAAAGCGGGCGCAGCTTACGTGCCGCTGGATCCCAATTATCCGGCGGAGCGCGTCAGTTATATGCTGGAAGATTCTCAAGCGACTGTTTTGCTGACGCAGAGTTCGCTTCTCGACCGCATGCCGGCGTTTGCCGGCCAGGTTGTAGCACTCGATTTGCAATCGGAGAGTATCCGGCGTGAAAGCGACGTTGCGCCGCCGAGGCGTTCACTTCCGCAGAACCTTGCTTACGTAATCTATACCTCGGGCTCCACGGGTAAGCCAAAAGGCGTGGCTATTTCCCATAGCAGTGTGGCTGCCTTTATTTCCTGGTGCCACCAGACATTTTCTTCGCTGGAACTCTCTGGAGTTCTGGCTTCCACCTCAATTTGTTTCGATGTATCCATTTTTGAGACCTTTGTTCCCTTGAGCCTGGGCGGCACGTTGATGGTGGTTGGCAACGTATTAGATGTTGAGCGCATGCAGAACCCTGAGCGGGTAAAAGTAATTAGTACGGTCCCCTCGGCCATGCGGGAACTGGTAGCAATGAAAGCGATTCCGGCGTCTGTTATTACCGTGAATCTGGGCGGAGAGGCCGTACCCGTTGGGTTAGCGCCACAGATCTACGAAGGCACGAGTGTGGAAAGAGTGCTGAATATGTATGGCCCCACCGAGGACACGACATATTCAACCTGTGCTTGGTTGCCCCGTGAAGCTGACATCGCTGTTCCCATCGGACGTCCAATCACGAACAGCAAGGTGTACGTTCTGGACAGCGAAATGCAGCAGGTTCCTGTTGGGGTCACGGGCGACATCTACATCAGCGGAGCAGGCTTGGCGCGCGGATACCTCACTCATCCAGAGTGGACCGCCGAGAAATTCATCCCGAATCCTTTCAGCGATACGCCCGGCGGCAGACTTTATCGAGTTGGCGACCTGGGTAAGTACCGGCCAGACGGTCAATTGGGCTACCTGGGAAGAAACGATTTTCAGGTCAAGGTCCGCGGCCATCGAATCGAATTGGGAGAAATCGAGACCGCATTCGAGGAAATCGAGAAGATTGCCCAGGCGGTTGTCATGGCCCGCGAGAAAGAGCAGGGCGAGAAGGAACTGGTAGCGTATCTCGTGATGTCCAGCGAAATTAGCGGCGGCGAGATTCGCGAGAGGCTGCGCAGCCGCTTGCCCGACTACATGCTGCCCTCAATCTTCGTCAGAATGGAATCCCTCCCGCTCACGCCGAATGGAAAAATTGATCGCCGCGCTTTGCCCGCGCCCAGCAGCAGCCTGAGGACAAATGCAGGCGGCTATGTTGCTCCGGCCAGTCCCCTGGAAGAGTTGCTGGCTGATATCTGGGCCCAAGTGCTCGGGCTGGAGCGGATTGGCGTGGATGACAACTTCTTCGCGCGGGGCGGGCACTCACTGCTTGCTACTCAGGTTGTGGCGCGCATGCGGAATGCGTTGAACGTAGATATCCCGCTGCCGCGAATCTTTGAAACGCCGACAATTGGCGCTTTGGCCGCATGGATTGAACAGAAACTCCAGGGCGCGACTGAAAAGATTTCACCAATCGTGCCCGTGCCACGTGAAGACTCCACGGTCTTGTCGTATACGCAGAAGAGGCTGTGGTTCATCAGCGAGCTTGAGCCGGATGGGACCTCATACAATCTGCCGGCCGCGGTACGGATCGAAGGATCGCTGGATGTGCCCGCGCTGCAGAAGAGCCTTCAGGAGGTTGTGCGCAGGCACCACGCTCTGCGAACTCGCTTCGTGGTCATCAACGGCGAACCTCGCCAGGTCATTGACGATGATGTGCAGGTAGAAATGAAGCTGGTGAGCCTGGAACATGTTCCTGCAAACGAGCTTCAGAAGCGGATGGACTTGGCGATCCACGAAGAAGCGGACAAGCCCTTTAACTTGAGGCGCGGTCCCCTGGTCAGAGTGGGTCTGTTGCGGCTGGCCGAACGGGAGCACGTTCTGATGGTGACCATGCACCACATTGTCGCTGATGATTGGTCCATGGGTATTCTGGTACGCGAGCTTTCTGCTCTTTATGGGGCCTTCAGTGCAGGACGGCCATCGCCTTTGACGGAGCTGTTGCTTCAGTACACGGACTTCAGCGTATGGCAGCAGAAGGCGCTGAATGGAGAGGTTCTGGGCCAGCAACTGGAATATTGGAAAACGCAGCTTGCGGGGCTGCAGGCATTGGAGTTGCCGACTGACCGCGCCCGTCCCGCCGCGCCAAGCGGAAAGGGAGGCAGGGTGAGCTTTACTCTCACGCCTGAGCTGACCAAACAGCTGACCGGTCTGGGCCGGCGGCACAATGCAACCTTATATATGACTCTGCTGGCCGCATACCAGACCCTGCTGTTCCACTACAGCGGGCAAACCGATATCGCTGTCGGTACCTCGGTGGCGGGACGCGCTCACACTGAGATCGAAGGGTTGATCGGATGCTTCATCAACATGTTGGTGTTGCGCACGGATCTCTCGGGCGAGCCGACTTTTATCGAATTGCTCAAGCGCGTCAAGGACGTTACGCTGGGCGCTTACGCGCACCAGGACGTGCCCTTCGAAAAGCTTGTAGAGACTTTGCAACCGGACCGTGATCTTAGCCGTCCGCCACTGTTCCAGGTCATGCTGGTTTTCCATAACACGCCCCAGTCAGAGTTGCAGTTGGGGAACGCCAGTTTGCAGGTGCTGAATGTTGAAAGCGCTTCCACAAAGTTCGATCTGACACTCTTTGTGTCAGAAGAGGCGGGCGCGCTCAAAGGTGTTCTCGACTACAGCGCGGACCTGTTTGACGCGGAAAGCATCGCGCGGCTGGTCAAAGACTTCAAGACAGTCTTGAGTGCGGCGGCTTCCTCTCCTGAGAAATCCATCGCCGCAATCTCACTCACTGCTGAAGATGAGCGCGAGCAACTGCTTGCCGCCTGGAATGAGGCCGAGGATGGCTGGCAAGAAGAAGATAGCCTGTCACATTTCGCCACATCCGGGGATTAAACGTTTCCATACCCTGAAAGCAAGGAGCATTTCATGCAGTTTGGCATAATGTTCTTCGCCAGCGCAGAACAAACCAAGAATAACGACCGTTATTTGCTGCTCAAGAAAGCCACGCAATTTGCTGATCAGCACAACTTCTGCTGCGTCTGGACTCCTGAACGGCACTTTCATGACTTTGGCGGCATTTTCCCCAACCCATCGGTCATGAGCGCGGCCCTGGCCATGATCACTGAGAATATTCAGTTGCGGGCGGGAAGCCTGGTTTCGCCGTTGCACAACGCCATCCGCATCGCGGAAGAATGGGCCGTGGTGGACAACCTCTCCGGCGGCAGGGTCGCCATCTCGTTCGGCTCTGGTTGGAACATCGACGATTTCGTGTTCTTCCCTGACCGCTATTCGACGAGGCAGGCCGTGATGTACGAGCAAATCAATACGATAAAGGATTTGTGGAGCGGAAAGCCGCTTGCGCAAATCAACCCTGTAGGAAAAGAGATATCGGTCTGCCTGGCGCCGCTTCCGATCCAGAAGGACCTGCCGGTTTGGATTACCTCCTCCGGCAACACGGAAACATTCAAAAAGGCCGGAGCGATTGGCGCCAACGTGCTGACTCATCTGCTCGGCCAGGACATTGTTTCTGTAGCGGAAAAGATTGCTGCGTATCGCGAATCACGGGAAGAGCACGGGCACGACCCATCCACAGGAATCGTGTCATTAATGCTTCATACCTATCTCGATTCGGACATGGAGAGAGTCCGGGCAGAAGTGCGGACCCCATTTCGCGAGTATCTGCGCTCCGCCGTGTCTCTTGAGAAAGAATCCGCGAGTGGCGGAGGAGTGATCAGCGGAGGCCGCAAGATTTCTCCCGAAGAGATTGAAAAGAACCACATGGAAGAAATGCTCGATCTGGCTTTTGAGCGATATTTCCGGACCGCCTCTCTGATGGGGACGCCCGCTTCCTGCTCGGAGTTTGTTAACCGGCTTGAAAGCATTGGGGTGGACGAGATCGCCTGCCTGATCGATTTTGGCATCCCCACGGAGAAAGTTTTGGACGGGCTGACACACCTGGCTATTCTTCAAGATCAATGTTCCACAGGACGCGCCGCGGCAGCCGCCCAAGAGGCGCTCCAGGAATTTACCGCCAGCTTCTAAAGAACCGATTCGTCTTTGATCCTCGATTTGCCAAATTAACAACTTATTCGATTACTTGAGTTCTCTCGCAGATTTACAGGAGCAACATGCGACTTCCTTTTGTCCATGAGATGTTTGCCCAAATAGCAGAGCGCCATCCTGATCTTGTTGCCATTGAAAGCGCTCAGGGCCGCTTGACATACCGTGAACTGCATACCAGGGCAAGCCTGGTGGCGGCTTCAATTGTGCGCGCGCATGCCGGCAGAAATGATCTTGTCGTGATCTTCGGTGAAGACCGCCAATTCATCATTGAGTCGATTCTGGGTGTCATGAAGGCCGGCGCTGCTTTTGTGCCGTTGTCGCGCGCAGTGCCTCCCAAGCGGATTGAAGCGATGCTGGCTCAATGTTCGCCAAAATGGGCGATTGTCCAGCCGGAACTGGTCCATGAATTCCAGCCGATAGCATCCACCGCTTCATTGAATGTGATTTCGGTTGACTTTGCCGCCGGCGTATCTCGTAACGGGACGAGCCATCTGGAAGAGTTTGACGGCGATGATCTGAGCTATATCTTCTTCACTTCCGGGTCCACCGGCAAGCCCAAGGCGATCGCTGGGAGACGCAAGGCTATTGATCATTTCATTCGCTGGGAGATCGACACGTTCGGTTTGGGACCGGGGAGCCGCGTGAGCCAACTCATGTCTCCGATGTTTGATGCCTTCATGAGAGACATATTTGCTCCGCTCTGCAGCGGCGGCACAGTCTGTATTCCTGAAGACAATGGCGGAGTGCCCGACGGAGCGAAGCTGGGCAAATGGATTGGAGAAGCCGGCATCCATCTCGTTCATACCGTTCCCTCAATGTTTCGCCTAATCCTGAACCAAACCAACGGCTCGGGACGGTGGAATACCCTTCAGCATGTCTTGTTGTCGGGTGAGCCGTTGCTGCCCGCCGATGTGAAGAAATGGTATGAAGTGGCAGGCAGAGATGCGGGTCAGCTGGTGAATCTATACGGGCCAACCGAAACCACGATGACGAAGTTCGTGTACATGGTTGAGCCTGCGGACCAGTTCAAGAAGGCCATTCCCATAGGCAAGCCGATGAGAGGCGCCAAAGCCGTTGTGGTAGACAAGAATGGCGGAGTATGTCCGCCCTGGAGAGTTGGAGAGCTCTATATTCGAACTCCTTACCGCTCACTGGGATACTTCGGCCAGCCGGAACTGACCAATGCGGTCTTTGTGCCAAACCCCTTTAATAATGATGCCGCAGACCTTGTGTATAAGACCGGAGATCTGGCGCGAATCATCGACAACGGAGATTTTGAGGTCCTGGGAAGACGGGACAATCAGGTCAAGATCCGTGGTGTGCGCATTGAAATCGAAGAGATTGAGGCGGCCCTGGCAGAATGTGAAGGACTGAGCCAGGCGGCTGTAGCGGTACAGGACGATCCGGATGGCGACAAGCGCCTGGTGGCATATGTTGTGCCCGAACCGCGAGCCCAACTGACCGCTGCGGCTCTGCGCAAGAGCCTTAAAGACAAGTTGCCGGAATACATGCTCCCGACGGCCTGGGGTATCCTGCAGAAACTTCCGCTGACGCCGACAGGCAAAGTGGACCGCCAGGCACTGGAGAAGATCAAGCCGGAATTCATGCACGATGGCCATCAGGAAGGTGCGCCAATAACCCAGACGAAAGAGATGCTGTGCGGAATCTGGGCGCAGGTCTTGAAAGTCGATTCCGTTGGCGTGCATGACAACTTCTTTGAGATCGGCGGCCACTCACTCCTGGCAACGCAGTTGATGTCTCGCATTCAGGATGCATTTTCTCTCGAACTGCCGCTCCGTGCGTTGTTTGAATTGCCTACCGTGGCTGAACTGGCCGCAAACATCGAGCAAGTCAGGCAACAGAAACTGGGGATAGAAGCGCCCCTGATCGTTCCAGTGGACAGGACGGCGCCGCTTCCGCTCTCTTATGCACAACAGAGGCTCTGGTTTATTGACCAGCTCGAGCCGGGCGGGGCCTCATATAACGTCCATGGCGCGGTGGAGATTGAAGGACCGCTGGATGCCTTGGAATTACAAAAGAGCTTGCGTGAAATTGTGCGGCGCCATGAATCTCTGCGTACGCGCTTTGTTTCGGCGGAAGGCGGCCCGCAGCAGTTAATTGATGCTGCAACCGGGATAGATCTTCCTGTGATCGACCTGAGCTCTTTGCCCGCGAATGAACGTGAACTGGAAACCAGAAGACTCGCGCACAATGCGATGTTGGAACCCTTTGACTTGACAAAGGGCCCGCTGATTCGCGTGAAGTTGCTGCGCCTGGAAGAGCAGCGTCATGTGCTTTTGCTGGTGATGCACCACATCATTTCTGATGGTTGGTCCATTGGACTGCTGGAGCATGAAGTCTCCATACTTTATGGCGCTTTCGCCTCCGGCCAGCCATCTCCATTGCCAGAGCTGCCCATTCAGTACGCCGACTACAGCGTATGGCAGAAGAAGTATCTAAGCAGCGACGTTTTGGAAAAGAAGCTGGACTACTGGAAGCAGCAGTTGACGGGCCTGGAAACTTTGGAACTTCCCACTGATTGGTTGCGGCCCGCGGTTAAGACCAGCAATGGGGCGGCAATCGCGCTCAACCTGCCCGCGGAGTTAACAGGCCAGCTTAAGGACCTGGCACGCAAAGAAACCGCCACGCTGTATATGCTGCTTCTGGCCGCATTCCAGACGTTATTGTACCGGTATACGGACCAGACGGATGTTGCCGTGGGTTCGCCCGTGGCAGGACGCACACGTTCGGAGACGGAGAGCCTGCTTGGATGTTTCATCAACAATCTGGTGCTAAGAACAGACCTTTCCGGCGATCCGGCGTTCACGCAGCTCGTGCAGCGGACCAAAGAAATGACGCTGGAAGCGTTTGCCCACCAGGACGTGCCTTTTGAAAAGCTGGTGGAGACCCTGCAGCCTGAACGCAATCTGGCCAGGACTCCGTTATTCCAGGTAATGTTTGTTTTGCAAAATGCGCCGCGTTCAGACCTGCAATTCGGCGCCGCAAGAGTGAAGCCTCTTGCCATTGAGACCAGCACCACCAAATTCGATTTGACCCTGGTCCTGGCGGAGACATCTTTTGGGATGGATGGCCTGCTGCACTACAACACTGACCTCTTTGAAGCCACAACTATCCAGCGTATGGCTGGACACTACCAAATGCTGCTGGCTGGCATTGTCTCCGGAGCGCAACAGAGCATTTCCGAATTGCCCCTGCTGAGTGAAGCCGAGAGCCGGCAACTCCTGGTGGACTACAACCAAACGTCTCAACCCTGGCCGCATGACGCATACTTGCATCGCCTGATTGAGCAACAGGCCGCGCTGACCTCGAACGCGGTTGCCGTGGAACATGAAGGCCGCCAGCTAACCTACGCTCAACTGAACTCGCGCAGCAATCAGTTGGGGCGCTACTTGTTGAGCCTGGGCGTCGTGCCGGAAACGCGCGTTGGCGTCTACATGGAACGCAGCGCCGAGATGATTGTTGGGTTGCTGGCAGTGCTTAAGGCAGGGGGAGCGTATGTCCCACTCGATCCAGGATATCCCGCCGAGCGCGTGACCCACATGTTGGAAGACGGGCAAGTATCAGTGGTGCTGACGCGGGACTATCTGGCGAACCGGCTGCCTGCATGCGTCCATGTTGTGAATCTGGATGCCGAAGAGAATGCAATCTCTTCGCAAAGCACAGATCAAGTGCAAGATCAGCTTTGCCCAGGGAATCTCGCCTACATCATCTTCACGTCCGGCTCCACAGGAAAGGCCAAGGGAGTTGGCGTTTCTCACGAGAACCTCTGGATTTCAACCCTGGCGCGCACGCACTACTATTCCGATCCGGTCACAGGATACTTGCTGTTATCTTCATTCTCGTTCGACAGCTCCGTTGCAGGAATATTCTGGACGCTGATGCAGGGCGGAGCGTTGATTCTGCCGGCAGAAGATGTGCATGGAGACGCCGCGGGACTGGCGAAGCTCATCGCCAGGACAAACGCGAGCCATCTGCTTGCTCTGCCTGCGCTGTATGAGCTGATCCTGGAAACCGGCACGCCGCTGCCTTCTCTCAAGGTAGCCATCGTTGCCGGCGAAAGCTGCGCCACGGAAGTTGTCGCCTCGCATCGGCGAAATGTTCCGAATGCCGTGCTAGTGAATGAGTATGGGCCGACAGAAGCAACTGTCTGGTGCACAGCATGGACCGATCAGCAGGAACAACTGCAAGGGAGAATACCGATCGGGCAGCCTATCCCGGGCTCGAAAATATATGTCCTTGATCGCAAGCTGACGCCGGTTCCGCAAGGGGTTGTTGGAGAGCTTTACGTCGCGGGCAAAGGCCTGACGCGTGGCTATGTTGGGCATCCAGACCTTACCGCTGAGAAATTTATTCCGAATCCATTCGGCGAGGAACCCGGAGAACGACTGTATCGGACCGGCGACCTGGTTCGCTGGAACTCGAACAACAATCTGGAATACCTGGGACGGGGAGATGCGCAGATAAAACTCCGCGGGTTCCGCATTGAATTGGGTGATATTGAAGCTGTGCTGCGGCAGCATCCAGCGATCGAGGATGTGGTAGTCGTCCTGAAAGAAAGCAAAAGCGGCAAAAGGCTGGTGGCTTACGTGGTGTCTACAAGTCCAACCGCCTCAAGTCACGGCGATTTGCGGAAGTATCTCTCGCAGAAATTGCCGGACTACATGGTCCCAAGCGTGTTTGTTGCGCTGGAGAAGCTTCCAGTCACTCCCAATGGAAAGATAGACCGCAAGTCTCTACCGGAGCCCGCATACGAGAGTCAGCCACAGGGATACATAGAGCCGCGGGACGCCATTGAGCAGGCCCTGTGCGGAATTATGGAGAGCTTGCTGGGTATTGAGCGCGTAGGGATCGACGATAACTTTTTTGAACTAGGAGGCCATTCTCTCCTGGCTACGCAAGTCATGTCGCAAGTGCGGACCATCTTCCAGGTGGAGCTCGCATTGCGCGTGTTGTTTGAGTCGCCCACGGTTGCGGGCCTGGCGGAACGGGTTCGGGCAACCCGAGAGGTCAACCACAAAGCGGGGCCATCGCTGGTGCGCGTGGAACCCAGAGAGGATTTGCCGCTATCGTACGCGCAGCAGCGGCTGTGGTTCCTGGACCAACTGGAACCCGGAAATGTGGCGTACAACGCGCCGTTGGGAGTTCGTCTGGAAGGCGAGTTGGATAAGGATGCGCTGCGCTGGAGCATCAATGAAATCATCCGCCGCCATGAGGTGTTACGCACAAGATTCGCATCGCGCGATGGAAAGGCCGTACAGGAAATTATTGCAGAGCTGCAACTGCAAGTTGAAGAAATCGACTTAGGCGCGCTTGCTCCCGCAGTGCGTGAAGAAGAAGCGCATCGGCTGGCCCAGGCTGAAGTCGAGACTCCCTTTGATCTCACCCATGCGCCTCTGTTGCGGGCAAAGCTGCTGCGTCTGGGCGAACAAGACCACGTGCTCCTGGTTACTCTGCACCACATTGTGAGCGATGGCTGGTCGATGGGCATCATTGTGCGCGAGTTCGTGCAGCTTTACCAGGCGCGCGCGAAAGGTGAAGAGTCGCCACTGATGCAGCCTCTTATCCAATATGCGGACTTTGCCGCGTGGCAGCGGCAGTGGCTGCAAGGCGAGCTGCTCGAAGAGCAACTGGGATACTGGCGGAAACAACTGGCGGAGTTGGAGCCTTTGAATCTTCCAGTGGACCATCGCCGCGAGGCGGTCCTTACACGCAAAGGCGACGTCGTTCCTTTCCAGACCACAGTCGAACTGGCGCAACAGTTGCAGCGCCTGGGCCGGCAGGAAGGCGTAACACTGTTCATGGCATTGCTTGCCGCTTTGCAAGTCACGCTGAGCAAGCACGCGGCACAGCAGGATATTGCCGTTGGCACCGCGGTCGCGAATAGAAACCACTCTGAGATTGAAGGTCTGGTCGGATTCTTTGTGAATACGCTGGTCATGCGTACCCAAATGGAACCAGCATGGACCTTTGCACAATTGCTCCAGCAGGTTCGGCGAGTGGCGCTGGATGCCTATCAACACCAGGACGTGCCGTTCGAGAGGCTGGTGGACGAATTGCAGCCAGAGCGCGATCTAAGCCGCTCGGCCCTGTTCCAGGTGATGCTGGTGCTCCAGAACATCCGTCAAGAGGAGTCTCAATTGCCGGGACTGCGGCTGAGCGGATTTGCCCCTGCCGTTGAAGCGCCCAAATTTGATCTCATGCTTACGCTCGGCGAGAGCGCCACCAGCATCAGCGGCTCAGTTTCCTATTCCCGCGACCTGTTTGAGCGCGTCACGATTGAGCGCCTGCTAGAGCACTTTAAGCTGGTGCTGCAGAGCATGGTTGAGAGACCGGAACAGCGCATCGCGGAATTATCGTTGCTCACGGCCGCCGAGCAGCAGACGGTGCTTGTTGACTGGAACAAGACCACGGTCGAATATCCGGCTAAATATGTCCCGCAGCAGTTTGCGGAGCAGGTTGCACGCACACCGAATGCGATTGCGGTGAAGTTTGAGGGAAAAGATCTTACCTATAGCGAATTGAATACTGCGGCTAATCGCATAGCCAAAGCGCTCCGCACGCGGGCCATAGGCCCTGAGTCGTTGGTTGGCATCTGTCTGGATCGATCAACGGAAATGGTGGCCGCGCTGTTGGGAGTGTTGAAAGCAGGGGCTGGATACGTGCCGTTGGATCCTAACTACCCGGTCGAGCGGCTCCGCTACATGATCAATGACAGCAAAGTTGCCCTGGTGTTGTCCTCTGCCGCGGAAATCAAAAAGCTTAACGCCCTCGGCTGCGACGCGTGGAAGATGGAAGACCTGCTTGCCGCTGAATCTGGGGAAGCGACTGTCGTCGATGCGCAAATAAGCGGAGATCATCCCGCTTATGTCATCTATACCTCGGGCTCCACGGGCCAGCCAAAAGGGGTAGTGCTCACGCATGCCTCCCTGCAAAATCACATGTCATGGATGCAGCAGGTTCATCCCCTGGGGCCAGAGGACCGCGTGCTGCAAAAGACAGTGTTTACCTTCGATGCTTCAGTGTGGGAGTTCTACGCTCCGCTGTTGACGGGAGGAACGTTAGTGATGGCCCGCCCTGGAGGGCATCAGGATCCGGAATATCTGGTCCGGTGCTTGCAGGAAGAGGCGATTACAGTATTGCAGTTGGTTCCTTTGCAGTTGCGGCTGATTCTGGAGCAAACCGGCTTGGCGAGCTGCCACAGCCTGAAGAGAGTGTATTGCGGTGGTGAAGCGCTGACTCGGGATCTGGTCCATGCTTTTTATCAGCATGCGCCATGGGCCGGGTTGTACAACCTCTATGGTCCTACGGAGGCCACCATTGACGCCACCATCGGTGAGTGCGCCAGCACGCAAATGAGCGATACGGCGCCGATCGGCAAGCCAATTTCAAATACGCAGGTATACGTGCTTGGCCCGAGAGGAGAGCCAGTTCCTGTAGGTGGCTGGGGTGAACTCTATATCGGAGGCGCGGGATTAGGACGAGGATATCTGCATCGGCCAGAGCTGACGGCGGAGAATTTCGTTCCCAATCCTTTTGCTGTGAAAGCAGGCGAGCGGCTGTACCGCACCGGCGACCAGGTGAGATGGCAGCAGGACGGCATCCTGGAATTTTTGGGGCGGCTCGACCATCAGGTGAAATTCCGCGGACATCGGCTTGAACTGGGCGAAATTGGCGCTGCCTTGCTGCAACATCCTGACGTGGAACAGGCGGTAGTGGTAATCCGCGAAGATCGGGGCGATAAGAGGTTGGTGGCGTATTTGGTGGCCGGCGGAGCTGAGCTCAGCCGCTCAGAGCTGCGCAGATACCTGCAAACCGTGCTTCCCGAATACGCGGTGCCTTCTGAATTTGTTCAGTTGCAGCAACTGCCATTGTTGCCCAATGGAAAGATCAACCGCCATGCGCTGCCTGCGCCGGCAATCGAGCAAGTTGAAGATGAAGCTTATGTTGCTCCGCGCAACACGGTGGAAGAGATTTTGTGTGGGATATGGGCCAAATTGCTCAATGTCGAGCGTGTAGGCATTCACGACAACTTCTTCGAACTAGGCGGAGACTCGATCCTGGGCATCCAGGTGATCGCGAAGGCGCGTGAAGCAGGAGTAAGCCTTACCGCCCGGCAAATGTTCGAACACCAGACGATCGCAGAACTTGCGGAATTGGCGGGCAAGCAGGCAGTTCCCGCAGAGGGTTCAACTGTCGTCGATAGCGGGCTGCTGGATAAGACGCAGCGGGCGGAAGTGCAGCGGCTGATCAAGCCGGACGAGAAAATTGAAGACATTTATCCGTTGTCGTCCATGCAGCAGGGAATGCTGTTCCATTCGCTCTATGAGCCCGGATCGAAAGTGTACTTGATCCAGCTGATGTGCCATATCAGCGGCGGTATGGAGCCAGAGGCGTTTCATAGAGCCTGGGAAGCCGTTGTACAACGGCATGCGATTCTGAGAACGGCGGTCCTGTGGGAAGGGCTGGAAAAACCTTTGCAGGCCGTGCATGAATCCGTGGACCTGCCATGGCGGGAAGAAGACTGGCGCGGTCTAAGCAAAGCGGAGCAGGAAGAAAAATGGCAGAACTTCCTGCGGGAAGACCAGGAGCTTGGATTTGATTTTCAGCGGGCCCCGCTTATGCGGCTGGCGTTGCTGCGCACGGGCGATGAGCGCTACTACTTTGCCTGGACCTTCCATCACGTCCTGATTGACGGCTGGTGCCGCCAGGTCCTGGTGAAAGAGGTGTTCAGCTTATATGAGGCATATCGCCAGGGCCGGCAGCTTGAACTGGATACACCACCGTCGTACAGCAACTACATCGCCTGGCTGCAGAAGCAGGATGAAAGCAAGGCGGAGACGTTCTGGCGCGAAGAGTTGAAAGGCTTCAGCTCTCCCACGCGCCTGGGCATCGAACAGGAAGGTTCTGAGCAGGGAGTTGCGCAACAGAGCCACGGGGAAGCGACCTATCGCCTGACGCCAGAATTGACAAGGCAACTGGAGCGCTTTGGAAAAGCTGGAAAGATAACCCAAAACACGATTGTGCAGGGCGCATGGGCGCTGCTCCTAAGCCGCTATAGCGGAGAAAAAGACGTGCTCTTCGGGGCCACCGTATCGGGCCGCTCAGCCCCGGTTGCCGGCATTGAGTCCATGATGGGATTGTTCATCAACACTCTGCCGGTGCGGGTGGCTATCGATAACAATGAAATGACGTCTGAGTTCTTGCGTCGTCTGCAGGCAAGGCAGGCCGAAGTCAGAGAGTATGAGTACAGCCCGCTGGCTAAGATGCAGGCCTGGAGTGAAGTACGGGGCATGTCACTCTTCAACACCCTGGTGGTCTTTGAGAATTATCCTGTCGATTCCGTCCTGCGCCAGCGCGTGGCGGCAACCATAACGATTGATACCCTGGACCTTATTGACCTGAGCAATTACCCCCTTAGCTTGATCGTTCATCCCGGCGAGGAGCTGATGCTGAGTCTGGCATTTGACCGCGCGGTCTTTGATCAGGAGAGCGTGGAACGATTGCTGAAGCAGTTCTGTACGGTCCTGGGCCAGATGGTGAGCGGAGAGGAACGCCAGCTTTGCCAGATTTCGCTGCTGAGTGAAGAGGACCGTAAGAACATACTTGTCGATTGGAACAGCACTGATGCTGTTATTCCTCCGCATGGCGTGCAAAAAATATTTGAAAACCAGGTCGTGCTGACGCCAAACGCGGTGGCCGTGGAAGTTGATGGACAAAAGCTGACATATATAGAGTTGAACCAAAAGGCAAACCAACTCGCGAGATATCTGCGCGCCAGAGGAGTCGGAGTGGAGACTCTGGTGGCGATCAGCGTAGAACGGTCCGCGGAAATGGTGGTAGGCGTTCTGGGGATACTGAAGGCTGGAGGAGCTTACGTTCCTTTGGATGCGGCATACCCGCGCGAGCGCCAGGAATACATGCTGAAGGACACGGGCGCTCGGGTATTGCTGACACAGCGAAGTCTGCTGGGCCAGTTGCCGGAATTTGATGGGCAATTGATCTGTCTGGATCGCGATTGGGATCAGATCAGCGGCGAGAGCGACGAAAATCCCGATGTGGCCAGCTCGAGCGACAACCTTGCCTACGTGATGTATACCTCGGGATCGACAGGGCGGCCGAAAGGTATTGCGATCCCACAGCAAGCGATCGTACGGCTTGTGATCAATACCAATTATGTGCAACTGGGCCCGAATGATCGAATCGCCCAGGTTGCCAGCACATCATTTGACGCGGCCACCTTTGAGATATGGGGCGCGTTGCTGAACGGCGGGTGCATTGTCGTGCTGGATCGAGAGACCAGCCTGAATCCGGCAAAGCTGGAACAGGCGCTGCGCGACGGAAAAATCACCATCATGTTCCTGACCACGGCGCTATTCAACCAAATGGCGCGCGAGTCGAAAGAAGTATTTGGCAGCTTGCGCTACCTGCTGTTTGGCGGAGAAGCGGTGGACCGCAACCGGGTGGAAGCCGTATTGCAGTCAGACAAGCCGCAGAACTTCCTCCACGTATATGGTCCCACTGAGGTGACTACCTACAGCACGTATTACGAAATCAAGGAACTGGGGAAGGGTACGGTACCCATTGGCGGTCCGATTTCCAATACCGAAATTTACGTATTGGATGAGCAGATGGAGCCCGTTCCTGCCGGAGTCGCCGGAGAACTCTATGCCGGTGGCGCAGGGTTGGCGCGAGGCTATTTGAACCGCGCTGAATTGACGGCGGAAAAATTTGTGCCGAACCCGTTTAGCCATAAGCCAGGAGCCAGGTTGTATCGCACGGGTGATCGCGTCAGGCGGCGTGCTGACGGAAACATTGAGTTTATCGGACGACAGGACAACCAGGTGAAAATGCGGGGATTCCGCATCGAGCTGGGAGAGATTGAGGTGGCGCTGGAGCAACTGCCTGAGGTTGAACAGGCCGCAGTGCTCATGAAGGAAGATGAGTCCGGCAACAAGCAGTTGGTCGCTTACCTTGTTACGCAGGCGCCGCTGACAAAAGCGCAACTGCGGGAAACATTAGGCCAGAGTCTGCCTCAGTATATGGTCCCATCCAATTTTGTGATGCTGGATTCTTTCCCGTTGAGCCCCAATGGCAAAGTGGACCGCAAAGCCCTGCCTGAGCCGACAGTGGAGCGCGGAACAGACGAAGCCAGCTATGTCGCGCCGCGCAACGATGTGGAAGCAATTCTGTGTGGAATTTGGGCGAAGCTTCTCAAAGTGGAACGAGTAGGCGTGCATGACAACTTCTTTGAGCTCGGCGGAGACTCAATCCTGAGCATCCAGGTAATTGGCCGCGCCAGGGAAGCGGGAGTGCAACTGACCCCGCGGCAGATCTTTGAATGCCAGACGATCGCAGAGCTGGTTGAGGTGGCAGGCGTGACCGCCTCAATCACAGCCCGCACAGACAGTGTCTGGAGCGCCGACCCGGTCCCATTGACTCCAATCCAGGCGGCCTTCTTCCAATGGAAGCTGCCCGATCCCGGCTATTACAACCAGGGAGTGATGCTGGA
>DASSXL010000074.1:0-3837 GCA_035703825.1 Candidatus Angelobacter sp.
CACGTGGATATGCGCGTGGAAGGCATGACTTGAAACTTTTGAGCCTACGGGGTGAAACAACACCTGGGACGCCAGTCTGGCGTTCAAAAAGTTGAAGTCAGTCTGATTGATGGAAAAGTTGACGTTACACCCAAAGAAGACGGGCAGATTGATCCGGCACAGCTTCTCAAGGCGACCTATGACAGCGGAGTCTCGGTGGCCGAGATGAATGTGATTGCGCGGGGAAAAGTGGTGAAAGACCCGTCCGGCAGTTTCGCCTTGCAGGTAAGCCCGAATCGGTCTTACCAGTTCGCACAGAATGACTTGTCGCAAGGACTGGAATCGCTGGCCGGCTCGCCGACCGTGATCACGCTGCGTGGACAGTTATACAAGAAGCCCGCGGGAAAAAAGAAGCCGGACAATTCGCAGCCGTTGAAACTTACGGTACTGGAAGTGCAAAAGAGGGAATAGATGCTGAGAGAATGCGTGTTTTGCCTGTTTCTTGTTGCGTCGCGGCTAGCCGGAGTGGAACAAATTCCGGCGGGCCCTGCGCAGCCACAACCTGCGGCAATCGCGGCAGGCGAGATTGGTTCCCGCCTGCCTGATTTTTCCGCACGCGATTTACGCGGACGCAGGATTTCCTCCGCCGATCTACGCGGCAAGGTGGTGCTCGTCGATTTCTGGGCCACGTGGTGCCAGCCCTGCAAGAAAGAAATGCCCGGATATCAAAAACTCGTGGACCAATACGGCTCACGCGGCTTCGCGGTCATCGGCTTTAAGCTGGACATCATGGCTGACACGGAAGAGCCGCGTGCTTTTGCAAGGCGGCTGGGCATCCGTTATCCGCTGGCCGTCGCCACGGATGCGGTGAAAAACAAATTTGGCGGCATTGAGGGCCTGCCCACAACGCTGCTATACGACCGGCAGGGCGTCCTGCGCCAGAAAATCATCGGATTCGAATACACAGATGTCATAGAAAAGGCCTTAAAGGCACTTCTATGACAGAGTGGACGACCAAACTTAAAATCGGCCAGGCCGACGGGACCCCGCTCATGTGAGAGCAGGGTCCGCCGGAATAGGCTTACTGAATGGATGTACAGGGTGTCTGTGAACGCGTCGCGATACCCTGAATGGCCCCCAACGTTCCGTTTTGGCACCTCCGAACTCTGGTGAGTACAATTGTCAAATAAGCTTTTTGCTGGAAGAGCCCGGAGACACAAGATGAAGCGCATTGCATGCATGTTTCTGCTTCTTGGATATTGCGCGGCTTGGGCGCAGGAAACCCATGATCACACCGCGCCGGAGACGCTAGGCAAGGTCGAATTTTCGACATCGTGCGCGGCGAAGGTGCAGGGCAGCTTCAATCGCGCCGTGGCGTTGTTGCACTCCTTCACTTACGCGCCGGCGATCGAAGCGTTCACGCGGGTTGCGCAAGCCGATCCAGGCTGCGCCATGGCCCATTGGGGCGTGGCCATGAGCTACTACCACCAGCTATGGGAGCCAGCTTTCCCCGGCGATGCACTGGATAAAGCGCGGGCCGTGCTGGAAAAAGCCGAAGCAGGGGCGCAGCAGGAGAAAGCCGCCACGCCGCGAGAGAGAGAATACGTTGCCGCAGCCGCGCTGCTGGTGACACCGAACGAGGCCTATCCCGCGCGCGCAGCCAAATATCGCGACGCCATGGCTGCTCTTGCCGGGCATTATCGCGACGACGTGGAAGCACAGATCTTTTATGCGCTGGCATTGCTGGCCACGGCCAGTCCCCGTGACCAGAGCCATCAAAACCAGAAAGCGGCGGCGAAGATCCTTGTGCCGCTCTATCAAAAGTATCCGCAGCATCCCGGCCTCTCGCACTACATTATTCATGCAACCGACAATGCCGAACTGGCGAAAGATGGCCTGAAGGCCGCGCAGGAGTATTCCCATATTGCGCCGTCCGCGCCCCATGCTCTTCATATGCCGTCGCACATTTTTACCCGGCTGGGCATGTGGAATGACTCCATCAAATCCAACCAGGCGGCGCGCGTCGCCGCACGCGCGCAGGGAGACATAGGAGAGGAGCTGCACTCCATGGACTATCTGGTCTATGCATCACTGCAAGTTGGACGCGACGCCGAAGCCGCTGCCGTACTGAAAGACCTGAGCGCCATGAATCTGTCTCAGGCCAAAGAATTCAAGATCGCGTATGCCGCCACCGCCATGCCCGTGCGTTACGCGGTGGAGCGCAGGAAGTGGGAAGACGCGGCGCGCTGTTCCGCGCCGGAAGGAGCTCCGCCGCACGTAAGCGCGCTGGCGGCGTGGGCGCGCGCCCTGGGCAAGGCCCGCTCCGGCGATGCCGCGGCGGCCAAGGCCGATGTGGAATTGATGCAGAAGTTGGCGGAGCAGCTTCGCGCCGCCGGCAATCAATATTGGGCCGGGCAGGTGGATGTACAAATCGGCGAAGCCAGAGCATGGATTGCCGCCGACGAAAACAAGCCCGAAGAAGCGCTCGCCTTGATGACGAAGGCCGCCGATGACGAAGATGCCGTGGAAAAACTTCCTGTAACTCCGGGGCCGATTGTCCCCGCGAGAGAGCAACTGGCAGGCATGCTGGCGCAGATGGGACGCAATGATGCGGCGCTGACGCAATATGAAAAGTCGTTGATGGCTTCGCCCGGCAGACGCGGCGCATTGCAAGGCGCTTTGGAAAGCGCTCGCGCTGCGGGAATGAAGTCCAAGGCAACTTTTTATGAGGCGGCGCTCAACAAACCGAATTGACTTGAATTCGATTTCTGCCCGGCTGTTCTTCTCTACTCTGCCCCTAGCGTGCGTCCGCTGACGGTCAATCCGTCCCGGGCCACCAGAGCGGGTAATACCTGGCCGCCATAGCTGCGGATGGCCGCCGAGATATGCTCGCGGTTCTCCGGTTCAGTGAGAAAGACGACGCAGCCGCCGCCACCCGCTCCGCAGACCTTGGCTGCCAGCGCTCCCTGGCGCATGGCCACAGCCACCAGTTTTTCAATCATGGGCGTGGTGATGCGGGGGGCATTGGTTTTGCGTAGCTTCCATTCTTCACGAATCAGCTTGGCCACCTGCTTCCAGTCGGCCATGGAAAGCGCGTGATGCATGGCCCGGGCAATCTCACCGATGCGCTCAAAATTGTGAAAGATCTTCTTGTTGCCATCGATATGCGCTTTGAAGACCTCCCAATTGTTGATGCCGGACCTGCGCGGCGCGCCGGTATAGACCAGCACGAACCGGCGATCCAGGTCCTCCGGCGCTACGCGCACGGCGGAAAGATGGATTCCATCGGGATCGAGGTGGATTGCGCTCACTCCACCATATAGCGCGGGATAGTAGTCCTGGCATCCGGTGGGAACTTTGATGAGCTGCGCTTCAACGTTCTGGGCGATCACGCGAATCTGCTCGCGGTCGAGCTTTTTGCCGGTGTAACGCGCCAGCGCCGCCGTGGTGGCGATCATCAGCGCGGACGAACCGGAAATCCCAGCGCCGGCGGGCGACTCAGAATGCGTCTCCACTTCAAAACCGCCGTCGGGAGCAAAAAAACGTACAAGGTAAGCGGCCAGCGGATGCTTGAACTTGCGCGCGGCGCACAGCTCCTGAAAGTTGCGGAACTCTTCTTCCACTTTGGTATCAAGCGACTTCAGGCGGATCTTATCGTCAGTAAGGCGGGTAACCTTGCATCGAGTGAGGATGTTGACGGCGAAATTTACGGTGACCGCGCCGGGATGAAAAAGGTAAAGCGGCCAGAGGTCCATGGTGCCGCCCGCCAGATCCACCCGGCAGGGCGCGTGCGCAATGATCGTTCCGGGAGGAGGCAAAGGTTATTCCGTATAAAACTGGGCCATCTGGCGGAACTTG
>DASSXL010000112.1:0-22133 GCA_035703825.1 Candidatus Angelobacter sp.
GGGCGGCGACAATCACCGCGCCACCCTCATCAACCTGCAGCCCAATACTACCTACTTTGTCCAGATGACCAACAAAACCGGCCAGCCAGTGGGCCCGGTCTTTCAGTTCAAGACCCCAGCCCAGGGCCAGCCGCCCATCCATGAGCAACCCCTGACCCCGCAGTAACCGATCCACCAACTTGTTCTCAGCCTGCTCTATCCCGGCAAAGGGATGGAGCAGGGCTTTGGTCCCTCCAAAATCTTTCACGCCTCCGCTTCCTTTGTTCCTCCGCGTTTCAATGGTTTTTGATCTTCCGATTTTAGGCGATCTTTGGCAATTTTTTGATCCGCGCTCATCCGCGCGAATCCGCGGTAAATCTTCTACTCTTCCTTCAGATCAGTGTCATCAGTGTCGATCAGTGGTAAGGTTTTGCTCTTGCCTTGGCTGATTGCTGACCGCTGATTGCTGACTGCCTTCTTCAGCTCAATCACCTCCAGAGGACACTCCTGCCAATTGTGCTCCCAGCAGACAATGATGTCGCATCCGTTCGGGTCATGCCCATGCCGCAGAAAATTGCGGCTTTCCAGCTCAAATTCAATTTTCACCGGCCTGTTCCGGTCTTTCCCGGCCACGCGTAGTGCCTCGCAGTCCGGGAACTCCGTCTGTACCTTCAGGATCAGGAACCCCAGGCTTGCTGCCATTGCTCCAAACAAGGAAATCACCCCACTCTCGTTCGTTGGACCATAAACGTGCCCCCAGGCCCCTATCAGCGCCCCGTAGGTTGGCCGGCTGTCCTTCTGTGGCTCGGCGGACGCTTCGGCAGCCACCCCGGTTGACAACACGGCGGCGCCGCCACGTCTTTCTCCTGGCTGTTGCTCAACCAGTTCCAGCACGTCTCTGAACTCGCCGTCCAGGCCATGCTCTTCGGCATAGAGCTTCATCCGTTCCCCAACCATGTTCCATGAGCCGGCGCACCTCGTTAGCGGACGGGCGCTGTATCTGCTCCGCCTTTCGTACTCATGTACTGTTGGGATCTTCTTGAGCGCCCTCACCACCTCGGCCCAGTCCAGAAACAGCCGGTCAGGAGCTATCGTTCTGCCTCGTTCCGGCACCTCCAGATTGCACTCTTCCAGCGCTTGCTTGTAATTGCCAAAATGCTTCCTGATCTCCGGACGGTCGATGCCTGCATGCTTCATCAGCTCCGGTATCGTTGGCACCTGCTTCAACTTCTCCGCAAGCGCCAAAATGGCTGCTCTTACCTCTTGCCTTGTCATGGTTTCGCTCCAATGGAATAGAAGGGGCTCCATCAGCGCGCCGTTCCTGCGCGTGAATGGGCAGAAGGGTCTGTTTTTTGTGGCACTCTTGCCGGTGATGAAAGAAGGTCTGGTTCTTTGTAGCGTCGGCAAACTCCTGCCGATGATTTAGACAAGGGTTTGCTTTGGCTGAATGCTGAGCGCTGAATGCTGACTGCTCAAATTGCAAAAAACGAAAAAACCACCCTTGCGGATGGCTTACTTTTTTCAAAAACTCGATTTCAAAAACACTTGTGGCCCGCAGCCGCTCTCGTTCGCGAGCGGCGACTTACCTGAAAGAGGGAACTTTCTCAGGGAATTACGAAACTGAAAGGGATTTAAACAACCTAGCCATGAGCAAAGCGCTACGAGCCAACGGTGTTTTTGCTTTTTCTGGCTAGAAGCTAGTGGCTAGCAGCTAGAGGCTGCTTTTTCCCCACACTCCCGCCGCCTATCTAATGGCGGTCTATTGCTCAGAAATGCATCCGTTTCAGACACACTCCAGTCCATTAGAGGCCGCGGAAGCTGGGACCCAAACGGTAGGCCACAGTCCACAGGGGTGCAGCCTTTTCGGGTCGCCCCGCCGATGCCGCTCTTCGGTCGTACCAAGCAACTTCCTGAACCTGCTGTAACTGCGGACCCAACGATGGCCTGCAGATTTGCAGGGTTACAAACTGATGCGAATTATAGGCGAAACTCGTTCTGCCGTCAAGAAAATTCAGCAAAAAAAGGCGGCGCGAAATAGGACATCTTGAGCCGTTCTGGCGGTGTCCGTCCGGGCCCCGGCGCGGCCGGTTTTGCCGCGATGGGGTGATCGTTCGAGCCGCCAGGCGAAATCCTGAGCGAAGTCGAAGAATCTCGGACAAACCCAATCTCGGAAAATAATCGATTTTGAAAACGCCTTTTCAGAATCTCAATACATTTTGGGCACAACGTTACGCGGCGGGAATGAGGGGCATCTTATACGAACGTGTTGTAATGTAAAGATCAGAAGTTATGGAAGGTATTGGGCGATCGATCAAGCAGCTTCGTGAGCTAGCATTAGGGGAGCCCTCCGCATTCGCCAGATGCCTAGAGAAACTACTTGCTACCGATTTCGACACAACTTTTTATTATCTTAAAACACAAAAGCTCTTATTCACTCGCAGATCCTCGACGTGGATCTCAAACTTAGAGCGTGAGTTGCTCCCTTGGTTGGAACGAGCACCTTTAAAAGGGAAGCAACGAACCCAAATTAAGCGCCATCTGATCGTCTGCAAGTCGCTTCAACATCTTTTTGAGATCGTTGACGAGGAATCTTCAACTCTTCGGATCTGGCAAGCATCGACCGCAGACCTGCTCCGATCCCTGTTTGCATCTGCAGAAGAGCTTCGTTTCGCACAAAAGGCTCATGCGAAGAAACACAAGTCTGAGTTCCGCGATCAACTCAATACGATGAAGCATCTCGATATGATCCGCATGGAACATAGAATACATTGCGATTATCTGACACGAATAGTTGCTCAGATCGCTCACCTGGGCATCAACTCAGCCGGAGAGGTAAAGCCTACTCCTTCAGACATTAAAGATGCCCTAACATTGGCCGCATGGGATGACATGCTTCTCCACATTTTGGACTGTTATACATACCGGAGTTTTAGGGTCTCAGTTGAGGGCAAGCATCTAAAGATGCACGGGGTGCAGTCTCAAACGGAGGCATCGTACACATGGTCCGTTCTCCGACACTCTTCTCGGGAGGTGCTTGACAACCACCAGATTTTAACAATCGTTAAGAAAGTTGAAGTGCTTGCAGAGAGTTTTAATTCTGAGTTTGACTGTTTCTCAAGTTTTCTTGAAAGTAGTCAAGGTGTCGACTTACTGCATGCATCGCAGCCCGTCCGGAGTGAATATGCGCGCATTCTCAAGAGAGATGTTACCGAGCTAATTGATCTGGACATGACGCTCAGAACAAGTTCCGGCCTATTTCGAGTTGACGAACTTCTTGAATGTTGGTCATTGCTGATTCAACTATCCGTATGTGCCGAGCTGTGGTGCCGAATCATTGTTAAGTCCAATATCGCCGTACTGCGAAAAACGCAACTCGTTTCTCTTATTGCTTACTCCCTAGGCTGCACGATCGAGCAAGGAGAGCGCCTCGTATCACAGTTTTCTCTTGCTCCTAACAAGCCAAACCAAGACCCATTTTTTAGACCGTTGATAGAACTGAATAGTGAGGAACGTCTGCTGGCAGCGTCGTTCATTGAAACGAGCCGCTTTTCTCGAAATCTGTTCACGATCGCGATACGCGAAGGACACGTGAATTTTTCTGCGAAAGGACTAAAGCCGCTAAAGAGCCTCTATCGAGAATTTGGGAATGCTGGATTTAAGGTAGCCATAAACTTTCCGATCACGGTATCAGGTAAGACGATCACAGATATAGATATTGCAGCTACAAAAGATGGCTTCCTGTTTATTGGTCAGACTAAAGTCTTAATCCATCCGGATACCCTCTACGATGATTGGAAGGTGCTTGAGAACCTAAAAAGAGCCGCAGAACAGCTCAAGACGACCTTGCAGCATGTTCCGATGATGAGCGATCGGTTTCGGTTGACAGAGGGTGAATTCTTGGTTGTACCTTTCCTTCTCACGAATGTATGGGGCCTTACTGGGACGACCATCGCAGGCTTCAAAGTCATTGATTTCAGTTATCTGTCTAACTTGTTGAGAGGAGGTGAGATTTGGAAGGTCCAGTTTGAGCCTGAGCCGACGCGCGAGATTATCAAGATGATCAAGGGCAGGTATCCGACAGGAGAGGAGCTCTCTCGACTCGTGTTGAAGTCCATTCACGAGGAAATGTTTGAAAAAGCCCAATTAGAGGATAGTTCTTTTGCGGTCGGCGACTGGACTGTGACAATACCGGTTGACAGGGCTAAATCTCCTCGCAATGATGCCGTTGGTAAACCAACGGCGAAACCAACCCGCCGTAACCCATCCTTCGCTTCCATTTTAAAAGGCTGAACCTAGTGGAACCTTGCGCCGCAGGCCCGCGCGCAGATGCTCCCGGCTAGCCCGCTTTTGGCTTGCTGGGACGCAACGCAGCGAAGCGCGCGCATAGAAATTCCGAACAATGATCCCGCAGAACTGAAGCAGTCAGGGGACGAACTCGGACGCTTCGGCTTTGGTGAATTACCAATGGTAAGCGCGGCCGATTGAAATCACGTTGGCTGTGACAGGCCAACATCGCCGTCGCTTCTTTGCCCCAAATGCACCGCGGCGGAGAGTTGAATTCTCCGCCGCGGGCCGCTGCTTGTTTTGTTTATTTCTTGGGTGGTTTCTTGGCGGCGGGCTGGGGGGACGAATCGTCGCTTGCCGTCCAGAATGCCGGATCAGCATCAACCCATGCTTTCGCTGGATAGCTCATCTTCGGGCTGAATTCAAAAAGCTCAGAGTCAATGCTTTCCACTCCCTGCATGTTGAAGTCGGCCAGACTCTTCTGTCCATCCTGGCCCAGCGCGGCTTTGTAGTCCGCGCCGTGCATGGCGTCAAATGCATCATCTTCCGCCAGAGACTTCATCGGCAGCATGATCAGGTACATTCCGGTTGAACCGCCGCCGTTGAGATGGTAAATCGCAAAATGGTCCTTCAGTCCCGCTTTTTCATGGGCCGCGCGGACAAGTTTTCTCACCTCAACAAAGTGGTCGTTGTGGCCGGGCTTCACCTGGACATCAACGATGCGGAAGTAACGCATGGAGCCGATCTCCACGTTGGCGTTATAGCTGATGTCGGGCATGAAGGTGAACACGCCGGTGCGTGACTCCTTGAGAAAGTCAGCGTCCTTGACGGAAAGCGCGTCCAGTTGCTGGCCCAGCGAGGCGTTCTTGCGTTGCGCCTGGTTGTCCTTCTCCCATGCCTCTGCCGAATCGTAGCCTGTGATGTAGAGCGCCCGGGACTCGCCGCTCATGGACGACATGGCCAGGTAATGGACCGGCCAGTTGGCGGCGGTGAATGCCTTCGGCCATCCGGCTTCAAATTTTTCGTGCGCGGAGCGTTGCCCCAGTTTGATGACTTCGCGGGTGATCACCAATACCTTGGGCGGGCCTGATGGTGCGTTGGGCGTCTGGGCCAATGCCGTGCCGGCCAGACATATTCCTAAAATGGATGCAATTATCCCTTTCCCTATTCTGTACATGCGCAGTTCTCCTTATGCTGTTTAGATTTCCTGGGTTTCAATTGGCGTTCTGTTTTGAGGGGCCTTGACATCGGAAGCCACAGAAAAGCTCGTTGACTCTGGGCGAGACTAACGAACCTACTCCTTGGGTAAATGGAGTCTAGTCTTCGCCTTACTTTATGTCAACAAAGTGGATTAGAGAATTTATATAAGAAAACTATTATTTATGCGAAGGAAGCCATATATTTAAACAGAAATCAGCAAGAAGCATATGTTTTACTAATGTTTGAATCTGACGCCGGAAGCGTGCGGGATCACTTAGCGCTGGCTGCTTTGCCGGCTTCAGCCACACTCGAAGCCACTTGCTTGAACGCCTCTTCATCCCTGATCCGGTCAAACGCCGCATCCTCCAGCGCCTTGGGGTTGGTCATGCCCTTCTCCACGGCCTTCTTCAGTTCCTGGATGGCCTGTTTCTTCTCGCCCAGTTGCGCGTGTGCAGTAGCAACCAGATAGCTGGCCCACGCGCTTTCCGGCAGGATAATCTCGCCAGCCTGGAACATCTCTTTCCCCGCGAGATAGTCTTTCTTCAGCATCGCCTGCTGGCCGCTTTCGGCGGCAAACGCAAATGCCGACGCCAGTCCGCGCTCAATCGCCTGCTTGCGCGCGGGACTGGAGCTCTCTTTCTTGTCGCGGTATGCATCATTCACCGCCGACTGGAGTTGAGAAACAAACGCGGCGCGATCATCCGGCCTCTCGCTGATGCCTGCAACCAGGCTCCCGACCTTGCGCGCGATCTCGTCCTGCAAGTCCAGAGCGGCCTTCTCGTTCTTCGCCGCCTTGCGGAACTCATCAGAAGCAGCCAGAGATTTGGCCAGCGCTTCCTGCTCTTTCACATCGCGAAACGCGCGGAAGTCCTGTGCGATCTCGCGGTAGTCGCGCACGGCGGCAAGAATGTCTCCGGCCTTTTGCGCGGACGCGGCTTCCGCCAGCCGGCCCTCAAACTGTTTGCCGATAAAGTCCTTCTCCACCGGCGCGATGCCCTTCACCATCGCGCGCAACTGGAGCCATGCGACCGCGCGCTCGGCAAAGTCTTTCGGCATCCAGTTATGCGGACCGTCATAGACCACAAAGCGGTTCGCGGCGTTGCGCGCATCCAGCGCTTCTTTCAGGCGCAGCAGCTCGGGATAGTTAAAGTCCGTCGTCCCGGCCACCAGAAACCAATCAGCAACGTCTGCCCCGGGAGTTGCAGCGCCGCTGGGAAGACCCGCGCCATTGGCGATCACACCGGCAATACAGTTCTTGCACGCCAGCGCGATCGACGAAGCCACGCGCCCCCCGCCGGAAAGTCCGGCCGTGTAAATGCGCCGCGGATCGATCGCATAGCGCTCTTTCACGTCGGCCCAGACCGCGCGGATGGCCGCCGAAGGGTCCTGAAAGTTGCGCGAGTTGTTGCTGCCCACCACGATGAAGCCGTACTTCTCCGCCGCCTCATGAAACAGCTTTACGGAAACCTCACCGCGCGCGAATGGATCAAACACCAGCAGCAGCGGCCATCGCTTGACCGGAGAGTAGGCGGAAGGAAGATAGAGAGCGTAGCTGTTGGTGGGATCAGCCACAACAGTAACCGACGCGTGAACCGTGCCCGGCGTGGGCGTTTGCGGCTGTGCCGCAAGACCCAAACCGGCTATCAATATGAGAAGAAAACGACGCATGTCTCTAATTCTGACTGACAGAACGCCAAAACGTCATCCGCCTTATCCCCAGGGTTCATGTGCGTGTGAGTCGAACGGCACAGCAAATCAAACGATATAATCTGCTTTATTCCCACTCGCAGTCCCGGGCGAAGGAGATTTTTTCATGCTAAAGCGGCGCCGTATACATGTGATTTTGATCGTGGTGTTGGCCCTTTTGGGTGTGGCCCCGGCCCAGCAAGCCGCGCCGGCACAGCCCAAACCGCGCCGCTTTCTGATGTGGAAAGCCACGTCGCCCACCGCCACGGTCTACCTGGTTGGGTCCATCCACGTGGGCGATAGCGGCATGTATCCGCTTCCCAAAGAAGTGGAGTCTGCCTTTGCCGCAGCCAAAGTGCTGGCGGTGGAAATCAATATCAAGAACGCCGACCAGGCCAAGATGATCGGCCTGGTACAAAAATATGGCATGTATGCGGACGACGATTCTTTGACGAAACATCTTTCCAAAGAAACGCAGGCTGCGCTTGACGACTATTGCACCCGGCACAATGTGCCGCGCATGGGCATGGAAAAACTAAAGCCGTGGGTCATGGCCGTGACCATCGCCGCAATGGCATGGCAGCAGGCCGGCGAAGACCCGTCCCAGGGAATCGACATGCACTTCCTCGATGAAAGCAAGCCGCCGCAGCGGATTGACGAGCTGGAAACCATGGAATCTCAGCTCTCAATCTTTGCTGAGGCCACGGAAGAGGAGCAGCAGAGCATGCTGGCATCGACCCTGAAGCACGGTGATAAGATCCAAGACTTCATCAAGCGCACGCAGGCCGCGTATATGGCCGGCGATCCTGAGGCGCTGCAAAAAGTCATGGACGAGCAGGATGACGTCGGATCAAAAAGTCTTGAGAAGAAACTCCTCGATGATCGTAACGTTGTCATGACCGGCAAGATGGAAGAATACCTGAAAGGCAAGGACACGGTCTTCACCGTATTGGGTGCCGCACACATCATCGGCGAAAAGGGCATCGCAAAACAGCTCCGCGACAAAGGCTACAAGGTGGAACAGGTTACCGTGGAAGCAAAATAGAATTCAGGTGCGCAGAAAATTTCCCTGCCGATCAAAACAACCTCCCTGTCTCCTCGCGCGGCGCAGGCGGAACAATTTCCTTGATAATCTCAGCATCGTCATTGTCCGCGTTGCCCACGCGCGTACTCACTGGATATTTCCTCATCAATCGCGCATCAAACGGCTTCAGCAGATCAGCCACGCCTTCAGGATCGGTCATCCCAGGATCAAGCCACAGGTCGTAATCTTCCTGCTTCACAATCACCGGCATGCGATCATGGATTGCAGCCAGAAGCGGATTTGCCGCAGTCGTCAGCACGGTAAAACTGTTGACGGCAGCTCCCGCCGGATCGGGCCACCGCTCCCACAATCCGGCAAGGGCGAACAGCGAATCGTCCGCCATGCCAATGTTGTATGGCTGTTTCTCTTTGCTACCAAGCTTCTGCCATTCATAGAAGCCGTCGGCCGGAACCAGGCAGCGGCGCTGTCGCATGGCCTCGCGGAATGCGGCTTTCTCCGCCGCGGTTTCGCACATGGCATTGATCGTTTTGTATCCTATGGAAGCGTCTTTGGCCCACGCCGGAATCAGTCCCCAGCGCATCAGTGAGAACACTCGCTTCGGCTGCTTCCTGTCCTGGCGGACAATCGCCGCTTCCTGCGTCGGCGCGATGTTATAGCGCGGCGTCCAGTGCACTTCGCTCTCATCCAGGTCAAAGTGCTCAGCAATGTATCGCTCTTTCGCGGTGAGCCGGTACCGTCCACACATAGAAAATAAAATTTGGACCTGAAATAGTCGCGCTCGCGAGTCTATGCTCCGCCCATCCCCCGCGGTGCACCGATTTCCAGCGGACCGGAGGGAAATGGGTAAAAGATTCGCCGCTCTTACTTGCGTCCCTGCTTCTCCACGCCCACCGCCGATGGCGCTGCTTCCCTGCCGTTGGGATCGTATTCAACAATGTATCCCGCCACGGCGCTGGCGGCCACCGTGTACGGACTGGCCAGGTACATCAGTCCGGGGCCGCTTCTGCCGGGGAAATTGCGGTTCTGCGCGCTGATCACCACCTGGTCTGGCCGCGTGGAAACTCCCGGCCCGGCATTGATGCACGCGCCGCAGCTCGGCTCAATCACGATCGCACCCACGCGCTTGAAAATATCGAGATAGCCTTTGCGCACGCAGTATTCGCGCGTCTCCTGCGAGCCAAACTGAATATAGAACTTGCATGAATCAGCCACGCGCTTGCCTTGTTGCAGCGCGTCAGAGAGGACCTGCGCGTACATATCCATGTCAGCGTTCTTGCCCGCCGTGCAGGTGCCGCCATAAGCAATCTCTACCGGAACTGGCGTATTCAGGTCGCGAATATACTTGCCGTTTCCGGGATCGCCCGGCGTGGCGACCATCGGCGTAATGTCGTCGGCATTCAACTCAATCACGTGCGCGTACTGCGCGTCGGGATCGCTGAACAATCCTTCGCAATATTTTTCCGCCTGCGCGCGCGACATGCCGCGACGCTCCATCAGGAACTCCACGGTCTTCTGGTCCGGCGCAACAATGCCGGTAAAGCCGCCAATCTCCGCCGCCATGTTCGTCATGGTGGCGCGCTCGTCCACGCTAAGCGCTTCAATGGCCTCACCGGAATATTCCATCACCTTGGCCAGCGCCTTGCCGCTGCGTATGTACTCCATGCTCAGCAGCAGCAGAATGTAATCCTTCGCCGTCACGTTGGGCTTGCGCTTGCCGCGAACAATCACCTTCACTGACTCCGGCACTTTCACGCGCACGTCTTTTGTAATCCACGAATTGAAAACGTCCGTGGTTCCGATGCCAAACGCAATGCAGCCCACCGCGCCCACATGCGGCGTATGCGAGTCCGATCCCACGTTCAACTGGCCCGGCAGCGCATACGTTTCCGCCACAATGGAATGGCAGATTCCTTCTGAGCCCTTGCGGTCTTTCAATTCCCCATGCAGCCTGATGCCCTGCTTGGCCGCAAAATCTTCCTGTTTGTACTTGAGCTGCCCCGCCAAATCAAGCAGCCCCATCTTCTTCTTCTCCTCTGAAATCACTTCGTCCAGAAAAGTCAGATGGTCGCGGAAGAACAGGATCGTCTTCGGATCGTTGACCTTGGCGTCCTTGCCCACAAAATGCTCAAAGAAGATCGCCGACATCGGCGTGACATACTCATGGCTGAACCGCAGATCGGTTCGGGCAAAGCCTGAATCGCCCGGCTTCACAGCCCCCACACCCTGCTCGTTTTCAGCGTTCAGCATGTGCCGCGCAAAAATCTTCTCGGCAATCGTCATCGGCCGCTGCGAGGTCGTGATCGGCGGCAGAAAAACTTTCTTCTCCGCCCCGTCACGCGAGCGCGCCGGGGACCCCGATTGCATGCGCGCCACGTTAAACGGAAACAGGCCGCCGTACTCAATGATCTGGCGCGTAATGTCGTCTTCGCCTTCGGTAAACTTGTTCAGCGGAATCACCTCTCCGGAGCGGACTTTATCGATCAAACTGAAATCAGTCGACGTCAGCACACCCAGGTTCTGGCAGTTCTGCTTGTAAATGCGTTCAATGTTTTCCGCAATCACCAGCTTGATGCCCGCGCACAGCTCCGCATAGGGCGACTGTTCGCGGCTCGATCCCTTGCCCCGGCGCTTTCCGCTTACGGCGGCCACAAAGCCGCCCTTCTTCACGTCGCCGCGCTTGATCGGCACTTCGCTGCCGCACTTCAGGCCCGTATAGGGCCACTCGCCCAGCTTCTCGTCAAAAAAGAAGCAGATGTGCGCCGGCGTAATCTCGTCCGTGGAGATATCGTCGCGCAGCTTGGGATTGTTCTGCGGGTTCTTCGTGTCCCAGGGCAGGTCTTCCCCGGCCAGTTGGCGGCGAATCAGCTCAGGATCTTCGGTCAAAAATAGGATGCGTCCCTCAAATTTGCATGTGTCGGGGCGCTTCTGGATGGTGCGGGTAAGTAAAGAAGGTTCCACAACTAAAATTCTAACAAGATTAGCGACGCTTTGCAGGGCAGACGGCCGGTGCTGGGCCAATCCCGCGTTGCTCGCCTTCTCAGCAGGTCGTGGCAAACGCGGATTAGTCCTCTTCAATCCTCCAAATTACAATAATCCAGAAAGTTGAGGGACCCAATTTGGCCAACTGCCGCCAGTGTGGCGCTGAACTGCCATCGTTTTCCTTTGGCGAGCCTTCGCCTTACTGCAAGACCTGTCGCTCACAGATTCACTCTCAGGCCGAGCCCAGGCCGGCGGAAGGTTTTGCCTTGCCCGCTCAGCGCAGCATTGCCTCAAAGCCGGCGCTCGCCACATATGCCCTGCTCGCCATCAATATCATCATCTTCATCGTCATGCTGGCCTTCGGGGTTCCGTTTGTCGATCCCAAGGGAGCCGATGTACTGCCCTGGGGAGCAGACTACGGCCCGTACACCCTTGGCGGGCAATATTGGCGGCTCATCACTGCCATGTTCCTGCATTTTGGCATCATCCATCTGGCTGGCAATATGTGGTGTCTCTTCTCGCTGGGCCAGCTCACGGAAAAGCTGTTGGGCTCCATCTCAGTGCTGGGCCTTTACCTGCTCACCGGAATCGGCGCCTCCCTGCTCAGCCTCAGCTGGGACCCCATGCGCGTGAGCGCGGGCGCTTCCGGCGCAATCTTCGGCATAGCCGGCGCATTGATCAGCGTGCTTTACTTTGCCCAGCTTGGCCTTCAGCCTGAAGGCAGGCGAAGACTGCTAGGCTATGTTGTCCGGTTCGCTTTCCTGAATCTCATCTTTGGGCTGACGGCCCACATTGACAATATGGCGCATCTCGGCGGCTTGGTCTCCGGTTTGCTCATCGGATTTTTCCTGGCGCTGACGTTTAAGCTTGCCCCGGAAGGCAGGCCGACCCGCCGGTTCCTGATCTTCGCTATAAGTGCTCTCATTCTGCTGGGGCTTTTTGTTCCCGTCGTCAGGACCGGACAATATGCCGTCGAATTTGAAAAAGGCCAGACCGCTCTTGAACACCACGACCCACGTGCCGCGATCCCTCATTTACAAAAATACGTAGCTGCCCGCCCCAAGGACGCATTTGGCCGTCAATTGCTCCAATCCGTATTGCAGGAGATCCAACGCCTGGACCAGGCGATACCGGAATATGAACGCGCGCTCGCCCTCGACCCGAACAACGCATATGTCCAAGTTAATTTGGCTAAACTTTACGCCAGCCAGAATGAAACTGACAAAGCGCTGCAATTGTTCAAAAAAGGCATGCCTCGCGCCGAGCCTGATGCTTTGGCTTTCTACTGGTACGCAAGCACGCTCAAGGACTCCGGTAGAGTCCCCGAAGCGGAGAGCAACATTCGTCGATCCATCGAGCTCGACCCAAAGAACGCCGACGCGCATGCACTGCTGGCGGACATTCTCTCTTCGGAAGGCAGGAAGGCCGAGGCAAAAGTGGAATTCGAACGGGCGGACCGGTTAAGCAAGTAAGCTCCTCCATACCAGTCTTTCGCCGCCGCACAATCTTCAGCTCCCACCTTACAAAATTCGTTTCTTCAAACTTCGCTTCTTTCTCGTTGCATCGTTCTCCAAAATCGGTTACACAAAAAAAGACGGGACGCGCCCGTGTTAGCGCACGGACGGTCCCTGACCACAAATCACCTTCCCAAGAAAGGCGGCCCATGGCTGACACAGATTTTAGCAGCGCGCCAAAAGACTCTGGCAGCGCATATAAACCCCTCATCTATGATCTTCTCAACCGTCTCAACGCATCGTTCGCTCGCGTCCATCGCAATATGGCGGCATTGGAGCAAGCCGGCATTTTCGATCCGCTGATGATGCAGAACCTTAACCGCCAGTCGGAGCAGCTCCGCGCAGGCGCGAATTACCATCTGCTCGGGGCCATGCGCCGCATTGAAGAACGCGACCGTGAGCGGTTCTCGAAGCCACCTGGTGAGCAAAGCTCTTGACTCAATGGGACCCGCCTCCCAAAAAGGCGGGTTTCGGTAATGGGTCAGTTTGAAAAACTGACCCATTAGCAGTATCAGCGTCTAGCGATTCGCTCGCGAATCGCGGGCCTTTAGGCAGACGTCATCGCGCCAGCGATGAGCCTGTCGACAAAACTGTACCACTACCCGGGTTTCTTAAAGTTTTGACTTCCTTTGTTATCCTGTTATCACCATGCCTAGCTGCCTGAAATGCGGTACTGCTCTTGCCTTGAATGAAGAGGGCGTCGCGCCTGTTTTGTGTGATCGCTGCGCCGGCGTGGCCACGGGCCGCGCGCGCCGTAGCATGGCCATCGGCGGCCTCGGCCGCTATCCGGTTACGGTGGGACTGTTCGCCATCAATGTCATTGTCTTCGTGCTTCAGCAGGTACCGGGATTGAACGTGACCTATTGGGGCACCAATATCGGCCCTCTCACCTTGACTGGCGAATACTGGCGGCTCTTTACCGCGGGTTTTCTGCATGGCGGCATCTTTCATATTGCCGTAAATATGTGGTGTCTCTGGAGCCTGGGCCGGCTTTCTGAGCGATTGTTTGGAAAATGGCAGACCTTTGCCATCTACATGCTCACCGGCGTGGGCGGAGCGCTGTTGAGCATTGCTTCCAATCCGAATCATGCCGAGCTTGGCGCTTCTGGCGCGATTTTTGGCATTGTCGGCGCAGTAATGGCCGGAGTGAAATTTGGCGACTTGAACATTTCCGCCGGAGAAAAACGGGCCATCTTCAGCAGCGTCGTCAGTTTTGCCGTATTGAATTTCATCCTGGGCTTCTCTGGCTTCGGCAGCAGTGTCTTCGGTCGTGTTGACAATATGTGCCACCTCGGAGGCTTTGTCAGCGGCCTGCTCGTGGGATTGCCGCTGGGCGCCTTCGCCCGCAGGCACCAACTTTTGCAACTGGCCACTGTAGTGGTTACCGGCCTTGTCCTCTTTGCTGCCGGCCGTGAACTGGTCCAGACCTATGGCCCTGCCGCGCAAAAACGCATTGCCATGATGGAAGCGGAGCGGGGCAACTACCTGGACGCGGCCCAGTATCTGGAAAAGTACACTGCGGACGACCCGCACGACGAAGAAGCTCTTTTGGATCTGGGAAAACTCTACGTGCTCACCAATCAGCGCGATAAGGCGATCAACGCGTTTCAGCGCGCCCTCAAAGCCAACCCCAACTCTTACGGCGCAAAGGAAGCGCTGGAAGGCCTTGAAGCCCCGCTATCGCCCGACAAGAAATGACTCTTCCGTCCCAATCTTTCACGATGATCATTATCTTGTCTTACTCTTCCGCGGCTTCCGCGCTTTCAGGCACGCCAAATTCATAGCCCACGCCGCGGACCGTCCGTATTAGCCTTACGCTCGCGCCTTCATCTATTTTCTTGCGCAGATAATTCACGTACACATCCACCACGTTGGTCATGGTGTCCGGCGCCAGCTTCCATACATGCTCAATGATCATGTTGCGGGTAATACGCCGTCCCGGATTGCGCATGAAGTATTCCAGCAGTCCAAACTCCTTGGGCGTAAGCTCAATGGGCCGCCCCCCTCGATGCACAGTGCGCTGCAGGTAATCCAATTCCAGGTCCGCTACTTTAAGATGTGCCTGCGCTGGCCGATTCTTGCGCCGCAGCACCGCGCGTATACGCGCTGAAAGCTCAGAAAACGAGAATGGCTTCGTAAGATAGTCGTCGGCGCCCGCGTCAAGGCACGCAACGCGCTCCGCTACCTCGTCGGTGGCCGTAAGAATCAGGATTGGTATGTCCGGGTTCGAGCTTCGCACCTTGCGCAGAATTTCGCTGCCGGAGATGACAGGAAGATTCAGGTCGAGGATCACCAGGTCAAACGCGCCGTTTTGGAACCGCTGCACCGCGTCGTCACCGGTCGGCGCTATCTCGGTAACATGATCTTCTGACTTGAAGGCCTTCGCGATAAAGCCTGCTAGTGGAGCATCGTCCTCCGCGATCAGAATCCGCATGCGCGATTAGTCTCCGTCTATACCGGGGAACTTTATACTTCAACCCTAAATTGCAGCCATTCTAACCTAGGCGCCAATAATTACAATCGCAATACACTCGAAAGAAATCAAGATAAGAAATATCTTATGAAACAGGCTGCGGATTGCACTAACATCCTCTTCGATTGAGCACGCCCTGTAGTTTGATTGCGGCAGGTAAGCTCTATTCCCAAATTGATACTTCAGATGCATCCGAGCGAGATGTTTTCATGCGCCCACTCTGTTGGCTTGAAAGATGAAGTTGTTGAAGTTGCCCTGCGCGTTCCGCCCGGCCCGCACTTTTCCCGCGAACGCCATTTTATTTCTTGCCGCGGCCAAGCGTCACGCTCCGCGTGTGCCGCGCGATCATCAGGTCCTCATCGGTCTCAACCACGCGGACCACGCAGCGGCTGCCTTCGGCGCTGATTACCTCTGCGTTGCGATTGTTGGCCGCGCTATCCAGTTTGATGCCCAGGTACTCAAGGTCCAGGCAGATTTCCGCCCGAATGGCTGCCGCATGCTCTCCAATCCCGCCGGTGAATACCAGCGTATCCAGTCCGTTCAGCGCCGCCGCAAACGCTCCCACAAATTTGCGCACCTGGTAGCAGAACATCTGCACCGCAAGATCGGCCGCGGGATCGGCTTTTCTCTTCTCCAGCAGCGCCCGCATCTCGCTGCTCTCTCCGGAAACGCCCAGCAGACCGGCCTCATGATTCAGCAGCATCTCCAGTTTCTCTGCTGAATATCCGGCGCGCAGCAGGTGCAGCAACACTCCAGGATCAAGATCGCCGCTGCGTGTTCCCATCATAAAGCCGCCTGTCGGCGTCAGTCCCATGCTCGTGTCGATGGAGACGCCATCTCTCAACGCCACCATGCTCGCGCCGTTGCCCAGATGCGCGATCACCGCGCGATTTCCCAGCTCAGCTCCCAGTTTGCTTACAACATACTCGTATGAGAGCCCGTGGAAACCATAGCGTTTGATTCCCTGCTCCCATAGTTTGCCGGGCAAGGCCAAACGCTGCGCCACCTGCGGCATGCGGCTGTGGAACGCCGTATCAAAGCACGCTACCTGCGCCAAGTCAGGAAAGTGCGCGGCCACCGCTTCGATCAGCGCTACCTGGCTGGGCAAATGTAGTGGCGCAAAAGGTATAAGCTCTTGCAGCGCGGCCTTCAGGCCGTCGTCAATTTGCTGGGGTTCGGTAAATTTTGGGCCGCCATGCACAATCCGATGCCCCGCCGCCGCAAGCTCCGTCACGCCTTGCTCTTTCAGCGCCGCAAACATCGTTTTTACCGCTTCGGCGTGATCGGGGAACGTGCCCTTCTGGTCAGAGAGCACCTTATCGCCCGCGCGCAACCATGCTCTGCCGCCTTCCGCGCCAATTGCCTCAATGGCCCCGGAAAGAACTCGGTCTTCATCCGTGCTTGAAGTTCTGTAGAGGGCAAACTTCAGCGACGACGATCCGCCATTCAGGCAGAGAATTGTCTGCGCCATCTATTGCGCTCCGCCGTTCGAGCGCATCCTACTCCAGCCTCCAGCGCCAGTTCACCACTTCAGGCATGTCTTCGCCGTGCGACGCTACATATTCCTTATGCTCCACCAGCTTGCGTTGGAAGAGCGCCACGGCGTCATCGGCCTTCAGCCCGGGTATGCGTTTAATTGTGTCGATGGCCAACTGGAAGCGGTCCATATTGTTGCGCACTACCATATCAAACGGAGTGGTCGTCGTTCCTTCCTCTTTATAGCCGCGCACGTGCATGTTGTCATGGTTCCGGCGGCGGTAGCAGAGCCGGTGGATCAGCCATGGATATCCGTGGTACGCAAAGATCACGGGCTTGTCCGTGGTAAAGAGCGCGTCAAACGCCTCATCGCTCAAGCTATGCGGATGCTCCCCGGCCACCTGCAAGGTCATCAGGTCAACCACATTCACTACTCTGAGTTTCAACGCGGGAACATGCTTCCTCAGCAATGAAACTGCGGCCAGAGTTTCCAGCGTCGGCACGTCCCCGGCGCAGGCCAGCACCGCATCGGGTTCGCCGCCATCATCGTTGCTGGCCCACTTCCATATGCCGATCCCAGCCGTGCAGTGCTTGATCGCGGCTTCCATATCCAGCCACTGCAATTCCGGCTGCTTGCCTGCAACAATAATGTTCACGTAATTCTTGCTGCGCAGGCAGTGGTCCGCCACGGAGAGCAGCGTGTTCGCGTCTGGCGGAAAATACGCCCGCACAATTTCCGGTTTCTTGTTGACCGCATTGTCCAGAAATCCCGGGTCCTGATGGCTGAAGCCGTTGTGGTCCTGCCGCCACACGTGGGACGTAAGCAGGTAGTTAAGTGACGCAATCGGTTTGCGCCATGGAATGTGCCGCACCGCCTCCAGCCACTTCGCGTGCTGGTTGTACATTGACGTCACAATATGAATGAACGCCTCATACGACGAAAAGAATCCATGCCGGCCCGTGAGCAGGTAGCCTTCAAGCCACCCCTGGCACATGTGCTCGCTCAGCACCTCCATCACTGTGCCATTACGGCTCACATGCACGTCGGTAGGCAGTATCTCGGCCATTGAAGTTCGGTCCGTAACCTCAAACACCGCTGAGAGGCGGTTTGACTCCGTCTCATCCGGCCCCATAATGCGAAAGTTTGCACTTGCCTGGTTTGCACTTTGATGGTTTGCACCTTGATGGTTCAGCTTCATCACGTCGCGCAACAGCCGTCCCAACACGCGCGTCGATTCGTCCATCGAATTTCCCGGCTGCTCGACCTTCACCGCGTACTGCCGGAAATCAGGCATCTTCAGCTCTTTCAGCAGCAAACCGCCATTCGCATGCGGATTCGCTCCCATGCGGCGGTTCCCTTTTGGCGCCAGCGCAGCCAACTCTGGCGCCAGCTTGCCATTCTCGTCAAACAGCTCCTCCGCCCCATAGCTTCGTAACCACTGCTCAAGAATTTTCAGGTGCTCAGGCTTCTCCAGCTCGGTAACTGGGACCTGGTGCGAGCGGAATGTCCCTTCGATTTGCAGCCCATCCACCATCTTCGGCCCGGTCCAGCCTTTGGGGCTTCGCAGAATGATCATCGGCCACTGCGGCCGCGGCGCGTTTGCATCTTTCCGTGCTTCGCTCTGGATGCTCTTGATCTCGGCAAGAGCTTTGTCCAGCGTCGCGGCCATTAACTGGTGCATCAGCGGCGGGTCGTCGCCTTCCACGAAATATGGCTCGTATCCATAGCCATGGAACAGGTCAATCAATTCTGCTTTCGGAATGCGCGCCAGCACCGTTGGCCCGGCAATCTTGTATCCGTTCAGGTGCAGCACCGGCAGCACTGCGCCGTCGCGCGCCGGATTCAGGAATTTATTCGAGTGCCAGCTCGTAGCCAGTGCGCCGGTCTCCGCTTCACCATCGCCTACCACGCAGCACACCAGCAGGTCAGGATTATCAAACGCCGCGCCGTAAGCATGCAGCAGTGAATATCCCAGCTCGCCGCCTTCGTTGATCGATCCCGGCGTGTCTGGCGACGCGTGGCTGGGAATGCCGCCCGGCCATGAAAACTGCTGGAACAGCCTCTGCATCCCCGCCGCATCCTGCGTGATCTTGGGATAAAACTCCGTGTAAGTTCCTTCGAGATACGTGTTCGCCACAATTCCCGGCCCGCCATGCCCCGGCCCTGTCACGTAAATCGCGTTGAGATCGCTCTCCCGAATCACTCGATTCATGTGCGCGTAAATAAAGTTGAGGCCCGGCGTGGTGCCAAAGTGCCCCAGCAGGCGGGGCTTGGTGTGTTCGAGCTTCAGCGGCTCGCGCAGCAACGGATTATCGCGCAGATAAATCTGTCCCACGGAAAGATAATTCGCCGCGCGCCAGTAACGATCAATCCCGGCCAGCTCTTCCTGGCTGAGAGGACCGGCCTTGGACATCACATCTTCATGATTGAGGGTCTTAGGCATTGCACCATTCCATCCCGTCTAAGCGTCCTTGAAATTGTAGTCCTGGCATTTCGCCAATTCCACACAGCTGGTGTGTTATCTCTCTGTTGCACTCTGCGGTAAATGGTATTGGCGCTCCCGGCTATTCGAATCCGTGGAATCAGTGTGTTCATCAGGCGTGTTTTGCCGTTCCGATCGCGGCGATGACGTGCGATGACGGCGATTTCCTTGCTGTCCTCCGCGACTCCGCGTCTCTGCGGTGAGATTCCAGCTTTTCCGATCAAACGATCACGCGCGATCACCGGATCACCCGATCTTTTTCTTGCCCACCCCCCATTTTTCATCTTTTGTTGCAAACAAAAATACTTTCCCCATTCGACCCAAGCGTGTCCCAGGCGTGACCCAGGCGTGTCGCTTGGGTGATCCAGGCGTCACCCTTGGGTCACCCAATCCCAGACCCAATCCCAACCCCAGGCAGGCAGAGGGTCGCAACCCATAAAGCACAAAACGCAACGGAATCTTCCGTTGCGCTGCAATTCTGATTTTGCAAATACCAATTACTCAGTACCGCTCTTCTTTTTCTTCGCCATTCTAAATCCAAGTGGCTGTAGAGATCAAGGAGAAAACGCAAAGAGCGTGCGTTGGTTGGGATAGGCCAACAGGGGCTGTCGCGTCCGGAAAATAGCAATTAGAAAGTTCTCACAAGCTCGATGCCGTTGTTCGCCCCAATAATTGTTCCAAATTGGAACTGGTTGCCCGGAAAAATAAAAATTACTGACAGAGGAAACGCTAGATACACGTTACTCTCACTAAGTATCTTTGAAGCTGTTTTGCATCTTGGAAGTCGTTTACCCCTCTCCTCATAGTAGTTAGTCTGTTCTCGTTTTACCCGGCCCCTGGGTTTTTGAAACAAAAGTAAGGACAGTTAGAATGCACGCACGGTTTGCGATAGCAATTTCCCTCCTCTTGCTTTTAACCGTTTTACCCTCCTGGGCCGTATCGCCGGATACGGTACAACTTGGCGCCAATGTGGACAACATCCGCTTTGAAAAAGGCACCCGCATTGCCATGGTTCGTGTCGTTAACACATCCAATAAGGACATCAGCGGCCTGAACCTCTCTATGGACGTGGCATACCCGCAAGGCCAATATCACTATGAACGCCTACTTGATTTCGCGGCCAAGATCATAAGCCAGCAAAAGGCGGGGCAAGAGGACAACGGCGCACTGCATCCCAGGACGGCGGTGGAGGAACGGCTTGATTTACCGATACGCGGCGGGAATCTGCCCCTCGCGGTCACTGCAAGAGTAGATGTTGTTGCCTATGCCGACTCTACCGCTGATGTCGGAAATGACGCCGCCTTTCAGCGGCTCGTGGACTTGCGCCGCAACCACATTCTCGCAATTACCAAAGCAGCGGAAATTATCAACGAAGCTGCTGCTGATTCGGTTACACCTGATCCCCGCGGCATGGCGCTTACGCGGCTCCGGGCATTGCTGGGGCAGGCAAGGCATAAGCAGGGAGAACACGAACTGGAAACCGAGCTGATGGTTATCATTGATGATCTCGAAAAGCGTGGTCCTGAAACTGGACCCGCCGACCTCCGGCGCTATGCGACTGATAAGGTCCGCGATTCTGAGGCAATGGCGCCCCATGCCGCATTGAGGAGGTCACGATAACCATGCGATACGTTCTTCTCCTGTTCACACTCTTAGTCACATCGTGCCTTCAGGCACAAAATTGCAGCACACCGAGCTTCACCCTGGTGTCAGAACAGAGCGTAAACAAAATTGCGTGTGCTGATGATCCCAATAAAACTGGCCTATTTGTAAAGGTGCAAATAACGGATAACTTTGCGATCAAATGCACCTACACGTCTGGAAGCTCTCAATATGATCCGGCCAATCCCGATGCAGCGTATTTTTCCGACACATCGAGTGTTACAGGATTCGGTATATGCAATCCATTTAACACCTTCCGTTGCAATCCCAAAATGAACATGCACACGAAAGCAGCCATCACTTCCGATGGTTTTGGAGCGGATGGCAATAACCAGTTTTTCAATGATGCGATAGATCAAATTTGTTGTGGAGTTGATGGCAATAGTTGCGCTGATAGCACTGCAAGAGAAGATTTCCATCAGTGCTCGGGAAAGGCATGTGATGCTGGCGCCGGTGCAAATGGCTGCGATCCCACACCGCAGCAAGACTTTATGCCGAACCAGGACCAACCAACCAACTGCGATCCAATCATATTGGACCTCGGAGGCGAAGGCTTCGATCTGACCAACACGGCGAACGGGGTAATGTTTGACATTCACGCCAGCGGGCGCGCAGTGCTCATACCGTGGACGCAGTCTGGCAGCGATACTGCATTCCTTGTGCTTGATCGCAATGGAAATGGCCGAATCGATGACGCAACTGAGTTGTTCTCCAATGTCACCCCGCAACCGGCTGCAACAAGTCGGAATGGCTTTAAGGCCTTGGGCCAATATGATCTGCACGAGAACGGAGGAAACGGCGACGGTGTAATTGACACCCATGATGCGATCTTCTCCAAGTTACGCCTGTGGATTGATGCGAACCATGACGGCATCAGCCAGCCCGAAGAACTGCATACTTTACCCGAAATGGGTGTGTTCTCCATTAGCCTGAACTTCCAGCGCACTCCAAACAAGACCGACCAATACGGAAATATCTTTCTGCTTCGGACGAAAGTCAATCCTGGTGAGCAGTCAGACGCAGGCAGAAGAGCATACGATGTTTTCTTTGTCACAAAATAGCAACTTGCTGGTCTGGCAATTTACCGCGAATGCCAGACCAGCTCAAGTAATAGACAGCTAGTGCCCATTGCTTACTGCGACAGCACCACCACGCTGTACGGTCCCAGACCCACGTTTCCATTGGCCGGCATGCCCTGGTTCCCAGGCGCAGCGGCCGTGGTGTCATAGCCGATGTTGGTAAACTCCTTCGAGTAGCCCTGCCAGTCGCTGTTGAAGCGCAGGTACCATGTGCCCTCGCGGGGAAAGCCGATGTTGTAGCTGTCCCAGCGGCGATTGCCCAGGTTGGCCACA
>DASSXL010000163.1:0-39453 GCA_035703825.1 Candidatus Angelobacter sp.
AAGTTGATCACGTCGCGCTTGGTGTAACCATCGGCCGGATAGAAGACTTTATGAAGGTTGGTGAATTTCAGCCGATGGCCGTCGAGATCGAGCGTGATCTCAGCTTTATCGGCTGGCAGCAGGGTCTCCTGCTTCGACTCCTGGTCTGTCGCCTCCGGTACTTGGCTTTCCGCCAGCAACCCCGTCTCGCGCACCACGTCTTCCGGCGAGACTTCCGTGCGCATGCCCATAAACACCGGAGCGCGCAGCCGGTCGTCGTTGGTCCACGAGGTGAACTTCACCACGCAGACCAGCTCAGGCTTCACCCAGGTTACCTCGCCGATATCCTTGGGCACGTCGCTCAGCACCGGTTTTTTTGTGATGAGCGGCTTGATCTTCTCAAACACGCTCTTGAGCGATTGCTGCGTGAATCCCGAGCCCGCATTGCCCGCGTAGACAAGCTTCTTGTCCTTGTAATAGCCCAGAACGAGCGAGCCAAACGGTTCGCGCTCGCCCAGAATGTATCCGCAGATAACAAAATCCTGCTGCGTGGTAACTTTGATCTTGATCCAGCTCCCGCTGCGCCTGGATTCATACCGGCTTCGCGTCTGTTTGGCGATGATTCCTTCCAGCCCTTTGGCCCGCACTGCTTGCAGCAACTCGTCGCCCTTGCCGATGAAATGTTCCGAGTAGCGCACGATCTCGCTGGGCAGCAGAATCGACATCAACAGTTGCCGCCGGTCAATCAGAGCGGCCTTGCGCAGATCGTATCCGTTGAGATACAGCAGATCGAAGGCAAAAAAGTTCAGGTTCGGTGGCGCCATGCCTTTGAGGGCTGGTTTGGTACCAAATCCAGTGAGGTTTTGCAGATGCTGAAAACTCGGATTGCCATTGTCATCCAGCGCCACAACCTCGCCGTCGATGATCGCCGTATCGGCCTTCACGCCTTGCGCCAGAGCTTGCGCCACCACCGCAAACTGCTTGTCCAGCTTGGTGCCGCGGCGCGAAAGCATACGCACCTTGCCGCCCTCCATGAAACACAGCGCTCGATATCCGTCCCACTTCACTTCGTAAAGCCACTCGCTGCCGGAAGGAACCGCGTTGCCCAGCGTGGCCAGCATCGGCTCCAGCGACGCGGGCATTTCAGCTTTTACAGCGCCTTCAATCGACGAAATTTCCGCCGGTCCTTGCAGCACGCTGCGCGTATCCGCTTCCGGGTCCCAGCCTTCGCGGACGGCGAAATCTTTTTTCTTGATCAGCAGCCAGTCTTTACCTTTGGCGCGATTCGTGCGCACCAGCGCGAACTCGCCCACGATCTTGTGGCCGTGAAAGCGCAATTTGAGATCGCCCGACTCCCACATCTGCGCCGGAGTCTTCGGCCCGAGCCACTCATACGTTCCGCGGTCCCACAATGTGACGCTGCCCGCGCCGTAATTTCCGCTGGGAATCGTGCCCTCAAAGCTGCCGTAATCGAGCGGATGGTCTTCCACATGGACCGCCAGACGCTTGATCGCCGGATCAAGAGTTGGCCCATGCGGCAGCGCCCAGGACTTCAGCACACCATCCATTTCCAACCTCAAGTCATAGTGGAGACGTCGGGCGCTATGTCGTTGGATAAAAAAGCGGTTCCCTTCCTCACGCGCAGGCTTGTCCGTGGGTTCGGGCGTGCGTGAGAAGACTCTTTTTCGCCGGTATTCTTCTAGTGACATAGCCTGTTCGGAAGATTGTATTGCACCGCTTTTTGTGCTTTCATTACCCCTACGCCCTGATATTGGAGAACATCAATGGCCAGCACCGTTTGGAAGGGACATCTCACGTTTGGTCTGCTGTCACTTCCCGTCAAATTGTACAGCGCAGCCCGTGCCGAATCCGTCGGTTTCAACCAGCTCCACAAAGCCGATAACTCCCGCGTCAAGCAGGTGCTTTACTGCCAGCTTGAAGATAAGCCCATCACGCGCAGTGAGATCGTCAAGGGCTATGAATACGAGAAAGACAAATATGTCGTCATCGACGACGAGGACATCAAGAAGGTCGCGCCCAAGACCGCCAAGACCATGGAGGTCCTGGAGTTTGTGAAGGCCGCCGATGTCGACGCCATCTTCTTTGAAAGCTCCTATTACATGGCGCCCGATGAAGCCGGCGAGAAGCCTTACGCCCTGCTCTTTGAAGCGCTGCGCCAGAGCGGATGCGTGGGCGTGGCGAAAATCGCCATGCATAACCGCGAGCACATCGTGGTGCTGCGCCCCGGACCAAAAGGCATTCTGCTGCACACCATGTATTATCCTGACGAGATCCGCCAGGTGGAAGAGTTCCGCACAGACACCAGCATCGTGAAAGAAAAAGAGCTGGAGATGGCCAAAATGCTGATCGATTCCCTGCTGGCCTCCTTCGAGCCGGAAAAATATAAAGATGGTTACCGCGAAAACCTCATGGCCATGATCCAGGCCAAGGTTGAAGGCAAGCAGGTGGTGGAAACCGTTGAGACCAAGCACAAGGCGCCGGTCGTAGACATTCTAGAGGCGCTCAAGATGAGCCTGGCCGAGGTGAAGAAGCCGATTCGCTCTTCCGTTGGCACGCCTGCGGTTCCCGTGGAAGAAGTCCGGCCGGTAAAAAAGGGCCGTAAAACGGGCGGCTAAAAGCATTTCATGGATTTCTGTATTGTGTCGGCGGGGCAATGCAAACATTGATGCTTCCCGCCGATTCTATTGTTTCCCCTGCGTGATCGTAGTCGCCTTGTTCTTCTCAAACGTCACCGTCACTGGCTTGCCCGCGTTGGCAAACTCGATTGTCCTGTTGCCGTAATCTCCGCCATCGGCGCTCATGTCCGATCCCAGCGCAAACGATGCCTGCAATTCGCTCATGCCCTGTTTGGCCTGATGCTGGTCAATGGCGCTCCAGGCATCGGCGGGCCAGTATTTGTAGAGCTCGTGTGGATCTTCGAAGAAGAAAATATCGTTGACCGTGCTGAAAGAATAATCGTCGCCGGTATTCGTGCCGAACGATGCAGCAAACGTGCCCGGCTCGCCCGCTTTTTCAAATACCGCCATCACCTGCTTCTGGACCACCGCCACCTGGCCCGGCTTCAACGCCACCGGCTCGCGCTGCAGGACCACGTCTTTCACCTGCAACTTGGCCAGAGGCGGCAACAGTCCGGCCTTTGTCTTGAAATTCACGCTGTGGGCAGCGGCATTATATGCATAATAAGGAAGCAGGTTCCCTGTCTTCACCCACACCGCCTTTCCCACCAGCTCCTTCCTGGCCGATTCAACGTTGTACGGAAAGATCTTGTGCGGGGTGACATAGTCATCCTGGTTGGTGGAATACGTCATCTGCGCCTTTTTAGGAGGCTCGCCTCGGTCGCGCCTGCTGTAAACGATGTACCCTATCCAGCCCGAGGCAACTACGACAAAGATCAGCAGATTAATTTTGAGCGTTCTCTTAAGATCAGCATCCATCCTGGAATTAATGTAACACGGCGAAAGGCGGCTCCCGCGATCCAAGGGAGCATGAAGCCACCCTGCCATGTCACAGCTTCACGAGCTTGCTTGCCCCCAGCACCAGTCCCAGCGTGACCGCCGCAATTACCACCTCGCCCAGCGCTCCCACAATGAACGGACGGATTCCCTGTTTCTTCATCTCTTTGAAATTGATCCGCAACCCCACGCCGGCAAACGTCAGCAGAAACGCCCAGCGCGAGAGATTCGCCAGACTGTTCACCTGGTCCTTATTGAAGACGCTCAGACTTGCCAGCAGCGAGATCATCAGAAATCCCAGCACGAACTTGGGAAACTTCTGCCACAGGAACGTCGCCTTGTTGCCCACTGCCTGTCGGCCTTCGCGCGCCGCCCAATACAGCGCGTAGCCCAGCACCACAAAGCCGATCATCGCATTGCGCGTGGTCTTGGCCAGCACCGCGATCTTGGCTGCCGCATCCGAATACAGCGCGCCCGCGGCCACGGCTTCCGCTGTATTGTCTACGCCTGTTCCGGCCCACAGTCCATACACGCGGTCGCTCATTCCCAGCCAGTGCCCAATCGGAGGAAAAGTAAACAGCGCGAGCGCTCCCAACGCCAGGATCGCCGCAATCGCAAAGGACGCATCTTCGTCGTCCGCTTCAATCGCGCCTTTGGTGGCGATAATTGCTGAAACGCCGCAGATTGAACTGCCCACCGCCAGCAGGCTGGTCAATTTGGGACTGAGCTTGAAGATCCGTCCCAGCAGCGTCATGAAGCCGATCGACAAAATAAGCTCAATCAGCACCAGCGTCAGGCTGACCGCGCCGAGTCTTAGCACGTCCGCCAGCAAAAAACGCGCTCCCAGCAGGACGATCCCCGTCTTCAGCCAAAATTCATAGGTGGCGATGCCGGGTTTGAAAACTTCAGGCACGCCAATTGTGTTTGAAATCAGCAGCCCTATCAGGATCGCCCAAAGAACATATTCAATGTTTGGGACCACCAGATGATGGGCCTTGGTATATGTAGCGATCGATCTCTCCAGCGCTTTTCCCGCCAGTCCTACAATGGTCAGCAGCGCAATGCCCGGGGCCAGGGCCGCCAGTCTTTTAGGAAGCTGAATTGGTTCTGCTCTAAATACAGCCGTCGAACTTGCCATGCGCAATCCTCCTCTCGATATCTGTTTTTGTGTGCTTACCATCCAACGTGCTTAAGTACGCCCAGCCGCACCAGCGCCGCTAGCAGTAATGCAATCCCAACGGCCCAGCCGTCCAGTGAAAGTATCCTTCGCTGCTTCTGTACCGCTTTTGTCTCGCCCGCCATTTGTTTGTCCTCCTTGAATTGATCGGTTCCTGTTGCCCAAAAGCAAAAAGCCCACTCACGTCTGGTGAGTGGGCTTCAGGAAAAAATTCCTAAATTATTGCTGTGCTATGTCACCCGCCAGATGTGCCGAACAAAGACGATCGAACAACATGCGTTGTTCGAACACATCATCGGCATCTGGCGCAGCGCGGTCATCGGAGATGGAATCCTAACGAGGGGATTGGATGTCTGTCAAGCAGAATCGATTCTCAAATTTTGTCGGGGCGGTAGTCATTCCAATTTGGGACGGGTTGCCCTTCCCCCACCGATATCCATGCCTTTCGTCCCTAGATTGACCGGCAGGCGCCAATCGAGATGATTCTCAAGTTAAACTAATAAGGTAGCTATCGGGTGCTTCTGCTCACGGCACGCCCGGACGGCACTTTCCTATGCTTCTTCGTATTTTTCTGCTCTTGTTGTCTTTCCCGCTCACGGCTGCCGCAGGCATCGTTGAAGACGTGCGTTTCGCCCTGTCCCGTAATGATCTGCAAACCGCCACCAATATGCTGGCTTCTTATCGAGGGCAGCGCGGCGTCGATGCCGAATATGTCGATGCGCTTTCGTGGGTCGGCCGTGGCGAATTGGAGACAGGAAATCTGGAACAAGCGAACAAGACCGCCCAGGAAACGCAGAAGCTGGCGCTTCAACTCCTAAAAAATTCGAAGCTTGATCTGCAACCGCACCTGGCCAATGGACTGGGCGCCGCTTTTGAAGTGCAGGCCCAGGCTTTATCGAAACAAGGCCAATCCCAAAAAGCAGTCTTGCTCCTGCGCCAAGCCATCAGGACTTACGGCCAGACGTCCATACGCGCGCGATTGCAGAAGAACCTCAACCTGCTCGTGCTGCTTGGCAAGCCCGCGCCGCCGCTCGCGATAACCGAATATTTGGGCGTGAAGCCGCAGCCTCTATCGGCCCTTAAAGGTTCGGTAGTCCTGCTTTTTTTCTGGGCGCACTGGTGTAGTGACTGCAAGGCTGAAGAGCCGGTCATCGCCCGCCTCCAGGCGGACCTGCCGCCGCACGATTTTATTGTGGTGGCCCCAACCCAGCGCTACGGTTATGCCGGAGCACAGGACTACGTAACGCCGCGGCAGGAAACGCAATACATTGAAGCGGTCCGCCAGCGTTATTACTCGCAGCTTTCCGGGGTCGCCGTCCCCATCAGCAAGCAGAACTTTGACCTCTATGGCGCCAGCACTACGCCCACGCTTGTTCTGTTGGCTCGCAATGGCAACGTCGCGCTGTATCATCCCGGCGCGATGGCATATGGCGATTTGCGTTCTGAAATCGAGAAGCTGCTCAAATCGCACTAGTGGCCATCATCAGAAATCACTCATCTCCGCTTGCGGCAGAGTGATTCGCAACGCGTTCAGCACAGCGGCAAGATCAATCACCTCCTGGCTCACAGCTCCGGCCAGAGCGGGCAAAAAGCCAAATGCCGCCAGGCCCATTCCCACCGCGCTCAGGACCATGCCCCCAATAGCGCTTTGCAGTGCAATGGAGCGTGTCCGCCGCGCAATATGAATCAGCTCGTCCACTCTACGCAGAGATGAATCCAGCACAACAGCATCGGCCGCTTCAGCAACCACGTCACTGTTTTGACCGCCCAGCGCCACGCTGGCTGTGGCTGCCAGCATTGCCGGTGCGTCGTTGATTCCATCGCCCACAAACAGCGTCCGTTCCTTCATCGTCACTTCCTGCACCAATTTGAGTTTTTCCTCGGGTGTCATCCCGGAATGTATTTCCTCAATTCCCACGGAATTCGCCAGGTGCTCCACTTCAGCGCGACGATCTCCCGAGATCAGCACCACTTCTTTAGCGTTGTGGAAGGGCTGCAGATGGCGGATGAACGAGCTGCTGTCATGCCGCGGCTCATCGTGGAAGCGAAGCAGCGCGGCAAATCGGTCATTGACCAGGATCACGCATTCAAGTCCGGAGGAGATGGGTGGCAGTTGAATGCCCGCTCCGCTGCTCGACCTCATGCTGTCCCTGCCCGTGATCCGCACTCGACGGCCACCGATTGTTCCCGAAATTCCCTGCCCTGGCTTTTCCGTTACTTCCGTGGGAACGGGGCTCTTGATCTTTCGGTCCCTGGCCGAATTCAAAACTGCCTGCGCTAGGGGATGTCTGGAGTACTGCTCAAGTCCCGCGGCATCCACAAGTATTTCTGTTTCATTAAATCCCGGCCCGCACAAAATGTCCTTCAGCGCCGGTCGGCCGTACGTGAGTGTCCCGGTTTTATCGAAGAAGAACGTGCGGCATGTGTCAATGGTTTCCAGAATCGCTGGATGCTTGATGACAATTCCGCGCCTGGCGGCCAGCGAGATCCCTCCGATGATCGCCACCGGAATCGCAATGAGCAATGGGCACGGCGTGGCGATAACCAGAACTGCCAGAAAACGTTCCGGACTCCCGCCAAGGCCCCATCCAAGCAAGGCAATCCCAAGGGCCGCGGGCGTGTACCAGGCTCCCAGTCTGTCCGCAATGCGGCGCATGCCCGGACGGTTCTGTTCAGCCTCTTCCACAACTTTAAGAATTCGTGAGTAACGCGAGTCAACCGGCAACCTTGTGGCCTTGACCTTCAACACTGTGTTTCCATTGACCGACCCGGAAAGAACCTGCGATCCCGGCGCTTTCGCCAATTGAAAGGGTTCGCCTGTTAGATAGGACTCGTCCATTTCGCTGTAACCCTCAACAACCTCTCCATCCACCGGGCTCACTTCGTGCGGAAAGATGGCAACAACATGGCCAGGAACGATGCTCTGTGCATCGACAGAAGCCATGCCGTGGTCTGTAACCAAGTGGGCGGTGGTCGGCATTCTGGCGGCCAGTGCACGCAGCGCCGACGAGGCCCGCCGCGTGGCGTATTGCTCCAGAGCAGACCCGCCGGACAGCATTAGAACAACAATGCATGCCACCAGATACTCGTGTAGCAAGACTCCTGTAACAATGGAAAAACCTGCCAGCAAGTCAGATCCCATCTCTCGCTTTATGACTTGCCGCAGAAGGCCGGCGATCAGTGGTACGCCGCCTGCGGCCAGCGCGAAGTAGAGTGGCCACTGGGAAGCAGGCCCCAGATGGAGAAGGTAGCGGAGGACAAGATGCAGCGCGATGGCCACGCCGGCAACCACCGCAATGTCAGCATCTGTATTTCGCTTACGAAACGAAGCAAACAAGCTCGGCCATATCTCGCTGTTGATTGCCGGCTGAGGCGTTGCAGGCATCGACACAGGAGACGCGGAGTTGCGTTCCGCCTCCAGTTGCTCGCTTGAGGCCTTTCCTGAGCTATGCGGTGCCATGAAATACTCTTGCTCTTGTTAAGTTTACTCGTTGGGGCGGGCTGCCGGAGGTGACATCACTCGCATCGCTGATTTCAGAACCGACGAAGCTGAGGTCGAGTCATCTCGTGAGCGAAGGGGCCAAGAGCGCGCTATGTGACTCTCATCACAGAATTTGCGCCGGGTCTCGTCATACATTGGGTTTAAATGAGGAGGTCCATATGGCCACCCTTGCTGCTCACGCGTTTCCCGCTCCCGTTGCAGGCCTGAAGAATATCCTGTTCGCAACGGACTTCTCTGAAGCTTCTATGAAGGCCTTTCCCTATGTCGCGGAATTGTCCAGACATTTTGGGGCGTCTGTTTTCGCTTGCCACATTATTATTCCAACCTCTCTGGTTGCGGCAGCTCCACAGGCCGCGCCGTCGCTTTATGAGGCCGAGTATGATGCGGCCACAACGGAGCTCGATAACATCCTCGCCTCTCCCCAATTGAAAGGCCTTAAGACAAAACCCCTGTTGTCATCGGGCATCCTGGGGGATTCCCTGCTGGAAGAAATCACGGAGAACAACGTTGACCTGGTTATCGCCGGCACGCATGGCCGCACTGGGTTGCGTCGGTTTCTGCTGGGCTCGGCCGTGGAGGAAATCTGCCGTGTAGCGACCTGTCCGGTGTTGACGATTGGCCCTGATTGTCCAACCGCCTCAATCAAGATCAACCGCATTCTGGTCCCGACCGATCTTTCAGACGACAGCATGCGGGCGCTGCCCTTTGTTATGAAACTGGCCGCCTCATATGGCGCTTCCGTAATCGTCTTGCACGTTTTGCCGGAAGAAACTGCCAGCAATCCTGATGCCATAAAACTCTCTGAGCCGGTGCGCCGGAGCATGGTCCACACTTTTGAATCGCGGCTTACGCCGCTCAAGGCCGAATTCCTGATTGAGTCTGGTCCCGTGGCAGAAACGATCTTGAAGATTGCTCGCGAGAAGACCGTCGATGTCATTGCCATGGGCATCCGGAATGCATTTCTCCCCGGATTTCACCTGCGCTCAAGCGTGGCGTATAGAGTTATGACAGCCGCGCATTGCCCGGTTGTCACCTGCCGGTAGCGGAGACACGGCAGAGCTCTCCAGGCAGAGCGTATAGGAATCGCCAGGCTTCGGCGCGGGGCGTGCAAGAGAGCTACGTTCCAGTCTTCCTGACTGATAAGACCGCGGGGCTTGATCGTCTCACAACATGGCGGTCGGCGTCTTGCGATAGCTCTGTCTCCAGAAATTCCTCCTCACGAGTCTGATCGCGCATCTCGTCCATCAGTTCCAGCCGCAACTTGGTCAACGCATCTTCCAGGGACCTCGGAATTCGTTCACCCATGCCAAAAGCTATGGGATCGTTGAGCACTCGCCCAAGCATCAGGTAAATCTCTTTGAGTCGGCTTTTCATGATGCTTCCCCTTCTCGACAACTTGCGTAATTTACGATCAGGAATTTATGGGTGGAATGGCGCCAAACTCACAGCCAACCCACGCGCAGGACGGCGAAGGAACACGCCGGGTTTCCACGCGTCCTGCAAGATGGCTTCAGGCCGCCTTGACCGCCACTGTGATGGACGCTTTGTCCATGACCTTTGGAACGATGATTTCCAGAGTGCCGTCCTGCCATGTTGCTTTTGCTTTTTCCGGAATTACATCGGCCGGAAGTTCCACTCCGCGATATATTTGCCGACGTTCTGACTCGGTGTCCTGCGTCTTATTAGTGACTGTTCTTGTTTCTGTATGCTCTCCTTGGAGCGTAAGCACATTGTCTTCCAAGTTCAACGCGATTTCTTTCGCGGTGAATCCGGGGATGTCAGCCTGAATGCGCAGCTCGCTGTCTTTCTCCTTAATCGTGATCGTAACGGGAGTCAGCAATTCCTGTTCGGCCCTGAACCAGTCTTCCAGGTCGTGCCCGTCTATCCGGCCCCGTTCTTCAAATAATTGAAAAGCGTGCTCTTTCATTTGTTTCACGACTTCGTCGACCTTGCTCCAGAATTCCGTGATCGACTCTGGCCGCGTGGCTAGCTGATTTTGTCTGTGCGCGAGCGCAACTGCCTGTTTCATAAATTTTTCCTCGTATTTCTATTGTCGCCAGCGTGATAACTTTAGCTGTGATGCAGGTCACCGCCTCTCGTGACCATTGCATGGTGGGAAGAAATTGGCGGCCGCCGGGCTGCGATGAACCTACGCTGCGCGCATCCCGTAGATGGCTGCCGTACCCCTCAATACTCAGTCCTTTTGATGACCACCATGCCAGAACTATCGGCAAGAACCGCGATGGCCCGTGGGATCCCCATCGCATCTTGGATGCTCTCTACTGCAATGGTTTTCTTATGAGCAGGCGCTTGGCGATCTCAACCAGAAGAAGGTAGGTCACTGTTGCTGCGGCCAGAAATGCAAAATAAATAGGAGGTAACGTCGTAAATCCCAGATCTGCGCCAATCGGCGTGAATGGCAAAGCGATTCCTATCAAGACAATTCCCAGCGTTGTCGCCGTAAGGGCCCGGCTGGGACGGCTGCGGAAAGGATTGCCGCTGGTGCGGATCACAAACAGCACCAGCGTTTGCGTGGCCAGCGACTCGACAAACCATCCTGTATGAAACTCGGCTTCCTTCGCGTGAAGCAGAAACAGCAGCACATAAAAAGTCAGGAAATCATAGACGGAGCTGATGGGGCCGATGAACAGCATGAAATTGCGGATCAGCTTAATGTCCCAGTGCTGTGGCGCGCGCACGTAAGCGGCGTCCACGTTGTCGCTCGGGATCGTGACCTGGGCCATGTCATAGAGAAAATTGTTGAGCAGTATTTGCGTGGGCAGCATGGGAAGAAAAGGAAGGAACAAAGACGCTCCCGCCATGCTCAACATGTTGCCGAAGTTGGAACTGGTCCCCATCAGCAGGTACTTCATCACGTTGCCGAAAGCGCGGCGGCCTTCCAGGATTCCGTCATGCAGCACTTGCAGCCCGGGCTCGAGCAGAATAATGTCCGCCGCATCGCGCGCGATGTCCACCGCGGTGGAGACGGAAATCCCCACGTCAGCCGCGTGCAGGGAGGGCGCATCGTTAATGCCATCGCCCATGTATCCCACAACGTGGCTGCGATGTTTCAGGGCCATAATGATGCGGTTCTTCTGCGCCGGGGATACGCGCGCAAATACTGTGGTTTGCTCAGCGACGTGGCCCAGGGCAGCGTCAGTCATTTTTTCCAGCTCTGAACCCAGGACGATCTTTCCCGCGTTCAGCCCCACCTGATCGCAGATTCTGCTGCTGACCAAGTCGCTATCGCCAGTAATAATCTTCATTTCCACGCCATCGCGTTTGAGCGCCGCAATGGCCTGCGCAACGTCTGCTCGTGGAGGATCTCCAAATGCAAGAAATCCTGCCAGCGTCAGGCTACGCTCGTCGGCAACAGAATAGGACTTTTGTTCCGGCACCATGGCATAGGCGACAGCCAGCACGCGGAAGCCGTGACTACTGAGGTCCTCGTAAGTCGCCTGGCAGCGTGCGAGAACATCAGGTGTGATCGGGAGGGCGGTTCCTTCGCGTTCGTATCCAGAAAGGAGCGGAAAAATTCCTTCAGGCGAGCCCTTACTGATCAGCGTCCGCTCTGCCCCACGCTGCACCACAATGGAGAGCCGCCTGCGCTCAAAATCGAAGGGAATTTCATCGCATTTCTTGAATCCCTCTGACAACGGACAAGGCAACTTGCAGATAGCCACGTCAAGCGGGCTTCTGATGCCGGTTTCAAACTTGCTATTGAGCCAGGCCAAAGTGAAGGCCCGATCTGATGGAGCACCGAATGGATCGATCCACCGCTCCAACACCATGTCACCCGTAGTAAGCGTTCCGGTCTTATCGCTGCATAGCACATCAATGCTGCCGAAGTTCTGGATAGCGGAAAGATGCTTCACAATCACTTTCTTGCGCGCCATCGCTACAGCGCCTTTGGCCAGCGTGACCGAAGTGATCATCGGGAGAAATTCCGGTGTCAATCCCACGGCCAGTGCCACCGCGAAAAGCAGAGACTCCAGGAGATCATGGTGCAAAACAATGCTGACGACCAACAAGAACAACACCAGAAAAACGACGGCGCGCATGATCAGGCTGCCAAACTGCCGCAGGCCACGATCAAAGGCCGTCTCTTCCGGGCGCGCAGCCAGCCGCTCCGCGATATCGCCAAAAGCAGTCTGGCGGCCGGTTGCGATCACAACCGCCGTAGCCGTTCCGCTCACGACCGATGTGCCCAGGAACGCCATGTTGCGCGCATCGGGGCTGGATGAATCGCTTTCGCCATTCGCCTCTTTTTCAGCCGGCAGCGATTCGCCCGTGAGCGCCGCTTGCTGAATATAGAGGTCCCGGGAGGTCAGGAGGCGGGAGTCAGCGGGAACAAGATCTCCGGCTGAGAGACGAATGGTATCTCCCGGTACCAGCTTCTTTCGGTCAGCCTCCTGCCAGCGTCCGTCGCGCATGACCGTCGCCGTTGGCGCTACACGGGCGCGCAGGCTCTCAATCGCGATCTTGGAGCGATAAGTCTGAAAAAAGTTGATGCCGATCCCGATGAGGACCATGCCGGCGATAATTCCGGCATCCAGTAACTGTCCAATGAATCCTGAGACAACGGCTGCGATCAGCAGAATGATGACCAGCGGATTCACGAACAGGATCAACAGTTCCGTAAGGACCGAATGCCGGCGCGCGGGCGCAGGATCGTTTGGCCCAAACTGCCGGAGACGCTGCTCGGCTTCCTGAGACGTGAGGCCTGCCTGGTCTCTTTCATCTGGGCGCGCGGCTGTTTCTGTGGAAGCCTCGGGCATTAATTTTCCCCCGGAAAGCACTCATTGTATGGGAAATAACTGTTACGGTCGCTGTATTAGCAATTTCGGATAAGAACTCGTCGCTCCACCTTTCGGATAATCGGCTTTGATCTGGAATCGTGCGCCAAAAGTTCCTGGGCTGCGGTGTCTTCAGGTATCGAAGCCACCACGGCGATGCATTTGGCCCGCGGCTTCTTGGTTCGCAACTTAATCTTCGCTATCCAGGTGGCAAGCAGCTTTGTCCGTCATCCAAAAGTGTCTCTTCACTGCTTGCCTGGCGTTCTCCGCACCAGTCCTGGCCGCTTCATCTTTCGGTACTGTTGATGGCTCCGTGGTCAACAAGTTGTCAGGAGCCCCGATAAAGAACGCTCACGTAATTTACACCCGAACTTCCTCCAGTGCTGGCGCATCATCTCCAGTCAGTACAGAAACCGATGTTGAGGGCCACTTCAATCTTCAGCTCGCGCCGGGAAGCTATCGGCTATGGGTGGAACGAAATGGCTTCGCGCGGCAGGTCTATGGCGCTCTCTCCCCCGCCGGTGAAGGAACGGCTCTAACGTTGGCGCCGGGACAGCAAATCCACGAAGTTGTGTTTCGTCTGGTTCCCCTGGGTGCAATCGCGGGGCGCATTTTGGATGATGACGGCGAGCCCCTCCAGGGTGTTGGAATACAGGCTCTGCGTTTCAGCTATGCAAATGGGCGACGTCAACTGGTTTCAGTCAGCGGGACCAGCTCCAACGATCGCGGGGAGTACCGAATTTTCGGACTACGCGCCGGGCGCTATTTACTTCGGGCTTCCATGCTGGGCTCTCCCATGTCCCAGCCATTTGAATCCGGCGCCCTGGTCCCGGAAGTTCAGGATTCTTACGCCGCGATCTATTTTCCCGGAACGCCTGATGTGGATGCCGCCTCGTCAATTTCTTTGGCCGAAGGCGGCGAACTCGGAGACGTGGATTTTCGGCTACACAAAATCCGCGCAGCCACTGTCCGGGGACATCTGGTGAGCCCCTCCGGCAAGTTCTCGTCGAGCCAGATACAGGTTGTGCTTGCCCATAACGATGCAAACTTTGCCTCTTTTATCGACCGTGTCTCGGCCTTCGTTGATCCGGCATCGGGAAGATTTGAAGTTCATGGAGTCTCACCCGGTTCATATATCCTGGTCGCATCGCAACTCTTTGCCGGACGGTCATTTGGTGGTCGCATACCGGTGGAGGTAAGCCCAGCGGGCTCACCGGAAGATGTTGCGCTGCCGCTCGCTCCTGCTTTAGACATAACCGGCTCCGTTGAGGTGGAAGGCGCGCCCCGCAGGGCTCTACAGAATCTCTCGGTCCACCTTTCACCATCAGAAGGACTTACGCTTGGCCCAGAGCCGTTGGCCAAAGTTGGCATCGACGGAACCTTCCGGCTTGCGGGGGTCACGCCAGGGCGGTGGACTGTTGCACTTGAGCCGCTGCCTGAAGGCCTTTGGTTGAAAATGGAAAGCTTTGCCAATAATGACGCGATCGGCGGAGAAGTAAATGTCAGTGAGGCCAGCCGAGGGCAACTGCGCATCGTTTTGGCCGCCGATGGCGCGCAAATTTCTGGAACTGTCGGTAAGGACGGCCAGCCTTCACAGGCCACTGTCGTACTGGCGCCTGCCGCGCCGGAACTCCGGGGCTCCCATCTCCTGTTTCGCGTGACCCACACCACAGAGCACGGCCTGTTTACCATGCGAAACATAAAGCCGGGTACTTACAAGTTATTTGCCTTTCAAGAGATAGAACCATTTGACTGGCTCGATCCTGACTTGCTGAAGATTGTTGAAGCCAGTGCTGCTTCAGTAACAGCCGGACCGGGTGAAGCCGTGCAGAGAGACCTGATCGCTATTCCGCCGGAAGCCCTGCTTCCAGAGCGCTAACGTCGTGTCGCGGATAATAGCAATTGCGGATAAGACTCGAGGCGGTCCGGTGCCGTTTAATCACCTTCTACAAGGAGCGTGATTCAATGAACAATCTTCTCATGAGCAAGCACCGCAAACTGCGGCTGATCATGGTTCTTCCTTTTGCTTTGCTGGTTTGCACACTGCCTCTGGCTGCTCAAACCGCCGGCTACGACCTGCTTCAAACCGGCTCGGGGGCTTCCATCGATTTGAGCAGTGCGGGATTGGGTACCGTGCCTCTGCAAGGCGTCCCCATTCAGTCGTCCTTGGGCTCCACAGACACCATCATGCATCGGACCCAGGACACCGTTGGCGGTGGAACCACGCCGCTGAATGTGACGGCCCTTTTTATGAAGAGCACCAGCAGTGTCACCTTTAGCGGTCAGCAGGTGGATGTGTACGTTACGCTCAACAATTCGGCTGGAGTGATTTCCACCAGTGTCCTGCCGCAGCCGGACACTCTTACTGCTTCCAGCGGGAGTATGACTGTCCGGAGCGATGGCACGTTCGATTCAAGCATCACCGTGAATGCGGATGTGATCTTTGTGAAGGCGGGAACCAGCGTAACGAATTCCGCCAACTACGTTGGTCATAAACCAGCCTCTTCCATCACGCTGACCTCCTCAAATTCCACGTGGAGTTCCACTCCTCCGGCTGGCTATCCCTCGTCTCCAAGCTTTCCTTCTGGAGGCTTTTACCCGAAGCCGGTACACAACGGTCCTCATCCGGTAGTTCCCAGCACCTGCAACACAACCATCAGCCCCGCCAGCGATGTGCAGACTGGAGCGGCCAAAGGTTCGGCCCAGACAATTGGAAACATTGCCGTTAAGGCATGCGCTGTAGCAACCCAGTAAGAGAAGGGATCAACGCGGAGTTTATTGGAAGGCGCAGGCAGCTTTTCTTTCTGCGCCTTCCCTTTTTGGGCTTTCTAAGAAAACGTTGTTCTTTCCATTAACTTCCCTGCCTATCTCAGATATCACCCTCGCTGATTTCATTTTGGGAAAATTAGCTGGTAAAACTTTAAGACAATTTCAATTTTGTCTTGCCAACACTTTTCCGTCGGGTTATTTTGTGTGCCTCAAGACCTCGGGCCGCCCTTCGGTACCTGAGATCTTGAGGTGGCCCCAAGGCTCGCGCCACATCTTGTACGACTTCGACAAATCAGGTACCCCCGAGCGCCTGATCGAAGCTGCGGCAATTCGACACCTGATCACGTTGGGTCATCACCCTGTAAGAGATAGGGCGAAGCTATATCCACTGCGGTAAGGTCGCCCCTCTGAAAAGAGCTCCTCCCCTTGTCAGAAAGCAATTTGCCATTTGATCTCAGCTTTCTTAATTGGTTTGTCTTGCACGTCCGGGTCAACCAGGAAAAGAGGACCGCGCAGCGTTTGGCAAGCAGCGCGGTCGAATATTTTCTTCCATGTTATCGGTCTTTGCGCCAGTGGAAGGACCGGCGCGTGACTCTGGAGATGCCCCTTTTCCCCGGTTACGTCTTCGTCCATATCGATCCCGCTGATCGCATGAAAGTCCTCACTCTTCCGAATGTGGTTGGCCTGGTGGGCAGCAGGAACTTTCCTTCCATCGTTTCCCCGGAAGAAATCGACCGCATAAGGAGAGGCGTGGAGTTTGGCAACGCCGCGCCTCACCCTGCCTTTGCTGTTGGCCAGCGAGTGCTGATTACCGAGGGCGCCCTGCAGGGAATGAGCGGCTGTTTGCTGCGCAACGGAAACAATACGCGCGTGGTGATCTCTATTGACTCCATCGCGCGCAGCTTTGTTGTGGATGTTGACATCACATGCCTGAAATCGGCCGGCGCAATCTCACCCCAGGAGCGAAAGGCCGTTTGACCCAGCCATAATGCCCCTCCCATCGTTCATCCGCCGGTTGCTGGATATTGGTTCTCATGAAGTGGAATTTGACTACCGCGGTTTCACCTGTGGCGACCCGGAGATTCGCGACCGCCTTGAATCCATCGGGCGAACCTTCTTATTCGGTTACAGGGCCGCCATGGCGCACGACGGCCAGAATTTGCTGGGACAGGCCCTGGATCAAATTCATCTGGAGCAGCGCGGCTTCGCTTACGAAGGCGCGGCCATGGCCCTGGCATTGCAAGATGGAATCCTGCTCCGCCGCGGCGCGTTTTCAAGCTTTGCTGAAGGCGCTGGACGCCATCACATCTATATGTTGCACGTTGGGGCGGGATGGGCATACGCGAGACTTCCATGGGCTCGAAATCGTATTGAGCGGGCCTGGGCAAAATTGGATCCAGTGCTGCGGTGGTTGGCCATCGATGGGTACGGATTCCACCAGGGATACTTCAAGGAGAAGACGCAGGCCATATCTGAAGTTTCCAGCCCTCGCCTCTCTGAACATGGCCGCCATATCTTCTATCAGGGTCTGGGACGAAGCTTATGGTTTATTGACGGCGCAGATGTGCATAGGATTCGCCGAAGCATCTCTCAGCTTTCGCCCTTATACCACAATGATGCATGGAGCGGCGTTGGACTCGCATGTGCCTATGCCGGCGGAATTGCTCCTGCCGCGATCGCCGAATTGTGGCAGGAATCTGGTTTGCATGCGGCGGCCCTTGCTCAAGGCGCAGCTTTCGCAGCCAAGGCGCGCCAGTTGGCCGGAAATTATGCAACGCACACTGACATGGCTTGTTTCATAGTTTGCGGAATGCCGGCCGAGCAGGCTGCTGAACTGTGCGATACAGCCTTTGCGGGCGTAAACCCGCTTCATCCATGCTCGTACCAGGATTGGCGGCTTCTTGTTCAGAAGTCTTTTATGTCTTTGTTAGAAATCCCCCATAGAGTGTATTCAGATGAACTCTCTCTCTTCAGCCGTTAGCATGGCTTCCTAGCGATCATCATGGCAGCAATCGCCATCATCGGAATGGCTTGCCGTTACGCCGAGGCTCGCACTCCCTGGGAGTTGTGGGAAAATGTGCTGGCGCAACGGCAGTCATTCCGCAACATTCCGCGCGTGCGCCTGAATCTGGCGGACTACTCGGATGAAGCCCAGGCCGGTGACAACATCACGCCCGTGATGGCGGCGCTGCTGGATGACTATACGTTCGACCGCTCCCAGTTCCACATTTCCAAAGACGCCTTTGCCGCAGCCGACCTGGCGCATTGGCTTGCCCTGGATGTGGCGTCCCAGGCGCTTGAAGACGCAAAACTGCTTCGTGCTCCCGCAGATCAACGGGAACGCACGGCAATCTACGTAGGTAATTCACTCACGGGAGAGTTTTCTCGCGCCAACCTAATGCGCCTGCGATGGCCGTACGTTCGCCGCGTGCTGGCCGCGGCTTTCAAACAGAGTAAATACGGCAACGACATTACGGAAGATCTTTTAGCCAGCATAGAGGACCTCTATAAGGCGCCGTTTCCGGCAACGAATGAAGAGTCCCTTGCCGGCGGTCTTTCCAACACCATTGCCGGCCGCATCTGCAATTATTTTGATTTCAAAGGCGGTGGATACACGGTCGACGGCGCATGTGCATCAAGCCTGCTGGCTGTAGCAACGGCCTGTTCAGCCTTGCAGTCCGGCGATGTGGACGTTGCAATTGCCGGCGGCGTGGACCTTAGTCTCGATCCGTTTGAACTGGCGGGATTTTCCAGTCTCGGCGCGCTGGCGCGGGACCGGATGCGAGTATTTGATGTCCATTCATCAGGCTTCTGGCCGGGTGAAGGCTGCGGCATGATCGTGCTCATGCGCCACTCTGACGCTCTGGAGCATCATCTCTCACCCTATGCAGTAATTCGCGGCTGGGGCATCTCTTCTGACGGACATGGCGGCATCACACGCCCTGAGATTTCCGGCCAAATACTTGCTTTGCGCCGTGCGTATGCAAAGTCCGGATACGGTATTGACGACGTTGGCTATTTTGAAGGGCACGGAACCGGAACATCGATAGGCGACGCAACGGAGTTACAGGCTTTGTCCGGCGCAATGCGCGAAGGCCCATCCCATAACCCGCCGGCCGCGCTGGGATCGATCAAGGCGAATATAGGACACACCAAAGCGGCGGCCGGAATCGCCGGCCTGATGAAAGCAACCATGGCCGTGCATACGCGGATTCTGCCGCCCACCACAGGTTGCGACCACCCGCACCCTGAACTTGAAACCAAGACAGCGCGACTCCGAGTTCTCCGTGAAGCCGAGCCGTGGCCGACAGGAACTCAGGTGCGCGCGGGAGTTAACGGCTTTGGTTTTGGCGGGATCAATGTTCACGTGACGCTGGAAGGCGGTGATACTCCCATCCGCAAAACTTTTACCGTCGCCGAGCAAGAACAAATCTCTTCTGCGCAGGATTGCGAGCTCTTCATCTTCGCGGCACGTGATATCGGCGATCTTTCCACACAAATAGGTGAGGCGCTTCAGTTTACCGATGAGGCTTCATATTCCGGCCTTAGTGATCTCTCAATCTTTCTGGCACGGCAAGCGGATGCAACTGGTTCCGGCAAGCCAGTCCGCGCTGCGTGTGTAGCCTCAACGCCAGCCCAGGCCAGCGGGGCGCTCAGGAAAATTCTGGCGTGGTGCGGCGCTGGGGTCGGGCAGCGCATAGATCTTGAGGACGGAACATTCTTCAGCACAACCGCTGGCGCTCCTCGAATTGGATTTCTGTTCCCAGGGCAGTCATCACCGGTTTATATCGATGGCGGCATCTGGTCGCGCCGCTTCCCTTCTCTGCGCGAGCTCTACGCCCAGGCTGCCTTGCCGCGGCAACACAGTTTTCACACCCAGACTGCGCACCCTTGCATCGCAACGGCCTCGCTCGCGGGTCTACAGGTGTTGGAGGCATTTGGCATACAGGGGTCGCTGGCCGTGGGCCACAGCCTGGGTGAAATTACCGCGCTGCATTGGGCAGGCGCCTGCTCACAAAGTGACCTGATTCGTACTGTGCATGCGCGCGGAAAAGCCATGGCAGACGCCGGCAGCCCATCCGGTGCGATGTCTTCCATCCATGCCGGATATGCGGAAGTATTGCAACGGCTGAATGGCGACGACCTTGTAATAGCGGGACACAATGGACCTTCGCAGACGGTTGTTTCCGGAGAATCTGGCGCGGTCCTGCGCTTCACGGAAAAACTGCGCTCCCATGGCTTGAGCGCCACCATGCTTCCTGTATCGCACGCCTTCCATTCACCTCTGGTGGCGGAAGTGGCCACCTCATTTTCAGAGCATCTCTCATCGCAGAAGTTTGCCAGTCTGGAACGGCGGGTGATTTCAACGGTCACGGCTGCACCAATTGCCTCCGATGCTGACCTGAAGGTTCTCTTGGCCACGCAAATTACCAGGCCGGTCCTCTTTGCTGAGGCGCTCAGTATTGCAGCCGGTGAGGTCGATTTTTTTGTCGAGGTCGGACCCGGATCTGTGCTCTCTGGCATTGCTCGGGAATGCACTGGAAAACCCGTCATGGCCCTCGACGCCGGCGGCACATCGCTGCGGGGTCTTCTCTCGGCTGTGGCTTGCGCGTTTACTCTCGGCGCAGAGATACATCTTTCTCCGCTGTATCAAAAACGCTTTGGCCGCCCGGTGAATCTGAAAAGGCGACTGGCGTTTCTGGCGAATCCCTGCGAGACCGTCCCTGAATCCGTCCTGCCAAGAACTGCCAGGGAGACGCCTGCCCCGGCACAACCATCACATCAAGCCGCGCCCGGCAATTCCGCTCTTGAAACTTTGCGCGCCCTGGTGGCCCAGAGAACGCAGCTTCCACTATCCGCGATCAAGGCCGAGCAACGGTTTCTCGGAGATCTCCACCTTAATTCAATCACGATCAGCCAGATCATTCTGGAGACGGCAGCGCGGTTGAAGGTTCAAGCGCCGGTAGCGCCAGCCGAGTTCACAAACGCCACCCTGGCGGAAACCTCTGCCGCACTCGAACAGCATCGCTCGGGCGCTTCTGATGAAAAAGCCGAGAAGTATCCTGCTGGCGTCGATTCCTGGACCAGGGTCCTGGGTGTGAAGCTTACGGAAAGACCATTACGCGTTAAGCCTTTGCGATCGCCGGGAAACTGGAAGGTCGTGGGAAGCTATGAATCTTTTTCCGGAGACGGGCTGCAAGAGCAATTTCGCTCGGTCGCCGGAGAAGGGCTGCTATGTTGCGTTCCTGTTGAGCGCAACTCAAGCACCGCGTCTTTTTTGGTGCAATCAGCCCAAACCGCCCTGAAGGATGGTCTCCGACAAATTGTATTTGTGCAGCATGCGCCTGGCGCCGGGGCGCTTGCACGCACGTTGTATCTGGAAAACCCCCAGATCAAAGTTACGGTTGTGAATGTTCCGGCGGACCATTCTGACTCGGCAGGATGGGTGGCCGCCGAAGCCGCTGCCAACGCCAACCGGGGTTTTGTAGAAGCATATTACGACCTTGAAGGCGTGCGACGTGAACCGCGCCTGGAACTGATGTGGCCTGAACCGGCGACAGACTTCGCAGGCTTAAATGCCGGCGATCTCCTGCTGGTTACCGGTGGCGGAAAAGGCATCGCCGCGGAAAGCGCATTCCATCTGGCGCGGCTCTCAGGTTGCCGCCTGGCGCTGGTGGGCAGGTCCGATCCGGCCACTGATGCGGAACTTGCAAGCAATCTTGACCGCTTCACTCAAGGCGGCGTGACATTCCGCTACTTGGCTGCCGACCTCACCAATGCAGATTCTATAAAAGGTGCGGTGCAGAGCTTTCAGTCAGAATTCGGGCCGATTACTGCCCTGTTGCATGGAGCCGGGAACAACCATCCGAAGCGCCTGGAGGACATCACACCCGCGGACCTGGACCAGGTGCTTGATCCGAAGCTTACGGGGCTTTTCAACCTCCTTGATAACGTTGAGCCGGAAAAACTTCGGCTGCTGGTAACGTTTGGGTCCATTATTGCCCGTACCGGACTGCACGGCGAAGCGCATTACGGTCTGGCCAATGAGTGGCTTAACTTAGCAGTGGAGCAATGGCGGCAAGCGCATCCACAATGCCGCTGCCTGAACCTTGAATGGTCAGTCTGGGGCGGGATAGGAATGGGGCAGCGCCTGGGCGTCCTGGATTCGCTTATTCACCAGGGGATAACACCTCTTCCGTTGAACGATGCGATTGACCACTTAAAGGCGATGGTCGCCTGGAAGGAAGCTCCGGCGGCAGCCATCATCACCGGCCGGTTTGGAAACCTGCCCACTCTCAAGTTCGACCAAACCGCCCTTCCTCTGCTGCGGTTCCTGGAGCATCCTCGCTTGCACCTGCCGGGAATTGAATTGATTGTTGACGCGGATCTAAGTGAAGATTCCGACGCTTACGTTGCGGAGCATACTTTCCAGGGTGAACAGCTTTTTCCCGCGGTGATGGGGATGGAAGCGATGGCGCAGACTGCGAAGGCCCTGGAGCAAACCGATCGCCTGCTATCGTTCCGCAATTTGCGTTTCGCCCGCCCAATCATCGTACCGCGCAATCAATCTGTAACCATCCGGATCGCGGCCTTGCAGCGCGGGCCCGGAGTAGTTTCCACGGTAATCCGGTGCTCCAATACCGGCTTTCAAGTCGATCACTTCAGCGGTGATTGCGTTTTTGAGGAAGGCCAGACTGAGACGAGCGGAACGCCTTCGGTTCAAGGCGCAGACCAGGACATCCATTTAGATCCGTCACGCGATTTGTATGGCCCCATTCTTTTCCAGAGCGGGCGCTTTCACAGAGTAAAAGCGTATCAGCGGCTTCAGTCTGACCAGAGTATCGCAAGCTTGGACCCGCCAAACCAGGACCGGTGGTTTGCGCGGCATCTCTCTTCTGAACTGGTGCTGGGCGATCCCGCCTCTCGTGACGCTGCGCTGCACTCGATCCAGGCTTGCATCCCGCACAAGACTATTTTGCCCGTGGGCGTGGACCGAATCGCAGCCGGCGCCGGTTGGACACAGGGCGCCGCATGCGTTTATGCCACGGAACGATCTTGCGACGGCGACAACCTCGTCTATGATCTGCGCATTGAGAACGCGGATGGAAAAACCTGTGAACAATGGGAAGGGCTTCACTTGCGCGCGGTGTCAGCGATCCAAGCTCACACGCCGTGGCTCCTGGCACTGCTAGCGCCATATCTGGAAAGAAGCGCCCGGCAGACGCTGGCGCGTGTGGACCTCAAAGTCGGCCTGGCACGCGGCGCTGGAGAAAGCCGTGCGGAGACCAATCTCAATCTGTTGCAGGAAATGCACGGCCCCCACGCTGCGCTCGTTCATCGGCCTGATGGAAAGCCCGAGGTCATGGGACTACCCGGACCTGCATCAATTTCTATCTCGCACTCTTGCGACATCACGTTGCTTTTTTCCGCATGCTCGCCCGCCGGATGCGATATGGAGAGAATTGTCCACCGCGACTCAGCGGATTGGGAACAGTTGCTCGGCGCGGAATGCTTTAGTCTGGCGCAACGGCTTGCCGGTGAATCGGGAGCGTCCATTCATCAAGCAGCAACGCAGATATGGGCGCTGAAAGAGAGTCTGAGAAAGGCCGGGGCATGCTTTACGCAGCCGGTTTCGTTCACGTCATGTTCTGCCGGGAATTGGGCCACCTTTTCCGCTGGGACATTCAAGGGCGCCACAGTCCAAGCCAATGTTGAAGGGGGCCGCGATGCGCTGGCCTTTGCCTTTGTGATTCACGATCAGCCATGAGGTCATTCGATTATCGGCACGTGGTCGGGTTTGAAGAAACCAACCTGGTGGGAAATGTTTATTACGTCAACCACCTGCGCTGGCAGGGACGCGCTCGCGAGATGTTTCTGCGGCAATACGTTCCGGAAATTCTGGCAGAGCTCGACCTCGGCCTGGCGCTGGTGACTCTTCAGTGCTCCTGCCAGTACTTCGGAGAGTTGAAAGCGTTCGATCAGGTGGTCGTCCGCATGTTCCTAAATGCCATCGCGCAAAACAGAATTGCCATGCGCTTTGAATATTGGCGTGAAGGAGAAAAGGACGAACTGGTCGGCAGAGGCGAGCAGGAGATTGCTTGTATGCGGCGTCAGGGTGAACAACTGCTTCCCATTTCCATTCCGGCGGCTTTACAGGAAGTTCTGGCAGAGTTTGCTGAAGCTCAAGCGTCTTGACGGAAAACCGTCCGCGCAGCGGCAATCGCTAAAGAAAGAGGACAACAGTTATGGGCTATCCGGGAATGCGCAATTCAACTTTGCAATCTCATTATGAGTCTGTCGAGCGCGTAATCACAGTGATGCGAAACCAGCTTGACCAGCCCATGACGCTCCACCAGATGGCGCGGATAGGATTTGCCAGCCCTTATCACTTCAGCCGCACCTTCCGCGAGGTCACTGGCGTGCCGCCGGTGCAATTCCTCTACGCCCTGCGGCTCGACGAGGCCAAGCGGCTGCTGACTGAAACGCAGAAGAAAGTGATCGATATTTGCTACGAGGTCGGTTACTCAAGCGTGGGCACTTTCAGCCGGCGATTCGCCGACGTGCTGGGCGTCTCTCCAGTGCGGTTCCGCAAGCTCATAGACAACCGGCTTAAACCATCTCCGCGAGTCACGTTCAATGGCGGGGGACCGATCCAGACCGGAACGCGGGTCGAAGGCTATGTCACCGTTCCTGGCGATTTTCGCGGGGCCGTTGCCGTGGGCCTTTTCAATACACGAATTCCCCAGGGCCAGCCAGTGTGTTGCACTGTAATTGAAGACGGTGGCATGTTCGAACTGGAAGGCGTTCCTCAAGGATCATACTATCTATTTGCCGTAGGTCTGGCGGACCCTGCCGCCTCATCTCTTTGTTATGAACATGGGGCCGCCTTGCGGGCCGGAGGCCAGCGCTTGCGGATCTTCCGCAATGCTGTCCATGGATTTACTTCCTTGCAACTTCGCCCCCCTTCACCCTTTGACCCGCCGCTACTGATGATGCTGTCCGCTCACAATGCTGCTTGCCGATCGCACAAATATCCTGCCGCGAGAATCGAAAAAGCAGAAAAGCTTACCTGATATACCCCTCCCATCGGTGCACGCTGAATCCGGCACACCCCGTCCATCAATCCGGTCCAATCCGTGTGCGCTATTGCATCGTCCTGCGCCTGCCCAAAGCAAATTCCCGTTGTCATTGGTATAAGACAAGAGGTGAACTGTGGCCACTGGCCGCCGCTCCATTATCGTTGACAAACTATTGTTAGTTATATATAAGTCTGTTGTTATCTTTTGTTGAGCCCTGATTTTCGTTCCGATATTTAAAGGTCGGTCCGACAAAAATTCGGCTCAGAGACCCGTAGGTCTTTGAGCCATTTTTATTTGAGGCGTATTAGAGGGCCCTGATTTCTGTCCTCCGAACTGTTGGAGCAGACCAAGGGATTTGGCCCAGAGAGCGATGCTCTCTGGGCCTTTTGTTTTTGTAGCAGTTGCGAAAGGAGAAGGCGTGCCGGTCAAACCTGGGGTGCTCATTCTTGCTGCAAAGGCCTGGGCGCTTGCTCTGGTTTTCCTGCTCTTTACGGGAGCCCAGCTTGCATGGGCGGATGATGAAGACTTCCAGGCAGGCGGCGCAAAGTTCTCCGCCGAAGCAGCGGCCACCTTCAATAAGCGATGCACGGCCTGCCATACTTTTGGCAAGGGCATCAAAGTGGGGCCGGACCTTAAGGGAGTAACGGACCGGCGCAAACGTGATTGGCTGGTCAAGTTTATCCATGCATCTTCCAAGGTAATTAGCTCGGGGGATACCACTGCCGCCTCCTTGTTTGCCGAATTCAAAAAGCAGAGAATGCCTGATTGGACGGATCTCTCTGAGAAACAGATCGGTGACATTCTTGACTTTCTCGCCATCGGCGGCCCGGATATCAAACCCCTGGACGAACGCAATGCCGAATTGGCATTACCTTCTGATCTGGAATTAGGACGCCAGCTATTCTCCGGTGAACGCCGGTTGCAGCATGGTTTTCAACCTTGCAACTCATGCCATTCAGTTGAGGGTAACCGTTGGGGCGGCAGTCTGGGCCCCGATCTCACGCGCACTTATTTCAAATTTCAAGATCGCGCACTGACTGAATTTCTGAGGCATCCGTGTTTTCAGTGGGAAGGAGCCGGGGCCGGCACACATTATCTGACGCCCAAAGAGGTATTTGCCTTGAAGGCATTCCTCCGCCAAGCCGCCTCACGTCAGGCCACCCATGCGGTATCGCCAGGATCGCCGTCACGGTCCGCGCATACCGAGCCAGCAATTTCCATTGCTACGCAAGCGGCAACGCCCCGGCAAAAATCCGACCGGGCGGGAGCCGCGAGATGAAAATAAATTTTCTTTTCGCCGCGTCGCCTTACATTGCGTCTTCCCTGCTGCTGGTGGGTATTGGAGTGCGGTATTTTCTGGATCGTCGAAACATGGCGGCTGTAGAGAAGGAAATGGCCGCGGCATGGTCGGAATTCGGCGGCGGAACGGTTTGGCGCGTAAGCCTGCTTCTGCTTGTCATTGCCCATTTGCTTGGAATTGTGTTTCCGCGGGCAATCTTGTGGTGGAACGGCGCCACCAGCAGGCTTTACTTGTTGGAAGGGGCTGGACTAATTGTAGGTGTTTCCACGCTGATGTGCTCGTGCGCTCTATTATGGAGACACCTGAAGCACTCAAGCGGCGGTCTGATTACTGAATTGTCAGACACAGTGTTCCTCGCGCTTCTATTTGTTGGGCTCCTGTCGGGAGTGCTTACCGCCATTCTTTACCGATGGGGTTCCGTATGGAGTTCAGTAACTCTGGCTCCATACATGGCATCATTGGTGCGGGCGAAGCCTGCCGCAAATCTCGCGAGCCAGATGCCATTTCTGGTCAGGTTGCATGTATTCTCTGCCTTCGCGGCGGTCGCAGTCTTTCCGCTGACCCGGCTCGCGGCCTTTGCAATATACGTTCTGAACTGGGCGCTGGCTCTCCTGGGCGGCGCATTCGGATCCACAACAAGCGTCCTGGAAGCTTGGATGCGCAAGCACAGCCCTGCCGCGTGGCTTTGGCCGGAGGAAGACTAGGTCTCTATGCGGCTCCACTGGGTTTTCGCAGGGATTGTGGGCATGGGTTTTGCAGTCGGGACTGGCGCATGGCAGTTGTCGAGAATCGGCATCCACCAGGGATACACTCCAAAGCAGCCGATAGCATTTCCGCACAAAGTGCACGCCGGAGACAACAAGATTCCGTGCCTCTATTGCCACTATGCGGCGCGGACCAGCCGCCACGCCGGAATTCCTCCAGCCAGTGTCTGCATGAATTGCCACACCATACTGGAAAAGCAGACGGTCGAGATCGAAAAGCTCAAGGAAGCCGTGGACCAACAGCGGCCCATCCGCTGGGTAAAGGTGCACAACCTTCCTGACTTTGTGTATTTCAACCACAGCCAGCATGTTCTTTCCGGCGTTGCCTGCCAGCGCTGCCACGGCGCAGTAGAAACCATGAACACTGTCAGCCAGGTTGCTCCACTAACCATGGGGTGGTGCCTGCAATGCCATCGTGAACACGCAAAGCTTCCTGTGGGAGATTTTCAGCGGGCCGCTCTTGGACTTAAGGAAAAACAGAAACCTGTGGCAGGCCTGGATTGTGCCAGTTGTCATTACTGACTGCGACATAGCAGGTATTTCGCAGAAAACACGCAACGGAGCATCGGGATGAGTGATTTAGGCAAAGGCGATCAAAGCCGCGGCTGTAAGAGCGCGAAGGACCAACTCGTCCAGATCAATGGAGCAGCAGCTCCCTCGTACTGGAAGAGCCCGGAAGAGTTGCACAATGGCGCGCGGCGCACGGCAGAATTCCCCGGCGGATTGCCCTCTTCCCCAACCGGCGAAGAGACGACGCGCCGCGACTTTCTGGCTGCGATGGGGTTCACGGTTGCTGCCGCTGGCCTTGCCGGGTGCCGCGCTCCGGTACAGAACGCGATCCCTCTTCTGGTGGGATCGGATGAAATAATTCCCGGCGTTGCCAATTGGTATGCCACAACTTGCCGTGGCTGCGCGTCCTCTTGCAGTTTGTTGGTAAAGCAACGTGACGGCCGCCCAATCAAGATTGAAGGCAATGCCGAATCAGCCCTGTTTGGCGGAGGCACCTGCGCCACCGGCCAGGCCACCGTGCTCTCACTTTATGATGATGCTCGTCTACGCGCGCCGCTCTGGCAAGGCCAGCCCACTACGTGGCAGGAAATTGACAAGCGCGTTTTGGCTTCACTCCGGGAAGCGCAGGAAACTAAGAGTGAGATCGTGCTGCTCTCCGGGTCCGTCGTCAGCCCTTCTGTTCAGAGCATTATCGCGGAGTGGCGGAACAGCCATCCCCACTTCCGCCACGTTGAGTACGATCCTGTCTCTTTCACCGCATTGCGCGCGGCAAATGAGCTCTCATTCGGACGTCCCGTCGTCCCCCATTATGCTTTCGACAAAGCGCGCGTCATCGTGGGTCTGGAAGCTGATTTCCTGGGCACATGGCTCTCACCGGTGGAGTTCGCGCGCCAATATGCGGCCAACCGCAATCCGGAAAAAGCGCCCGCTCTTCATATTCAGTTTGAATCCGGAATGTCTGTTACCGGCAGCAACGCTGACCTCCGCGTGGCGGTACCGCCTTCCCAGTTGGGATTGGTAGCGGTCGCTTTGTTGCGCCGCATTGCCCACAAGGCCGGCATCGCTCCGGTCGCCGGAACACAGGACCCTCTGGATGCCAGGAAGCTCGATGCCGTGGCCGATGAGCTGTGGAAATATCGCGGCGAATCGCTGGTAGTGAGCGGAGTAAACGACAGATCGATTCAGGTGGTGCTCAACGCTCTGAATGCCGCGCTGGGGAATTTTGGCAAAACCATCGACATTAACAAGCCGTCGCTGCAACGGAGCGGCAATGACAATGCCATGGCCGAGTTAGTGGCAAAGATGCAGCGTGGCGATGTGCATACCCTGCTGATGCATGGCGTCAATCCTGCCTATGACTACAGCGAACCTGACAAATTTCTGGATGGCTTAGGAAAGACCGCGCTCGCAGTCTCGTTCTCTGATCGCCGCGATGAAACCAGCTCACGCGCTCACGCGATATGTCCCGATCACCATTTTCTTGAAGCGTGGGGCGATGCCGAGCCTGTTGATTCGCACTTCAGCCTTTTGCAGCCGTTGATTGCACCACTGTTTGAGACGCGCGCGATGCAAGAGTCACTGCTTAGATGGATCGGCCATCCCGAGGCGGACTACTACAAGTATTTGCGCGAGTTCTGGCGCACCAACATTTTCCAGCGCCAGAAAGAGATCCACGATTTTGAGACATTCTGGGAACGTTCACTTCAGAGCGGCGTCGTTACTGTGCCTCCACCGGCCGCTGCGTCCATTCCGAAGTTTCAGGGAGATTGGAAAGCCGCAGTGGACCGAATTCAGAAGGAAGCCGGCGAAACGCGCGCTGATGCGGACAAGAGTTTCGAATTGCATTGCTATGAAACCGTCCCCATGCGCGATGGCCGTCACGCCAACAATCCCTGGCTTCAGGAGCTTCCTGATCCAATCACAAAAGTTACCTGGAGCAACTACGCTTCCATCGCACCACAGACCGCAAAGAAACTTGGAGTGAACCAGGGCGATGTCATCCGGCTCACTGCCGGTACGCGTAAGCTCGAACTCCCGGCATTCATCCAGCCGGGCCAGGAGAGCCACACAATTTCGGTGGCGCTGGGCTATGGAAGGCAGCAGGTTGGGCGCGCCGGAAATAACGTGGGATGGAACGCGTATGCGTTTACATCAATGGAACAGGGAGACCGTCGCTATTTCACGAAGAACATTGTTATCGAAAAGACCGGGCGCACGGAAAAACTCGGGAGCACGCAGACGCATTTTTCCATGGAAGGCCGGCCCATTGTGCTGGAAACGTCAATGGCGGAGTTGCGCAGAAACGCCGAACCCGGAAATGAACCTGCAACTCAGCCCTCGCTTTGGGCAGAGCGGCTGCACGGCGAGCATGCCTGGGGTATGGCAATTGACATGAACGCGTGCACCGGTTGCTCAGCCTGCGTGGTGGCATGCCAGGCAGAAAACAATGTTCCTGTTGTAGGTAAGGACCAGATCGAGCGGATTCGAATCATGCACTGGATCCGTATCGATCGTTATTACAGCGGTGAAGAAGAAGACCCTGTCAGCGTGCATCAGCCGATGATGTGCCAGCACTGCCAGAATGCGCCTTGTGAGACCGTCTGTCCGGTGCTTGCCACCACCACCAGTTCTGAAGGGCTCAACCAGCAGGTATACAACCGCTGTATTGGGACCCGCTATTGCGCCAACAACTGCCCTTACAAGGTGCGGCGGTTCAACTGGTACAACTACACGGAAAATCCGAAGTTTGATTTCAACATGGAAAGCCCGCTCGGGCGTATGGTGCTGAACCCCGACGTTGCTGTGCGTTCGCGCGGTGTGATGGAAAAATGCAGCCTCTGCGTTCAACGCGTTCAGTTGGCCAAGAACGTAGCTTTGCAAGGTAAACGAGAACTGGCGGATGGAGACATCCAAACCGCGTGCCAGCAGGCATGCCCAAGCCAGGCAATCGTCTTTGGCGACCTCAAAGATCCCAACAGCCGCGTTTCAAAAATGCAGCACAACCAGCGGCGCTACCAGGTCTTGGATGAACTAGGCACTCGTCCGAACATCAGTTATCTGAAGAAAGTCCGCAATCCCATGGAAACCGCCTAAGGAGCCCTGATGAGCACGACTTCGATCAGCGTGAATGGAAAGGCGCCGGATGCGGCGCGCGGCATCGAAACCCAGATGCTTCCGCCGCCTTCGTGGGTCGATGACAAACCTTCACTGCGGGACATCACCGACGATATCGCGCGACCGCTTGAAGCGCGACCGGGCAAGGGCTGGTGGATTTGCTTTGGGATCGCATTTGCTGCACTCCTCAACCTGGGAGGGATGGTCACTTATCTTTTCGCGAAAGGAATTGGCATCTGGGGATTGAACAACAGCGTTGGCTGGGCCTTCGATATCACGAACTTTGTTTTCTGGGTGGGCATCGGACATGCGGGCACATTGATCTCGGCCATCCTGCTTCTGTTTCGCCAGCAATGGCGGACTTCAATTAACCGTTCCGCCGAGGCGATGACGATCTTCGCCGTGATGTGCGCAGGCATGTTTCCCGCAATCCACATGGGCCGGCCCTGGGACGCGTTTTTTATCTTTCCGTATTTCCCCAATCAGCGCGGGCCTTTGTGGGTGAACTTCCGCTCGCCCCTGGTGTGGGACGTTTTCGCCATCAGCACCTACCTGACTATCTCACTGGTCTTCTGGTATCTCGGCATGATTCCCGATCTGGCTACTCTGCGCGACCGGGCCACCGGCAAGATCAAGAAGTTTGCTTTTCGCCTGCTGAGCCTGGGATGGAACGGCTCTCATCGTACCTGGTCGCGTTATGAGATCGTGAGCCTTGTGCTGGCGGGCCTGGCAACCCCGCTGGTACTCTCCGTGCACTCCATTGTCAGCATGGATTTTGCGACTTCGCTTCTGCCGGGCTGGCACACCACAATTTTTCCGCCTTACTTCGTTGCCGGGGCTATCTATTCCGGTTTTGGAATGGTGTTGACGTTGTTGATCATTACACGCTCCACCATGAACTTGCAGCGCTATATCACTCTCAGGCATCTCGACAAAATGGCCAAGGTGACCATGCTCACCGGCATGATCGTGAGCTACGCGTATCTCACCGAGTTTTTCAGCGCATGGTACGGCGGCAATCTGTATGAGCGATATCACTTCATCAACCGCGCGACCGGACCTTATGCCTGGTGCTTCTATCTGATGGTGCTTTGCAACGTCGTCACTCCGCAATTGCTGTGGTCCAGGAAAGCGCGTACCAGCGTGCGGTTTCTCTTCATCGTTTCGATCATGGTGAACATCGGCATGTGGTTTGAGCGCTTCGTGATCATTGTGGTTTCGCTCCACCGAGCTTTCCTGCCTTCCGGGTGGGGGATGTTCTACCCCACCATCTTTGACATTGGAATTCTGGTAGGTAGCTTCGGCCTGTTCTTCACCTGCTTCCTGTTGTTCATCCGGCTACTGCCCATGATCGCAATGTGGGAGATCAAGGGCGTGGTGGGACACGGCGCCCACAAGATGGCCCTGAGCAGCGATGAAGATCAGGAGGAGGTGGCGGTCAATGCCTAGCTCCTTTCTGGTGGCAACATTCACCGATGCGGAAAAACTCCTTCATGCGGTGCGCGCGGTAAGGCAGGAAAACCTGCGGATATATGACGTTTATGCGCCGTATCCGATCCATGGACTCGATGCCGCGATGGGCGTGCGCAGGACGCGCCTGCCCTGGGTCACATTTCTGGTGGGCTGCTGCGCTCTTGCGTTCGCGGTGACATTCCAGTTCTACACAACAGTGCTGGATTGGCCGCTGAACGTCGGCGGCAAGCCGGATAATTCCACCCTGGCCTTTGTGCCAATCTGTTTTGAACTCACTGTGCTGCTATCCGGTCTCGCCACAGTCGCTGCTCTCTTTCTGCGCGCCCGTCTGTATCCGGGAAAGAAGGAATCGTTATTCGCCGAGGGTGTCACCAATGACACTTTTGCCCTGGTGCTGCGCAAACGCGAGGCGCCTTTCGACCTTCATCGGGCGCGAAAACTGCTGCAGGAAAGCGGCGCGGACCGAATCCGGGAAAGAGAGATGGAACAATGAGCGCGAATCTTTGTACGCTCTGGGCTTTGGTGTGCATTGCTCTGCTTTCAGGTTGCGGAGCTACTCCGGAAAAAAGGGCGTTTGAGTACATGCCTGACATGGCGCGAGGGCCCGCGTACAAGGCTTTTGCTCCAAATTCTATAACGCGGGATGGACTCACGCTCCAGCACCCAGTTGCTGGAACCATCCCGCGGGGGTTCCATCCATTTCACTATGGTGAAGGAGAAGCCGAAGCCACACGGGCGGGCCGTGAACTGGAAAATCCTTACCGTGCCACGCCGCGGACCCTGGAAGAAGGCAAGGAACTCTTCCGAACCTATTGCGCAGTTTGCCACGGTGAGCAAGGCAGAGGCGATGGCCCAATCTCCGGAAAGATTCCGCCGCCACCTTCCTACGTTTCTGAACGGCTGATGCAGTTTCCTCCAGGGCGGATATTCCACGTGATCTCCATGGGGACAGGGAAAATGCCCTCATACGCAGCGCAACTCAGCGCCGACGAGCGGTGGAAGATAGTCACCTATGTACATGCGGTGTTGCAGGGTCTAAGCCACCGCGATGGAGCGACGCAGGGCGGAGAGACACAATGACAACGGCCAGTTCATTCCGGTTCTCGCAGCGCGAACGGGGGAGCGCCGGCGCGCTTCTTCTGCTGGGAATCTGCACGGCGATCTATGGGCTATTTGCAGCCCCCGAACGCTTGTGGCCGGCCCTGCTGGTGAACGGCTTTTATGCTGCTTCGCTAGGAGTATCGGCTATGTTCTTCCTTGCTGCACAAAGAGCAACGGGAGCTCGATGGTCAGCGAGTCTCCGTAGAATCCCGGAAGCCTTTATGCCGATGGCTTCCGTTTCCTCAATCCTTATTCTGTTGCTCTTTTTCGGCCGTCATGTTCTTTATCCATGGAGCCGGTCTGGAACCACTGGAGGAGAACCGACGATTGCCGGTTGGATCCGTTATCTGCAGCCGCCGTGGGTGTATATGCGAATGGCGGTTGTTTTCATGGCATGGATCTTCTTCGCCTGGCTGTTTCGCAAACTCTCACTCCAACAAGACCGGCATCCGGAACTGGCTCTTGTCCTTCATCATAAGCTCACGCGCTACGCCGTGATGTTCATCCCTGTCTTTGCTTTGACGCTGACCACAGGAGCATTTGACTGGCTGATTTCCACTGATCCGCGCTGGTTCAGCACCATGTACGCTGTTTATGTGTTCGCGGGGACATTCGTGCAAGGCATTGCCGCGATAACGCTGGCGGTGGTTATCTTGAAGGAACGGGGACCGCTGCAAGACTCGGTAAGCGATCATCAACTTCATGATCTGGGCAAAATGCTTTTTGCCTTCAGTACATTCTGGGCTTACATCTGGGTCTGCCAATATCTTTTGATCTGGTATGGAAATATTCCGGACGAAGTCACCCATTATGTAACGCGAACAAGTGGCCCGTGGGTTTACCTCTTCGCACTGAACTTGCTGGCAAACTGGGTGGCGCCTTTTCTCGTGCTTCTTTCTGTCCGCGCTAAATGCACAGCGCGAATCCTGAAAATCATTGCAATTCTGTTGCTCGGCGGTCACTGGCTGGACTTGTACTTGTTGGCCACGCCTTCCATTTGGAAAGCTCCAAAATTCGGCCCACTTGAAATGGTAATCGCGGCTGGTTATCTCGCCCTAATATTCCTGGTGTTCGAGCGTAGCCTGGGCCGGGCGCCCATAGTGCCGGTGCATGATCCAATCCTGGCGTATGAACAGACCCACGGAACGGTCCATCACTCTTCTGCGCAGCGTGAACTTCGTGGAGCGGCACAATGATCAACGGAAACGGAAAAAGCCTGAAATTTACAGCGCTGATAATCACTACCCTGGCGACGAGCGCTTTGGTTTACTACCAGCCGGACCAATCCAAGCTAAACGATATCCCCAACCGCCTGCCTGAAGCTGCGCCTTATGTTCTGGCTGAAGCACAGGCTTTCCCGCCTCCATACCATGATCATTGGGAGCAGGAGGACAGCCCGGGACAATGCCAGACCTGCCACCAGAAAATTTTCGACGAATGGAATGGTTCCATGATGTCGAATTCGTGGCGCGATCCAGTGTGGCGCGCCGCCTTTCTGGCGCTGGCGCGAGCCACCTCTGCCAATGGAGAATGTGACACGCCTGAACCGCCCGACGGCACCGCAAAAGCCGCCCATAATCCTTTCGCCAACAAGGGTGAGTGCTCCTCGACCTTTGACATCGGCGACGGCAAGTACAAGGTCTCGCGTCCCGGTTCCCTGCTGGATTTCTTTTGCTCCCGCTGCCACATGCCCACAGACTACGTGGACAACATCCCCCTCAAGAACGTGAAGTTTGATCCGCAAACCAAACTGGAAAACGCGCCCGGCGATCCCAATTTCAATCCAACCTCTGATAGCGGGACAGGTATTGCTTTTGCCACGTTGGCGCCCCAGTATCGCAACACCGACTCCGGCAAGAGCGGGATCATCTGCGCGGTCTGCCACACATACGCCGAGACCCGGGACACCCCGTTTCACAATTATGTCCACAGCGCGAGCGCGTACACGCCGGCGCCTGTTGCGAAGCATCGGTCTGAAGTGCTGCCACCAGATCAGCAGGATACTTTTGGTGTTCCCGATCCTGGCAAGCCAAACCTTGGCTACAGTATTGGCGCAGGCGCATATCGCCTGTCGCCGCACGCCATCGGGACTCCGGAACGTTTCGGCCCCCTCGCGGCAAACCTTCCGCCCTCGGGCAAGGATGTCTACACCAGCCAGATCTTTGGGCAGGAAATTCCCTACCAGAAGATCGATCCGGCAAAACACAAGGGATATCACCAGGCGATGTTTGTTCGGGCGGAGATGTGCGCTGCCTGCCACGATGTGACCAATGCGTTGCCTATCAAAAATCCCATCGGCAAATGGGTGGGAGGGTTTCCTATTGAGCGCACATACACGGAATGGGCGAACAGCGCATACGCCGACCGCCCCGGAAACACGAACTTTGATCCACATTTCAAGCGCGACTGCCAGAGCTGCCATATGCAGCAGGATTACGGCCAGCCCGGCACCGCGCAGACCTTATATAAGGATGAAAAACCGCTCCCGCCGCCGGTGGACCGCGTAGCCAATGAAGGAGGAGCGCCACATCCTTTCTTTACCCATCATTTTGTGGGTGGCAACGCCTACGTTACAGGATTAATCGGAAAAGATGTTGACCAGAGAGGAAACATCGCGCCTTACCCAGAGCTATCCGCTTTTAGCTTCTCTTCGGCTGACGAGAAGAGCCTGTATTCTCGCGGGTTCTGGACCCATTTGGAGCGGAAGGGTGCTTTCTCTCAGCAAGCCCGGCTGGCCTGGGACCGTCTTCGCCATGTGCTCAGCATGGACCTGCGGGGCCGCTCTAACGCTGCTGCAAATACTTCAGTCCCGCTTTCCATCAACATAGCGAATACCGGCAGCGGCCACAATTTCCCTACCGGGTTTCCTGAAGGCCGCACCGCTTGGCTTGCCCTGCATGCGTACGATCTGTCTACCGGCAAGGAACTTCCAATCGAGGACAACGTATGGAAGCGCACTTCGATCGGCGTGGGCAACCTCACAACCGAGGAGATGGTCGATCCTAATTTCCCTGGCTGTAATTGGAAGATTCCAGCCGGCTCGGTTGATCCCTATGCCTTGCAGTTCAAGGCGGTCGCCTCTCTGGGAGATGGTTGCCCGACTTTGGACCTGCCATATGCCACGCCGCTAAACCTAGTTACTAATAAGACTGGCCTCCCGATCGATAAGGACGGCCGGGTAATTGACCGCAATAACTCGCTTGCCCTGCCGCAGTTTAAAGACAGTAATGGCAACGCTGATTACTTTGACGACTCCTTTCTTCGCGATACACGATTCAAGCCCAGAGGGCGTCCTGAATATGAAAAGAAGATCGATCGCTATTCCGTAGTGATCCCGGCAGGAACCGCAGGACCTGTGGCGGTCAGCGCGACAGTCTATTACCAATCGATTGAAGCGGTGGTGGCCCTGCACTTTCTTGGGAACATGGCTGACACCAACAACAATTTTGTGCTCGAGCCTTGCGTGCTGGGTGGCCTGTGCGACGGGCGAACGCCTACAAGCGAACCGGCGGTGGTGGAGGGGTCGCCGCCTGTGCCGATGATTGTACGCGACTGGGTGATCACGCTCGATGGATCGAGAGCAGAGCAAGCTGCGCCCGCCGTGGCGGTTTACCCATCGGCAGGAGCGCAAAACGCCTATCAGGATGCCGTAGTAAAGGTCTCCTTCTCCCAACCGGTCCGCGGCGTGGACAATCGCCGCCTTACGCTCACCGATTCACAGGGCAAACAAGTTTCAGCCTGGGTCGACCAGATTGGCGACGCAGTCTGGGGCCTGTTTCCTGACTCCGTGCTGCTGAAGCCTGGCGAAACATATACCGCCCGGCTTAAGGCTGGCATCTGTGCCCTGTCCGGGGCTTGTACAAAACAGGACACTGTATGGAAATTCACGCTGTGTAAGGAGGCAACTCAGGGTACAGGTGATACCAGTATCGCCAGCGGCTTCGTTGTTCATGAGACTCGGACTCATGCGGTCATCAGACGTGCCGCGGCCAAAGCACACTCTAATGTCCACCCGGGATCTACGGAGTAACCAAGGCAGACCGAGACTATTAGGAGGATCGACTATTAAGCTAGAGTAGAATGCGCAGGAAGGAGTCAAAAGCAGGAGTCGCTTTTGGGAAACTGGCAGATAGGTGTCTTTCATCGATGATAATGCGGCTCTAACTCCGGTTTTCCGAAAGCCGGACATTCTAAGAAAATCTTTACAAATCTATTAGGGCTGTGGAATAATCCCCGCCAACTCAGAGCACCCCGATTCGGGATTATTCATCCCGAAGCTAGAGGCCTTGGCTCTGACGAACCGAAACATACCCGATCTTTGCCTATAATCCTTGAGACCACAGGCTAAGGGATATGCCTATCAGCCTTGAGGAGACCTTGGAGGAGAAATGGCTGCACTGGTTCCATTTCAGCAATCGCGGCAGGAGTACCTTGTTGTTTCCCCAGATGGGCATCAGGTTGAAATACCAAAGGAGCTGTTTGGACTTTTATGGGATTTCATCCACGGTAGTAAGTCGGCCGGGTCAGTGGTCATACAGTTTAGAAACGGCGGTATTGCCGGATTGGAATCTATCACCAAGAGAACTTATCGGTGAGAGAGGGCCTAGGTCGTGTTGATGTAATAAAACAAATACAGGCCGATAAAAAACAGGCGAGCCCTGATTTCAGTTCCCGGAAACTTCCGGATAAGACAGGAAATTTGGCTCAGAGAGACGGATACTCTCTGGGCTATTTTTGTGTCAATCCTTTCAGGGACTGAAAGCTGCGAACCCTATTGGCCGACCGAACCGCAGGAGCTATTGAAGATGAGACGGATGTTTTATCCGATGCGCAAGTTGCACCGTTTGCTTTCCCTCAGATTAATTGTGGCTGCCTTGCAGAGAACGCACCAGGCAGGCACACGGACCAGGAAGTCCCGCGCCCGGTCGGGGCCGAACGCATTCGAGCGTCGAAGTGCGGTCGCCTGCACGGAATCTCACTGCGATTGCCCGCGTTATATCACCGCCAAACCAGCAACCACAGTTTGAGAACGACTGAACGAGAGAGTGCAGGTAATTATGTCCGATATACGAGCTTACTTTCCTGGCAGATCGATCCAGGTTTCCAATGGGAGCGAACCAGAGTGCGGAGCTTCTGCATTGCAGTCCAATAAGGTCCCAGCAGAACAGGCCACAGAACCACAATATCTTGCAACATCCCCGAGCGGCGCCAAAGTGACCATTCCCAAAGAGTTGTTCGTCGCTCTTTCCGATTTCATGAAGACCAGAAAATCCCCGGGGTCCATCGTCATCCAATTCCGCCGGGGCGAGATTATTTGTGTGGAAGCGGTGGCCAAGAAGACCTACCGCAATACTCAACCCTGACCGGTCTTAAAAGCCGGAAAAGTAAAATACGGGCCCTGATTTTCTCTGCCGGCAATTGCTTCCGGCATGGAACGAAGATTTGGCTCAGAGATGAACTAATCTCTGGGCCATTTTATTTTTGTCGTGAAGGCCACATGCAAAGGGATGAAAGCAAGGTCCGCATGCGGCCATGCAATCAGGAACAACCGAACAACCGAAACTTGAGGAAAGAATATGCCAATGACCAGACCGCAACCTATCAATGCATTGCTTGTCGCCACGGTGTCAGCCGCGCTGCTTGCAGGTGCAGCCGTGCTGTTTCTTCCACTTTTGTCGTTCGTCATGCTCTGCTGGGGGGCCGCGCCGGTACAGTTCAAAGGGCTGGTTTCAGCCACCAGCGACGGAATGCTCATCGTTCTGCTCGCCCCGATCTTCTTCGGCGCATTTGGCTTTCTTGCCGGCGGACTGGCGGCTGCATTTCATAATTTGTTTGCACAACAGCAGCGGCAACGGTCTTTTGCTATCGAAGAAGCTGCCCGCGCGCGTACCGCGTCCTTGGGCAATGTGGCATAGCTGGCTGGAGGCTGGGAGTGCGCGGTGGAGGAGATCAAATTCTCGGAACCTCCTGGACTGGTTCATAAAAGGAGGCGCTTGGACATTTCAAGTACTGTGACGCGAGCAGACTTCAGTCTTCACATTTTTGCGTACAGCTAATGCGGTGAATCCGTCCGTTGAGACAAACTTCTGGTCGGCATGTTGCAGCAGGTTGGTGAACGGACATACGCAATTTGTGCAACAAGCTCCTTATAGCTCGACGATTCGTTCGAACACGCTATCTTGCCTCTCGATCCCATGCGCCGGACAACGCGTTTCCTCTTGCTCGAAGGACAGCTCAAGCAGAATTGACATTCTTAATGATTAGTGTAGTTCTCAAAAACTGCATACGATAGCCAGGTGCGGATTCCCGCTCAATTTACCCACACCGTTCTGCCGTCTCAATCGGAGGCACAAGACGATCCACTAGCGAGGGCATGATTTCTTGAAGCTGTTGCGCCAGTCGCGCGAAACCTTCA
>DASSXL010000180.1:0-12120 GCA_035703825.1 Candidatus Angelobacter sp.
GGAAGGTTGGGTTCAGCGTGGTGAATGTTGTCTTCCGACCGATGGTGCGGTTTATCTGGGCATATGTCTTCCGCGGCGGCTTTCTGGATGGCCGCGAAGGTCTGCTGGTGCTGATGAACCATGCAGCGTATGTGAGCTGGAAGTATGCGAAGGCGTGGGAAAGATCCAAGAAGATCGGGTGATCCGGTGATCGGGACATCGGGTGATCGGAAAACTGGCGCGGCGTTGATTTGAGATTTCATGATTTTGACTCGTCTCTTCTGATCCGATCACGCGCTTCTCCCGAAGTGTGGCAAGCATGAAAATGCATGGTGCGAACTCCCTGAAGCGGCATGGGCGAGCCAAGCATTCTCGGGATCCTTCGACTCACCCTCGCATCGTTCCTCGCTCGGGTTTCGCTCAGGATGACAGCTCTTAAACGATGTCGTTCAAAAATCTCCTTGACAGCGCTATGCGTATATGAAACAGTCATACGCGAATGCTTTCGACGAATGAAGCAGCAAAGAAGCTAGGGATAGCGGCCTCAACACTGAGCCGGTACATCATTCTTGGGAAAATACCTACCCCGAAGGTTGTGCAAGCGGGATTGTCGACCGTACATGCCTGGACGGAAGAAGAAATTGAGATGGTCCGCAAGCTTTTACCCAAGTTGAAGAATGGCAGGAAGACCAGATACAAAAAGAAGCAGTCAGCTAAGGCCAGAAAAGCGCAGCCGGGGGCGGCTGTGCCACACAAGACTCGTAAACCTAAAAAGAAATAAAAACACAACCAACGGGCAGCGTCCGGTGTTCGACCACCGAACGCGCCCTAACCGCAGTTCACCTGATACGAGGTCAGGCAAACCATGGCTGGTATTCAACATAAACACTCCCCGTCCCGGGCGCAAGGCTCCGGCCGCAGCGCTCACGCCTTAACCAAACCCGCTCACATCAAATCCGCGATAACCAAAACTCAAAGTTCAACCCGCATACATCTCAATCCAAAAAAACGAAAGCGAGAGCGGGTTCCGGAGTCCCTGCGCTTCACCGAAACCAAGCGCGGCAAGACCACGGTCCGCCGCTACAGTGGACGCACGTTCTACCGCTTTGAAGAGGTCAAAGGCAAGACGGTCGATCTTGTCGAGGTCTTCACCGCCGGCGAGTACCACTCGATTGACGTCCGTTTTGAAGACAAAACTGCGCTCCACTTCGTCATTGATCCGGGCTTCACGCTTGAAACGGAATACGCTGATTGGAAGACCGGCAATTGGCGTCCCATCAAGCGCTGGCCGCTGATCCACAGCGAAACACACCGATAAAACGATGAAGGCTGAAATTCGTCTTGTCCCACCCTTTGCGTCCACCATCAGTACCAATGGCATGCACGAACTCGCGGGACGCAAAGGATGGGGCACCCACGGTATTGTGAGAACCGACGAGGTTTACACATGCACTAAAATACTTCTTGACAGCAAATAAAAAGTGAAGTAACATAGACCGATTCGACTCAATGCGGTGAGTTTCTTCTGGTAATGGTTCGCCATCGCATGGGATTGGTGTCTGTGCAATTGCCGTGATTGCCAAAATCGGGTAATTGCCAAAATTGGGAACCGGAGCCAGGGAGGCAAGCTAAGCCCTTTGGAATCATAGTAAAATTTAGCCAGCTAACGAAGTTCTGGGATGCCTTTGGGATGGATGCAGTTAAGTCTTTTGGAATCCTAGTTGAGGGGTACCGGGGGAGGGGAGGGCTGGTAATCGCCACGAAGCAAATGTCAAGATGGGTATAGCGCTGGGATGGACTGGGATGACATGAGTTAAGTGCTTTGGAATGCTAGTTGAGGCCCAGGGGGGAGGGGAGGGAGCAAGATCGGTTGATCTGGTGATCGGGACATCTGGTGATCGGGACATCGGGTGATCGGGACATCGGGTGATCGGAAAGGCAAAACCTCAGTACCCTACGCCGATCTGAGATGAAATTGGGATGAACCGGGAGGGGCAGGTACCCCCTTGAGATTGCCGTGATCGCCGACATCGCCGGAATCGGGTAGTTGAGAACCCAAAGCCTTACCACGGATAAACACGGATGACACGGATCAGGACATTACGGATCAGAGTAGGCTCACAGCAGTATGGCGCCACCTTCGGCACAAGCGGGCGACCTGAGTGCAGGCTTCAGAGAGAGGCAAACCGGAGTAACAATGCAGCAGGCTTTTCCTCCAGCATTTGACGGCAAAAGAGGCATAATGGAACCACCCCTCGTAAAAAAACATTATGGAGTGTTTATGAGACATCGCTCGCTCAGCTTTTGCGCGCTTTTATTGCTGGCCTGTGGACTGGCCGCCGCCCAAACCCAGACTGGCACCAACCCGGACGATCCGGGACGCAAGATGGTGTTGGAACGGGCCAAGAGCGCATATTACAACCTGCGGACCGCCGGGCTGGACGAATTTCGCGCCACCATCAAGCCAAACTGGGCGCTGGTGCTCAAGGACCAACTGAAAGCCGATCCCGAAAAAGGCGCGGCGGCGCTGAAGCTTTTGAACGGGCTGCACTTCTCCATGCTGCTGGATAAAGAGGGCAAAGTAACGGTGACGCACCATACCGACAGCGCACCAGCCAATGAACAGCAACGCCAGGGCTTTGACCAGATCTATTCCGGCATGGACCAGGCGGTTACCGGATTTTTCACAACCTGGTCATTGTTCATGCTGGGGCCGCCGCCGCTGCCGGCAACCGACAGCAAATATAAACTGGAAGACCTGGGAACGCAGTACCGCATTTCCTACAAGGACGGCCCTTCCGACGTGATCACCACCATGGGCAAGGACATGATCATCACCGAGGTGAAGGTGAACTCCGCGGAATTTATCAGCTCAGTGCGGCCGCAGCTTACGCGCAGCGCAAAAGGATTTGTTCTTTCCGGGTATAGCGCGGATTACAAGCCGACTTCAGGGCAGGGCGTGGTAAAGCTGGACCTAAAGATCCAGAACCAGGCAGTCAACGGGCTGCAACTGCCGGTGAACCTGGTGCTTGATAGCGTGCTTGATGGAGAACCGACGCACATGGAGCTGGCGTTCTCAGAACATCAGGTGACGAGCCACTGAGTAACTGGCTGGGTACGATTGCTTAGATCGATCAGCCAAAGCGGTTTGAAGCGAACGGCCTTACCAAGTTACAAGGCAGCGAAGCCGACCACGCGCTGAGCTGCCCTGCAACAGGCGCTGAAACAATTTGGCCGAGATCGACAGGCTCAAGCGGTGTGGAGCGAAGCGACAAAAGCTACGACAGATGTAATAGCCACAGCGTGTAGCTGCCGATCTCATGCCAGGCCGATTCCTGCCGTCGCCAAAAGGTCTGCGGACGCGAATTTGGACGAGGCGCACCGTAGGACGTCACGCCTTCACGGGCGAGCATCTGCTTGATGCGGAAGATGTGGTAGGCGTCGCTCACGGCCAGGCAGGAATGCATGCTGTTGACATACATGATGGTGCTGACGCGGCGCGCGGATTCGGCTGTGTCGGCGCTTTGGGTTTCTGCGATAAGCTGGCTGTCAGGGATACCGAGCGTCTTGAGGTATTCGCGTCCGACGACGCCTTCACTGAAGCGCGGATCGCCGCCGGAGCCGCCGGTGATGATTACCATCGGCGCCAGGCCGCGATGATAAAGCTGCGCGGCCCGGTCGAGACGGGCTTTGTACACGGGCGAGGGTCGCCCGTCATACTCAGCGGCGCCGAATACAACGATGGCGTCCGCGGGACGCGCTTCGTCGCGGCCGGCCTGGTCAACGATGCGCCAGTACACCACCGTTGCATAACAGACGGGCAACAGAACCAGGAGCCACAGCCATTTCTTCCAACGCGTGGAGGCCATTCAGGACTCAGCCAAACCGGAGAAACTCAGCCAGATCGCTTTCAGGAATTGCGCCTTGCCTCAGGATATTGATATGCCCGGGATCGCTCATATTGATGATGGTGGAAGCTACCTCGCGCGGGCTGGCGCCGCCATCAACGATCAGGCTGATGCTGTTGCCAAGTTGCTGGCGAACTCCTTCCGCGGTGGTGCACTCGCTGGCCCCGCTGATGTTGGCGGAAGTGGCGGTGATGGGCACGCCGGCCGCGCGGATCACTTCCACCGCAATGCGCGAAGCCGGCACGCGCAGCGCGACGTTGCCGGTATTGGCCGTAACTTTCAACGGCAGACGGGAGGATGCTTTCACGATGATGGTCAGCGGTCCGGGCCAGTATTTACGGGTGATGTCATAAAACACGTCCGGCAGCGGACGCGCCAGGTATTCCGCCTGTTCCACGCTTTCAATCAGCAGAGAAAGCGGCTTGTGGCGGCTGCGCGTCTTCACGTAATAGATGAGGTCAACGGCGCGCAGGTTCAGGGGATCGGCCGCGAGCCCGTAAAAGGTGTCGGTGGGCATGCCGACGACCTGGCCTTGCTTGATGCGGTCGGCCACATATGAAACCAGACGCATGTCCGGCGTATCAGGATTGATTTTAATAATTTCGGCTGGCAATACCGGCTCCCCCAGGCTCAGTAATTCTCGACCATATGTTGTGACGTCCCGCACAAACGCGTTTCAGCAAAAAGGCGAGCGCCAGACGCCACGACAAACGATTAAGAATAAACCAGCTTGGCCAGAAAACATAGGCCCGGACTTTCATCGGGCCATCGCTCGATTCAGTATGATTGCTGTCACATGAATGTCCCTAAAGAAATTGAAAGCCGCCTGCGCCGCGTAAGCAGCCGCCAAAACGCGCTGGTCAAAGACCTGCGCAAAGCGCTTAGCCAGGGCGAGCCGACGGCGGAAGGCTACCTGGCCGTGGAAGGCGTCCGCATGATTGAGGAAGCGATTCGCAGCGGGCTGCGCTTCCAGGCCGTGCTTTTCAGCGATGCCGGGGCCGCCCACGCCACGCGCCTGCTGCCGCAGATTGGCAGCCAGGTTGAAGTCCTTTTGCTGCCCGACGAAGTCTTCCTGAGCGCGGTCAGCACGGAGTCGCCCCAGGGCGTGGCCGCTCTTGTGAAGTTGCGCCCGCATAAATTTGAAGACCTGATGGAATCAGGCCCCGATGCGCTGCTCGTGGGCGTGGCGGGCCTTCAAGACCCCGGCAATCTGGGGACGATCATCCGCTCCGCGGAAGCGTTTGGCGCGCGCGCCGTCCTGCTGGGAGAAAAGACGGTCAGCCACTTCAATCCCAAGACCGTGCGAGGCTCCGCCGGGTCATTATTCAGAGAACCGCTCATCCGTGTGAAACTTGGTGAAAGTATTCCGCTCTTGAAGCAGCAAGGCGTGCGTGTTCTGGCGACGTCGTCGCACAAAGGCAAGCCTCTGCACCAAGCCGATTTCACCGGCGCGGCAATGATTGTGGTTGGCAATGAAGGCGCAGGCGTCCCGACGGAAATTCTTTCCCTGGCCGATGAGTTGGTGACGATCCCGCATTCTCCGCGCGTGGAGTCGTTGAACGCAGGCATTGCGGCATCGATTTTGTTGTATGAAGCGGCGAGGCAACGGCAAGCGCTTACCGCGGATTAGCGCGGATGAACGCGGATCGGACAATTGCCGGAAGCGCCAAAATTGTCAAGGATTACCAAAATTGAAAACCAAAACCTTTGAAACACGGAGGAAAGGAGGACACAGAGGAAGATGGCTGGTCGATCAAGCACCATTGTGTTCCTTGGTGGTTGATAGATTCCGCCGACCTTTTGCAGCTTCGGCGATTTTGGCAATGGTTTTTGATCCGCGGCCATCCGCGTTAATCCGCGGTAAATAATTTGCCGTTTTTGATCCGTGGAAATCAGTGTCATCAGTGTTATCAGTGGTAAGGTTTTCCGGTAAGGTTTTTCAAGAATGTCTTTATTCCAGGCACTTCCGGACCAGCAAGGCAAAGGCGCGCGGCCACTCGCGGACCGCATGCGTCCGCGCACGCTCGATGAGTTCGTCGGCCAGGAGCATATCGTCGGCCCGGGCAAACCGCTGCGTCTGCAGATTGAGCGCGACGATCCCGGCTCCATCATCTTCTGGGGGCCGCCGGGTACGGGCAAAACCACGCTGGCGCAGATCATCGCGCACGTCACCAAGGCCGAATTCATTGAGTTTTCCGCGGTGCTCTCCGGAATTAAAGAAATCAAGCAGGTGATGGCGGACGCCGAGAAAGCTCGCGCTTACGGCACGCGCACGATTCTATTCATCGACGAAATTCACCGCTTCAATCGCGCCCAGCAGGATGCGTTTTTGCCGCATGTTGAGCGCGGCAACATCCGGTTGATCGGCGCGACCACGGAAAACCCTTCATTTGAGATCAACGGCGCTCTCCTTTCGCGCTGCCGCGTTTACATCCTGAACCAGCTCACCGAAGACCAGATCGTCGTGCTGCTGCGCCGCGCCATGGAAGACTCTGAACGCGGCCTGGGCAAGATGGAGTTGCACGCAGGCGACGAGGTCCTGCAACAGATCGCAGCTTACAGCAGCGGCGATGCCCGTTCCGCGTACAACGTGCTTGAGGTCGCCGCCGCCACCGCGGGGGAACATGGCGAGATCACGGAGCAGATTATTAAAGACACGTTGCAGAAGCGCGTCCTGCTCTATGACAAATCCGGCGAAGAGCATTACAACCTGATTTCGGCGCTGCACAAATCTGTCCGCAATAGCGATGCGGACGCATCGCTCTATTGGCTCGGACGGATGCTTGAGTCGGGCGAAGACCCGCTATACATTGCGCGCCGCGTGGTGCGCATGGCTTCTGAGGACATCGGCCTGGCCGCGCCGGAAGCGTTGAACCTTTGTCTCTCGGCGAAAGATGCCATTGACTTCCTCGGGATGCCGGAAGCCGCGCTGGCATTGGCGCAGGCTGTGGTCTATCTGGCGCTGGCGCCGAAGTCGAACGCGCTTTACACCGCTTACGGCGCGGTGCTGGAAGACGTGGAGAAGACAGCCGCCGAGCCCGTACCGCTGCATATCCGCAATGCCGTAACGAAATTGATGAAGCAGGTCGGCTATGGGAAGGGCTACCAGTACGCGCACGACCTCGAAGAGAAAGTCGCCGACATGGAGTGCATGCCGGATAATTTGCGTGGCCGCGAGTACTACCATCCAACTCAGGAAGGCCGGGAAAAACTGCTGGCCCAGAGGATGGAAGAAATTAAGCAGCGCAAAGAAGAGCTGCGCCGCGGAGAAGAGAAGAGACCAAAGCCTTCGAAACGTAGAGGAAAAGAGGAAGCGGAGATTTGAAAAATGCGATTAGGTCGGACCTCGGCCGTGCAGATTCCCGGGTTATACTTACTGCGCTCCTTCGCGTGATGTGGCGGGCGCCAATTCACAAGCAAAGGAGAGACTACCGTGAAAATCCAATTTGAAGAGCAGCCAACATTCGTCCGCAGCAGCAAGCGCCGGCGCGGCTTTCGCTTCTGAAACCAATGTAAAGCGCGGCTTTCAGAGCGTTGCGTGGAGGCGCAAAAGAGCTGCGTGAAAAGCTTGGAAGAAACGACCTTTGCCCGTGCGGCTCAGGGCGCAAATTTCAAGAAGTGCTGTATGAAATCGGGGCGGTTTGACGATGCCAACCGGAACTACTATGCACGATGACCTCGGGGCCGCAAGCCTGGCCCCCTTCTTCTCCGTGACTCCGTGTCTCCCATGAATAATGTCTACTCAAAAGTTTGTTTTGGCCGGTTTTTAGGCAGCCAGGGTAAAGCTGGGGAAGTCTTCAAAAACCCACTGGTTTTTCAGAGTGTCATAGACGATCTTGACCAGCTTTCTTGCTAGAGCGATTTTGGCTTTTCCTCCTCCGCGGCGCTGTTTGATTCGTTCATAGAACCGTTGCAGATAGGGGCTGTACCGCTTCGCCACCAACCCACACTGCACCAACGCCGTGCGGGCCAGCTTATTGCCTTGTTTGGTGATGCGGCCGCTTTGTTCACTTTCATTGGAGTTGGCTATTTTGGGTACCAGCCCCAGATAGGCCGCCAGCTTGTTTTCATCCGCGAAGTCGCTGATCTTGCCAATGACCGTCAGCAGAACAGTCGCGCTGAGCCAACCGATGCCCTTGATGCTGGTCAGGTTCTCGTATCCGGGCAGTTGTTGGCCTTCTTCTTCCAGCCGCTCGTCCAACTCCGCAATGCTCTCCGATAGTGAGCGGATCTGTTCTACCAGCACCCGCAGCTCCAGTTGCACCATGCCGCTGACCGGGCTGGCCAACACCCGCTCCAGCGCAATCTTGCTCGACAATGCTTCCCGCTTCAACTCGATCCCCTGCATGGCCAGCAGGTTGTTGATCTTGCCCTTCAATGCCGAGCGTTGTTTCACCAGCAGGTCGCGTGTCTCCGCCAGATGCATCAACTCCCGATTCTGCTTCGGCTTCATTCTTACCTCCGGCAACAAATCCTTTTCCAGATACAGCGCCAGCGCGGCGGCATCCTTGCGGTCCGTCTTCTTCACCGACTCGCTGATCACCTTGAATTGGTGCGGATTCACCACTACCACCCGCTCGACTCGTCCCGCTATCGCATCGTAGAAGCGCGCCGTCGTCCCCATGGCTTCCACCGCGATTTGATCCTCCGGATGCAACTGTTCCACGAACCTGGCCAACTCGCCGATCCGCCATTGCCGTATCTCTTGCTCCCCGTTCTCCCACCGTGTGCATACTACAAATTGCGTGCGATGCAGGTCCACTCCCAGATATCGTTTCATTCTCGTCTCTCCTCTTCGTTGTTCTGGAGTAGACGCAGCTCTTAGGCGATCACCACACTCCCATCCAAGCTCATACTGGCCTTACGGTGACGCTTCGATCCGCAGGTCTGACTAATCTCCGTGTCGAGGTCATACCGCCTCACTGCACGAGCACAGCCTGCAACCTGTCTGCCCCAGATTTCAACTCCCTGGAGCATACCGCCTCAGAACTTGCACTTTATTCATGCCATCTCCGTGGTGAATTGGACATGGACTAGCTAAATCTTCTTCTATGCTCCTTCAATATGCACAAATCCATCACCACAAAGATCCCGGCTTTGCGCGCCCTCTCTGCGGCTTCTTCGTGGACCACGCCTTCCTGCAACCAGATCGCCGGCACTTTCAGCCGGATAGCTTCGTCCACGAGGTCCGGCACAAATTCAGATCGGCGAAACACGTCAACTATGTCGATCTTTTCCGGCACGTCAGCCAGCGAAGCAACAGCCTTCTCTCCCAGCGCGCCTTTAATGGAAGGGTTGACAGGAATAATCCGATAGCCCGCGGTCTGCATGTACGCGCTCACGCCGTAACTTGGACGCAATGGGCTGTCGGACAAGCCAACTACGGCAATTGTTTTGGTGCGTTTTAACAGTTCGCCAATTTCATCGGTTGCAGTTGTGTTCACCATGGTCTCCGCCGGGAACGATATCGCAAGAACAGCATTGTATGGGAAGCATGGAATCGTGCGAAAGGTTTGTCTTTGACCGCCGTCACATCCGGTCGGACTCTCGCTGTGCTAGTTCTTCCCGCCGCGCGTCGCCTTCTCCGTGTATAGCTTGGCCGCGATTTTGCGGATGGTATCCGGCACATTCTTGTTGTGGCGGAGGCTCTTCAGGTCATAGACCATCAGCGTCTTGATCAGCGTAAGCGAAATATCCAGCGGGCACTTGGGATTGTTCACCAGGTTGCGCACCACGGGATAGAGTTTGAGAAACCGCCTCTGCCGCGCAATCTCGCGAAACACGTTCTCCTGCAGGTTTTTCGATCCGGCAAAGGATTCCACTTCAGCATCTGTCACCTTGGGCGAGGACAACACCGCGTTCTGCACCAGACGTGCCGTGTCCCGGATCAGGATCGCCCGCTCTTCCCTGCTGCCAATGAATCCCAGCTTGATCCGCTGGCCGACGTTCAATTTGGAAACTCTCTGCAGGATCGTCAGTCTCTTTTGCTCTTCGACCTCAAACTCGTCCAGCGCTGCAGCGGCAACCGCTGCTGGCGGAGCAGCAGCCGGGACCTGTTCCTGTGGCGCGGCATCGGGCAAAGGCGCCGCAGTTCCTTCCCCGGCAGCACCAGCTTCCGGCGCCGGCTCTTCTTCTTTCACCAGCTCAAAGGGCTTGTCTGCCTCCGCGGCGATCTCTGAAGCATGCTCCTGCTCAAAGGCCTTGTGCGCGGCTTCCACTTCCGGGCTAGTCTCACCTACCAGTTCTTCCGGCACCGCCTGTTGCTCTGCCGGTTTGGCGATGCTGCCTCGCAGCGCCTCGGCTTCCGCCGGAGTCACATATTCGTTGCTGGACAGTGCCTCTACCACGGATGGCAGCGCCCGCGCCCGCCCGCTCGCCAGCAGCATGTTCACAATCTCTCGTGGCGCGCTTCCGGCCAGCTCCATCAGCAGATTTTCCGGAATGGCCTGGTTTTCGATCAGGGTGGGCATCAATCCTGGCCGCCGGTTTTGCTCCAGCCAGAAATAGAGCAGCACGTCGGCCGCTGTTGTTTCTTTGCTCAGGACTTCCATTGCCGACTGCGCGTCCCAGCGCGCCAGAGTCATGCGCGCATCCTGTCCAAACAGGGGATTGTTGGTCAGGTAGACCAGGACTTCCAGCGTCTCGTCCGCTGAAATCGGCAGAGAGCCCCGCGCGGCTGAGCGCATCACGTTCACGGGCACGGCATTCTTTCTTATGAGTTCAAGAATAGGCGCCATAGTCAGTAGTTGGTACTTGGTATTGGGTACTTAGCCGTAAGCTCACGATTGTGCCGCGATTTCCAGAGCAGCATGGATTGTCCAGACAGAGCGACATAGTAAGTAAATCAGCAATTGTTGCTTTGGTATTTAGTATCTGGACGTAAGCTCACGATTGCGTCTCAATTCCAGAGCAGCATGGATCGTCCAAACAAAGCCAAATACCAAATACTAACTACTAATTCCCATCCCGCCGCGCAACCAGAAACGCCCGGATAAACGGTTTCAGGTCGCCATCCAAAACGCGGTCCACGTCCCCAACCTCCACTTTTGTGCGATGGTCCTTAATCAATCTGTAGGGATGCAACACATACGAGCGTATCTGAGAGCCAAAATCGATGTCCAGCTTGGAGTCTTCCAGCTTCTTGCTGATCGCCCGCTTTTTCTCCAGTTCGTACTCGTAAAGCTTTGACCGCAGCATCTTCATGGCGCGTTCCCGGTTCTTATGTTGTGAGCGCTCGTTCTGGCACGCCACCACAATCCCCGTGGGAATGTGCGTAATGCGCACCGCGGAATCTGTCGTGTTCACGTGCTGCCCGCCCTTGCCTCCGGAGCGATACGTATCTGTGCGGATGTCTTCGGGCTTGATGTCCACCTGGATTGAGTCGTCGATTTCCGGCGAGACGAAAACGCTGGCAAAGGATGTATGCCGGCGCTTCGCCTGGTCAAAGGGCGAAATACGCACCAGCCGGTGCACGCCAATCTCGCTCACCAACTGCCCATACGCGTAGTCGCCCGCCACGGTAAATGTCGCCGACTTGATGCCTGCTTCTTCCGCCGGCTGGTATTCGTTGATCTCCGTGCTGAAGCCCTGCCGCTCAGCCCAGCGCAGGTAAAGGCGCAAGAGCATCTCCGCCCAGTCCTGTGATTCCGTGCCGCCGGCCCCGGGATGGATAGTGACAATGGCATTGCGCATATCGTGCTCGCCGGAGAGCAGCGTCTGCGTCTCCAGCTTGTCGGCAACTTCGCGCAACTGGTCGATTTCCTTGCGCAGCTCTTCCACCACGGCTTCGCCTTCACGCGCCAGGTCAAAGTAGGCTTGAATATCGTCAACGCGACGGCCCAAATCAGCGTCCATGGCCAGCGATTCTTCCAGACGCCGGCGCTGGCGCATCAGCACCTGCGATTTTTCCTGGTCAGCCCACACGTTGGGATCGCCGACCTTCTTTTCGATCTCAGCTAATTGTTGGCGGAGTGAAGGGGCGTCAAAGATAGCTCCGCAGATCGCGCACTTTATCGCGCACGGCGGTATATTCGCGTTCTAATTCTTCGACCATAACTCTTATGCGGGGCGGGCCTCAATCATAGTGGCAGCACGGTAGCGCCAGCGCACAAACACCGCCAATAATGAGATTATCACACAAGCCCAGGCAAACACGTCGCCATAGCGAGTGTAAAAAGTGATTTCCGTTTGCGGAGAAAAAGGCGCAACCAGAGCGGTGCGCACGTTGCGCGGC
>DASSXL010000193.1:0-14674 GCA_035703825.1 Candidatus Angelobacter sp.
TGAAGGGCACAGGAAGACCACCTGTTTGATAGGCACGGAGTGTAAGGCCAGCAATGGTTTCAGCTTACGTGTACTAATCGCCCGTTCGGCTTGACCATAAAATTTACTCAGGGCACTTTGCCTGCGCCTCGGCGTAGGCAAAACGGTGGAAGCCTTGGACTTCAGTCCAGGGAACACGCCACGCCCGAGGCAATGGGGCTTCAGCCCCTGGTCTCGCGCCAATGTAGTTAGAAACACAAAATCAATCTATTCAGTTGTGAGGCATCGCCCTTACGATCTTTTACAAGCTTGGCTTTTCCTCGTGAAAGGCCCCTTGCGCGCAACACGATGTAGAACCTGACTCGCGCCGCGCATTGACAATATCTGCGGCTAACTCCTAGCCTCTAGCTACCAGCTAGAAGCCAGCAGTTAGCAGCCGCGCCAAAGGCGCGTAAATCTTGCGGTGATCTTACCGCGGGGGTTCCACCCGTTCCCATCCCGAACACGGAAGTTAAGCCCCGCAGGGCCGATTGTACTGTACGCGAAAGTGTGTGGGAGAGTAGGTCGTCGCCGCATTAAATCTAAAAGGCTCCATCAGAAATGATGGAGCCTTTTGTGTTCTCTGGACAAACTACCTATGAAAAAACCTAAAAATGTTGTCGCGGTTTACGGTCTTTTTTGCAACGAGTTGGTTGACCGTCCGTGCCTTTTACCACACTATTGCCGACACGGCCGAAAGATAGTACCGCTGTCTTGGTCCACGGCGTCGGATGACACTGCGGAGGGTGCTTATCGCAAGACGGATGCACGCATCATTGCTCAATTTCAATCGGGCTACTTTTCGCAAGTTCTCCTGCAAGACGGCCAATCCAAGCTTTGCGACGGTATGTCCATGTAAATCTAGCTGCATATCGACGCGATCGTGCTTACTGCGTTTAATACCGGGGTTTTGGGTTCGTGTACCTCTTAGAAGAATCGCGACAGACGTTCGCTCGATACATGGAGGGGGCATCACACCAGGCCGAACAGACGCCATTAAATCCTTTCGATTGCATAAGTTTCTCGAGCTTATGGCGAGGGAAAAATCCAGCCTTACGATCGATTCGAATATGGCGTGAGCATTCCGAAAGGCATTATTGGCTTCAGCGCGAACCTTGGCGCTTAACGTCCGATCCAGGCTAAGCCTTGCCACAACCTTTGCAATGATTTCAGGTGTCCAAACCTCGTTCTCCCAACTATATCCGCGTGTATACACAACATTGGAGTGCGACAATAGGGAATTACTCGCGTGATCAAAGTCTCTATCTAGGGCGACGATGATACGGGAAATTTTACCGGCAATGATCATGTTTGCAATAGAAAGCAAGGTTGGCTTAGACCCAATTGATCTAAATTGCACTTTTCGGAGTGGCGCGAAAGAATCGAATATCACTTGCCAGAACATAACATCATGGGTGCTCTCATTCCGCTCGCCTGCCATCACTTCATCAATCGTCAAATTCTTCTCGCCACCCTCGGTGAATACAATTGCCTCGACGCGCAGAAAAAGAGCAAGATTGTTCAGGCCTGACTGGGTGCGATGAAACGAAATATTCATGATTTAGAGATTTTCCATATCAATGACGCGATCGCCATACTCGCTGACGATGTCGGGAGAATGGGTTGCAAAAATCACCTGAGCACTTGGATTAACCCGCCGGAGATTCGCTGTCAGATGTTCTTGCCAACTGACGTGAAGCGAAAGCTCTGGCTCGTCCGCGATATAAATGAATTCTGCCCGTTCTTGAATCAAGGCTTCACCCAGAATGATTAGAAGCTGCTTTTCTCCTGACGAAAGATCCAAGAGCGACAAATGTTTTCCATTAGATAGGATGGCCTCAAGCTCGTTCTTTTGATTGAGTTCCAAGCGTTTGTGCTTAAAAAGAGAATTCAAGATTTCCAGAAACTGGCGTTGCGGTTGTTCAAGTTCAGCTTGCCGTTCCAACGACTGATTCCACAACTCGACCACCCGCCGCATTGCGCGCACGCCGACAAGAGCAGCCAGTTCTTCGGTCGAATACGCATTCTTCTTTGCCGCCCGTTTCGCTAGTGCAAAGTGGCGCCGGAGTTGCTCCAAGATTTTGGGATTGCCCACTCTAAATCTTTCAAATATCGTCTCGAGTGACGTCTCGAGATTATCGAGATCAAGCTTCTTCGATTCTTCGATCACATTGCCCTCATCGCTTGTATAGACGAGTGCAAGAAATAGCTGACGTAAGAATCGAGCTGTTTCATTTTCTCGCTTCGCAAACTGCAAAGAGAAATAACGGACCAGCTCGTTGCTCAAATGGATGAGACGTCGGTCTACCGCTGAGTCGAATGAGGTTCGTTCATCGACCGTCCTGATCTTTGCGGGAGCCCTGTGCACCGAGAGCCATCGCAAGTTAACGAGGCGTTTCAGTTCCCTAGTCAATTGTTCAGATTCGCCCAGTTCCTGGATATGTCTGCTGCCCACGCGAAAAGATAGATGACCAAAATGTGCAAGTTCAAATTTCTTTACGACGCTCCCGCGTTGTATTTCATAGTTCAGCGCGGGTCGCGTGTCGGGGCTCTCGGGTCGATAGACTGTGATCAGAGGCTCCGTTCCGGCCGATCGATCAAACAGCCTACACTGCATAGAAGAGAAAGGAATCCGGCCCAACGCTTCATAGTCCCCGGTTAGGGCGGCGGCAATAAGATTTATTACAGTTGTCTTACCAGATCCATTGGAGCCTATCAAGAAATTTACGTCAGGGCGGAAGTTCAAATCAAAGTTCTTTTCACCCCACACGCCTCGCAGTGAGACTTCCTTGAGTATGCTCATTCCAGCTGAGTTTACCCAAACTACCTGATTAGTACAAAGAAGAAAAAATGGCGCTTGCAAATTCAGCCCGTTGACGGTTTCCATCCACCCTATTGAGATATTTATTACCTTAGCGACAGCCCCGCATACGCCTAGGCCTTATTGCTGGTCTGCAACCAACTTTTCATCCCTGAAAACCTGTCCCAATCCGCGCCGTCCGTGGTAAGGTTTTCTGCTTCCCATGCCCATCCACCCCGCCCTCGCCCGTGAACTCCGCCAGTCCAAACGCCTCCAGAAATTTTTCGATTCCCTGCCCGAATCCTCGCGCCACCAGATCGACCGCGAGGTCCGCGAAGTCAAAAAAGAAGAGACGCGCTTGCGCCGGGCGCAGCACGCAGCTGAATACCTGATGGAAGCCATGGAAGCCGAACTCGATCCGCCGCCGCTGATGAAGGCCGCCTTTACCCGCAACGCCAAAGCCCGCCAGGGATGGGAACTTATGCCGCAATCACTGCGCCGCCAATATCTGATCTTTATCTTCCGTGGCCGCTATCCTCAAACCCGCGCCCTCTACGTCGAGCGAACCGTCCTCGACGCCGCCCAATACGCCGACAGACACACCTAAGCTCCATCCGCGTGTGTCCGCGCAAATCCGCGGTAAAGATTTTTCCTGTGATCTTCCTTTGCGCCCTTCGCGTCCTTTGCGGTAAGCCGCCTACTCGTCTCTGAGCGTCCGCATTGGGTCAACACGCGTCGCCCGATAAGCCGGCACAGCCGTTGCCAGCAGCGCTACCGCCATCAACAGAATTGAGACCGCCGCAAACGTCGCCGGATCGGTTGTTTTTACTCCGAACACCAGCTTCGCCAGCACGCGCCCCATCAGCATCGCGCCGGTCAATCCAATAATCATTCCAACAAATGCAGGTTTCATGCCTTCAAACACCACCAACCGCAGAACGTCCTGAATCTGCGCGCCCAGCGCCATGCGTATGCCGATCTCCCGCACTCTGCGCCGCACCGCATAAGAAAGCACGCTGTAAATTCCGATAGCTGCCAGAACCAGCGCCAGTCCGGCGAACGTCGCCAGCAACAGCATGTTGAAGCGTTGCGGCGAAATCGATTCAGCCATGAACTGGTCCATGGTCATCACGTGCGCCACGGCCTGTTGCGGGTCAATCTCATGCACGCTGTTGGTCACCGCCGAAACCAGTGTTGCCGGCGACGTTGTGGTGCGAACGACTACATCAAGACCAAACGATCGCCATTCTCCGCTGGGAGGCGCAGAAATCTGTGTGAGCGGCGCATAAATCGCCGAGTTCAACTCAGCCTGGTCCAGGCCATCGAGCTTCACGTCGCCCACTATGCCCACGACCTCGCGAATCTTTCCCGGCGAAAAAGTCAGCGTTAGCCTTTTGCCCAGCGCGTCTTCATTTGGCCAGAAGCGTTTTGCCATGGCGTCGCTAATCAGGATTGCGCCCGGCTTGTCAGCGGTGTCGTTCTCATTGAAATCGCGCCCGCGTATGACTGGTATGTGCATTGCGCGTAGATATCCCGTGGTGATGACCCTGACATCCACTTCCGGCTGCTCAGACATCGCCACCGCCGGTCTGCCTTCAATCGCAATCGGCTGATGCGACCCGCCGTTGAACGGCAAATCGTCCACCGCAGCCGCCGTCTCCACTCCCGGCAGCGCGCGCATCCGCGCCAGCGCCTGGTTCCAGAAATTGATCTCTTCTGCCGGCGATTTATATCTGGTCCGCGGGATCGGCAGAGAGAACGTTAAAACATTGCGCGAATCAAATCCAGGATTGGTGCTGCGCAGGTTCCAGAGGCTGCGAATCATCAATCCTGCGCCCGCCAGCAGCACCAGTGACAGCGCCACTTCGCACACCACAAGCGCCGCCCGTGTGCGATTGCCGCCGGAATCGCCTGCTCGTCCCAGACCTTGTTTCAAAGTTTCGTTTACGTTCGCTTTGCTCAGCTTCCATGCCGGCACAATTCCCGCCACAACCCCCGTGACCAGGGAAATCGCCAGCGTAAAGCCAAGCACGCTTGCGTCCAGCGAGATCTCTGTAGCTCGCGGCAGTTGCTGCGCCAGGAAATGAACAATCAAGTCCACTCCAAACTTCGCTACCAGCAAACCTGATAGACCGCCGCCCAGCGCCAGCAAGATCGTTTCAAACATCAACTGCTGCATCAGTCGTACACGGCTCGCGCCCAGCGCTGTCCGGATAGCAATCTCTTTGCTTCGTGCCAACGCTCTGGCCAGCAGAAGATTCGCCACATTGGCGCAGGCAATCAGCAGCACAAAAGCCACCGCTCCCAGCAGCACCAGCAGCGCCGGCCTTACGTCTCCCACAATGTCTTCACGCAGCGGCACCACCACCGCGCCCCAGTCTTTGTTGTCTTCAGGATATTGTCGCGCCAGCCGGTCAGAAATTGTGCTCATCTCCGCCTGCGCCTGCCTGATATCAATGCCGTGCTTCACCCGCGCGATCACCATTGAGTGGTGCTCGCCTCGCACGGCGCGCTCTTTGTCTGACAACGTCAGCGGTATCCAGATTTTTTCTTCCCACATGGGATACATGAACTTTGGTCCCATCACCCCCACCACGGTGTAAGGCTTATCGTCCAGCGTGATCTGCTTTCCCACAATGCTGCGATCGCCGCCAAACCGGCTCTGCCAGAGGGCATGCGTCATTACCACTTTATGGTTTTGGCCAACCAGTTCCTCTCCAGGAAGAAAAGTGCGCCCCAGCAATGGCTTCACGCCCAAAACAGAAAAGAAATTGGGCGCCACGGTGGCCGCCAGGAGTGACTCCGCTTTATCGCCACCGGTCAGGTTCATGCTTGAGCCGGTGTAGATCGCCATGTCTTCAAAAACATCATTCTGCTGCCGCCAGTCAATGTAGTTGGCTGTCGAGACTGAAAATCTGGTCATCCCCGGGAAACTTTTAGGCGGCGGCACATGCCACACGTGCACGATCCGCGCAGGATCTTCAAACGGCAACGGCCGGAGCAACACTGCATTTACCACGCTGAAAATTGCCGTGTTCGCTCCAATCCCGAGTCCTAATACCAGTATTGCCACTGCGGCAAAGCCCGGGTTCTTGCGCAGAACGCGCAATCCGTATCTGAAATCCTGGATCAGTTTTGTCATTTGGATTTTGTCTCCTGGGGACCTGGGAAATGGCGAAACACTGTGGGTGTTTGAACGCACGTCTCTTGCCAATGACCACTGTTCCTATCTGTCTCTAAACAAACACTGACTCCCGGTAATTCAAAACGTTAGTTTCCGGTTCGATGTTCGAAATCGACCACCACCGTTCAAATTCGCGCAATATCTCGTGAGTTCCTGCGGCGCAGCTCAGGTCGAAAAGTGGCGCTGTGTGTTGGCCGCCACAGTGTCCAAGCAGAGCCACGTTTTATGGGGCATTGATTGCAATTTAACTATTGCCAAATCAACAACTTGCGCTTTGGCGCCCTGCCTGCCCTTAATCACAGCGCTGCCATCGCAGCGGAGGCCAAAACGCCATGACGCACACTAGCTCACCAGCCGATCAGAACCAAATCCAGAGAAGCCTGGTCCCCATGTTGCGCACATGGACCCACAGTATCGGATGGACCGTCCTTCTCTCCGCCGCGCTGGCGGTACTGTTTGCCATGCTCTGTGATGGTTGCGCGGGCATCCACTAGCTAGCCCCGATGGAGGGCTTGGACGTTGGGGAAGCGCCAGGGTCGCAGTTTTTCTGGCCTTGCACTACAGCAGCCTCGTTCCATGGAATTGAGTTTGTTCGTCGATGGCGGTTTCGCGCAGGGTTTAGCAGCCGGCTTCCAGGCAAAAAATGCGCCGATGGGTTTATTCAATGGTCTTCATGAAGCCGCCTCATGGTCTCACCGCTCGAGCCGGCTCTGCTCCACGCTTTGGCACTCCCGGGAAACCAGGGCTTTATGCTCATCGCCCATGGCCTGCAGTTTCGCGCTGATATTTGCGGGCACCTGGATCTTCGCGCTTGAGCAGGTCAGCCACGTTTCAGTAGTGGCGTTGGTCTGCGCATTGCGGATGAATTCCAGTGACCATTTTGCTCCCTGTGGCGGCGTAAAGTCTTCGCGAATCTCATAGCCGGAGGCATTAAAGAAATAACGCGTAAATCCATCCCCTGACTGCACATCCGTCTGCCGGATATGTCCGGAGGCGTCCTCATGGTAGGTCGCGGCAAAGATTTGCGCTGAGTCGCCAAAGTCTACTTTTTGCCATTTGAACCGGTTCTTCTCGTCATAGCGATTGGTCACGGTAAATTTGTACTTACCGGGAGGGGTTTTGCTGTCCTTCTCCCCCACCCAAACCATGTTGAAATGGGCGTCGTACCTGAACTCGTCCACTTCACCGCGCCAGGTTTGCGCTTTCTTGAGCCATCCGGCCGGATCATATTCATAGTTCACCCAGTGTCCGGCGTCATCTTCGGCGCGCGTAATCCTGTCAGCGGAATCGGTCTTGATTGCGATGTAGTGCTGATTCGGCGAAGTGATCTTTTGGAGATTGCCTTTCAGGTCCCTCTGGATAGTGACTTTTTCGCCTTTGTATCTAATCTCCTTCACGGCGCACTGTCCAGGCCGGCTGGTCTGCGAGCAACTTTGTACGATGTACTCGATGCCATTCATCAACCGCACTGTCCAGGAGCTTTTCTCCCAGAAGATGATTGAGCCCAGAAATTCAGTGGGCGCCGTCGTGTTCTTGAATACAGCATCCGTGAATCCGGTGCCGGGAGTCACGCGCTCATAGCGGATTTGCGAGCCGTCGGGCTGCACCAGCGCCACCCAGGTAAATTTCTGCGCGTCGCCAACAATGAACATGTCATACGATGTGCTTGCGCCGATGCCGAACGCTCGCGACCGATCGTCCAGGGTGCGTTGCGTGCGCACCAGGCCCAGTGGAATGGAGTCTTGCACGAATAAGTCCGGGTATTCTCGATGATAGATTCCCGTCACCAGATCGAACGGGTCAGCGTCACTTGCGCCCATTGTGGGCATTTCGCGCGGCGGTTTGTTTCCGGCGGCCACCTGGGCCGGGCTGGATAAAGACGTGAACAAAGGTACTAGACCAACGCAGACGAGCAGAGCAAATCTCAGGACGAGCATGGTGGCTAAACTATAGCCTCATTTTGGTCCTCGAGTCCTTAATTGCCTAAATCGAAAGTTGTAGACCGCTGCGTCAGGTTTTGATCTGCCGGTGCACCCGGCGACCGGCCTCACGCCCTGCCCGCCCAGGGTCCAGAAAACAACTTGCTGTGCTTCGCGAACTGGCCCCCTGCTTGCCCTATATCTTTGCGTTCTTCGCGCCCTTTGCGGTGAATCGATTGGCTGAATGCTGAGCTTGCTGATTGCTGAGCGCTCTACCTGCGGCTATCATTCTTCTGCATGAAACATCACCTGATTACCGGCGCCGCCAGCGGCTTTGGCTTTGGTCTTGCGCGCACGTTGCTTGCCCGCGGCGACTCCGTTATGGCCTGTGACGTCAACGCCGCGCCCATGGAGCAGCTCCGCGCCTTCGCCACCGCGCCCGCGCAGCTCAACATCCGCCAGCTCGACGTTCGCGACGCCGCGCAGTGGGAGCAGACCATGCAGGCCGCCTCCCATCTATGGCCAAGAATCGATACGGTAATGAACGTTGCCGGAGTCCTGCGGCCGGATTTCATCGCCGATATTAAGCTGGCCGATATCGATCTCACCTTCGACGTCAATACCAAAGGCGCAATTCTCGGCGCCCAGGCCGCCTTTCGCGCCATGCGCAACCAGGCGGACGAAAATGGCCGCGGACACATCATCAATATCTCGTCCATGGCGGGGATCGCGCCCGTGCCCGGCATTTCCATCTATACGGCTTCAAAGTTCGCGCTTCGCGGTTACTCTCTGGCCATCGCCCATGAGCTCAAGCAGTACGCAATCTCCATAACCGTCGTGTGTCCATCCGGAGCCGACACTCCTTTGGTTGAGCCTTACAAGCACAAAGAAAAGGCTGCGCTGATCTTCAGCTTGCCTTTGCTGACGACCGATCAGGTGGTGCGCGCCATTGTCGATCGCGCCTTGGTGAAGCGCCCCATGGAGATGGCGCTGCCGCGGCCTCGGGGTTTGCTGGCAAAGCTTGCAGCAAGTTTCCCCGCTGCCGCCACGCTGCTGGCTGGATCCATGACGCGCAAGGGCTTGTACAACCAGGCGAAGATGAAATGACATTTCCAAAGCTGCTCCTGGATTCATCAGGCAAACCGTTTTTCCAGCAAAGCCGTCTTTCAAGCAAACCAGGGCCATCACCGCACATCTAAAGGATCAAGAGGTGCAACCATGGTTCGCTTTCAGTGTGAGAGTTGCGGGCGTTTGAAGGGCGATGGCGAAGTCTGGATCCTGGGCTTTGCCGCGGAGAACATCGGCGTGACCTCCGCGCGCCGGGAAATCTCGATTGCCAGCTCCTGGGACCGGCCTCGCGCCGTGGAGTCTCTCGCTGTCCATTTCTGTTCGGATGAATGCCGCGCGACCTACATGAGCGCCTTGTTCGGTGACAGCCCTGACACTCTCGACGGCGCTGCCACCTCCACCAAGCGCCGCATCAAGCGCATTGTTCCCGGAGCCGTGGTGGACACCGTGGTTTCTGAGAAGCCGCGCTCAAAACCCGCTCGAAGAAAAATCGCGCGCCGCAAGATTGCCTGACGTTGCTGCTTTGCTGAGCGTCCGTCTGTTTTCAACTTCTAGCCTCCGTTGCCACTGAGGGTTTCTAGCCGCGTCTTCTTCTCTGTGTCTCCGCGGTGATCTTTTTGAAATTGGCGTTCATTCGCGCAATTCGCGGCTAAGCAAAAAAGCCAGGCTCTTTTGCCAAGAACCTGGCCTGCGTGTCACCGCTATTTTTCACTTTGCATCTCCTCTTACTGCTGAGGATTGCTGGCCGGCGCCATCGGCGCTGCCGGTTCGCTGGTCGCCACCACCGGGACTGGATCTGACTTAATTTTCACTGTGGTCATGATCCGTTCCAGTTTGTCGAAGACCTGCAAGTGGTCCACCGGCTTGGTGGTCCCCGGCGCATCTTCCACGCCCAGCGCGAACTCATAGCACGCGCCATTTTCAAAGTGATGGTAGTAGCGCGCCTCGCTCTGCTCGGTAACGCTCTCAGCCTTGGCAAACTCCACGCCCAGAATGTTGGTTTTCACCGGCACGATAGAATCATCTTCAGTATCAACCGGCGGATTGGTTACAGCCTCGGTCGGTTCCGGCGTGGTGGCAAACTTGCTGCACTGCTCCACCGTTACGCCCTTGTTTACGCTCGCCTTGAAGTAGGAGGAAGCGCGCGTTCCCGGCAGCACCAGCGTGGTCAGCGTCTCGCCGCCCGGCTCGGTAAAGTTCATCGCCACCGGATCAGGCCATGCTGATTCCTTGCTGTCTTTCTCCGGCGTCAGCATGGTGTAGGTCTTGGGATAGCGGAACGAGATCCCGTAGGTGCTGTTTTTGTAGGTTGCCGTGGAAGCGTGCTTGATCGCTTTCTTCTTCTCGATCACCGCTTCAACTTTCTTCTCCAGCTGGTCGATCGGCTGGCTCTGCGCCACTGCCGGGTTGCCGGTGTTCTGAACGCTCGGCTGCGCTTGCGCATTCTTGTTGTTGGATTTCGAACAGCCGTTGAAGTCGAGCACCACCATCAGCGCCAGCACCGCGGTTGCCGCCGCCGTGGCCGCGCCGCCGATCATCCGGGCCCGCCTGGTCGAACTGTTCACGATTGGGCTTGCATTGAAAGATTTCAGGTCTGCCATGTTTGTTTCACCTCCGCCGCCCTGGGGCAGCACCCAGTCATATGGCACAAAGGCAGCCATTCACAAATCGCTTGATTCCATGCGGGTTAGCCGCACTCGTGCATCACGCGGAGCGTGCTGTTGAAAACACGCTGTGTGCCGGGTGACACAGTTCGGCTGAATAAGAAGATAAAAAAGTGATCGACGGGTCGGAACTCTGGCGCTACTTTGCTTTCGTCCACACCACGTCTTCATTGTTCCTGCGATCGATAAGCGATACCACATTACCGTCATCGCTGTGACCAAATAGCGTCCGGCCTTCCACACCTTTGCGGAAGAAAATATCGCTGGCTTCAGGAATCAGTTCTTCTCGTGGACGGCCCCTGCGTGTCTCATACAGATGGCCGTTTTCCGTAGTGATGGTCATGGTCCGTTCCGGCCCCAGCTTGTACGTCCCAGTGTACGATGCAAACTTGCTCGTATCCGCCTTGCCCGGCGCGGGATCTTCGTAATAGCGCAGCACCTGCCCCGCGACGATCTGCCACTTGCCGCCGCGGCGCATCCACGTATCAGTCTCGTGGTAGCGCGCCGTCATGCTTTGCCCAAAGATTGTCTCGGTCTCATCCAGGTCGTAACTCAGGATGGCGACGTCACCTTCGATATGGCTCTTCGGCCGCACCAGCTTGATCGTGCCGGAATAACCTTTGGGCAGAGGCTGGACGTCTTTGACCAGCGCAGCTTTGTCCATGCTGCGGCCTTTTTCGTCGAAGAACATGGCGTCGTCAGCAAAGTATTTTTCGAACGGTGCGGGATTGCCGGGAGCGACCGCGTCAAAAAGCTCCTGCGTGTTTCGCACCAACTCGTCCTGGGTAATCGCCTGCTTGACCGGGCCGCTCCCGGCCAGAAGGCACACTGCCGGCAGTAACAATGTCAATGCGGAATATTTGAGCATCGAAGTCTCCTGATTGGGTTCTTAGCGCTATCCTTCACTGATTGGACGTGCTTCGGCTTGGTGGGTCAACTGGGGCGGTAGCTTGTGCTCACCCTGCAAGCGCACGATTTTAGGGCTGCTGTAATCCGTTCACGTTTAGCTCAAATATCAACTACTGATTACTAATTACCGTTCTAGCCATTTGCCGCCCGTGCCGCCTCCAGTCCCCATAACGGCAGCAGAGCAGGAGTCCGCCGGCGATACTCACGGTAGCGCTCTCCAAAGCGTTTTTCCAGCAGCGCTTCCTCCGCCGGAATCCTCACAACGGTAATCGACGCAATCAGCAACACTCCCACCACGCCGATAAACCAATTCGCTGACAGCAATCCAGTGGAAGCCAGCATGATTAGGAAAGCCGCATAGAGTGGATGTCGCATAAACGCGTATGGCCCGCTGGTTACCAGCTCCTGCTGCGGAAAAATCTCAAGCGTTGGTCTGAAGTTCTTTCCCAGGGCAGCGTGGCTGCGCCATAACAGCAATAGCCCCAGCAGGGCCAGCGGTAATCCGCTCATCCGCAGCCATCCTGGCATTGAAATAAACGACCAGCGCACCCATTGCGGCGCAAAGAACCAGCACAGGACCACCGCGTACCACGGAAACCCCAGCAGCGGGCGGATGATTAAAAGCGAACGCGCTTCATGGGCCAGGTGGCTCTCCGTATGGGCGGCCATGCCCTTCTCATAAGTCCCCGCCAAACGCTGGTAGCGCACGCGGATTGCTACAGCACCGATAAATAATGCAAGAAATGCGGCCTTGAATATCCACTCCGCCGGCATGGCCCATTGTAATCCGCAGGGTAATGCTCCTGACGAGCATTTGACACCGGCAGCCCAAATTCGGGCAAGGATGGGACGAGATGCCCGCGACGCGCGGACCGCAAACCTGTGTCGGCTAGTGAGGCACTAGCTCATGTGTAGCTTGTCTCGCCGGCGGCGGTCGGTGCGGGCGAACTCAATAATTTCCGCGATCATGTCGGAGTAGGATCGTCCGGACTTTTTTGCTGCCATAAAAAATTCTGAATTGCTGGAGAGCCACGGATTGGGATTAGCTTCGATCACATAGACCTTTCCCTTGTCCGTCAGCCGCATGTCAATTCGTCCGTAGTCGCGCAGCTTGAGTATGCGATACGCATTCAGCGCCGTCGAAGCGAGCAATTCCTGCAGCTCTTCATCCATGTCTTCCACCGGCGCGGACTTGGTGAGTTTGTACGCTTCACTGTCTTTCTCCCACTTCACTTCCATGCCCGCGACCTTTGGCATTCCTTCCGGTAACTTTGAAAGGTCCAGTTCCACCAGCGGCAGCACTTCAGGGGTCTGGTTCCCCAGGATGCCGGCGTAAATCTCGCGGCCTTCAATATATTCTTCAATCAAGGCCGGCGACTTGAATTCCTCCTGCACGTAATGAATGCGTTCCATCAATTCCTTCACGCTGCCCACCACCGCGCCCTGGTCAATTCCCAGCGACCCGTCTTCCGCCTCAGGCTTTACGATCAGAGGAAAGGAAATGTCCTGCGAGTGGTCCAGCTTGCCCTGGTAGCAGGTGGCAAAGTATGGAGTGCGTATGTTGTAAAACTGAAACAGTTTCTTGGCCAGGCCTTTGTCCTGCGCCAGGTAGAGTCCCTGCGGCCCCGCGCCGGTATAAGGACGCCCCAGCAGATCCAGGTAGGCGGCAACGTGCATCTCCATCGTGTCGTCGCCAGCGTATGACTCCACCAGATTGAAAAAAAGATCGGTTTCCTGTTTGGCCAGCGCCAGCAGAGATTTGTCCTCGCCGTCCAGCACCATGTAACTGGGTTCATGTCCCAGTTTTTCCAGGGCCTCAAATATCTCTTCGCGGTCGTGCTTCTCCCTCTTCTTGCGGCGCTTCTTTGTGCCGCGCTTCTTCTTTTCCGGCTCCGGAGCAGCTTCTTCCTCTTCTCCCCAGCTCTCGTAAAGGACCGTGATTTTCAATTTACTGTCCGCCATATTGGTTCCCGCAAAGATTGTTTGTCTGGCATCGCTATTCTGTTTTGATGCCTCGCCTTACGTCTGCACAAACTTTCCTCGTGTCACATAGTTCATGGCCAGCGCTGTTGCGTAGACCGTGAGCTCCGTAAGGCACTCTTTTTCCTGCTTTGTGTTCACGCGCAAGTCCATCTCGCCCACGCGCGTTTCAATCGATTCCACCAGCTTCTTGATCAATGGCCGCGGCACGCCGCTCCAATAGGTAAGTTTATCCACCAGCGACTTGTGATTTTCGCGCAGCAGCTCCACCGCCGGACGCACGCCTTTCTTGCGCCTGCGTCCCGCGTTAAAGATGTCCTGGAGGTCGGTATCCAGCGGCAGGTCGCCCGGTGAAGGCTGCTCGCTCAGCACCGCTTCATAAAAATCGCCCACCGTGGTGTCCATCTCTTCCACGGTAATATCGGTCCGTCCGCGCGGACGCACCGGATCGATGCCGCCCAGCTTTCTGAAAGTCCGGTCGACGTATTTCAGCTTTTCCAGCGCGAGCCATCCTTTATACTTCTGTCGCCAGCGCGAACCGGGAGTAAGCCACACGGCAAACGTCTCTGCAAAATCTTCGTCCGGATGCTTCTGCGCGTACCAGCCTTCCATGTGCCGCACAAAGCTGCGGGAAAACGGAATCGGACGGTATGCGTCGCGATACGGCTTGCGATACGGCCCAAACAAGTGTTTCCATTCCGGCGTTTTGTGTAGCGCGTAAGCGTAGTTGATGGCGTGCCCGGCCTCATGCCGCAGGTACATCATGATCTGGCGCGAGTCTTCCAGATCGTTCATCTCCTTTTCCAGCCGAGCCAGCTTGGGATCGGCCAGGTAGAAAGGAATACCAATGATCGGCTCGCCTGAGGGGCATCCCCACTCGTCAGTGAGGTAGCAGGCAGGACGGAACTTCTTCAGCCCTTTGCGCTCAAGCTCGCGATAGAGCTGCTGCACAAAGCGCTCCAGCGGAGACCCTTCCAGCTTCAACCCCAGGTCGCGAATGGGTTTGCCCAGTATTTCCTGGACTTCCGGCGGTGCTTTTTCGAATGCGGCGCGCAAGCAGGCTCCGCGAGAAGATTAGCACATGCACTAATATCAGAGCAGTTACTAGCGGCATACCCCGGCTGGGTGTGCG
>DASSXL010000195.1:0-19524 GCA_035703825.1 Candidatus Angelobacter sp.
TATTGAGCACCACACCAAAGGCGTACTGAACTGCATGGCGGCCATCAATCTGGTGGTGGCCACGGGACGAATCGGGCGCGAAGGTTGCGGCTACGCGATGATCACCGGCCAGGGCAACGGCCAGGGCGGCCGCGAGCAGGGACAAAAATGCGATCAGCTTCCGGGCGGACGTGATATTGAAAACCCCGAACATCGCAAGTACATCGCCGGCGTCTGGGGCGTGCCGGAGGAAACCATTCCTCACAAAGGCCTTTCGATCATCCCGATTTTTGAGGCCATTCATGCGGGCAAAATCAAAGGATTGCTGGCAATCTCTTCCAATCCCATGGTTTCTTTGCCCAATAATTCATATATCCGCGAGGCCTTTGAGAAACTGGAGTTCTTCTCGCAGGTTGACTTCTTCATGTCTGAGACGGCGCGCTATGCAGATGTGGTACTCGCGGGTTCCCTGATGGAAGAAGACGAAGGCACCACCACCAATGTGGAAGGCCGTGTGATTCATCATAAAAAAGTGGTAGATCCTCCGGGCGATGCGCGCGTGGACTGGAAAATTATTTGCGATATAGCTGCCCGCCTGGGTCAAGGCGGCAAATTCACGTTCGACTCCCCCAAAGAAATATTTGATGAACTGCGCGTCGCTTCCAAAGGCGGCGTCTGCGATTATTACGGCATTACCTGGGACCGCATTGACCGCGAGTACGGCGTTTGCTGGCCTTGTCCCTCTGCCGATCATCCAGGAACACCTCGTCTTTATGAAGGCAATAAGTTCAACCATCCGGACGGCAAAGCCCATTTTCAACCGGTGGAGTGGCAGCCCGCAGCCGAAGAGACGGACAGCGAGTATCCCATCATTCTTACTACCGGTCGCGTTGTCTCTCACTACTTATCCGGAACGCAGACGCGAAGAATTGGCGCTCTGGTGGACCAGTATCCGCAACCTTTATGTGAGATGCATCCCCAACTGGCAGCCAAACTGGGCATTGTGGAAGGGGACTTCGTGAAAGTGGAAAGCCGTCGCGGATCGGTGACGGTGCGAGCAAGCGTGGTGAAGACGATTCGTCCCGACACGGTGTTTGTCCCCTATCACTGGCCGCTTGATCGGGCGGCCAACAACATGACGGTGCGTGCGATTGATCCGATCTCAAATATTCCCGAATACAAAATCTGCGCAGTCCGCGTGAGCAAAGTGCCCGCGCCGCATGATGCGATTTCAGAATTGCAAATGCAGGCCGGAGGAGTGCGATGAACGGCGCGGACAGCATGGAATTCTTCATCGACCACTCGCGCTGTATTGGTTGCAAGGCTTGCATACAGGCTTGCGAGGAATGCGATACGCATCGCGGCGTTTCCATGATCCACCTGGAAACCATCATGCGCAGCGATAGTGTTCAGACTGCTCCGCAGGTATGCATGCATTGCGAAGATCCCATATGTGCACAGGTCTGCCCGGCTGATGCGATCAAGAAGACGCCTGATGGCATTGTGCAGAGTTCCTTGAAACCGCGCTGCATTGGCTGCTCCAACTGCGTGCTGGCCTGCCCGTTCGGTGTACCGAAATACAAAGCCGAGATCAACCAGATGATGAAGTGCGATATGTGCTATGACCGCACCAGCGTAGGTAAGCGGCCCATGTGTGCTACCGTCTGTCCTTCAGGGGCGCTCACTTTTACCACACGAGAAAACATTGAGCGCACACGCCAGGGTGTGGCGATTAGAGAATGGCAGTTCGGCGGAGAGGTCGTACGCACTAAAGTGAACGTTCTGGTACCGCGAAGCGTAAAACAAATTGACGTATCACTCGAGCAGATTGGAAGAACAACCACCGACGAATATGACGTCGCCAACCTGCTCCTGGGAGATTGAGATGCCTGAAGAAAAAGACAAAGAGCGGAATGATTGCCTGGAATGCAAAAAGAAAAAAGATGCGCGCTGGCGTGAAGACTTTCCCGTAGATTGGGAGAGCGACAACTACGTGACTCGCCGGGAGATGGTCAAGTTTCTTGCTCTGGGCTCACTCACCATTGCTGGAGCGAACGCCGTGGTTGCCGGCCTGCCTCATATTCTTAGAGCGGCGGAAATGCCCAGGATGAAAGTGGGCGAGGTTGCGTCTATTCCTGTCGGGGGATCGAAACTATTTTCCTATCCAACCCAAGCCGATCCCTGCATCCTGGTGCGGCAGCGGAACGGTGAGTTGGTGGCGTATTCGCAGGTATGCACGCATCTCTCCTGCGCCGTAGTCCACAATGAGCACGAAAATGCTTTGTTCTGCCCGTGCCATCATGGGTATTTTTCAGTGGACGAAGGCCGGCCTTTTGCCGGCCCGCCTACGCGCTTGCTGCCCCGGATCAAGCTGGAGCAGAAGGGAAATGAAATATTCGCCGTGGGAGTAGAGATCGCATGAGCACCCGTCAGACGCAGGGCACAACACTGTTTACGGCTTTATTGGCGCTCGTCGGCATTGGAGTGGTGGTACAGCTTTGGCTCCTGGCTGCCTCTGTCGACGCGCTGATGCAACATCAGACAAGCACATTGGTTCATGCCACCTTTGCGTCTGCCATTGTCTTCTTAATCAATGGACTGCTGGTCCTTTATGTTTTTCATTTCGACCGCAAGATCAGGCAGGACCACAGCTAACCGGCTACGGCGGCGATGTATCGAAAAGATAAGATGCGACAACAATTCCAATCTGCGCCATTATCATCCACTTCAATGGCTCCGGCCCATTTCGAGGGCGGGCCGCTCTTGATTTAAATCAGGAAATCGCGCAGCTTCGGGCCGATGCGTCGCTCAAAGAGGAAGCAGGACGCAAAACGAAGATGCTGGCCAGATATCCTGAATTCAGGATAGCGCTCATCAGCATGAAGGCCGGCACAAGATGGCAGGACCATAAGACCAACTCCAGAATCCTTGCTCAAGTATTGTGCGGCCAAATCCAGTTTCACACGCCGAACGAGATTTTTGATTTGCAGGCAGGCCAATTGTTGGCGCTCAATCCAGACATTCTTCACAGTGTTGACGCTCCGGAAGAAAGTGCGTTCCTTCTGACGCTGTTTTCCGCGCCAGACCGATAACCGGGAGGCGGAATGACTCACTATTAAGTCGCCTCGCGCAGGTGCGCGGGAGGCTGCTTGAAGGTCAAGAGCATATTTGCGGCGAACACCGTAACAGCCATCAGTTCGCAGATCGCAGACCAGGGCAGGACCTCCCATGCAGGCGGCCAGTAATTTTCATAGGCAAGAATTTCACTGCTTACGCGCAGGGCGCAGCCTGCATTCAACAGCAGCAGACATACCAGCATCAGGCGCGGACTATAAAGCACGCGCATTCCCGCAAAGGCAGGCAATACTCTCTGGCTGATCGCAAACACCATGGTTGAAACAAATCCTACCGTGAGCGCATGACGCGAAGCGCCAATCCATCCGTGAGCACGATCGAAATACGCGCTGCAGATGCCCAAGGTGGATGCGATCAGAAGCCAAAGGTAGGCGACCCTGACAAACGCAGGAAAAGAAGCGTGGACTCCCGCAGTCTTGGGCGCTTGCCGTGGCTGCTGGAACAAATGAAAAGCGGTTACAGCCGCAATCGCTGCGATGGCGATCAGCCAGTGTGCAATCGGAGAAAAACCGGCAGCAGCCAGGAGAACGCCGCTGATGCTCAGCAGCAGAGCGTAACCAAGCACCCTCTCATTCAGCGGCTTCAGGCCTAGAAAGGTCGGCAACCATCGCGCGCTGAATCCCCAGATAGTAGGAACAATGAACGCATAGGACACCAAGGCCAGGAATCGGGCTTCAAAGATCACTGGAAACGCCGGGCCCGTATTGTGCAAACTCACGGAGACGGCAACTATAAGGTTCAGCAGCAATGCCACGCCAAAACCAACAGTCCCCGTCAGGACGGAGAGCATCCAGACCGGCATGGGCTTATTGTCGTTGGACAAGCGGGCCGGACGATGGCTCCTAACTGAATGAAGAAAAATGAGGAATGCGGCGAACTCCAGCGTAGCTGAAATCGGCAGCAGCGCACGCCAGTACAAGTGATAAAAACCAGAGGCCCAGCGAAACAGAACGCCTGAAGTCCAGAGCAGCCAGGCAGTCCATCCTCGCGCAGCAGGCTGGGCTCTGCTGCCTGTGAGCTTAGGAATCGAATAAAAGCCGATGCCCAGAATGAATGTCCCGATCCACCCAAAAATTTGGGCATGACCGTGCGCCTGGATCCAGCTTGTTGAGATTGCGCTGCCAGGCCCACCGCTGATCGAGAGAAGATTCCACACTCCCAGAAAAGTCCCGGGCAGCAACATGAAAAAAAGGCCGGTGATGGCATATGCCATCATCAATCGCTGGGCGCTCTCTTCCCGTGCCTTAAGCAGGATAGCTGGTTCGTTCCCTATCCTGATCTCATCGATATGGACTGTCACCGACATTACAGACTGCTCTGAATTCCGCTTTCCATTGCAATCGCGCGTGGGAAGAGCATGTTGTTCTCAAGGTGAATGTGCTGGTGTAGATCGCTTTCAAACTCTTTCAGCGCAGTGTAAAGCGTTCTGTAGCTGAAGCAGGCTCCCTCAGGAGGTTCATAGTTCGAGCTGAGGTTTTTGATCTCTTTGAGGGCCGTGCCCGCGGAATCATGCTCCAGTTCCATCATGTGTACAGGGTTGCTAACGGTGCCGAAAGCCGGTCTGGGTTTTGGACGGCTATTGCTTACAGCATTCTCCAGGGCAACAATGTAAGGGAAGAGAATGTGCTCTTCTTTCATCATGTGCGAGGTGAGTTCGGCAGACATTAGCTGAAATACCTGCTGGATATTACCCAGCTCCGGATGAGCTGTACCATGGACTGACACAACCTTCCTTAGCAACTGCTGCAGGCGCGGAAGCTCCTGCTTCACGTACACGTGATGTGTACTGACAATATGCTCGACCAGCTCAGCCAGCGTCCCGCCTGAAAATTTCTGGCTGTTCGGCTCGGATGCCGGTCTGAAGGTGCTGCCTTGTTCCAGCTCACTCAACACATCTTTCAGGGTGACATGAGCGTGCATACAGGCATCGTTCAATGATCTTAATCCGCCGCAGCAATAATCGATGCCCAGTCTCTCAAACGTTCGAGTAGCATTGGGAACTTCTATGGCTAATTCTCTGACCGTCCGCGCGCCGTCCAGGTTCATAAATCTCTCCTCGGGAAGTCCTAGTAATCGATCTCCGATTAAAAGTCTAGGAGAGCCGCCAGCCTGGGCCTATGACTTTTGTCACAGGAAGCTCACTATTCAGAGCTTTCCAGCTCTGCCTGGAGTTGTTTGAGGTCGGGGATGGTCACGGTCTTTCCATCCATCTGAATGAGCTCTTCAGCTTGTAACCGGCTCAGGTTCCGCGACACCAATTCACGCACAGTCCCGATCTCTGAAGCGAGCTCCTGATTGCTTGGTGGTAGCTGGATCTCAATGCCCGCAGGAGTCTTCTTCCCCGCCTTCGCTAGACGAATCAGCACAGAAATAAGGCGCGAACGGACAGTGGTGAAAGAAAGCTCTTCAATAATCCCCACCAGCTTGCGCAACCGCGCCCCAACCACCTTTAGGACTTTAAGCGGGACCTGTGGATGCACAAGGCAGAGGGAATGGAAATCCTGTTTGCTGATGAAATAAATCCTGGCATTCTCCATTGCCGCAGTGGAAGCGGGATAATTGCCGCCATCGAAAAGTGGCAGCTCGGCAATCGAACTGCCGGGGCCCTCAACGGCCAGGATCTGCTCGCGACCATTGGGCGAACTCTTGAAGATCCGCACACGACCGCTCTCAATCACAAACAGGCCGGTGCAGGGATCGCCTTCCGTAAAAAGCAGCTCGCCCTTGCTGTAGTTGCGCGGAACAGCGCGTTCGGCAAGGAACTGGAGTTCAGTTGCGGTGAGACCGTTAAAGATTTGGACGCGTCGAAGAATTTCCAGAGCTTGAGGTACAGGAGCCATGGATGGACATTCTAAATTGTTCACCAACATTACTATTCACTAAGCATCAAGAACTGCCCAATCAGTCGAGTGCGGAAATCAGCGTTGTTGCAAAGTGTGAAAGGCTAGATTGTGCCAAGTGAAGGGGGTCACATTTCAGAAGACCGCGAGTTGTAGTAATCGGAAACTGTGCCAGGAGAGGGGTTCAGTCTAAGCGACCGTAGGTAAAAATGTGACACGCAGAGCCTCGAACTTTCAAAGAGTTCAACAGCTTTCCACGAACGGGCCGCAACAGGTTCACTAACAGTCAATTACAGTCCACAAATTTCTACAAATTCCAATAGACCATGGAATCTGGTTCGGAACCAGGGGATGACCTTTAGCAAGTCCTTTAGATTCAACATACGAGAATAACCCGCTAGTCCCTTTAGTGGTGAGGTCAGGCGCTCTGATTTGTGCATCGGTGAGCCTAATCACGTTTGGTCGACAGCGGGCAGCAAAAGCCGGCAAGACGAATGATTTATATGCCGACGCGAAAGTTCCAAAGAGAAAACCTGGTAGCAAGGAAATTTATTGCTCCTTTAAAGCTTCAAAGGGATTGACGCGGGCAGCGCGCACCGCGGGACGCAGACACACGAAGACTCCGATAAGGGCCAGCAACGCGGCCGTCAGCAGAACATCGCCCAGTCCAACCGTGTCTAGTCCGGCAATCGTGTTGCGCAGATACCTTGATACAATGAATCCCGCCACCGTTCCCAAGACCAAGCCAGCAAGAATCTGCCGCAGAACGTCAGTCAGAATGCGCGCGACGAGCCTTGGCGGTCCGGCTCCCAACGCTGCCTGGATGCCGAAATCCCGCGTCCGGCTGGCGATGGCTATAGACGCCACTGAGTACAAGCCCACGTTGGCGACCAAAAGCGCCAGCAGGCTGAGGATTCCCACAAGCTTCAAATCGAGCCTTTGCGGCGCGGTGATGCTCGCTACCACTTGATTGAATTCGCTCAGATCGCTTATCGCCTGGTCGGGAGCAATCTCCTGAACGGCAGCCCGCACGCCAGGCATAGCCAGGCCGGGATCTCCTTTCACCTTGAGATAGAAATGCATCGCCATGAAATGGCGTATGCTCTGCATCAGCGAGTCGGAGACTTGTGCTATGGGAATGTACACCACCGGTTCGATGGGAAGCTGTGGTCCTGACTGATGAACGTTGCCAACGACCCCTATGATGCGAAACCTGTCGCTCAGCATGAGGTCGGGCGTGATGTTCTGCCCCTGAATCTGGTCTTTGAAATAGCGTTGCGCAAACGCAACGTTGACGATGGCCACCCGTTCGCTGGTTTGCGTATCATGTTCCGTGAAATCACGGCCAGCCATCTGGGGTATACCGAAGACGGTAAAGAATCCGGGAGTTACAGGCCGGTACTGCACGTATCGAGTGCTCCCATCAGGTAGTTTCAGAGGAACGCTGAATGGCCTGCCAATCGGCAGGTTGGTTGATACTGCCACTTGCTCAGTTCCGGGAATCTCATGCAGGCGCGGCATGAGATGTTGCATGAATGATTGCCATGCGGCTGCATCGGGATACCGGGCCGGCAGCGGATTCACCGTGAAGGTAAGCACGGGGCCAGGATTCAAACCGAGGTCCACGTTTGAGAGCCGGGAAATCGACCGGGAAAGCGCCAGCGCTACAACCAGCAGTGTGCTTGCAAAACAAACCTGTGTGATCAATAGGGCCCGCCCGGCCAGGCGGGAGCCGCGGCTCCAACCGGCACGAGATCCGGATCCCAGCTCTTCCGTGATCTTTCGTATACGGGCTCGCCGCACAGCCAGCGCGGCACTCAGCGCTGGTATAGCGGCGCCGAGCAGGATGGCAAAAACATACACGCGAGGACCAAGGTGAGCGCCCTGAAGTGAATTCATCCAGTCGAGTGGAATATAGCCGTTGATCCATGAAAGGCCGAGCGACGCCAGGACAAGGCCGCCAAAGATGCCCAATGCTCCGACCAACAGCCCTTCCGCAAACGAGGGCAGGCTCAGGCGAACTGTATCCGCACCCAACGCGCTGCGCACGGCGATATCCTGGCCGCGAACCACGGCGCGGAGCAGCAACAGATTGGAGAGGTTCGCCGCCACCAAAGTCAAAAGGCACGCGCTAAAGGCGAAGAACATCAGGACAACGGAAGCGGCCGTTCCTGAAAGGTCGCCCCAAAGGGAGGTAGCTGAAAAGACGATGTGGTCCGACGGGTTCAGTTGAATCTCCCTCGCCCGAGAATACATCCGCGTGTTGAGATCCGCGCTCGCCTGCGCCAACCGCACGCCGGCGTTGAGACGCGCCACCACAGTCAGATGGTTTCCGCGATCATCGCTCGGTTGCGGCAAGGCGAGAGGAACCAGAACATCCATAGGCTCGACAAACTGGAAGCCCGGTGGCAGTATGCCGACCACAGTGACGGGCTTTCCGTCCAGAGTGATTGCTTGTCCAACAATGCCGGCGGACCCTCCGAATTGATTGAGCCAAAGCCGGTGGCTGATAATGGCGACTGATGGACCATTGGGGCGGTCTTCGTCCTCGGTGAAGTTCCTTCCTTGCGCCATCTTGATTCCCAGCACGTTCAGAAAACCGCGATCGGCAGGCAGCCCGGGAACAAGCACCGGGCCTTCCGTCCCTGAGACATTCCAGAGTTTAGGGATGGAAATCGTGCCAAAGCCGGAGTAGTCCGGCAAGCCGGGCAGTTGCTGGTATTGCATCGGCGTCATGCTCGTGAGGCCAGTGGGGTCAACCGGCCCCAGCAACGCCAGATGCCTCGGGTCCGCATAGGGAGGTGGGTTCAGGACAAAGTCATCGATCAGCGCAAAAGTTGTACTACACGCGCCAATTCCCAGCGCGAGGGTCAACGAGGCCAGAAGTAGGAATCCGGGGCGACGAAGACAGTTGCGCCACGCGACGATGATTTCCCAGAGATAAACGTTCGAGAGCATAGGTGACCCGTTCGAAGAGTAACTGCTCATCCTCACACTGCTGACTCGGTGGCTCTTGAAGATTGCCCGGCAGCGCAGTCAAGACGGCCATCGTCCAGCACCAGGATTCGGTCGCAAGAGAGGATCGTCTCTTTGCGATGCGCCACTATGATACGTGCGATTCCCAGAGTCGAAACCACCTGGTTGATTTTGTTCTCGGTTTCGGCATCCAGATGGCTGGTCGCCTCGTCCAGAAACAGTATTCTCGGTTCCTTATATAGAGCGCGGGCAATCAACATGCGCTGCTTCTGGCCACCGGAAAAGCTCAAGCCTGTATCGGTGATCAGCGTATTGTATTTCATCGGCATTGCCTCGATCTCCTCATGGATGCTGGCTTTTCGGGCGCTCTCCTGCACTCGTCCCATATCCAGAGGAGAGTCAAAGCAAGCGATGTTTTCAGCGATAGTCCCGCAGAACAGTTCTTCTACCTGTTGCACGGCCGCGATCATAGCCCGGTATTGTGCGGTAACCTCCGCCACCGGGACGCCATTCAACAGGATGGAGCCGCGGGACGGTGTAAGCAGGCCCTGCGTCAACTTGAGCAGAGTCGATTTGCCGCAGCCGGACTTGCCCGTGATGGCGAGCGATTCCGCTCCATCTGCCGCAAACGATACCCCTTTCAAGAGCCAGGGATCGTCGTCCGAGTAGCGAAACCACACGTTGTTCAATTCCAGGCGCTGCGTGGACGAGGCAGGTAACGTGCGCACATCCTGCGCGCTTTCGGGCAGGGCCATGGCAATATCTGACAGACGATCCAGATGGATCTCAATGGTCTTCATCTCCAGGTACTTGTCCAGAACGTTCATGACGCGTGCGGCCAGGAGTTCGCGATAGGCGATGTAGCTGAACAGCATGCCAATTGAAATCGCATGCTGGAGCACCAGCGACGTTGCGTACCAGATTACGAGCAGGCGTTCACCGCCGAAAACCAAAGTGTTGCTGAGACGAAAAAGAGCCTGTATCCTTTCGGACTTGGCCATCCGGTTCTGGCCACGTACCACCAGGTTCGCCCACCGTCCCAGCCGAACTCCTTCCGCACAGAACAGCTTGATGTCCTGGATCGATTTCACCGTTTCCAGGACGTAGCCCTGCTGGTTTGCATGGAGGACTTCATAGGAGCGCAGATGGTCACGCAACGGCCCTATCAGAAGACGTCGGACGAGAATTGCGCAGACGATCGAACAACAACTGATCGCAACCAGAGCCCGGCTGTAGCGGAGCATCACGAGCAATAGGACCACGGACATGAGGCCGTCCAGGCCGATCTCGAAAAAGCTGCCGGTCAGAAGTTTTTGAATGTATGAGATGCCATCGAAGCGCGCCGCCAGATCGCTCAGGTAACGGCGTTCGAAGAAGCTCGCCGGAAGCCGGAGCAGGTGCTGAAAGGTATCGATGAGCCAGGCGCGGTGAAGCCTGGATCGGAGGCGGAGAATTACTTCAGTCCTGATCGCGCTCACCACGATGGTAACGACCATAACCAGGGCAAAGGCCAGTAGCAGTATCTTGCGTACCCCCAGGTCCCCGGATGTCAGGACCCAGTCGACCGTCAATTGCAGATAAAAAGGCGCGAGCACCTGCAGAAGTTCCAGCAGCAGAGCGCCCATCACGATGGCGAAAACGTCTCCCTGAATGCCCGTCACCTTGCGAAAGAAGCTGCGCCAGGTGAGCGTCTGGGACATATGCGGCGGGAGCACTCCCGCTGTGCGCTCAAACTCGATGGCGACGCCGGTGAACATTCTGGAAAAGTCTTTGTGCTCGACTGTGCGCCTGCCCAGTGCGGGATCATGGATGACATAGTTATACCCGTGGACGGCTACCAGAACTACATAATGCATCAGTCCCCAATGCAGGATGCAGGGTAGTTGCAACTGGGGCGTATATTCCAATTCAACGCGCAGGGGTCGCGCGATCAAAGAAACGCTCCGCGAGATATCCAGCATTCGCCGGAGAGTGACACCGCGCGAAGAGGTGGAGAAGCGCTCCCGCAAATCGCCTATGCTCCAGGTCTGGCCAAACGCCCCCAATACCATGGCGAGGCAGGCCAGTCCGCATTCGGAAGCCTCGGATTGAAGAATGACAGGAGTCTTGGCCACAGAATCTACCCCCGGCCGGCGCGTATCGAACGCGAAGGGAACATCCACTGGTACAGCCTCCGGCGATCGATGATAGTCGATGAGAACGGCTGGCCGGCCGCCTGCTGCAACAACGATCCGTTTTTTTGAGAAAAATCGGCGACTTCAATTTCCACGGAGGAATTCGCCACTTGAAGTGAGCTCGGAGTCAGCCTGGTGACTGTTCCCGCAAACTGGCCAAGCCCTTCCACAAGCAGGGTCACTCGTTGGCCTGGATACAGGGCCGGAAGCTGCCCAGGCACGATTGCTGCCTGCGCAATCAGCCGCCCATCGCGCACGACCAGGGTACCGGAGATCGTGGTATGCCGGCCATAACTAACGAAGGCAATCGCGGAAAGCAATATCACGATCAGGGCGCAGTCAATCGAGGCCAGGAAGTAAGAAGATGCGTGACGATGCAGCAGCGGTTCGCCCAGCCAGCGTTCGTTGTAAGCTTCTACCGCCTCTTCGCGAAATAGAGATTCGAGCATGTTGGCCCGTCAGATAAGAGTGTACAGCCATGATGACCCTAATCAAAATGTGCGCCTGAACCTTCTCAGGCGCACATCAATGCATCCGACGCTTAGGACCTAAGCGTTTAGCCACAGAGGCTTTGGTCTCAATCATCGGCAACGCCACCGGATTTACTGTCTGTTCCTGCGGCGATCGCATCCATTTCTTCAGGAAGAATCTCGCGTGCCAGCTTCCTGGCAATCGAGCGTGTTAAATCGGTTTCTTGTTCAAACATGCAGATCTTATCCTTTCCTTTCTAACTCACGAACTATCTAAGTAGTATGGTGCAGTCGGATTTTACCCATTACTACGCGTCAAAATTAGCACAAAACCATCTTGGACAAGCAGCAAAAAGAAGGACAATGACCGGATAGGCCATTCGGTATATTTGAATGGCTCGGGATAGTTCGCTGGCCGATCCTTCTGAAATACCAGACAGGCTTCCAACAGAACCAAAATGCGCGCCTGAATCTTTCTCAGGCACACAACTCTCGCAGAGATCGATTAGGATCTAAAAGATGGCCCCTTGGTCAATATCACCGGGGCAACCACAAGATCCGTCCAAGGTTACCGTTCCCGCGGCGACCGCATCCTGTTCTTCAGGAAGAATCTCGCGTGCCAGCTTGCGGGCAATAGAGCGTGTTGAATTGAGCTTTTCTACAGACATGCTCTTATCCTTACGTTTTTGGATTTGACTCAATACTACCGACCAAATTAGCACGAAACCGTCTTGGACCAACATCAAAAAGAAGGATAACGATGGGATAGAACTATTCGGTATAATTGAATGGCATGGCCTGCTCGGGATGGTTAGCTGACCAATCCTTCTGAAATGCCGGATAAGCTTCCGACTTCAGGTAGTCATGGAAGGATATATTGGGGCGGCGTGCGTCGAGGTTGAAATCAGCCGAGGGTTCCAAAGAAAAGGCAGCGAATAGGGCAAGCATAGGCATTTTCGCCACACGTTGCTCCAGCCAAAGAAACTGGCCCATCTCATTGATCTCCAGGAACACAACCGACCCGTCGGGCCGTTCAATCAAGTCGAGGCTGCCGTGGAGAAGTCCCAGCTTCGCGGCGAATGCCTGGCATTTCTCCAGCAGGGAGGCATTCAGGGCGGCCGCCTCCATGGGAGCTTCACCTTTCATGTCGGACCGGAAGTCAAGCCTTCCCGAAGCTACCTGTTGCGAATAAATGCGGGCTGCCTGATAAACGCTGCCAAAGAAGGTGACGCGCAGCTCGCTTTTCTTTTCAATGCATTCCTGGTAGATGCCAGGACACGATGTAAATGACGCATCGTCCCCTGCCAGCAGGTCCTCAGTCAGCCTTGAGGTGAACACTCCCCGCAAACCGCCGGCAGTCCGGTCTTTCCAGAAGGCCGGAGTGAAGGGCTTATAGATTACGTTCCCTCGATGCTCCCGGTAGAATGCGCGTATCTCGTCTGGATCATTGGAAAACAATGATGTTGGTATCACAAAGCCCACTTCCTTTGCGGCGCGAAGTTGATAGGGCTTGGAAGTGGACCAGGTCCTGGTGCCCACTGGATTAATCCAGATCGAACCAGGGGATATTACGGTGCGCATACCCTCGGCAAACCTTTGTGCCTGCACCTGAGCCATCTCCACATCCGCTGCGGCAAGCCTGCCGGAAATGGCCTTCGGCGCAACCAGACGTCTAAGCCAGATTGAGGTATAGGATATTGATGGCGCCAGACCAGCGACTTTGCAGACAGGCTCGGCCAACGAATTGGAGATTCGTATAGAATTCCTCTGTTGTTCCGGAAAGTCCGTGAGCGACCACCGGTCACACCGGACACCCATGGATTCCAGTGCCCAAATGAGAGCATGGCCATGGATATCGTTCCGCTCTGTAATGATCAGGACAGACATCGTCTGGCTACCTTTCGAGGAAGCAAACGCATAGTATAGATGACTTATCCTCCGGGCAGGGGTCTGTATCGACAAATACCAGACAAACGCCTAAAGGAAGAGAAGGATGCTGCTTGCCATGGAAATATGAAGTCCACACAGTGTCGCAGCTTGGCACTTGGATAGATGATATGATCGACGCAACGAGCGCACGCTGAAATCACATTAGGTTGCAATCTGAGCGCAGCGCCCAGCCAGCCCTACGATAAAACCGCATAACAGTTTCTCATGCATTTGGTGATACCTACTTTGCCTTGGAGAAAAACGTAGGTAGATTTATGACACACAGAGCCTCGAACTTCCAAAAAATTCAACTGCTTTCCACGACCGGGCCGCAACGAGTTCAATAACAGCCACTTACGAGCCCCAAATTTCTGCAAATTCCAATAGACCCTGGAATCTGGTTCGGGACCAGGGGGTTGGAGGTTCAAATCCTCTCTCCCTGACCATTCAACAAGTTACGAGGGATTCCACTCAAATCTGAGCCCCCGGTGCATCAGGTGCTCAGCAGGCAAGTCATCACGGGAAATGCGACCACGTTGATCCAGGAATTCTAGGGACAGGGCGAGATTTTTGAGGTTTTGGGTTTCCCGGCAAAGGGTATACTTTAATCTCACATTTTTGTAGTGAGTAAGCCTATGGACCGCAAGCCTGTAGCTCTGATCAGTATGCCTTCGCAGTCGGGAGGCATTCCTTCCATCCAATTGGCCCTGTTGAAACCGACGCTGGAAAGGGCCGGTATTCCTGTCCAGACGTTTTCACTCTTCATGTACCTGGGAACTCAAATTGGGTGGCCGCTCAGCGAAACCCTTGCCGAGGTATGGCCCAGCCTGGTGGGCGAGTGGGTCTGGTCCAAAGCGGCCTTCGGTGAAGAAGCCAATCCCGGCGTTGAAGAATATTTTCTCGCACACAGTGAAGCATTTGAGGCCTTTTGCAAGGCCGCGGGCTGCACGCTGGAGGACTTGCGGGAATTTCGCAACCACGGAGCACAATCATTTATCGACTTCTGCGTTGACAGCACCGACTGGAGCCGCTTTGGCCTCATCGGCTTCACGGTGGTCTACCAGCAGTTGCTTTCCAGCCTGGCGCTGGCTCGCGCGCTCAAGAAGCGATATCCGCAAGTCCCTATCATCATGGGCGGCGGCGCCATGGAAGATGATATTGCCGACGAGGTTATGAGAGGCTGTCCGCAGATGGATTATGTCCACTGCGGCGACGCGGAAATCTCATTCCCGCAGATGGTCGAGCGCCTGTACAGCGGCCAAAGCATGGAAGGCTTGCAGGGAATCATGTGGCGCGATCCTCAAGGCCAGGTAAAGTATGCCGGACGGGCCCCCAATTTTCATGCGATGAACGAGACCCCGGTCCCGGATTTTGACGAGTTCTACTATGCGCGCCAGGCAAGCGGATATGGATCGTGGGGCCGGGCCCGTTCCGTGCAATTGCCGTTTGAAACTTCGCGCGGTTGCTGGTGGGGAGAAAAAAATCACTGTACTTTTTGCGGTCTGAACCGCTCCGGCATGGAATTCCGGGCCAAGAGCGTTGATAACGTCATTGAGCAACTGGAAGCGCTCTCCAGCCGTTACCGCTGTTTTGATTTCTTCGCCATTGACAACATCATGGCTCCGGAATATACAGAAAAACTTTTCAGCCGCCTGGCCGATGCGAACAGTGACATCTCCATGCACTACGAGATCCGGCCCAACTTTTCCCGGACGCAACTGGCCCGCATGCGGCGCGGCGGATTGCACTCGGTATTGCCCGGCGTGGAGAGCTTCTCCACCAACATCCTCAAGAGCATGAGGAAATTTACTACTGGAATGCGGAACATCGAATTAGTGAAATGGTGTACTCATTACCGCATTAACGTCACCTATAACATCCTGTGCCGGTTTGCGGGCGAGACCGCTGCGGATTATCGTACGCAATGCGAGGTCATGGCGAAAATTCCCCACTTCCAGCCGCCCTATGCGGCAGTCATGGCGCGGGCTGACCGCGGGTCCCCTATGTTCACTGATCCGGCTTCACAGTCAATCTCCAGGCTTGTGCCCTTCAAGTGTTATCAATACATCTTTCCGCGAGGGAAATTCGACCTCTCACGAATCTCCTATTTCTTTGACCAGGAGATGACCAATATCGCCGGAGAAGAGAGCTACCAAGCCACCTTTGATTCCGTAGACAACTGGCGGGTGAAATGGAACCAACGCCAGAGACCCTACCTCAAGTACCGCAAAGCATTGGCCACCATCTTCATTTTTGACGGCCGGCAACAGAAACCGAAGACACATCGGTACCACGATCAACAGGCATCACTCTACGAATATTGCGCCGATGCCCGCACGCCCAGGGACATCAGCTCTAATTTTGGCTCCGCCCCGTGGGTTGAGGCAGCGCTCAAAGACTTTGTGGAAAAGGATTTGATGTTGTTTCTGGATGGCCGTTATCTAAGCCTGGCGCTTCCTGAGAACCGCAATTTTGAATTGCAGGCGGGCCCAGCCGTCACGATGTCTGCGACGCCGGAGCAACCGTCTCATTTTGCTTAAAGCTCGCTACTAAACCGGAACCAAAGCCTCACCACAGCCGGACTTTAGGATTCGTACCGCCAAAAAGACAATCGGAGAAAGAAATGGATCCAGCTAGGCAGGTTCATGAAGATTCCAATGCAGGCGCAGGAGCGTGGCTGGCGGCGTTGTGGCAGGATGTCCGCTTTGGCATCCGCATGATGACGAAGAACCCCGGATTCAGCATCGTAGTCATCATCACTCTGGCTTTGGGTATCGGCGGCAACGCAGCCATTTTTACTATCTTTAATGCAGTGCTGTTGCGCCCTCTGCCGTATTCCGATCCGCAAAAACTTGTGACCCTGGCAGTGGCCAGATCGGGAGACCCGGAATCGGTGAATCCTTTTTCCATCGTTCGTTATGAGATGATCCGCGACCACAGCCATTCCTTTTCCGGAGTTGCTGCCTACGCTGTTGAGTTTTTCAACCTCACAGGGCGCGGAGAGCCGCTGCAAGTGCATGGCGCGCGCGTCTCGTCGAATTTCTTTGATGTGCTGGGCGTAAAACCGCAAATGGGCCGCTTCTTTGCCGCTGACGAGGGCAAGCCAGCCGGCAAAAATGTGGTAGTCATCAGCGACTCGCTGTGGAAGAACCAGTTCGGCTCTAACCCTGCGATAGCAGGTCAGCCTATAACACTTGATTCCACGGAGTACACCATTATCGGCGTACTGCCTCCCGGATTCCGTTTTGCGCTGCTGGGAACGATTGACGTCTGGAGTCCGCGGTTCTTCGAGATAAACCTGGTTACGGCCCCCCAGCTCCGCGCGGCAGGCACAGGATACCTGACGGCAATTGCCCGCCTGAAACCGGATATTTCACTCGACCAGGCCGCTGCTGAAATGAACATCCTGAACCAGCAGTACAAACAGGCATATCCAAAGTTCCCAGATGCTCATCCGAAGATAGCTCTCGTGGTTAAAAATCTCCGGGACCGGCTGGTGGCCCACATTCGCACGAACATATTGTTTCTCTTCCTGGCGGTGGCGCTGGTGCTGCTGCTTGCCTGCGCCAACGTTGCTGGGCTGCTGTTGGCACGCGCGCTGGCCCGCACCAGGGAAATCGCCGTCAGATCAGTGCTGGGAGCAGGCCGCGGAGCGCTTGTACGCCAGTTGCTCACAGAGAGCTTGATGCTTGCCATAGTGAGCGGTGTCCTGGGACTGGTTTTAGGCTTTGTGGGTATACGGATCTTTTCCCAACTTGGGCCAAAAGACACCGTCCCCGATTCGGGGCTGGTGATTGATGGATGGGTCCTTCTCTTTGTGGCCGGAATTACCCTGCTGACGGGACTGATCTTCGGTATTTTTCCGGCACTCCAATTATCTCGAACTAACGTGAACCAGGTCTTGCGCGATGAAGGCCGGGGCAACACGGGAAGCCGGCGGCGGGCCTTGTTCGGAAATTCGTTAGTCGTGGTCCAAATCGGCATTTCCATGCTTCTGCTTGTCTGCGCCGGGGCGCTGGTCCGCAGCTTTGACCGCCTCAAAAAAATCGATCTGGGTTTCGATTCGCGCGACCTTCTCACATTGAACATCGCTCTGCCTCCCATCAAATATTCGGGCGGTGAAAAGCAGATTGCATTTTACGAGGAATGTTTGCGGCGGATGCAAAGCTTGCCGGGAGTGCGCAAAGTCTCTATCTCGTCGGCCTTGCCTCTGCATCCTGAGCGTTTTACTCCGGCGCTTCCTGAGGGCCAGCCCGACGTGCCCCTGAGCCAGCGGCCATTATTTGTTATTGAAACTGTCAGCCCTGATTATTTTCAGACCATGGGCATTTCGCTTAAGGCAGGCCGGGTATTCACCGAACATGACAACGCCCAGGCCCCCAAGGTTGTGATTGCTAATGCAGTTATGGCGCGCCTCTATTGGCCGAATGAAAATGCTGTGGGCAAGCATGTGCTGGTGGGCCGTGGCCCCGCGCTTTCTGAAGTCGTGGGCGTTGCCGGCGATGTGAAAAACATGAGCCTGGCCGATGAGACGATGCCGCAAATGTATATTCCCTTCCCCCAATTACCCTGGGAGAGCCTCAACCTTGAGGCGCGCTCCACAGGCGATCCTTCGCAGCTTGTCTCCGCCGTGCGCAACCAGATTCTGAGCATTGATATTGGCCAGCCCATCACCAATGTGCAGACTGGGGAAGAACTGGTAAATGCGGAGCGCTCCCAGCCGCGTTTCAACATGCTGGTGACTGGACTATTCTCCGCGATCGCTCTGGTGCTGGTGATCGTCGGCATCTACGGCGTGATCTCTTATTCAGTGACACAGCGGCGGGCGGAACTTGGAATCCGTCTGGCTTTAGGCGCTGAGAAGCGCGACATTCTTCGACTGGTGGTTGGCCATGGCCTGACTTTAACCTTGATCGGCATTGGTCTTGGTATTGTCGTGGCCCTGGTCGTAACCAAGCTTACCAGCCTCTTATCCGATTTGCTGTATCAGGCAAACACGCGTGATTGGGCCACGTTTGTAATATGCGGGATGGCCCTCATCTGTATTGCTTTGGCCGCCAGCTACTTGCCCGCCCGGCGAGCAACAACCGTCGATCCTTCCGAGGCCCTGCGGCATGGGTAAAATTGCTATCCAAAAACTAATAACTGTTCCTGGGTAGCTATATCCCTCTGCCACACGTTTGCGGTTGCGATTCATTTCACCTCGCGACGCACCATCCTGAGGCAAGCCACGCCAAACTGCCGTACCACCTCCGTGCCGTTTCCGCGCAGCCGAAGGATCAGCTCCGCTGCATCCTAGGGTTATCCACGACTGCTTATATGATCGGCTGCCCTAAAGAGCAGCGGAGCAGATCCTTCGCTTCGCGCCCGGGCATAGTAAGAGAATAAGAGCATGATGTGCTCAGCTCAGGATGGTCTTTCGCAAGAGATGGCTCTCAATGAACGCGATACACTATCTCGAGAATCGCTGTTTAGACGGCCGCAGCGGTGCTCAAGGCAGCCGATGACTGTATCGGAAACATATTGAGGCTCTCATAGTTCAGCGGCAAGACAGCGAGGCACAAATATGAGTTCCCTTCCTGCAGCATCAGCTCGCGTTCCACGAAGTCCCCAAGTATTTTTCTTACCTTCTCAATCGTGATCGTCTCTTCAGGATGGCGGCCGGCAACAGTTTCAAACACGCCGGAATCTGAATGGACGCCATCCGTGGCCAGATAAATCTCCCGCGCGAGTCCCTCAAAACAATAGTCCGCGGGAGAATAACCAGCGCGACGCTCGTGGATGATGAGTGATGACGGAGTCACCTCCGCTTTGAGACTGCTGTTGTCATGCACTCTCTGCCATTCAGCCACTGCGCTCCAGGTGGTCTTGATCGCATCCAGCGTTTCCTTGGTAGCCGGGGGATCGCAGTCCTGATAATACGCAAGACGGAGAAGCGAATCTTCAGGAAACGGATAACAGAGGCGATATCCGGTATAGCTCCTGATATTTACGATGCCATATTTTTCCGGCCACTTGAAC
>DASSXL010000224.1:0-28297 GCA_035703825.1 Candidatus Angelobacter sp.
CGTGACCGAGGGAGAGTCGAAGGAGCCCGACAATGTATCCTCTGCCATGCAGCAGCAGGGAGTTCTCACGAAAAACTGAAATGCTACCGCTCTATTAAGTTAGATCGACCACCATGAATCTCCTCATGGCCACGGACGGCCAAAATACAAGACATAGCCGTTGGGGTCTTTGACTTCAAACCCACGCAAGTTATCGCTGTTATTGTGCAGTGGTTTGAAAAACTCGACATTTCGAGACGCGAACTCGGCTGCCAACGCATCCGGATCCGCCGCGCAGATGTAGGCGTCCCACGGGGCGATGCCCTGCTTAACATCTCGCGTGTAGTTCGGCACCGGAGCAACGCCGATGGCCTTGAACATGAGCATCGCGCCGCCGCGCTCAACCATGCCAAAAAAGATGTCGTCGGGCTCGGGCCCCTGATACATGACTCCGAAGCCCAGCAGATCGCGATAAAACGCCAGCGTGGCGGGGACGTTGTTCACGACAAAGAGCGGCGCAATCCCGACGATTCTGGTTTTGGTTACCTCAGTTTCCGCCTCTGCTTTCGCAATCATATTTTCTCCTTCTCAACCTCAATAGGACGATAGAACAAAGAATCTTCCCCCAGCTTCTGCGGATCGCGGTCCAACATGAATCTCTGAAATACCTCGTTGGAGAGCAAACGGCCGCGGGAGGTCAGCCTGATCTTTCCGCCACTCTGCTCCAACAGCTTTTCCGCTAACAGCTCGTCCATCGCCTTGCCGTAGGGATCTAGATCACTACCGAACTTCTCTTGCAACTCCTGCCAATCAACGCCACGGTTCAACCGTAAGCCAAGAAAAAAACTTTCCTCGATTGCCTGCTCCGGGCTAACCGCTGAAGCTTTGAAATCTGCCGTGATAAAGAAATGATCGTAGTCATCCGTTGTGGCCAGCCGGACGCTTTCTGCCTCGCCATTGCATGACGGCAACATCGAATGTGCATCCACGCCAAAGCCGAGATACGGCTGGCGCGTCCAGTATTTCAGGTTGTGCCGTGACTCGAAGCCGGGCCGCGCGAAATTCGAGATCTCGTATTGCTCGATGCCCGCTGCGTTCAGGCGCGCGCATGCAGCCTCATAAAAGTCCGCCGTCAGGTCATCATCCGGAACAAAATGCGCGTGATACTTTGTTCCGCCGGCGATCAGTTCGCGCCCCAGCCGCGAGTCCTCATCCACTTCCAGCATGTACACGCTCACGTGCGGAACGCCCGTTGCTATCGCCTGCTCAAGGGAATACTCCCAGCTCTCCCGCGTCTGGTGCGGCAGCCCGGCGATCAGATCGACATTAATATTGCTGATTCCCGCCTTGCGCAGCCGCGCAATGTCATCGAGTGTTTTCTCCCGCGTGTGCAGCCGCGCCACAGACGCTGCTTCCTTGTCCACAAATGACTGGACGCCCAGGCTCACGCGATTCACGCCGCGCGTCTGCAGCGTATGGATGATCTGCTCAGTTAATGTTCCCGGCGCGCACTCGACTGTGACTTCTGCTCTGGGCAAGACCTTGAACTCCTGCCGTATCGCAAAGAACAGCTTCTTCAGTTCGTCCGCAGGCAGCAAGCTGGGAGTTCCACCGCCGAGGTAAATGGAGTCGATGGTCTCGGGAACGATCGCGCCAAGGTGCGCCACGTAGGCGCGAAATGCGCGCATGTCTTCGATCACTCGCTCCACGTAGCGTCCCATCTGCGCGGCAGAAAACACACCTGAAGCAAAGTTGCAATAGGTGCACTTGGAGCGGCAGAAGGGAACCGAGATGTAGACGCCTGAATGCATAGATTTGTTAAAACGCGCTTCTACGGCGCATAAATCCTGCATCAATTATAGAATCAGTGTCTATGCTTAAACGCGCGGTGATTACAGGCATGGGCGTGGTCAGCCCTAACGGAATCGGAAAAACGGCATTCTGCCGGGCCATCCTGGATGGTAAGAGCGGCGTAAAACTTATCTCCCGGTTTGACACCTCTGACCTTCCCGTGAAGATCGCCGGCGAAATTCAGGACTTTAACGAGCTTGACTGGATTGAGGCGAAAGAGCGCAAGCACGTTTCGCGCTGCGTGCCCCTGGCCGTGGCCGCGTCCACCGAAGCGCTGAAAGACGCAGGCCTTGATCCCGAGAAAATGTCTCTCGACGAAAAGCGCGAGATCGGCGTGGTGCTTGGGACAGGCGGCGGCGCGCACGATTTTTCCGACGAGCAATATCACAAGTACTACGCAGGCAAGGTAAAGCAGATCAGCATCTTCAGCATTCCCAGCGGGACCATGGGCACCATGTCCAGTGAGGTCAGCATGCGCTTTGGCTTTCGCGGCCTGAGCCACGTCGTCACCAGCGGATGCACCTCTTCGACGGACGCAATCGCTTACGCCACGCGCCAACTTCAACTGGGCACGCTGCCCATGATGCTCGTTGGCGGCGTCGATTCGCCTCTTGCCTGGGGCATCCTCAAGGGATTCACCTTTATGCGCATCATGACCGAATCCTGGAACCACGCGCCGGAGCGGGGGTCGCGCCCATTCAATCTTGATCGCAACGGCTTTGTGCTGGCTGAAGGTTCGTGGATGTTTGTGCTGGAAGAGTACGAGCACGCTCGCGCCCGCGGCGCGCACATCTATGCTGAAATTGCCGGCTATGGTTCGACCTGTGAAGCTTTCCATCGCGTCCGCCTGGTGGAAGGCGGAGAAGAGCCCGCCCGCGCCATTGGCCTGGCCATGAAAGAAGCTGGCGTCTCGGCGGAAAATATTCAGTACGTGAACCTGCACGGAACTTCCACCGAGCTCAATGATCGCATTGAGACCGCCGCGCTCAAGCTCGCTTTGGGCGATTACGCGCATAAAGTCCCGATGTCAGCGCTCAAATCCCAGATTGGACACCCGCAAGGCGCCTGTGGCGCCGCGGGTATCGCTGCAACGCTCATCGCCATGAAGCACAACCAGATTCCGCCGACCATCAACCTGGAAAAGCCCGATCCTGATTGCGACCTGGACTACGTGCCTGAAGTTGGACGCGCGGCCCAGATCGAGCACGCCGTGTGCAACTGCATCGCGTTCGGATCAAAAAACTCGGCGCTGGTGCTGCGGCGGGTAAGCTAGCAAGAGGCGTAGCGGTGCTATGTCTCTACCGCGCGCAATCGCGCTGCGCAGAGTAATCTTAAAGGCCGAAAGGGCTCGCCCCATCTCCCATGAACTGGCCTGACGTCTCCTTCATCCGCGTCGCCGCCAACGGCATTAACTTTGAGGTCGCCACCATGGGCTCAGGCGATCGCCTTGCGCTGTGCCTTCACGGCTTCCCAGAACATGCTTACTCATGGCGAAATCAAATGCCATTGCTCGCGCGCCTCGGATACCGCGTGTGGGCGCCCAACCTGCGCGGCTACGGCGCAACCGATTCTCCGCGCGAAAGCTCCGCCTATCAGCCTCACATTCTGGTCGGCGATGTCGCGTCGCTGATCAAAGCCGCCAATGCGCGGGAAACGCTCCTGATCGCTCACGACCTCGGCGCTGTTCTGGCGTGGCTCCTTGCGATGGAACAGCCGCAGCTTATCGACCGCCTCGCGATTCTCAACCTGCCGCACCCAGCCTGCTTCATCCGCGAGGTGCGCAAGCCGCGGCAATTTTTCAAATCCTGGTACACGCTTTTCTTCCAGCTTCCGTGGCTGCCGGAAAAGATTCTTGGCCGCCGCCAGGGGCGCGGCGCTTCTGAACTTATCCGCAAGACCTCGTGCAATCCCGCGCGCTTCCCTGACGACACGCTGGAGATTTACCGCGCCAATGCCGCGCGGCCCGGCGGTCTCCGCGCGATGCTCAACTGGTATCGAGGGTTCTTTCGCAGTCGCGGCCTGAAACGCTTTTTTGGCCGCGACATTCCCATCATCCACATTCCTACGCTCTTTCTCTGGGGCGACCAGGACGTCGCGCTCAGCCTGCGCACCACGGTCGGCACACAGAAATACGTTTCGAATCTCACCTTCCGCGTCCTGCCCGGAGTCTCTCACTGGATCCAGCAGGAAGCGCCGGACGAAGTGAATGCCATGCTGGAAGCCTGGCTGCTGGGCCGGCGTGTGCCGGAATACTCGGAACTCGGCGCATCTCAATGAATCTTTTGTCCTGCTCCGCCACTCAATATCTTCTTTATCGTTCATTTGGACACCCAACTCAATCAGCCCCGCTACTTGCTTTAAAATGGTCTTCAACACATGGCGCAGGAAGAAGAAGTACTAGGTAAAGCGTATGACAGCCGTCTGATGAAGCGGCTGCTTGGTTACCTGCGGCCATACAAATGGCAGGTCGTGGTCGCACTGATATCCATCGTCCTCAAGGCCGGGGCTGATGTGCTGGGCCCGTTCCTCACCAAGACGGCCATCGACAAGTACCTTTCTTCCGCCAGCGCGCACAACCACAGCATTCTTGACCGTTTTCTCAGCGCGCAGCCGCTGGTCGGCATCGCACAGCTTGGCGTCGCTTACCTCCTTCTGCTGCTGGTCAGCTTTGGCCTGGAATACACCCAGACATATCTCATGCTGTGGACCGGGCAGAAAGTCATGTTCGATTTCCGCAGCCAGATCTTCCGCCACCTGCAGCACATGCACATCGGCTTTTTTGACCGCAATCCCGTCGGCCGCCTGGTCACGCGCGTGACCACGGACGTGGACGCGCTGAATGAAATGTTTACCTCCGGCGTGGTTGCGATCTTTGAAGATATTTTCGTGCTGGCCGGAATCGTCCTTATCATGCTGGGGATGAACTGGTGGCTCGCGCTCATCACCTTTGCCGTGCTGCCGCTGATCTTCTGGGCGACCATGGTCTTCCGCAAATCGGTGCGCGACTCCTATCGCCGTATCCGCACCGCCATTGCCCGCATCAATTCTTATCTGCAGGAGCACGTCACCGGCATGGTGGTGCTCCAGCTTTTCAACCGTGAAAAGCGCGCCTACCGCAGCTTTGACCGCGTCAACGCCCAGCACATGGACGCCTATAAAGACGCCATCCTGGCCTACGCGCTCTACTATCCGGTGGTGGAAGTGCTTTCCAGCGTGGCCATTGCCATGGTCATCTATTTTGGCGGATATGGCGTGCTTCGCGGGGCCGTAACCATCGGCGTGCTCACTGCTTTTATGCAGTATGCGCAGCGCTTCTTCCGTCCGATTCAGGACCTGAGCGACAAATACAACATTCTGCAATCGGCCATGGCCTCCAGCGAGCGCGTTTTCAAGCTGCTGGATACGCCGGTCGAAATTACTTCTCCGGCGCTGCCGCAAAAGGCTGAAGGCGCGGGCCGCATTGAGTTTGATCACGTCTGGTTCGCCTACCGCCAGATTGAATCTTCAGACCAAAATCAGGCCCTGCCTGATGCCGCCTCCAACGGCAACGGCCAACCCGCTGTTTCTGCCGGCGCGATCTCCGGCAACGGCCAGCCGCATGAACCTGCACCGCAGCCTGCGTCGAGCGACAGCTACGACTGGATCCTGCGCGATGTCTCGTTCACCATCGAACCCGGCGAAACCGTAGCCATCGTCGGACATACCGGCGCGGGGAAAACCACCATCATCTCGCTGCTGATGCGCTTTTACGATATCCAGCGCGGCGCCATCCGCATTGACGGCGTCGATATCCGCCAGATGGAGCTCAATGACCTGCGCCGCCGTTTTGGCGTGGTCTTGCAGGACCCGTTTCTCTTCACCGGCACCATTGAGAACAACATCCGCCTCGGCTCCCAATGGATCACCGACGAGGAGATTGAAACCGCGGCGGAAAACGTTAACGTGGCAGACTTCGTCCGCTCGCTGCCTGAAGGCTTCAAAGCGCCAGTGCTGGAACGCGGCAGCACCATGAGCACCGGCCAGAAGCAGCTCATCTCCTTTGCCCGCGCCCTGGCGCACAACCCTAAGATCCTTGTCCTGGACGAAGCCACCTCCTCGGTCGATACCGAAACCGAAATCCGCGTGCGCGAAGCCCTCACCCGCATGGTGGAAGGCCGCACCTCGGTCATCATCGCGCACCGCCTCTCCACCATCCAGCGCGCGGACAAGATCATCGTGATGCACAAGGGCCACGTGCGCGAGATCGGCTCTCACCAGGAACTGCTGGCCCATCGCGGCATCTACTGGAAGCTCTACCAGCTCCAGTACAAAGACCAGGAACTGGGTGTGCCGCAACCGCAGGTCGGCGCGGACGACTAGCTTTTCCGAAGTTGGGTTTTCCGATCACCCGATCACCAGATGACCCGATCTCCCGATCTGCCCTACCCCTCCCCCCGGTACCCCTTAACTAGGATTCCAAAGGACTTACAGGCGGTCATCCCAGCCTGATCCCCGATGACCCGATGTCCCGATGGCCAGATGGCCAGATGTCCCGATCCCTCCTACCCCTCCCTAGGTATCCCACCCCATCCCAGGCCATCCCAGATTGGCGTGCACTTCAGAGGTTTTTGCCCTGGCTGACTGCTGAGTGCTGACCGATGATGCTATTTGTCAAAGAGCATAGACCTACTGCTTTTCCTCACTAGGAGGAAAATAACCTACTTTACCAATTGTTCGCCTACTTGTCAAGGATAATCACGCGCCTGATCACGGAGTGAGAGTAGCGTTCAGGCTCAAACGCCCCATTTGCAAATCGTGCAACCGGAAGCTGAAAATAAGGTGCGCTGATCCTTATGAAATCCTATCGGCTGTGGTTTCTATTCCTGATTTGCCTGGGCGCTCTGGCCCAGCCTTCTCATAACGCCGCGCCAGACGCCACGGTCAGTGTCCGCGGAACGGCTGTTGATTCACGGACCGGGAAACCGCTCAGTGGCGTACACGTGATGCTTACCGAAGATCCCGGTTTAGAGTCTTCCATCGTCTATGGCGCCATGACCGACGCCCAGGGCCGGTTTTCCATTCCCGATATCCCCGCCGGAGACTACACGGGCTCAGCGGAAAAACGGGACTTCATCTTTGTGCCGGACAGAAAGAAGTCCACGGTCACATGGTTTGGCGCTCTGAGGCTCAAGTTCAAGGCGGACGAGCGCCCCGCTGATCTGGTGTTGCCGATGGTCGAACGGGCCATCATCGCAGGGCGGGTCTTGGACGAGCATGGCGATCCCATGATCAATGCCAGGGTCATGGCCATCTCGGTGGATGAGGCGACCGCTGGATTCAGTTATACCAACGGGCGAGGCGAATTCAGGGTGAGCGTGCCGCCGGGGAAATACCGCGTGGAGGGCAGCAAATATTCCCTTTCTGAAACCACAGGATCCACGAGCGGCTACGTGCACACCTACTATCCCAGCGCCACCCAAATTGGCGGCGCCACAGTGGTGGAGACATTCGCCGGGCGCGTGGTGAACGGCGTGGAGATCAAGCTGGTGCGTCCCGCTGCCTTTCAGGTCAGTGGGGAGATTACCGGCCTTCCCCAAGGCGATCGGTCGCTCACTCTTTGTTGGACACCGGCTGACAGCGACAGGATTGGGATAGAAGGTTGGGAATCCGGCAGGCTGGACTTCAACACGCGCGAAGCCCGGGCCAATGGGGCAGCATCGTCTATCAGTTTCTCTTCTTCGCCGTTGACCGCCGGGACCTATTATTTTTACGCAGAGTGTTGCGCAGGCGGCGGCGAAGAATTGCGCAGCCGGATCGCCGAGGTAACGCTCTCCGATTCCGACCTGCAAGGAATTTCGCTTGTTCTTGTCCCGGGGGGCGAAGTCACGGCAACCGTCGCTCTCGCTGGCGGGCTTGTGTCGCCTCCGGACCAACCCATCTCAGTAACATTGGATTCAGTCAATTTCACAAGCCGTCCGCAAGGTGAAAGAGACGCAAGCGGCAATTTCACGTTCCACAACGTCCTTCCCGGCCATTATCGCATCGATATCTCGCCGTTGCCGGAGGACGCCTACATCACTGTTGCGCTGAACAACGCGATAGTGCGTGGCGGGCTGCTTGATTTTTCCGGCGGCGCGGCGGGCATGAAGCTCAAGATCATGCTAAAAGCTGGAGCCGCTCGCCTCACAGGTCAGGTGCGGAAGGCAAAGGCTGATACTGCGCAACCGCGGGCGCAAGTGCTCCTGTTTCCCGAGCACGAGGGCTACAGCGTGGATCAGGTGGAATGCCAGTCGGCAGAAGCCAACGAAAACGGCGTCTACAGTTTTAAGGGTCTGGCTCCGGGTCACTATCGCATCCTGGCCAGGAATGATTACAGCCGGAAGCAATGTGATCAGGCCGCAGCGGCGATCCGCCGCGGCCTCATCGTTGAAGCCGTGGAGTTGAAACCGAGGGCCAGGGCCGTGAAGGATCTCAGGGTGGAAGACGAGGCTAACGATGAATCACGCCCCTAGGCTGTGCGGAGTGGCGTTACTGCTGCTGGCGTCTGTAGGCGCGCCTGCACAGGACAGTCCTGCCGAAGATAAAAAGCCTGCGAGCCTTTACGGCATGGCTACCAACAGCCTGACCGGCGAGCCCTTGGCGCATGTTGAGGTAGAGTTACGGCGCAAGATATCCGGCCGTTTTTCTTCTTATCGCCGCACGGTCACCGGCCGTGATGGGCGCTTTTCCCTTATTGGCATTGAAGCCGGCTCCTACTCTGTGTCGGCCGACCGGAATGGCTATAACTGGGTTGACGATCCATTACCAGGTGAACCACCGATACTGCCAGTGAAACCGGGGGAAGAGATCAAGGACATCCTTCTCCAGCTCGAACCCTATGCGATCATCTCCGGTCGTGTGGTCAGTGCGGACGGAGCGCCAGTGGAGCACGTCACCGTGGAAGCGTTCGGTCATTCGTCATGGTTCAGCGGCGAGACGGATGATCGCGGCGAATTTGCGATTGGGTACCTGCGTTCCGGCCTGCATCTGCTTAGGGCCTCGCCCCGGCGGTCCGAGATCCCTGAGGTCCGCAAGGATGGATCGGTAGAGTTGAGCTACGGTGTGACCTATTTTCCAGGAGCCCTGGCCGCCAATGGCGCCGTGCCGGTCATGGCGCGGGCTGGCCAGGAAACCAATGTAGAAATCAAGATGCTCCCCGAGTCGAAGCTTCAGATCAGCGGCGACGTGGTGGCTGACGTCGATGACGCTCCGCTCTCCGTTAGCCTCGAAAATTCTTGGCATACCCGGCGCGGCACGGTCGACAAAAAGGGCAGGTTCATCTTTACCGGAGTCCCGCCGGGCCGTTATCGTCTCTCCGCCGAAGCTAGAAGCGACAAGAGCGATTCCACGCATGTCGCATTGACCAATGCCAGCATTGAGCGTATTCACCTGGCATTGTCGGCGCCGGTTGATCTTATCGCTCAGATCAGAGATGCAGACTGGAAACGGATCAAGGCTCTAACCGAGAATGGCACGGCGGATGTCGATATCACCCTCAAGCCATTCGGGCTCTTCATCTCCGAGGACAGCCATACCTGTAAACTGTCGCCTGATGGCAGTTGCAAGATGATGGGCGTCACGCACGGACGCTATCATGTCCGCGTGAGCGGGGGACCAAAGACTTATTATGTCAGGTCACTTGAAATCGGCGAGCGCGAGTTTCACGACAGCATTCTCGAAATCGGCGGCGGACCGGTACAACAACAGGTGCTCATTGAACTTGCCCCCAATGGGGGAGAGGTTTCCGGCATCGTCCGCGGCGAAAAAGGCGGCGTGGGCGGCGTGCTGGTTCTCCTCCTCGCCCAGGATGGTTCTTTCTCTGCTGTCGTCGCCGGCGCCCACACATCCGAAGACGGCAGCTATGTTTTCCAGGGGATCGCGCCGGGAAAGTACAAGCTGCTCGCGTTGAATAAGAACCATTCGCGACTTATCTTATCGGACGAGGTGTTCGAGCTGGATCGCAATGTGACCGAGGAAATTGAAGTAGGCGCGGGCGACCGCATAACACAGGACCTGAGGATGGGAGAGCAATAGACGCCTGTCTGCTTCCCCGCTCTCGCTCTGACAATCCCACAACCATCAGCAGACATCCTGGCAGCGGAAGGACTGCAAAAGAGCAAAAGTGAGGACTGTCTTTACTCTTGCGCTGTCTATGGTTGCGGGATTTTACGCCACACTTGCTCGCATTTTAGAATTCTTCCCGGAGCCCACATGCCCAAACACATTCGCCCACGGCTGATCACCGCTCTCGTCCTTCTCATCTGCCTCACTCCCCTCCGCTCCCAACCCGCGCCGCCATACGACCTCATCATCCGCAACGGCCACATCATTGACGGCACCGGCTCGCCCTGGTACTCGGGCGATATCGGCATACGCAACGGACGCATCGCCGCCATCGGCTTTCTGGGTGCGGCGCAGGCCACGCGCACCATTGACGCGCACGGCATGGTCGTTGCTCCGGGCTTTATTGACATGCTGGGCCAATCCGAGCTCACGATCCTGGTCAACCCGCATCTGCCTTCCAAAATTTTTCAGGGCATTACCACCGAGTTCACTGGCGAAGGCAGCTCCGCCGCGCCGCTCAATGATGCCATCATCAAAGCCGACCAGCTCTCTTACGACCACCTCAAGATCACGCCGGACTGGCGAACCCTGCGCCAGTACTTTGCCCGCCTGGAAAAGCAGGGCATGGGCATCAATCTGGGGACCTACGTAGGCGCCACGCAGGTGCGGCGCATGGTCCTCGGTGACGACAAGGTCCAGCCAACGCCCGCGCAGCTCGAACAGATGAAGGCCCTGGTGCGCGACGCCATGCGCGACGGCGCTGTCGGCGTCTCCACATCGCTGCAATATGCGCCCGCGCCTTATGCCACCACGGAAGAGCTGATCGCCTTAGCAGCCGAAGCCGCTAAGTTCGGCGGCATCTATGCCACACACATGCGCAGTGAAGGCTCGGCCATCACCGCCGCCATTGACGAGGCCGTCCGCATTGGCCGCGAAGCGCGCATTCCGGTGGAGATCTGGCACCTGAAGGCCGCGGGCAAGCCGCAGTGGGGACAGATGCCGCAGATCGTCGCCCAGATTGAGAAAGCCCGCGCCTCGGGCGTCGACATCAGCGCCAATACTTACGCCTACCCCGCGTGGTTCAATTCGTTTTCCGCCTTCATTCCGCCCTGGGCGCATGACGGCGGCGACGGCAAAATGGTGGAGCGCCTCAAGGACCCGGCCCTGCGCGCGCGTATCCGCAAGGAGATGGAGACGCCTTCTACTGAGTGGGACAACGAATGGCAGGAGATCGCAGGCCCGGAAGCGATTCTGGTGAGCGTGGTCCAGAACCAGCAGCTTCTGCCGCTGCAGGGCAAGACCGTGGCCGAGATCGCCAAGCTCTGGAACAAAGACCCGATCGACACCATCTTCGACCTGCTCATCCAGGACAACGCATACACCTATGTTGCGGTCTTTGGCATGTCTGAGCCTGACGTGGCGCTTGCGCTCCAGCAGCCGTGGGTCTCGGTCGATAACGATTCGCAAGGCACCGCGCCCGACGGCTTGCTGGGCCAGGAGCATCCGCATCCGCGCGCTTACGGGACTTTTCCCCGCATCCTGCGCAAGTATGTCCGCGAAGAAAAGAAGCTGCGGCTGGAAGACGCCATCCGCAAATTCTCGGCGCTACCGGCGCAGCGCATGCGCCTGGGCGACCGCGGCGTGTTAAAGGCCGGTCTGTGGGCCGATGTCGTAATCTTCGATCCGCAGACCATCACTGACCGCGCAACGTTTGAGAATCCCAACCAGCTCTCTGAAGGCATGCAGTATGTGCTGGTCAACGGCGTCCTGGTGATCGAGGGCGGCAAGCCGACGAACGCGCTGCCGGGAAAAGTGCTGAGAGGTCCGGGATATAAGCCGTGATGCTTTGTCCCCGAGCGTAAGCCAGGCGATCCCTATCCCCTTGAGAACTTTCAGGGAAACTAGATTCGACTTTCTCCGCTTGCCCGCGGCAAGGCCCTGGATTCCCGATAACTTGTTCTCTGTATCTCCGCAGCGAGCCCAACGTTTCCGATTCCGGCGATCTCCTTTAGTTTTCCAATGCTAAGATAGGCGTCACACAAATTTGGCCGCCCAGCGGAACGGCCTTCAGGGGACGAATGTTTCAACGCACGATCACAGTCACTCTTTTGCTTCTTGTGATCAATCTGGCAGGTCTGGCAGGGTCTCCAAAGCCCCGCGCCAGGACAGCCGCGGAAGAGTTGAAGTCCGCCTTTACCCACCTCAAAGCCAACCCCAGCGACCGCGCCGCGCAAAAGCGCTATCTCAAGGCTTTCCCGCAGGACTATCGTGGGTTTATGGCCATGTTTGGCTCCGGAGGCTCGCTGGCCGACGGCTACCAGTGCGACTATATTTTTGCCCTTTCCGCGTTGCAGTCCCATCATTCAGACCAGGTCGGGCGACTGCTGGTCCAGTTGAGCAAGGACGCTGAATACCAGTCCGACGCCCCCAGTTGCCTGCAGTATGTCCTGACCAGTTACGGCAGCCGTTACACCAAGGCGTTTGCCGGGTATCTGCATGAGCTTGCCCCCAAAGAGCGCGACCAGTTGATCACCTTTCTGGCTGACATCGATACCAAGGTCGCCTCCAACCTCGACTATCGGCGCATCATCAGGAACCTGAAGCAGTTAAACGAAGCTGAGCTGGCGAAGAAGTTCCAGCAGGCGCAGGTCGACCGCGCACGCCAACCGCACGGCTAAGCTTTTTCTGTAGGTCCAGCGCTTGGCGAGGGAACCCTCTCGCCCCGAAAATCATTGGCCGCGAGTTATTTAGCTGCAAACCATTTAGCTGCAAACCATTTTGCTCCAAACCAACGCGAACAACGCGAATTTTTCATTTTCAAGTTTTTGGTTCGTGTTTATTCGCGTGTATTCGCGGCCAAACGTGTTTTTTGCCTTGAACTGTAAAATCTCTGTGCATGAATTTTCTCTTGTCCGCCGGCGAAGCTTCAGGTGATACCTACGGTTCACAGCTTATCGAGGCTCTGCGCCAGCCGGCTCCCAGCTCGACCTTCTTTGGCATGGGTGGAGAAAAAATGCGGGCGTCCGGGGCCGAGCTGCTGGTCAACGCCAATGAGGTTGCGGTCGTGGGACTGGTGGAAGTCGTCACTCACCTGCCCGCCATTCGTCGCCGCTTCAAGCATCTGGTTGCTGAAGCCGCCCGGCGCAAGCCTGACGCCGCCATCCTGATCGATTTCCCTGACTTCAACCTGCGGCTGGCGCGCGAGCTACACCGCCTGGGCATTCCTGTCTTCTACTTCGTCAGCCCGCAGATATGGGCCTGGCGCACCGGCCGCGTCAAGCAGATCAGGAAATACGTCCGCAAGATGATCGTAATCTTTCCCTTCGAGCAGGAGTTTTATGCGCGGCACGGCGTCGAAGTCAGCTACGTCGGGCATCCGCTGGCGTATGTGCCACCGCCTCAGATTTCGAGGGAAGAGTTTGCCGCAAAACACTCTCTTGATCCCAAAAAGCAGTGGATCGCGCTTCTGCCCGGCAGCCGGCGGAAAGAAGTCAAATTGAATCTCCTGCCGATGGTGGAAGCCGCGAAGCAGTTGCGGAAGCAGGGTGAATTTGAGTTTGTGCTTCCAGTGGCATCCACGCTGAGGGAGGATTGGCTGCGCGAACAACTGGAGGCACGGGGGCTAAAGCCCCAATTCATCAATGACCCTGACGCGGCCCTGAAGGGCCGCTCTTCCACCGAGACCGGCAGCCAGCCTGCCAGCCCGGGGTGGAGCAGGCCTTTAGGCCTGCGTTCAAAGCCATCAAATCCTCCGGCCTTAGCCGCTGAGGTGAAAAACTCCCCGGAAAAAGCTTACAGCACCCCCATCCACCTGACCTCTAACGCCCGCGCCACGCTCATGCACGCTCGCGCTGCCGTGGTCGCAAGTGGAACTGCCACAGTTGAAGCCGCGCTCTCCGGGACGCCATTTATCGTCGTCTACCGGCTGGCTCCGCTCACGTGGCTTCTTGGCCGCCGCCTCGTCAAGCTGGATACCTTCGCCATGCCTAACCTGATCGCCGGAAAAAAGATCGTCCCTGAGCTGATCCAGAAAGACTTCACCGCCCAGAACGTGGTCCGCGAGTTGAACTCCATCATTCCTGACGGCCCCGCGCGCCAGCAGATGGAAGCTGCCCTGAAAATGGTGCAGCAGCGCCTTCATGACCCTCAAGACGCCGAGCCGCCGGCCCATCGGGCTGCCCGCGAGATACTGGCCGGTATCGCTCAAGATGCTGGATCGCAGGCGCCCTCGCCTGCGCCCCCATAGTTTTTGCTCCGCAGCCGGGGGCGGATGCGCTCCACAAATTCTTGGGCTCTTCCACGGAACTAGTATTAAGGCAGCTTTTCTGGGAAAATTTACATCTAATCCAAGTACCTCTCAGCAGCTTTGGAGAAATACATGCAAATCGCACGACGACCCCTGCGACGTGCCTTCCTATTGTCTGGCCTGATCGCGGCTTTGTGCCTTCCGGCCCTGGCGGCTGACCGCCCCCGGGTAAAGGCCGAGGATTACGTGATCGACGCAGAGATCGTCCCCAGGACCCACCGCCTCACGGCGCGCGCCAAGGTCAAATTCCAGGCGCTTGAAGACATCAATTTCGCCAGCTTTGAGCTGCACAATGGCCTGCGCGTAACCAAGGTGCTTGATGAAAAGGGCAAGCCCCTCACCGCCGAGCGCGTCACCCAGGACAACACTGTCCGCATCAGCTTTCCTGCCACCTTGGCCAAGGGCAGCGCCTCCACGCTCACCTTTGACTACGAAGGCGCGCTGGCCAATGCCGATGACAGTCCGGTGGAAGGCCTCAAGCTGGCCTACATCGGCGACGATGCAATCTACCTTCTCTATCCGGGCCGCTGGTTCCCCGTAACCAATTACGGCATTGACCGTTTCACCGCCACCATCAACGTGACTGCTCCCGCCGGGATTGTCGTGGTGGGAAGCGGCAGCGAGGGCGCGCCCAAGCCCGCGGCCGCCGGCAAGACCGTCACTTCCTTTAGCTGGCAGAAGCCCAGCTTTCCTGGGAGCATCATCGCCGGCAACTTCCAGGAGAGCGCGGTCGGCAGCATCAAGGTCTATTTTGGCGCCAACAAGAAGCAGTTTGCTTCCGCCTATGCCGATACCGCCAGCAAGGAGCTGGAATACTTCACCTCGCTTTACGGCCCGGCGCCGGGTGGCGGCACGTTAAAGCTGGTCGAACTGCCAGATGACACGGTGCCCATGTGGTGGGCCCCGGAGGTCGCTGCGCTGGCCACGCGCGATATCAGCGAAAAAACCAATTACCGCTTCCTGGCCGATGCCATTGGCCACCAGTGGTGGGGCGCAACCGTGAGTCCTGCCAGCAAAGACGACTGGTGGCTCATGGATGGCGGCGCGCGCGACTCCGAAATGCGCTACGTGCAGGCCACCGCCGGCCAGCAGGCCTTTGAAGACGCTTCGCGCGATATGGCCGTGGGCGCTCTTGCCTATGACACAACGCCGCTGGGCAGCATCGGCAAGCTCGATACGTTTTCCCCGCAATTCCAGGCCCTGGTTACCGACAAAGGCGGCATGATCTTCCATATGCTGCGCTGGGTGATCGGCGACGCGGCCTTCGATAAGAGCGTGAAAGAATTCATGACGCAGTTTGCCGGGAAGTCAGCTTCGGTCGCCAACTTTCAGGCAGTGGCGGAAAAAAATTATGGTGACAAGCTTACCGCCTTCTTCGCGCAATGGGTTGACGGCACCGGTGCGCCTGAATTCAAGATGAAGTACACCGTCTATCGCGTGAAGAAGGGCTTCCGCGTGGTCGGTGAAATCACTCAGGACCTTGATCTCTTCCGCATGCCGCTGGAATTGAAAGTCGATACCGACGGACAGACCGAGATGAAGCGCATCGAGGTCGTCGGCACGGATTCAGCCTTCTCCATTGAGACCTTCGGCAAGCCGCGCCGCCTCGTGCTCGATCCCAACAACTGGGTGCTCAAGAATTCCGGGGATCTGCGCGTGCGCGTGGCCATCCGGCGCGGCCAGGAGCTTACGGCGCAAGGCAATCTCTCAGAGGCGCTTACCGAACTGAATAAAGCGCTGGACGTGAACAAGAACAGCTCGCTGGCCCATTACCGCATTGCCGATATTTTCTTCATGCAGCGCAACTACCAGTCGGCCGCCAATGAGTTCCGCGAGGCCCTCAATGGCGATGGCGATCCTCGCTGGACCGAGGTCTGGAGCCACATCATGCTGGGCAAGATCTTTGATACCACCGGCCAGCGCGAGCGCGCCGTCAACGAATACCGCCAGGCCATCCAGACCGGCGATCCCACGCAGGGCGCGCTGGACGAGGCCCGCAAGTATCTGGAAAAACCCTACGAGCGGGAACGCCGCCCGAACGGAAACTAGCTCTCTGAAATCAAGAACCCGCGGTTTTTGCGGGTGAGGGAACGCTATTGCCCCGATGCTCGCCAGGTTCGCCTGTGCCTGTTTAGCTTTTATTGCCTGTTTTGAATCGTCCGCCCGACGGACGTTAAGCGAGCGCGCGCAGTCAGGTTCCCATTCGCACGCCGCTTTTTGCGCCGTGAATAGGCAGAGCGCGCGAGTAGGCCGGAGTGATCTCGCGCTTGAATTGGCAATTAAGAACACCCGAAGAGCATCGCGATGATAGGGTTCCCTCACCCGCAAAAGTCGCGGGTTCAGGATTTCAGAAAATCTTACTGCAAACTCTTCAGATAGCTCACAATCTGCCATCTTTGCTGCTCCGGCAGCCTTGACCATGAGGGCATTCCGTTCCTCATGCTGCCGTTCTTCAGCAGCCATTCCAGTTCGCCCGGCGAGGCCGCGCGCATCCTCTCACTATGCAGGTCAGGATGCTTGTCGTCTCCTCTGGCTTCGCTACCGTGGCAGGAGGCGCAGTTCTGCCGGTACAACTTGGCGCCGGCCGCCACCGCGGTCGCTTCGCTGGCAAATGGGTTCTGTTTGGCCCGCGCTTTGTCAGGTACTTTGATCATCCACAGCCCGTCGCCTGCGGCGGCAAAAAGCAGGGCAGGGCCGATGATCAGGCCGAGCAGCAGAAGCTTTCTTGCATTGATCATCGCTTCCCCCTCAGCCGTGAAACAAACTGGTTGATTTCATAAGAAACGCCAAAGCGAAGCAGAAAGCCGTGGCTGTTGCTGTTGAGTCCGGCCGCCGGCGAGACACTGAACGTCGGCCCGCTGGGCATGCGGAAAGCCATGGTCGGGGCCAGATAATGCGAGGTGTCATGCAGGCCAAAGCTGTAGCGGTCGCCCAGCCCTCCGTAAAGTTCAGCGCCCAGCGTGAAGTTCTCGCGGCAGAAGCGGCATTCGCTGGCGCTGGCAGCCAGAGCCAACGGACGGCTCACGGCCAGGGCATAGCCAAACTCCCACGGCTCGCCGGCAAGGTTCTTTTCCGCGGTCATGTTCTCGGCAATGTTCCATCCTTTGAAGTTGCTGCTTAGGATCAGCTTCAGCTCCACTTCTCGTTTCTTCTCGCTGCGGTCATTTCTGTCCAGAAAGTCCGCCACGCCGTCATGTCCCACAACCTCCAGCAGCGCCTTGTCCGCGCTGTTGATGTCTTCAAACTCCGCATAGAGCACCGGATTGATCCAGTGCTCCTGCAAAAGCGGACGGAAGCGGTTCTCAAAGCGGAAGCCGGTAAACACGCTGCTTTCATTGGCCGTGGTTTGCGAGTCGAGGTAGAACTCTGAGGTCCACCACGTCTTTACTCCATATTCCAGTTCAATCGCATTGCCCCAGAATGCATTGCCTGCCTTGGGAAAGCCGCTGACGGATTTGGTGGCAAATTCCAGGCTGCCCGGCTCTTCCATGTGATGGGTGTAAGTGACAAAGTAACTTTCCTGCGCGCTTGCGCTGGGCGTCGCCAGCAAGAGCGGCGCAAGTCCCAGCAGCACGGCGATGGCTTTCAAACTCCTAGCGGACACGGCAGTTTCTCCCAATCTCCCGGAAATCCATTTTGAAAATGAAATTGAATTTCAATTTCAAAATCAACCAAAAGCAGTGTAACGGCTGCCCCGCCCGCGGTCAAATGATCTGGGTCACATTGGATCGGCTGGTTCGTTTGCCTACTGCGCGTTCCCGGCGCAAGGTCACGCCTTACCTGAATTAGAGTTTGTTAATAACTTGTCCGCAATAGCTTGCAAATCAAATGCATTTCCCTTCATAAGGTGATTTTTTAAAGAGTTTTACCTCGAAGTACATGCACTTTCGTGTATAGTCCGGCAATCGACTTCCGGCCATGGGTTGCATTGATCCATAGGGCACTAGATCATCCCAATCTCCGTTCCGACCTCAGGTCCGGTCGTCGAGGTGCCTTTGCGGCGCCACCCCCTAAACGCAACAAGGCTGAAGGAGAAAAGCAACATGATGTCGCTTCGTCGTCCAGGATCTCTTCCCGGACTGGTTACAGCATTGGCCGTTCTAGCATTGATTGTGTCCGCCGCGCCTGCCAGCGCACAAAACTTTAGCGGATCCATCTTCACCACGTTTGCCAATGGCACCACGGTAAACGGAAATATCTATCCCTCCAAAGATGTCGTCTATCTGAATGGTGGCCCGCAGAATACAAATTCAGCAGGTCTACCCGATGGCACTTACTATTTCCAGGTAACCAACCCCAACGGTAATGTGCTGCTCTCAACCGATGACGTCACTTGCCGCCAGGTGGTTGTGTTGGGAGGGATTTTCAAAGGGGCTCCCGTTGGCGCTCCTCCTGCTGCATGTACGGCGAGCGATGGCGGGCAAGGAAACTTCCACGCCGACGGTGCTGTCAACCTGTCCAATGGAGGTTCTATTCCCGTCCAGCTATGCGCTCAAAGCGGTTGTCCTGCCGGCCAGCCCGACTTTAACGACACGCCCAATCCCGGTGGTGAGTACAAGGTATGGCTCACCAACGTCAATGACTATGACCCAATCAACTGCGCAAATTTCGGCTTTTGCGATAACAAGAGCAAGACCGACAACTTCAAAGTGCAAGCGCAGCAGTGTACTGAGAATTGCAACAGCGCGACAGTGACTGTTTGCAAGTTCTGGGACGTGAATGACAACGGCAGCCACGACGGCAGTGAGCCGCTGTTGTCGGGTTGGACGATCGACGCCGTGAACACGACGGGCGACGGATCGACTGTGAAACAGACCACTGACGACTCCGGATGCACCACATTCACCGTTACCGGCTTCAACTCCTCACCCCAGGTCGTGACGCTGAGTGAAGAATTGCAGCCATTCTGGTCACAGACCGCGCCACTCCAGGGGACCTATCCCGGCGAGAGCGGCGGAGACATTACCGTGACGGGATGCAATTTCACGGCGCCCATACCGGCGTGTACCTCGACCATTTCTGTGCCTCTCAATGCCGGCGACAATGTGATTGCTCCAGACTTCGGCAACACCGGTATTGATCTGGCAGTAAGCAAAACAGCAACGCCCACTTTCACCCGCACCTTCAATTGGTCAATTCAAAAGCTGGTGGATAAGACCCAGGTCGAACAATCGGGCGGATCTATCACGTTCAACTACACGGTGAATGTGGCTGAAACCGGCTTTGCAGACACCAACTGGCAGGTGAACGGGACGATCGCTGTCGCCAACGCGAACGCCTTTGCTATTACCGGCGTCAATGTCACCGACGCGGTGGATGACAGCGGCAACTGTGTGATTACCGACGCAAATGGCGGGGTGAATGAAACCGTGCCGGCTGGAGGGTCGTTGAACCTGCCTTACAGCTGCACCTACAGCTCTCAGCCTGCTTACAACGTTACCGCTAACAACACCGCAACCGCCACCTGGGACGGAACCAAGTTCCACACCCCGGACAGCTCCGCGACGGGCGGCGCCTCTTTTGTTTTCAACAGCGGGTCTGCGGGGAATCCGACGAATATCAACCAGACTGTGACCGTAACGGATTGCTTCAACAGTCCATGCCCGCCGGGCACGCTGACAACGCTTGGCACGTTAACCGGCACCACGACACCGCCCTTTGCCAGTGCGACGTATACCTATTCCCACACTGTACCCAACGCGGCGCCGGGAACCTGCGCGTCCTATCCCAACACCGCTACCATCACGCAAACCGGACAGAACTCAAGCCAGACCGTAACTGTCTGCAACACCAACACCGGCGCGCTGACCATGGGCTTCTGGCAGAACAAGAACGGCCAGGGGATCATCACCAGCTACTGCGGCGGAACCAGCGGAACTTCGCTGAATGCCTTCCTGCGGCAGTTCAATCCGTTCCAGGACCTGAGCGCAACGGCCACATGCAGCCAGGATGCGAGCTATGCAACCGGGATCATCAAGGCGGCCCAGTGTACAAGCAGCACCAACACCTGCAACTTGATGCTGCGGGCTCAGATGCTGGCCACGGCGCTGGACGTGTACTTCAGCACTCCATCGCTGGGCGGCAATCGAATCGGCGCCTTCAACGGCCTGGGCGGCAGCACGCCTGCGCTGGGCGGCGTGGCGATTGATCTCTCCCAGGTCTGCGCCATGCTCGATGGGTCCAGCGGCAGCACATGCAGCGGCACAACGGAAGATGCGCGGCCTGAATTTGGCATCGCACCTCCCGCCCTGGGCACGACCGTTGGCCTGATGCTCTTGTATTCCGACTTCCTCTCGGGCGTGAATGGATCGCCGGTGGCAAGCATCCCGAATGGTTCTGTCTGGTACAACAACATCAAGGGCCGCCAGGTCATCGCCAAAGATGCCTTTGACTCCATCAACAATCAGAAGGCGTTGATCGCGCCTCCTGGCACAACTGCTGCTCCCAGCTTCTAGCTGGGTGCAGCTAGCCCCCGTCATGGCGGGGGTTGAAACAAAACCGGCCCGGCGTAAATGCCGGGCCGTTCTTTTCGCTCAGGAATCTATTTATACGGAGGCGCTTTTGGCCTGATAGCGCGCATCCACTGACGCAATCACGCCGGCCGGGTCCTTCCTCCAGGCCTGTTCCAGGTTCTTATCGAAGCCAAACAGCGCCCACGGTACGCGCGCCGCCAGGTCGCCCAGCATCTCATTCACGGCCTTTTCCTTCATCTGCTCTTCCGTGCGCTGGCGATGACGTCCCACCAGGACAACAGAATAAGTTTTGCCCGTGGGAATGAAGTTGACCGAGTGCTTGGTCACCTTTTTGTAGATCCATACCATGTCGCCCACAGGCGAAACCCAGGTGCTGAACATTTTGCGCCTCACCATCCACTGCGGAGTGAGCTGGAGCTTGCCGTACTTTCGAATCATGCCCGGCTGGAGCTCGGCTTCAATCTGATGGGAAAGCTGCTCAGCATTGCCGTACACGGCAAGGTGTTTCCATACCGGCGATGTCTGTATCTCCGAGGCGCGGCGCATCGCTTTTGACAGGTTCCATATCGCCAGCGCCAGCAGCGGCAGGCCGATGATCAACATGGCATAGCCGTTACTGCGATAGTTGGCGGCATTCAGCGTATAGGGAAGTACTTCGCTGGCCAGTTCAGCGTCTTCCGCCGCCAGAGGTCGCAGCAGGTCTTCTTTCACTGGATTGGTGGTGTACTCCAGTTGGCCGGAGTATTCCAGTTGTTCTTTTCCTGGAGACGCTTTCACCAGAAGAATCTTGTCGCCCACGCGAAGATAGACATATTCGTCCTTAACTTCTGTGGAAACCACGGTGCTGCCCTGCATGCGTCTCTCCACGTCTTGATATCCCGTGCTTACGGATTTTGATCCGGTCACGGTCACGAAGTTGTGCCATTGCTGGTCAGGCGTCTGGATGCCGGCCAGTTCCGCGGCCGATACCGGCTTGCATCCCAGCACGAAGTTGGCGCAATAGCGGTAGTTGCCCGCGACAATCAGAACTAGAACCGCCACGATCAGCCCATTCACCAGCAGCAGGTTGCGGTTTGCTCTCCGCGCCTCGTTTTCCACCCACAATGCCATAACGCTCCCCCAATGGGGCGAAGCTTATCATTGCTGCACAGAGAAGCAAAGACCATTGGGCCTTGCACTTTTGCGGACAAGTTGTGCCGGCGATGACCGCGCATTCCGGGACTATTTAAAATGTCCTCATGGCAAAAGTGAAACAGCCAAACCCGATCTATTCGCGAATCCGCGCGACGATCCTGAAAATTCCGCGCGGCCATGTTTCCAGCTATGGGGCCGTTGCCCGGGCCGCCGGAATTCCCAACGGCGCGCGCGTAGTGGTGCGCACATTGGGCCAGTCCCACGGTCTTCCCTGGCACCGCGTGGTCGCCGCCGGAGGCAGGATCGCAATCCCCGGCGAAGGCGGTTTGGATCAGCGCTTTCGGCTGGAAATGGAGGGAGTGAAATTCAGCGGACGGAAAGTGCGGATGGCGGAGTTTGAGTACAAATTCCCAAAGAGAAGAAGCTTGCAAAAAAAGAAGACTGTGGACCGCAGGCGCCCTCGCCTGCGCTAGTGAATTTAGACCCATGGAGCGTAGGCGCTTTCGCTTGCGATGATCTACCACCTACACAGCCGGGGGCGGCTGCGCTCCACAACACAGTTTAAGATTCGCGCTTTTTCGCGTTCATTCGGCCCAAATTTTTCGCCGGCAAACAAAAATGCCACCTTATGGCGGCATTTTTGTATTTCAAGTGGGTACGTTCTTACGCTGCTGCCGGCGACATCGACCTCTGCGCCGCCTGGTTGATGAACTTCTTCATCACGTTGGCCCACATCACTTTCTTGCGCACCGCGCTTTCTTTTACCGTCCGACCCTGGGCAAACATCCCCAGCAGCGCTTTCATCTTGAATACCCGCAGGATGGCCGCGTCTGACTGGCTGACGTTGTAAGCGCTCAGGAAGTGCTCCTGTAACTGCCCTGTGATGCTGCGATTGCAGAATGGATATTTCTCCAGCGCTTCCACCGACGCCAGGAACGTGGCCAGGTCGTCAAAGGAATTGCCGCGTCGTTTCATGCGCGCAAAGTCGCAAAACCCAACGCCGTTCTCGGTAACAATCACGTTGAGCGGGGTAAAGTCGCACAGGACGGCGGAACTGGGCAACGATTTACGGCTGCGGGCCAGCGCCGTGTGCGCCCCCTTCATGATCAGTTGGACCGCTTCCTGGTCCAGCCCTTCATTCAGGCAGCTCTTGCAGAGCTTTTCCAGGCTGGCGATCAGGGCCCCGCTATCGAATGGCTCAGGCGCATCCGCGGTGGCTTTGTGGAACCCGCGCAGCCACTCTCCCGCGCGCTGCGCCACCAGCGCAATGCTGCCGTTATCGGCAAAACCGGGCAGTAACGCCGCCTTCATAATGATCGATTGCACCGGCAGGCCGGCCACTTTGTCCGTGACCACGGCGCAAAGGTCGCTGTAGTCGCCCAGCAGGCGGGGCAGGCCATCTAGCTTCTTCTTGGCCGTAAGCGTTTGGTTGACGTATTGAAGGTTGGCATTCTCCTGGCGGGCGACTGACTTGCCAGTGCCGCCGCATTTGCCCGGACGATAGACCTTAATGGCCGCGCGCTCACTGCCTGCGGCAAAGTCCATGCACACGTCGTAAATAAAATGATCGTTCTTTGGGGTGTGGCCTACCACCCGTAAGTTTTTGAATTCGCCTCGTTGGGGATAATGCGTCACCGCTTGCTTGCGCAAATCTTCCAGAATCTGGTCCAAAACCGTTTCTGCCATCAATTCTCCCTGGGTAAGTGCCTCCTTGCGCGTTGGCTGACGCGCCCGGAAGTTTTTTTCTAAAGTTGTATTTTGCTTCGACAAATAATTGACGAAACGGCAGGCACTACCGTATGTGCATTTTTAGGGCCATCGGATCTGGCTCATCCAGGCGCTAAATAGTTTGTTTTTAGCGGTTTGCAGATGCTCCAAGAGTGCAGAATTTACCTTGGAGCACGTGCATGCTCATATTGAGAATGGCAGGGACACAAATACCCATGAGCAGACACTCTGCTTGTTTCGGGGAGCTGACGGAAGTCCTTAATAAAACAGATACTTCCTCCACTTCGTGTCTGACCGCCCGATCATCCGCATGATGTGCCGGCTGGTGTGGAGCGTGAAGGGCCGCGGCTCTTTCAGGAGCTTCATATCGGTTTCACTCAGCAGGTGATTGCCTTTGCGCCGGTTGCAGGGATGGCAGCAGGCCACCAGGTTTTCCCACGTAGACGAACCGCCGCGCGAGCGCGGGACCACGTGGTCCAGCGTGAGATCTCCGGAAGAGAGCAGCACGCCGCAATACTGGCAGGTGTTGCGGTCGCGCAGAAGAATGTTCTTGCGGGACAGCGCCCGCGTCTGGTGTGGAATTCGGCGGTACTCCAGCAGCCGGATCACTGAAGGCACACGCATGGCCAGGCGCGCAGCATGCAGAAAGTGTCCGTTCTCTTCTTCCGGCATGGCCAATCCCTTCAGCACCAGCACGATCGCGCGGCGCGCGGCGCAAATATTGATGGGCTCATAGGACGCGTTCAAGACCAGGACCGGAGTCTGCATGATCAGGCTCTTCCGCGGTTTGGGTGGTTCCTTTGGCGTCTCGCCGTGGTGGCGCTTGTTGCGTTTGTCCCGTTCATGCATGGCCCCGTTCTCCTCCCGCCGTAGCGCCGGCCGCTATGGCCGGCACGCTCGCTGCTTCTTTGGTGGCCCGCGCTACCGTGGCCACAAAAACCTCTTTGGCGCCTGCCCGCCGCAGCACCCGCGCGCATTCGCCCGCTGTTGTGCCGGTGGTCATCACGTCATCCACCACCAGGATGCTGCGTCCCTTCACCTTCTCCGCTTTCACCACGGCAAAGGCCCCGCGCACGTTGGCCCGCCGCTGATGCCGCGTAAGCCCGGTCTGCGATGCCGTTTCGCGCGTCCTGACCAGAACAGATGTATCCAATTGGATGCTGCTGGCACTCTGAAAGTCGATAAAAGCGCGGGCGATGGCTTCTGCCTGGTTAAAACCGCGGGCATGCCGCTTGCCTGACCACAACGGCACCGGCACCACTATCACGGCATCCGGCAGCGCCATGGCGATGGCGGCACGATCAAGCAGCTTTCCCAACAGCTTTCCTGCCGGCTTGACTCCATCGTATTTGAACAGATGCACCACGTCGCGCAGCGCACCTTCATAAGCGCCATACGCCACCGCACGACGAAAATGCGGTTGCGCCCGGCGGCACATCCCGCACAACGCACCGTCTTTGCTATCGGTATGGTTGCTGAATAATTTCTCCCCGCATACCCGGCACAGAAGCCCATCCAGCGGAACAATCCGCGTCAGACATGGCTCGCAAACAGGCAGAGTGGAAATGGTTGTGAGCGGAGTTTGGCAGATGCGGCAATCGGAAGGGAACAGGAGTGAGAACAAACTTGCCGAGGCCGCTTTGACCGCACTTTTCGTCGCATCGCGCAACGCCGTGGTGCGATGGGGGACCCGCTGAGCCCGGTCTAGAACACTACTACTGAAGACGACCCTCCTCTGGAAAGACGCAAAAAGCGCGTAGAAGGCTGTGCTCAAGCCAAAGTATAGCTTTGTTGCTGCTGGGAAGCAATGCTATTGGGTTTAAGATCGCGTGAATTCGAAGCGGCAGATCAAGCAGCCAGAGCATTAGTATCGTGAAGAATTCAAAGCGCTCACCAAGCTTGGGTCTATTCTGTCCCACCTCCGTGTCTCAGTGTCTCCGTGGTAGATTTTGCTTGTCCTATCGCCAAGTCACCCCGATGACTAGCAGGCTCAATTTGTAACAAGCCGCTTGGATGTGCTAACTTGCCCCTCGATTTCATGCGCGCCTGATCACCTGGAGGAACTTGTGGCCGAAACCGTACCAGCGAAAGTTGAAGAACCAAAATTTCAACCCTACGTCCCGGCGGAAGAGGTACGGCCGGAGTTCACCATCCGCGCCGTGGTGCTCGGTGGGTTTTTTGGGCTGCTGTTTGGCGCGGTAACGGTTTACGTGGGTCTGCGCGCCGGACTGACCGTGGCGGCGTCCATTCCTATCGCGGTCCTCTCTATCAGCATTCTGCGCGCCTTCGGCAAAGCGAGCATTCTGGAAAACAACATCGTCCAGACCACGGGATCGGCGGGTGAATCGGTGGCTGGCGGCGTCATCTTCACGCTCCCGGCTCTAATCTTCCTGGGATTTGGACTGGACTACTGGCGCATTACGCTATTGGCGCTGATTGGCGGATGCCTGGGCGTTTGCTTCATGATCCCGCTGCGCCGCCAGTTGATAGTGAAAGAGCACGGCAATCTGCTCTACCCCGAAGGCACAGCTTGCGCCGATGTGCTCATCGCCGGGGACAAAGGAGGATCGTTCGCCAGCCGGGTCTTCGCCGGTCTTGGCATAGGCGCCTTATACACCTTCTTTCAGAATGAAAACATGTTCGCCGCCTGGCCGAGCACTCCAACCTACAATCCAGACTGGCTGAAAGGGAGTTCATTCCGCGCCAACACAACGACTGAATATCTTGGCGTGGGATACATCATCGGGCCAAGGATTGCCGGCGTGATTTTCTCGGGCGGCGTGTTCGCCTGGCTGGTCGTCATGCCCGCGATCAAGTTCTTTGGATCGCACCTTACCACCAACTTATATCCGGGCACCAAACTGATTGCTGACATGTCGCCGGATGATCTCTGGCGTCAATATATCCGGCCTATGGGCGCCGGCGCGGTGGCCGCGGCCGGATTGATTACCTTACTGAAAACTTTGCCCACGATTATTGGTGCGATTCGCGCAGGCGCCAAAGATCTGGCCGCCGGGTCTGCCGGCGTTCTAAGCATGCGCAGGACCGACCGCGACCTTCCTTTGAAATACGCCTTAATCGGCGCGGGCGGCCTTATGCTGTTTATGTGGGGGATGCTGACGTTCTTCCCCGTCACCGGAGCAAACACTTCGGTCGTAAACAATTTTTTCGCGGCATTGTTGGTGGTAATCTTCGGGTTCCTCTTTGTCACGGTGTCGTCGCGCATTACGGGATTGATTGGAACGTCTTCCAATCCGATTTCCGGGATGGCCATTGCCACCCTGATGGCGACTTGCGCCGTGTTTCTGGTGATGGGCTGGACAGCATCGGCGTTCTTTGCTCTGGCCATCACAATCGGCGGAGTAGTCTGCATCGCTTCCGCAAATGCCGGAAACACCTCACAGGACTTGAAGACCGGCTTTCTGGTGGGAGCAACTCCATCCAGACAACAGCTCGCGCTTGTGGTGGGCGTAATGGTGTCAGTGTTTGCTATTGGAGCGACGCTCATCGGCATGGATAAGGGGCTGGAACAATTCCGGCCGGCCAATATTCCCGTGGACCTGCACAACCTTCCCTCAGGCGTAACGCAGGACAACAACACCAAGTTTGGTCGTACCACGGTCAAGATGGCCGCCGATAAGTCAGGCGGCGCCACTCACGAGCAATCCGTTCAGGGCATGCTCCTCATCAATGCGCTCAACTCGCCAGACGTGCCTGACGGCAACTACTTGTATAACCCACAGACCGGCAAGATCGAGATCCAGTGGGTCCATGGCATCGGCAGCGACAAAGCGGCAGCGCCGCAAGCCCGGCTGATGGCCACCGTCATCAACGGCATCCTCACCCGCAAACTGCCCTGGGGTCTGATTCTGCTGGGCGTTTTCCTGGTGATCGCGGTGGAACTGCTGGGCATCCGCTCGCTGTCGTTTGCAGTTGGCTTTTATATCCCCATGGCGACCACGCTCGCCATCTTTTGCGGCGGCGTAGTGCGTTGGCTGGTTGAAAGCGCTGCTGAACGTGCCGGTGAAAAGGCTGAGGAAAGCGACGTGAGTCCCGGCTCACTCTACGCCAGCGGGCTCATCGCCGCCGGGGGTATCGTTGGTCTGCTGGGTATCGCGGTCAAATTGATGGAAACCCAGGGCTGGCTTCCGGAAAACTCGATTGCCTGGGGCGCCAAGATTCCGTTCATGGGAGACCATCCGATTTTTGCCAACCTCTTCGGGGTGGTCATGTTCGCCCTGCTCGCGTTCTCGCTCTTCCATTTCGCGCGCAAGCCGCTGGAAAGCGACAAGAAATAGATTCACCGCAAAGGGCGCAAGGGCCGCAAAGAGTTTTTCTTTTGCTGGCTTTGCGCCCTTCGCGTCCTTCGCGGTAAGAGCTCTTGCCTTGCTCTGCTAACATTCCCTGCGTCCTGCCGTCTTTTGCCTATGCCCAAAACTTCTACCTTGCGATTGCTGGCAGTAATCTGCCTGTGTGTTGCCATGGCTCGTACCGGCACAGGCCTTAACGCACAAACGCGCTCTGCTTCTCCTCCGGCAACAGCTCCTGCAGCAACCCCCGTGCCCGCGCCGCAGCCCGAAAGCAGCAAACGCGTTCAGGACGTAAAGTTCTTCAGCAAGGCCTTGCAACGCGAAATGCAATATCGCGTGGTTTTGCCGAAAGGTTATTTCATTACTGAGAATCGCTATCCCGTGCTCTACCTGCTGCATGGGCTTACCGGGCATTACCGCAGCTTTGAGGCGCA
>DASSXL010000058.1:0-18976 GCA_035703825.1 Candidatus Angelobacter sp.
TGAAGGACCAATGGCCCTTCTGAACGGCCACTCCGGCTGACTTCTGGTCCTAGAACCTTGCGCGACCAAGCCCCTATGGCTTTTGAATGCCCTGCATGCGACGCCCCCAGGCTGGAGATCAGCTTCTCCCTGGAGCTTAGGTTGCACAGCCGAGGCGGCTGTGCACGGTCTAGCTAACCCTAAAACTGCTCTAGCCGGCTCGCTTGCTGCTCGCTCTCCGGGGCGTCAACTTAGGCTTCCGCTGGGGCCTGGGCTTGGTTTTGCCCTTGAGATTGAGCGCTACCGCGGCGCGGATGAGATCCTTCAAAGCCGCCTCATCGATCTCATCGCCTTCGTGGATGTCGATGGCTCGCCTGACGTTCCCGTCGAGGCTAGAGTTGAACAGGCCTGAAGGGTCCTTCAAGGCGGCTCCCTTGGCAAATGTCATCTTGACGACGTTCTTGTATGTCTCTCCCGTGCAGACGATGCCGCCGTGGGAAAAGACGGGAGTCCCAGGCGATGTCGCCTTGGCCCACTTCCACTCTTCCACGATCTCCGGGTCTGCTGCGCGTATGATTTCGCGCACTTTCGCCAGCGTCTTCCCGCGCCAGTCACCAAGTTCCTTGATCTTCTGGTCGATGAATGCTGAGCCTGATTTTTCAGTGACGGACTTTTCCATGTGCAACTCCAACTTCTCTCACCTAATTTAGCGGCGCGCAGCGCAACCTGCAACCTCCGCAAGCTGAAGCCTCTTCTGGTTCGATAACAGTTCGGCTGGGTGGCACGTGGCCCACGCTTTCGCCCGACGTAGGCGAAGCGTGGAAAATGGGCTTCACAATCTTAACCACCTGCTTTACAAAATTCGTTTCTTCAAATTTCGCTTCTTTCTCATTGAATCGTTTCCCAAAATCAGTTACACAAAAAAAGACACAGATTTTATCAGCGCACCAAAAGACTCCAGCAGCGTACAAAAACCCCTCATCTACGATCTTCTCAACCGTCTCAACGCAGCGTTCGCTCGCGTCCATCGCAATATGGCGGCATTGGAAGCGGTCGGCATTTTCGATCCGCTGATGATGCAGAACCTTAACCGCCAGCATGAGCAGCTTCGGGCAGGCGCGAATTGCCATCTGCTCGGGGCCATGCGGCGCATTGAAGAACGCGACCGGGACCGATTCTCGCAACCACCCAACGAGTAAAATTCTTAACCCAACAGAACCCGCCTTCCCAAAAGAGGCGGGTTTCTTATACTTCCGCGTCTTTGCGCAGTGGGGTTTCAAATCCGCGAGCATCCGCGCAAATCCGCGGTAAGTTCTTGCCTTTGGTTCTAATTCCTAAGCTTGAGCTTATCCAGCAGGATAAACAGGACAACAGCGGCCAGTCCGTTGACCAGTGCTGAGAGCAGCGTATGGCTCCACATCCATGCTTCGCTGCCGCCGACCAACTGGAGGCTGATCGCCATGTACACAAAGCGGTGGATCAACACAAAGGCAAAGGTCATCAGGAAGCGTGACCCGGGATTTTCCACGTCGAGCTTTACTCCGATTGAGGACCCAAGATAGCCGACGATGGTCTTGGCGATCCCGAAAAGGCCGATCGGATGGTCTGTCCATGCGTCCTGCAGCGTGCCTATTAAAGCGCCGGTAATCATGCCCGGAATGGGCCGGCGGCGGGCGACGGCGAAAAAGATTGTCACCAGCAGCGGCAAGTCCAGGATTGTGAGCAGACGTATGCGCAGAAAAACCTGGAGAAAGATGGCCACCAGCGGAATGCCGATGGAAACTGGCCAGCTAAACCGATGTACCTCAATCTCCTCGCGGGAGGTCAACGAAACGCTGGAGTTCATCGCGGCGGCTTCTCCGGGGTGGGCGACGGCGTAGCTGCCGGCGTGGATGCTCCTGGCTGTCCTGAGGGCTTGGTTTCCGTAGCGCCTGCCGCGTTTGAATCGGCAGGAGGCGTTGGGGACTTCTTTGGGAGCGGTTTGGGCTTAGGCGGTGTGGGAGTGGCGGCGGCTCCGCCAGAACCAGTTGGAGTTGCCGAACCTGCTCCTGCACTGGCCGGCTTTTTCGTTTCTGCGCCGGCTTTATTAGCGGATGGGGCCGCCGTTGTGGTTCCGGTCGCGGTCCCTGGTGGTTTCGGCGAGTTTGCAGCAGGCGTTGTGGTTCCAGTTACAGCCGCTGGCGGCTTCTGCGGGCTGGCGGCTGCGCCGGGCGCTTTGCCTCCAGCTCCTGTGAGTGGCGGATTCCCCTGGACCGTCTTTGCCGGCGCCTGTTCTGTTGCGACGCCTGCCGGCTTCGGAGTCTTGATGGGCGTCGGCGAGGCCGTTGCTCCCGGCACGGCGGGAACCGTCCCACCTTGCGCCTTTGGGGCATTGGGGTCCGGCTTGGGAATGCTCGGCAGTCTCTGCGAGAGAATGTCGGCGGCCCGCATGGGCACAGAGCCGGTGGCGGTTTGGGTTTCTTCCGCCATCTTGGTGATGACCAGCACCTCTTCCAGCCGGTTGAGGTCCGCGGCCGGCTTGATCTTGATTGCCAAAAATGGATCGTTGTCCGTGTCCGGCGTTGCCGCAACAACGGTGCCTACAGCGTATCCCTTGGGATAAATGCGGTCGCCGCCGCTGGCAACCACGCGTTCGCCCGGTTCCACCTTCTCGTCAGACATGATGTCATTGATCTGAAGTTCGCCCAGGGGAGTGCCCTTTACGATGCCCTGGAGACGCGAGCTTTCCAGAATCACCCCGGCTCCGCTGTCGTGGTCGTTGATCAGAAGCACCTGTGAGCTCAGCGGGAAAATTTCTTTGACTTTGCCGACGATCCCATCGGGCGTAATCACCGCCATATCGACCTTGATGTGGTCGTTGGAGCCCTTGTCGATGGTGATCAGGCGCGATTGCTCCGTCCCGCTGGTGGCAATCACCTGCGCCGCTACTGTTTTCGCAATGAACTTTTCTTTGAACTCCAGCAGCGCCTGCAACCGCCGGGCCTGATCGGCATCCTGCTTGAGCCGCACCTGCTCCATCTGCAGGCGGGCGATTTCATCCTGGAGTTCGCGGTTCTGCTTGCGCACGCCGCGAAGATCGGCGTAGTTGTGCCAGCCGTTGCGGAAGAAATGCCCGGTGGAAACGAACATCTTTTCAATGGGAGTAAAGGCGGTCACGGTCCATACGCGAATGAGCCTCGTTCCGCTCCCGCTGCTGCCTGGCTTGGCAACTTCCGGACGCTTCACCTGGGTGGCCAGCCCCACCACCTGAATGAACAGGACCGCCATCAGGGCCAGCGGGTTCTTGTACCGAGAAAAGAAATTTTCCATGACCTGCGCTAAGGAGGGCCAGATGAGGACGGACTTACCAGGTCCGTCGCACGGTTTAAGTTGACGCCTTACTCAATCGAAATCTTTCTCAAGAGTTTGAAATCGCTGAGCATTTTTCCGGTGCCCAGTACCACGCTGGCCAAAGGATCGTCGGCAATGGAAACCGGCAACCCGGTTTCCTCGCGGATTCTCTTGTCCAGGTTCTTGAGCAGCGCGCCACCGCCGGTCAGGACGATCCCGCGGTCGCTGATGTCCGCGCTTAACTCCGGTGGCGTGCGCTCCAGGGCGACGCGGATCGCATTCATGATGGTGCTGATGCACTCGCTCAGGGCCTCGCGAATCTCGCTGTCGTCGATGGTAATGGTCTTGGGCACGCCTTCAATCAGGTTGCGGCCCTTGATTTCCATGGTGAGCGGCTTGTCTAGCGGATACGCCGAGCCGATTTCAATCTTGATGGTTTCCGCCGTGCGCTCGCCGATGAGCAAATTGTATTTGCGCTTCAGGTAATTCATGATGGCTTCATCCATCTGATTGCCCGCCATGCGCACGGAACGGGAGTAGACAATGCCGCTGAGTGAGATCACGGCAATGTCCGTGGTGCCGCCGCCAATGTCTACCACCATGTTGCCACTGGGCTCGGTGATGGGCAGTCCGGCGCCGATCGCAGCCACCATGGCTTGCTCCACCAGATGCACTTCACTGGCCTTGGCGCGATAGGCTGAATCCATGACCGCGCGCTTTTCCACCTGGGTAATTTCAGAAGGCACGCCGATGACGATGCGCGGATGCACCAGCATCTTCCTGTTGTGCGCCTTCTGGATGAAGTAGTTGAGCATTTTTTCCGTGACCTTGAAGTCGGCGATCACGCCATCCTTCATCGGCTTGATGGCCACGATGTTTCCCGGCGTGCGGCCCAGCATCTCTTTGGCTTCCTTGCCCACGGCCTCCACTTCTCCGGTGTTTTTGTTGATGGCCACGATGGAGGGCTCATTCACCACGATACCCTTGCCTTTGGCGTACACCAATGTATTGGCCGTTCCCAGGTCAATGGCAAGATCGCTGGAAAACATGCTGAAAAGCGAGCGCAGGTTGTGGATGCGGGAATTCTCTGATTTAAAACCGTTTTTCGACATACCAGATTCTTTCTTCTATTTGTTTACTTCTCTCGGACGGCACCACCCGGACCGCCTTCGGGCAGACCACTTCACTCCATGCGCCTCAGCCTTCTTGCTCAACCTGTTCCGGGGACCTTAATACTGTGATCCAAAAACCAAAATGGGGCAATAAGCGATTCTACTGTATAGTCATGTGCTTGGTTACTGTATTCGCCTCGCCTTTTGCGTTCTGTGCCGTAACGGTAATCAAGTTCTCCCCGGTGGGGAGAGGATTGGTGAAGTGGTGGAACGCGCCGTCAGGTCCCACCACCGCCTCCTGGCCATTGACCATCACATGAGCATTCGGCTCGGTGTGGCCTTTCAGTTCGATCACGTGCCCCATCTGCACCAGATCGCCCACTTCCAGCGGCAGCAAACCGGTGCCCTTGGGCACTACCGTAAACTTGTAAGTCTCGCTTTCGATCGACTCCTTGCCGTCTTGCCCAATCGAGCTGACCTGCCAGTAGTACGTGGCTCCTTCCTGTAGATTGGTGACCAGCACCTGGGTAGAAGGCTTTTTATCGTCCACCACCACCGGGCCGGCAAAGGACGCGTTCCGGCTTACCCGGATGCGGTATTCACGCACGTTGTCCACCGGCGCCCAGGAGAAATTCACGGCCTTTGACGCTTGATCCACAAACACGTTTTGCATGGGCGCAGGCGAAATCAGCGTCGGGGGCTGCAATACCTTGGTCTTGATCATCTCCTTTGAGTTGCTGCTGAACGCCGCCTTGGTGTAACTCTCCAGAGGAATCGTCTGCCCCTCGCGCGTCACTTCACCGGATCCTTTCTTCACCAGGATCTCATGCTGGTCGTCGGGTATGTTGTTCACCACTTCGGCGGAACTTTCCGATGCGATCGTCGCGGTGGCGTTGCCCACAATCACCTGCGATTTGGACCCGCTCATCAGCGTTGACGTAGCCAGGTCCACCTTGCCCGTGGTTACCTGGACAGCGACCTTGGTCTGCTGCGCCGAGTTCACCGAGTTCTCCTGGATCGTGATCAGTGACCCGGGCTTCACCGTGTAATTGGTGGAGTCAGTAAACACGATCTTGGCTACCCCTTCAGGAGACGTCTGCACCACATCGCCTCTTTCCAGCGCCAGTGAGTAATCCGCCACTATCCAGGTGTTGGTGCTGGCTTTGCGCACGCGGACGTTCCCATCAATGTTGGTAAAGTGGGCCTGTTGCGGACCCGGCTCCGGGGTCAATCCGTTTGTCCCGCTGGAAAGACCCATCTTTGCAAACACTTTTCCCAGTCCCATTTGTCCGGACAGAATCAATTTGTTCGCGGTATCCGGGAAAGCGAAATACATCACCACGCCTGCAAGCAGCAGCACGCCAAACATTCCCATCAAAACGCTGCGATAGGTGATGGTGACGTAAGAAATCTGAAAGGCGGATTTTCGCTTTTGCGCCACTGCTTTTGAAAAATGTGGGGAGTTACCGGTGGCTACAGATTATCACAACCCGCGCCGGCCCGGATGGGACCCCTAATCCCAGACTAAGGTGTTCTGATCACTGCGCCGCAACTAAAAGGCCCGTCAAATCAGTAATTAAAGCAGAAACCATGCGCGCTGGCAGTAGCCATTTTGATTCTGGGAGCAAACACAAGGTCATGCACCTGCATGCCAAATCCAGAGGCCAACCTTGACGGCAATGACGGCGCTTACTGCATCTACCAGAGCAAGGCCGGCAAGGTGGAGTTCGACATCTTTTTTCTCGCTGGAAACACCGCGCAGGAGGTAAGCGCGACGGAAAAGACCGTGCTGGGCGAGGGCGGCGGAAAATACGAACATCTTCAGTTGGCGGGCGCTGACGACGCTCAGCTTAGCCTGGCCATGCCGGACCAGCCTGCTTCCGCGGTGATTGTGGTGCGCAAAGGCAAAGCGGTTTTTGACATCATGATTCCGCGCAGCACCGGCGCGCGCCAGCAGCTCCAACAACTGGCGCAGACGGTGCTTGGCCGCCTGAAACAGTAAGGGCATTCGAGCAATCCATCGACGCGGTTTATAAAGACGGCGTGAAGCTGTCCCGCAAAACGCCATGAAGGTAAACGACCGCTTTGTCATTTGCGGCGTGGGACGGCCAGGGCTGTCTCAGTCAAACGAGTCAATTTCTTTGATGTCGTGCGCGGGAACCTGCGCCAGCAGGTTGCGATACGCGGCGTCAATCTCGGTCATGGGTGTGGTGCATTCTTTGTCGAGGCGCACATCGGAATCATAGAGATATCCGGTCTCTGTTTTCGTGGGAAAGTCCACAATGCGAATGCGCACTCCGGGGAACGGCCGGGTAGAGAGGTAGTCGCCGTACCAGTAGCTGTCGCCCACATGCCATTTCCATTCGAGTTGGTTCAGGCGCGAGCAGAGCAGGTCCGTCGATGAATATTCGCAGATAAATGAATAGGCCCCGGTCATGGTTGTGAGGGTCTGCGCCTGGAAAGCCGAGGCGACGGTTTTACGCGAACATTATCTCACTGGCGATGAATACTGGTATTCGCCACTGGTTTTGCCGGCAACATTGACTCCGCCAGTTTGGCCAGCTTCTCAGGAGAAGTCCATGAACTGACGCGGGCCCAGCCGGTGGCCGCGCTGCCGATCATCAGCGCCGACTGATGCCGCTGCGCCAGCGGCACAAAGAGTCCTAAAGACTTGAGGAGTGCATCCACCTCAGAGCGCTTGCCGCTCAGCAATGTCCAGCCGGGGCCGATGTGGAACTTTTCTCCCCAGTCTTTCATGCGCGCAGGCGTGTCATTATCGGCATCCACGCTGACGGAGACGATCACCACATCCTTTCCCAGACGCGGGCCCAGAAGCTTCGCCACCTGGGAGAGCTTTTCCTGCGTGATGGGACACATGGAACTGCATTGGGTGAAGAAGCCGGTGACAATGGCAATACGCCCCTCGACCACCTGGCTGTTGAAACGCACGTGCCGGCCATCCTGATTGACTACTTCGATGTCCGGCACGGGCAGCGCGACAGGAGCAGGCTGATCCTGCGCGTAAAGCGAACCGGCGACTACAAAAAAGACGATGAAAGCAACAAATGCGCGAGAGTTCATTTCAGACCTTTAGACCTCAGACCCTTTGGATCAAAGACCGGCCAAACTGACCAAGACAAAGTTTTGAAAATGGTCTCAAGCGCGGCCGGCCGCAACCTGCGCAGCCGGCCGCATGCCTGAGGGCTGGCTCATCCAATGATGTCCATGGGGCGCATCATCTCGTTGTCCTCATGTTCAAGGATGTGACAATGCCACACGAACTTGTAGCGGTTGCCGGGAATTACTTGTGTCCCTGTCGGCAGATCGAACTTCATGATCAGCTGGGTCACAGTGCCCGGGAAAGACTTCACCACGTCTTTGGCCGCGGCCACTTCTTCCGGGAACGGCGCCTGCGGCGGGCCGGTAAAGACCAACTGCCCGGTGTTGTCAAAAACGTCCTGGTCGAACGGCCTCCGGCCCAAAATCTGGAACTGCACCAGGTGGATGTGTTTGGGGTGGGCGTCACCGGTATCGTTGATCAGGTTCCAGATTTCCGTGGAACCCGCTTTTGGATCTTCAGTGACGGGATCGTCCCAGTTCTTGTTGTCGAGCAGCCCGATGATCGGGAAGCCGTCCGATGCGCGATCAAGTTCCGTGAGGATCAGGTCGCGCGTCTTTACCGCGGATTGCGGATTGATGTTCATCGACGCGGGATTCAGCACCTGAGGAATCGTGCTGGTGTCCTTCGACGACAGCGGCTTGGAGACCCGGAACATCATGATTTGCGTGGGCACAACTTCGCCGCCGCCCGGGAACGGCGCGGGAGCGTTGTTGGTGAGCACAAAGTACTTGCCCGCCTTGCCGGTAAAGTCCACGATCACGTCAAAACGCTCTGCCGGCAGTTGCAGCAGCGTGGTCAAGGCCACTGGCGCAGGCAACAGGCCGCCATCGGTCCCGATCACGTTGAACTGCGGACCCGCCATGCCATGAGCTACGCCGTTGGCGTCCGTCATCACCAGGTTCATGTTCAGGAAGCGCGCGTTGCAGCCATTGAGCATGCGCAGGCGGTAGCGCCGCGGCTCAATGTCAATCACAGGCCACGCCTTGCCATTCACGCACATGGTGTCGCCAAAGAACTCGGGAATCCAAAACTGGTGTGTTCCTCCGTCCGCCGTGGGATAAAGGAATGTGCCATCTGGATTGAACAACCTGTCTTGCATAATCAGCGGGATCTCGAATTGCCCCTTGGGAAGGTTCAACGAATCTTCCACCGCATCGCGAATCAGGTACGCGCCGGCCAGCCCCATAATCATGTTGAGGCGGGTGATGCCCAGCGTGTGGTCGTGGTACCAGAGCATGGTGGATTGCTGGTCATTGGGATAGACAAATGCGTTCGGGTTGTACAAAACGGGGCCAGTCACGCCATCGGGAGAAATCCATGCTTCCGGATAACCATCGCTTTCCGGCAGGATCTTGGCGCCGTGAAGGTGGACGACATTGCGCACCTGCGGCTTATCGGCTTCCGATCCGTGAATGGTGAAGTCGACCGGGAGGGGATGGGTGGTGGGCAAAGCATCATTGTGATACTTGATCTTTACCGGAACGCCGCTGCGCACTTCCATCGTGGGCCCCGGCCAGATGCCGTTGTAGCCCCAGATGGGAGTCGGCGGAAGATCACGATGGACCTTCTGCAACGCCGGCAGCATGCGTATGTGGGTTACGCCGTTGGGATCGGGCTTGATCACCGGCATTATCGGCAATTGGTCTACGAATGGCGTAAGGCTGGCTGCCGCGGTTTTAAGCTGGCCCACCGGATGTTGTACGTGTCCGTGAAACGTGACACCTCCCTGCGTGTGGACCCGCGTGTTGACTGTTTGTGAAGAGGCAAATTTGGGAATAACAAGTCCCGCGCCCGCCATTGCACCGAATTTCAAAATATCGCGTCGACTCTTTTTCATGTTGGATGGAACTCCTTGAGCAGACACACGTCAGGCATGACAGGCAGGAGCCGGTTGGATTCGGTCGGTCTGTTATTTAGCCTGAAGCGTGGCTTTCTTTGGTAGTCTCTTCCAGCCTTGAGGTTCCGGAAGGGCTGGAATGCGAGTACAAAGTAGCCGGAAAAATATGGATCGGCCAAGAAAATTAACAATTTTAATGTTCGACGCTCGGCTTAAGATGGCGCCGTTCTGAACAATTTAATGCGGACGCTTCAGACGCCACCACATCACAGGACGATGCCGCGATGATTTTCATGCTTTGTAAGGAAATATCCGTTACCTAGCGTAGAGATATCTTTCCGGATTCAGTCAGGCTCATTAAAGATTCTTAGAATGGATGGCTCGCAAAGCCTCTGCAATCAATTGCATAGCAGCCCACATCGCTAGAGAACGAGATCGGCGTATTCAGGATGCTTTTTGAGATATTCGGCCACCGAAGGGCAAACCACATCCACCTTGAACCCCTGCTCGCGGGCCCATTCCAGCGCGGAGCGCGCCAGCTCAGAGGCCAGTCCGTGGCCGCGCAGCGCCGGCGGCACCTCACTATGGATGAGTTGCAGCACCTTGCCCGCCAGGGTGTATTCCAGGTAGCCGATGTGTCCGTCGCGCTCGATTTCCAGTCGTCCGCTGGTGGCCTGCACCGGCTCCGGTTTGGCTTTGCGGCGAAACATGTCTGCTATTTTTCCTGAACGGGGACCGAAGGCGCAAGTGAGGGCAACGACACGGGCAGGAGTGCCTGTGCTCCATTCGTCCCAGGCTGCTAACATTATTTTCATGACCGGACGCCCATCCTCCACTGAAGCCGCGCCGTATTACTTTAACTACATTAACCGCGTTGCCAGCAACGATATCGTATCCGCGCTTCAGGCGCAGCTCGATGACACGGTTGCATTTCTTTGCGGGATTCCGGAGGAAAGATCGCTTTTCCGCTATGCGCCGGAGAAATGGAGCATCCGCCAGTTATGGGGGCACGTGAATGATGCGGAACGGCTGTTTATGTTTCGCGCCCTGTGGTTTGCCCGCGGACATGAGAGCGCCCTGCCCAGCTTTGAACAGGAGATCGCGGTCAGCGCAGCCAGATCGGATGACGTTTCATGGTCCCGCCATGTGGAAGAATTCCGCGAGGTCCGGCTGGCGACGATCTCTTTCTTCCGAAACCTTCCGGAAGAAGCCTGGGGGCGAAGCGGCATCGCCAGCGGAAACCCGGTTACGGTGAGAGCTTGCGCGTACATTGTGGCCGGACATGTGGCGCACCATGAGGCGGTATTAAGGGAGAAGTATTTGTAGGTTGCCACCTGTTGCAAGAATCGCCGGAATCGTCCGTGATCGAAAAAGTAAAACCTTCACGGAGACACGGAGAAGAACCGGGACTGATGGTCGTAACACAGCGGCGGCTGCGCCACACGAGCCATGGGAAGAACAACCCGGGAAGGAATGGCGCGACTGAATCTGAAAACCAATACACGGTCACCCCGAGGATGGTTTCCAAGTCTTCCGTCGCGCCGCTATTTTGAGAGCACTGTCCCTGAGACGCGCCCGATTTCCTTATAGCCGGGTAAACACAATCACTTCGTCATACGCGCCGGCCTTGCTCTGGTGATGCTGCTTTACCGTGATTGTTTTTCCGTCGCGGGCCAGCGTTACGTCCTCGGTCATGGTAGAGCCGTCAATAAACACGGCTTTGCCGGTGGAGTTATGGTCAGAGTTGCGGTGATAACTGATTTTGCCGATTTCCTGGCCGTTGCGCATGAAGGAATATTGTTTGCCATCAGGCTTGCCTTCATAAGCTTCAGTGTAAGCCGAGCCATCGGGAGCGGTGCCTTTCATGGAGTACTTGATGGCCTCATTGCTCGCGGCGTCAACAGTCAACGTTTCCTCTTTGGGGCCGGGATCGTGAAATTTTGATTTGCTTGTGTCCAGCTTCCATTGCCCGGCCCAGGGATCGGCTGCAGCTTTTTTGTCCTGGGCAAACGCCAGCGAACACACGAGCACAAGGCACAACGGGACCAGTTTCTTTGTCATCGTTTTTTCTCTCCGCTCCGGATTTCCTCTTGCAAAAACCCACTCCACGTTAGTGGCGGAAGCGCGCGATTGTCAAGATTGCGTAGCCGGAAGGCCTTACGGTGGAGCGGGACGAAGGACCCGCGGTTTGGCAAAGCGAGATTCGGGACAATCGTATGCATCTCCCGGTGCCGCGGCCGATGAAATGTGAGCGCCGTCACAGTCGGGCATGGCAATGAAAGGGGAAAATCGGAGTTCTCCATCTCTGGCCAGAATCAAGGAGTTGTCACTATGAACGCGTTGCCGGCGCTAGAAAAAGAAGAAAAACCGTTTCTTGTGGAGAAAGCTCGTCGACCGGTCAATACTGCCCGGTCAACATTTATTCCTTCCCGGCAGATGTTCTCCGATAGCCTGCTGGAACTAAGCAGGACTGAGCGCAGACGCCGAAAAGGGGCGGCGCTGTTCTCGTTTCTTGTTCAGGGATTGATTGTCGCCGTTCTTATTCTTCTTCCACTGTGGTTTACTGACGTGTTGCCCGCGCAGCAACTGGTAACGTTCCTGGTGGCTCCACCGCCGCCGCCCCCGCCACCAGCGCCGGCGCCGCCGATGAAGGCCGTGAAGATGGTGAGCCAGATTGTGAATGGCCAATTGCTCGCGCCCAGCAAGATTCCCAAAGCAGTAAAGATGATTAAGGAAGAAGAGGCGCCCCCTCCGGCGACAGGCGTGGCCGGGGGCGTAGTCGGCGGAGTGCCCGGAGGCCAGCCGGGCGGAGTTATCGGGTCGTTGATCAGCACGGCCAACCGCACAAGCACCGCGACCGCGCCAAAGCCATCTGAAATTCCCAAGCGGCTGATTGTCTCGCAAGGAGTGTCCCTGGGAATGTTGCAAAGCCAGGTTGAGCCTGTTTACCCGATGATCGCCAAAAGAGCGCGCGTGCAGGGCACGGTCACGCTGCGGGCAGTTATCTCTGCGCACGGCACGATTGAGTCTCTGCAAGTGATCGATGGTCATGCGATGCTGGTGACCGCCGCTATGGATGCCGTGAAGCAATGGCGTTACAAACCCTACATGCTCAGCGGGCAGCCGGTGGAGGTGGAAACCACGGTGTTCGTGAATTTCCACATTGACCGGTAAATGACAATGGTGCGCGCAGGCACGACCTTTGCAGTAAGACGCTCGCTCCCGTATTCGGCTGCCGAGCCCTCCGCTTTACCGTCCAGGCTTACTGATCGAGGTTCGCTGTGAGCCGGACTTCAGAATCGGGCAATACCGTAATGTCTCGCGTGAGTCCCTGGTAACCTTTCGCGGTCACCACTATCGTATGTTTGCCTGGCGAGAGCTTTAAGTTGACGGGAGCATTACCGACGAAATTGCCATCGACCGATACTTCGGCATTCTCCGGCGTTGCCGAAAGAATTACCGTTCCCAACGCCGCTTTGCCCGGTGCAGGCAGCGAAGTCGTGGTCAACGAGGGCTCCGGCGGCACGGTCTTGGGCGATGCTACGGGAACGCTTGCTTCCTCCGGTTTGACGGAAGATTTCTGCTTGACCTGCCCAGCCAGCTCTTCTCTCACCTGGTCAAAGAATTTATCGGCCATTCGATCACCTGCGCCCCATGCGGCTTCTCCGTCTTTGGTCTGGACGTTGATAATCAGCGTGGCGCGATTTTCATCCTGCGGCTCAATTGACGCGTTAGCGACAAACCCTTTAGTGAAGAATGAATGTCCCGTCTGGAAGGTGAACATCAGCATCTTTTCGTCCACGTAGGTCACCACGTGGCGCTCGCGGGCGGTGCGCAGCGCGGCTGTGAACACGTCAGCGGCGCCATTGCCATACATCTTCTTTTTTGGTTTGGCCAGTAGAGGCAGAGAGAGCGCAAACAGCAAAGAAACAACCAGCAAACGCTTGAGCATGGGAAGTCGGTCCTCGGGGAAGGACGGAGCAACTCTAGTGCCAGCTTGGAGAGAAAGCTAAGTGGCCCTTCTTGCAACCGCTTCCGACGGTGGCAGCACGGCGGCCGGGCAGGTGCTGGTGAATTTCGGCCAGGGCGAGTGGCCATTTTCGGCCACCACCATTGTCAACCCGTCCCATCGCTACGCCGGACGCTAGGCGTTGCCGGGCGTTGAAGTGCTGGAAACTACTGACGTGCAAAACGCGCAGCGTCGCGCGGCAATGGGAATTTCGCTCAGGCATTCAGGACATTTCTTGCTGGTGGGATCGGCCGGTAGGGCGTTACGCGCGGCGCGAGCCTTCCAGGCGTTCATCGGCGCGATCATAAAAAAGTACACTGCCGCCGCCACCAGAAGAAAGGAAATCAACGCGTTCAAAAACACGCCATAGGAAATTACGGCCCCATTTACGGAGAAGTAAAACGCCGAAAAATCCGGTTTGCCCACGATGGCCGCAATCAGAGGCGTGAGAATATTGGTAACAAATGCCGTAACCACGGCCCCAAAAGCCGCGCCGATTACCACGGCCACGGCCAAGTCCAGTACGTTGCCCCGCATGATGAATTGCCGGAAACCTTTGAGCATTTGAGTCCTCCTATGCTGCCGAAGATCATACAAGAGTTGGCCCGCAGACTTCATGAGTTCTGATGCCGGAACGCGGCTTCGCGTCATTTATAATCGACCGTTTACACCTACGAGGTTCAGCCACACAGTGTCTTTTGAAGAGAGCGTTTACCAGTTGCGGCAGCAGAAGCTGCGCGATATTGAAGCCCTGGGCCAGCAGGCTTATCCGCACAAGTTTGCCTTTACCCATACCGTTCCGCAGATCCTGGCGGACTTCAGCGAGAAGACGGCTGAGCAGCTAGAGAATCCACGCGTCGCGGTAAAAGTGGCAGGGCGTATTATCTCGATCCGCTTGCAGGGCAAGGCCGGTTTTGCCCACTTGCAGCAGGGCGGAAAGCGTCTCCAGATCTACGTAAAGCTCGACTTCGTGGGCGAAAAAGGTTTTGCCCTATACAAGCTGCTTGACCTGGGCGACCACATTGGCGTGAGCGGCTATTTGTTTCGCACCCGCACCGGCGAACTGACGATCCATGCCGAAGACATCACCTTCCTGGCCAAGGATTTTCTGCCTCTGCCGGAAAAGTGGCATGGCCTGAGCGACGTGGAGCTGCGCTACCGCCAGCGCTATGTCGATCTCGTGATGAACCAGGACGTGCGCGAAGTTTTTGTCAAGCGCAGCAAAGTGGTGCAGTCGATCCGCAGATTCCTGGACACCCGCGATTTTGTTGAGGTGGAAACGCCGATGATGCAACCCATCGCCGGCGGCGCAACCGCGCGGCCATTTGTCACGCACCACAACACGCTCGATATTGATCTTTTCCTGCGGATTGCGCCGGAGCTGTACCTGAAGCGGCTTGTAGTCGGCGGCCTGGAGCGCGTTTATGAGATCAATCGTAACTTCCGAAATGAGGGCATTTCAACCCAGCACAACCCTGAATTCACCATGCTGGAGTTCTACCAGGCATACGCCGACTATCACGACATGATGCAGCTCACCGAAGACATGCTGAAGCAGGTGGCGCTGGATGTGAACGGCACAACCAAGGCCACGTTCGACGGCAAGGAGTTTGACTTTGCCGACTGGCAGCGCCTCTCCATGCGCGAAGCCGTCATTAAGTACTGGCCGGAGGCCGCCGCGCCCCAACCGGAGATCACGGACTTTGCTACGCATGATTCCGTCGCTGCGCTGGTAAAACGGCTTAATGCTCACCACACGCCGCACATGCCTTACGATCCTAAAGAACCCGCGGGCAAGACGATTGCCGCGATGTTCGAGCATGTGGCTGAGCACCACCTGATCCAGCCAACGATCCTCTACGACTTCCCTGTCGCGATCTCGCCGCTCTCCAAGAACAAGCGCGACGAGCCGGACTGGGTAGAGCGCTTCGAAGTGTTCGTCGGCGGGTTGGAGATTGGCAACGCCTTCAGCGAGCTTAACGATCCCGAAGAGCAGCGCCGCCGCTTTGAGCAGCAGCTAAAAGAAAAAGAACGCGGCGACGAAGAAGCCCACGCCATGGACGAAGACTATATCCGTGCCCTTTCTTATGGGCTGCCGCCGACTGGTGGTGAAGGCATCGGCATTGACCGGCTCACCATGCTACTGACCGATTCACGTTCGATCCGCGACGTTATCCTGTTCCCGCTGCTGCGCAAGCAGCAGGAAGCACCTGAGGAAGCGCAGGGCGAAAAGCCGTGAGAGATCGAGACATCGGAACATCGGGTGATCGGGACATCGGAAAGCAAAAGTTCGGATGTCCCGATGCCCTGATTTCCCGATTCCGGCGATTCCGTGCGATCACGTGCGATTCCGGCGATCTGCCCTCCCTCCTTTCCTCCGAGTTCAAAGGTTTTAGGTTTCAATTTCGGAGATTTTGGCAGTTCTGGCAATTTTCTGATCCGCGTTCATCCGCGTAAATCCGCGGTATGGGTTTAGTTACAATAGAGAAACGATGCCGACCGGCCCTGAAATTCGCGAGAAATTCCTGCGCTTCTTTGAAAGCAAAGGGCACAAGCGCGTGCACTCATCGTCACTTGCGCCTGCCAATGATCCCACGCTGCTGTTTACCAACGCGGGCATGAACCAGTTTAAAGACGTGTTCCTGGGCGTGGAGAAGCGCGACTACAACAAGGCGGCCAGTTCGCAGAAGTGCGTCCGCGCGGGCGGCAAACACAATGATCTGGAGAACGTCGGCTTCACCAAGCGCCACCACACGTTCTTTGAGATGCTGGGCAATTTCAGCTTTGGCAGCTATTTCAAGGCTGAGGCCATCGCCTACGCGTGGGAACTCGTGACCGCATCAGAGTGGTACGGCATTGCGCGCGACAAGCTCTACGTCACGATCTTCAAGGGTGAGCAGGGCATTCCCCGCGATGACGACGCGGAAAAGCACTGGCTGGCCGTGGGCGTCCCCAAAGCGCGCATCTTTGACATGGGAATGAAGGACAACTTCTGGCAAATGGGCGATACCGGCCCTTGCGGCCCGTGCAGCGAAATTCATTACGACATGGGGCCCGCCGCATCCGACGAAGGCCATGCCGACTGCAAGTTCCCCTGCGAGTGCGGCCGTTACGTGGAAATCTGGAACCTGGTTTTCATGCAGTTTGACCGCGACTCGACCGGCACGCTCAACCCGCTGCCCAAGCCTTCCATCGATACCGGCATGGGGCTGGAACGGGTTGCGGCCGTCCTGCAGGAAAAAATTTCCAATTACGATACCGATCTCTTCATTCCGCTCCTGGCGGCCGCCGCAAAGCTCACCGGAGTCGATTTGGAAAAAGAACTGGCGGCGGAGAAAAGCTCCCGTTCGGCAGCTTCTCTGCGCGTGGTTGCCGACCACGCTCGCGCCGTCACGTTCCTGATCTCTGACGGAATTCTGCCGGCCAATGAAGGCCGTGGCTACGTGCTGCGCAAGATCCTGCGCCGCGGCATCCGCCACGGACGCCTGCTCGGCGCCACCAAGCCTTTCATGCATGAGATGGTAACCTCCGTCAGCAATCTGATGAAAAACGCTTACCCCGAGCTGATGGACCAGGTGGAGCGCGTGGCAAAGATCGTTTTTGAAGAAGAGCGCCGCTTTGCGCATACTCTCGACGCAGGTTTGGCGCGGCTTGAGGCCGACCTGAAGGTCTTACGCAAAGAAAAGGCAGACAGCCAGCGCGTTGCGCTCTCGCGCGATCCTCTGCGCGAGCAGGGCTTGTCTCCGGCGGAACTGGCGCAGCACCAGTACCAGAGCTCCCGCGAGCTGCGTTATCGCGGTGAAGAGGCGTTCAAACTGTATGACACTTTTGGCCTGCCCTTTGATTTCATCATGGACACCTGCCGCGACGCCGGCTTCAGCGTGGACGTGGAAGGCTTTGAGCGCGCCATGCAGGCCCAGCGCGAGCGCGCAAAAGCTTCATGGAAAGGCGGGTCCAAGCAGACCGCCGCGCCGGTTTATCGCGATCTGAAAAAGACCGAGTTTGAAGGCTATAAGTCCACGCGATCGAAAGGCAGCGAGGTGCTGGCTGTCGTAAGAGACGGCCAGGGCGTAAAGGTCTTAAATCCTGATGAAGAAGGCGAGGTCGTGCTCGACCACACGCCGTTTTACGCCGACTCCGGCGGACAGGTCGGCGACATCGGAATTCTTTATGACGACAAGCACTCCAGCATCGTGGCTGAAGTGAATGGCTGCTATATGCCGGTGCAGGGCGTGCGCGCCCACAAGGTCAAGGCGCGCCAGCCTATCGTTGCTGGAATGAAAGTCGATCCCGTGGTCCATGTCGATGTGCGCGAATCGACGATGCGCAATCACACGGCCACGCACCTGCTGCATGCCGCGCTGCGGGAAACCTTGGGCGGCCACGTGAAGCAGGCTGGCTCTCTGGTGGACCCGGGCCACTTGCGCTTTGATTTTTCTCACTTCGCCGCCGTGGCCGATGAGGAATTGCAGGACATTGAAGACCTGATGAACAAACATGTCCTGCGCAATACGCCGGTCGATACGATCGAGAATGTCCCGATAGATGTGGCCATCAATGAATACAAGGCGATTGCGCTCTTTGGCGAGAAATACGGCGACCGCGTGCGCGTGGTAAAGATCGGCGAATTTTCCACCGAACTCTGCGGCGGCACACACACGCGCGCGCTCGGCGAAATCGGCCTTATCAAGATTTTGAGCGAAGGCAGTGTTTCTTCAGGAGTGCGGAGGGTCGAGGCCATCAGCGGCGAGGGCTCGCTCAAGCATTTCCGCCAGGACCACAAGCTGGAAAATATGGTGTCTTCCCTGATCCCGCAGACCAAATCTCATTCCCCCGCCGAAGCGTTGCGCGGCGAGCTCGATAAGAAAGACGCCGAGATCAAGAAGCTGCAGAAAGAACTGGAGCAGATGCGAATGAAATCCGCCGGCTCCCAGGTGGCTTCTGTCGGCGAGAAGGCGCGCGACATCAAAGGCATAAAGGTTGTGGCCCAGCGCGTGGACAATCTCGACCGCGGCCAGATGCGCACGCTGGTGGATAACATGCGCAACAAACTGGGCTCCGGCGTGGTGGTGCTCGGCTCCGTGCAGGACGGAAAAGTTGCGCTGATCGTCGGCGTGACCGCCGATCTAACTTCACGCGTGCAGGCCGGAAAAGTGATCAAGCCAGTGGCGGAAAAAGTCGGCGGCTCCGGTGGCGGACGGCCGGATATGGCCGAGGCTGGCGGCAAAGATCCCTCGCAGCTCGACGCCGCGCTGGATGAAGCGTATGTGGCGGTGGAAGGGCTGCTTTCCTAAATGTTCTCGCCGCAGATTTTCGCTGATAACCGCAGATAAAGCAGTGGGCCGCGAATGCACGCGAAAAACGCGAATAGCCAAAATAACGGCGGGAACTCTTACTGAAAACCAATTCGTGTTTATTCGCGAAATTCGCGGCAAGTTCAGGCGACTAGTGCCCCACTCCTCCCCAGGCATAAAACGCCGAAAGCAGGACCATTTCCAGGATCGCCAGCGCGTAGAACATCATTCTCAATCGTTTGTTGATCGCCATAATCCGTTGAACGGCCAAACTACACCACCCTTGCGCCTCAA
>DASSXL010000124.1:0-51999 GCA_035703825.1 Candidatus Angelobacter sp.
CAGGAGGCCGAAAATGCCGGCGTTGAGAGGGATGGGAAAATCCGAAATCAGTCCCATTACCTTATAGAAGAGGGGAAACAGCTTGCCACGGACGCCTCTTTCCGCGCGGCTGGAGCGCTCCGCAATCACAACTTTGGCGCCATCTTTCCAGGCCCGAACCATTCGGGGCAGGACTTCCGGCGGGTCCTGAAAGTCGCCATCCATCAGCATCACGGCGTCGCCTTTGGCCACTTGCAGGCCCGCGGTCAGGGCCGCCTGATGGCCAAAATTGCGAGAAAACTCCAACACGGCCACGCGCGAGTCGCGCCGCTGGATTTCGAGCAGAAGAGAGAGAGAATTGTCACGGCTACCATCATTCACATAAACGATTTCCCAGCGTTCGTCTATCGTTTCCATTACCGCCTTGACGGCCGCGTGAAACGCGGTAATGTTTTCTTCTTCGTTATAAATCGGCACTACTACGGAAAGCATGGCCCAACTCCCAGGGAACTTACCACTCAACTGTTGACCGCGATTCCAATACTATTGTCGCGACGAAGCATTAAGCTGCCTCGTTATGCCCGGCTGCGTCTTTGAGGGCAGCCTTGATCGCAACTGGGCGCTCTCCAACCACGTCGGGACGCCCAACACTGTAATAATTGAGCCCCGCAGCCTCCATGCGCGCGGGCTGAAACAGGTTGCGCCCGTCCACCACGATTGGATAGCGCAGGAGCTGCTTTACCCGGCCAAGATCGAGCGCGGCAAAATCTTCCCACTCGGTGAGCACCAGGCAGGCGTCAGCGCCTTCCAGCGCTTCATACGCACCGGCCGCGAACTTGACTGGGCTATTGGGGCCAAACTCTTCCTCGGCGCGGTGCATGGCTGCGGGATCATAGGCCGTAACCGAACAACCCTCTTTTAACAACGCCTTGATAATGGCGACGGCAGGCGATTCGCGCAGGTCGTCCGTGCCGTTCTTGAAGGCCAGGCCGAGAACAGCCAGCTTTTTGCCCTTCAAGGTCCAGAGCGCTTTGCGGACTTTGCGCATAAAGCGGTTGCGCTGCTCTTCATTCACTCTTACGGTTTCGTCCAGCAGGCCAAAATGGCAGCCGTTTTCCCGCGCCACTGAGCGGAAGGCAAGCAGGTCTTTGGGGAAGCAAGATCCGCCATAGCCGACGCCGGGCGAGAGGAAGCGGCGCCCGATACGCGAGTCAGTCCCGATTCCCTCACGCACCTGTTCCACGTCCGCGCCCACAGCCTCACACACGCTGGCCACGGCATTGATGAAGGAAATCTTCATCGCCAGGAAGGCGTTGGAGGCGTGCTTGATCAGTTCAGCGCTCTTGGCGCTGGTGGGAATCAAACGCGCCTGGAAGTCACCCATTACCGGGCCGGGAATGGCATCCGGCTTCTTGTAATAGCTGCCGTCCACGAGGGGCTCATAGGCCTTGGCCACGGTTTCCGCGCAGCGGTTACTGTCCGCGCCCACCACAATGCGGTCAGGATAGAGAAAGTCCGCCACAGCAGTGCCTTCACGCAGGAACTCCGGATTGGAAGCAACGTCAAAAAGCTCCGCGGGCGCGCCGTTGAGCAGCATGATCTTGCGAACCCAGCTGTTGGTATAGACCGGGACGGTGCTTTTCTCCACGATGACCTTGTAGTCATCAATGGCGCAGGCAATTCCCTGGGCGACCGACTCGACATAAGAGAGGTCGGCATCGCCATCTTCCTTGGGTGGAGTGCCTACGGCGATGAATATGAGCTGGCTGCGCCGGACTGCCTCGGCCAAGTCGCCGGTAAAGCCCAGATTCCTGCCGCGATGGCGTTCCAGCAGTTCGGGGAGAAATTTCTCATGGATGGGGCACTCGCCGCGTTGAAGTTCAGCGAGCTTACGCTCATCGTTATCGACAAGAAGAACTTGATGGCCTAATTCCGCAAAGCAGGCGCCGGCCACAAGGCCAACGTATCCAGATCCGACTACGGCAATTCTCATTTACGAGTCCCCAGAATCCTGACGAAGTGTGTCCTCGGTCCAAATTGTTAAAGGATTGAGAACAGCTAAAAACCTTCGATGTCAGAACACCTGCTTGGGATGTCAAAACTAGGTAAATCCAGCTCAGCCAACGCGACGCAGAAAGAAAACATCAGATGGGATGAATGCAAGCTGCTGCTCGATTTCCTTTGTCGTGACAGAAGCGAACCGTCATCTCGCCAGGTAGGCCCATTATGACCCTTGGTAAGAAAGTTTCCCTCACGTGTGTCCTTGCTTTTCTCGCGTTGGTTGTCCTCACCGGATGTGCGGGGCTCGGCGTCAGCTCCGGCGGCCCCACGCCCACTCCAACGCCTTCACCCACGCCGGCTGGCTCACTCCAGAGCGTGAACCACATCATTTTCATGATGCAGGAAAACCGGTCATTCGACGCGTATTTTGGCAAGATCAATGACTATCGCGCCAGCCTGGGGCTGGGACGAGATGCTGACGACCTGGAAACCGATTTCACCAATCCCACTGATTCTCCGGACACGCAACAGATAAGAACTTTCCATCTGGCGACGAGCTGCATCTTCAACACCACGGCGGCGTGGCTGGAGAGCCATGGCGACGCCAACCGCTTCGACCTGACCGAGAATGCGCCGCTGCTGCTGGATGGCTTTGTCCACACTGCCGCGGGCCTGGCGATTTTTGATGGCGATCCCGACACCAAAGGCGTCCGCTCCATGGGCTTTTATACGCAGGCTGACCTGCCTTCGCCTTACTGGTTTGCCACGCAGTTCGCCACCTCAGACCGCTGGTATACTCCCGCGCCCGTGCAGACGGAAGACGCCCGGCTCTATGCCATGGCGGCAACTTCACAGGGCCTGGTCCATCCCCCGCAGGACACCAACACGCAGCTGACAGCCAAGACCATCTTTCAACTGCTGGATGCGGCCAACATTTCGTGGAAGATTTATTCGGTGGACCGCCAGCCTGACGGCAGCCTGATTTCAACCCTGCGGAATTTCCAACCTTATGGATCAACGAAGCTCGACCATATCGTGCCCATCTCACAGTTCCTGACGGACGTGGCGAATGGGACCTTGCCCCAGTACTCTTACATCGAGCCCGGCTTCGCCTCGGGGCGTGATGAGCATCCGGGCAAGAGCGATAACTTGCAGAACGGCGCCCGCTTCATGAATTCGCTGCTCACGGCGCTGATCAACAGCCCATCGTGGAAAGATTCCATTTTCATCGAGACCTTCGACGAAAGCGGCGGACTGTTCGATCACGTGAGCCCGATGATCGATGGCCGCCCCATCCAGGCGCTCACATCAGGCTCGACCATCGGCGCGGGCAAATACCCCACGGACGCGACCGTCCAGCACGTGCCAAGCCCTGACGGCATCAAGCCGCGCGACCTGCAACCCAACGATCCGCCGGATGATTTTGTCCGCACCGGTTTCCGCGTCCCTTTGATCATCGTGTCGCCGTTTGCCAAGCCGCATTACGTTTCTCACACGCCCATGGATTACACTGCGGTGCTGAAATTCGTGGAAAAGCGCTTCAGCCTGCCCAGCCTGAACGCGCGAGATGCGGTGCAGGCTGACATGGAAGAGTTTTTTGACTTTTCCGCTCCCAACCTGAACCCTCCCTCACCGGCCAGCCAGCCGCTGAACCTGCCGTGCGATGCAACACTGGCTTCAGGGACAAAGGGAGTGCCGTTCCCGCAGTAGCAGTCAGCAGTCAGCAGTTAGCCATCAGCCGTCAGCCAGAACAGAATTGCCGCAGATGAACGCTGATAAGAACAGATAAAAAGAAATCAGCCGCGAATCAACGCGAAACACGCGAATCATATTTTTAGGTTAGGTTTTGATTCGTTCATTCGCGGAATTCGCGGGTGCTTTCGTTTCTAGACCATTTTCGGAGTCGGCCTGTGCCACAGAATTCAAATAGCTGTCCAGATCGATTCTGAAAATGGTTTAGCGACGTTTATCGGCGGAAACCTGCGGCGATGTGCCTTGGCTGACTGCTGAGTGCTGATGGCTGGCTGCTGACCTGAACATCTCCGCCTCTCGCGCAAAAGAATAGATAGCTAAAGAAGATTACCGCGACAGCGCCGGCCATCGAGAACTTCCATTGCCACGGCAGGGATGAAGGCGAGATAAAGCCTTCAATCAGGCCGGCGACAATGAGAATCGGAATAATGCCCACCAGCAGGCGGACAGCTTCACCGCCGGCTTTGGCCAGTGAATCCTGGCGCGAGAGCGTTCCGGGAAAGAGCATGCCCTGGGCGATGCGCAGGCCCGCGCCTCCGGCAATGAAGATGGCCGGCAGTTCCAGCACGCCGTGCGGCGCAACAAAGCTCCAGAGTGAAAGGCTCATGTTATTGAGCCAGCAGGCGGTGCCCACCACGCCCATCAAGAGACCGTTAAAGACCATGAACAGCACGGTGCCTGCGCCCGCGGTGATGCCGTAAGCAAAAGCCACAAAGGAAACACTGATGTTGTTAGTCATAATGCGGCTGGAGGCGGCGGGCGCGATGCTGACCACGGAATCCGTCCACATCTTGTGCTGCTCAATGGTCTCCATCATCCGGGGAGAGAGAAACAGCCTCATATAGTCGGGATGGGTGAGCGCCAGCAGCATTCCTACTAATCCCCCAAGGGCAAAGAGAAGGAGCGCGAGGGTGATCAGCCGCAGGTTGGCGCGGAAGATCCGGGGGTAGGTATTACGATAGAAGTGCAGGATACCGCGAGCGCTCGATTTTTCCCCGGCATAGATGGTATTGTGAGCGCGGGAGAGGAGAAGATTCAGAGAGCGGGCATAGGATTTTCCCGTGGCATCTTCCCGCAGCGTGGAAAGATCGGCGGCCGCCTGGCGATACAGCAACCCGAGTTCCTGAAGTTCCGGTCGGGTGAGTGAGCCCAGGCCGTCCTTCTGAACGCGGTCCAGAAGCTGCTCCAGGCGCTTCCAGTGACTCTGACGCTTTTCCAGCCAATAGGTAGAAATCATCGTGGCAATTGACAAGCTTACCATCGATACCCCGGAACAGGTCCCGCTGGAATTCATGCTGGCCGGAATTGGCAGCCGCTTTATGGCGGCCTTCCTCGATATCCTGATAGAGGCCGTGGTTTACCTGGCGCTGTTTTTGCTCACGCTGCTGTGGGCGAGTTCAGGCTGGCTTACCGGCAACCGCTCCGTCTGGTGGGAGGCGCTGGTCAGCCTGGTGCTGTTTTGCATCAACTGGGGCTATTACGCTGTGTTTGAGGCGATCTGGAAAGGCCAGACTCCAGGCAAGCGGTGGGCGGGCATCCGCGTGATCAAGGACTCCGGCCGCCCCATCAACGTCTTTGAGGCCATCTCCCGCAACCTGATCAGGTTTGTGGATTTTCTGCCCCTCTTCTACGGCGTTGGCGTTATCACCATGCTGCTCAATCAAAAGCATCGCCGCCTGGGAGATTACGTGGCCGGAACCCTGGTGGTGCATGAGAGTTCTGACCGCGAAGCGAACGTCTTTTTCAATACGCCCAGCAAGACCGAGTTTGCGCTGCACCAGGCCGCGGGCCTTACGCTGCAGGAAGCCGAGCTGATTGAAACCTTTCTGGCGCGCCGGCTGGAGATCCCGATGGAAGTGAGGCGGTTTAACGGACAGCGGATTGCCGATATGATCAGCGCGCGGCTGAACATCCCTCGGGAATCGCGCCCGGCGGACAATGAAAACTTTCTGGAGTTGATGGTCAGGGAGTTCAGGAGCAGGGCGCAGTATCGTTAGACAAAGAAGAATCAAATTGCCGACCATTTTAAGAGATCAAACGTAGGTAGTCGGTCAGTTTGAAAATTACACCATCCGCCTGTCGTGGTGAGCACCCAACCCGCTCACCGGGATGAAGCGGGTGATGACAAACACCCGGAAGTTTTGGCTAAGTTCTTTGTTTATGTGTTTGTCATTGGGAGCGAAGCCCAAACGAGCCCACGTAGCGGGGGAGGCGAAGACGAGTCGAACCATCCGGAGAATGCATCCATCGCTAATGCCGCATCAGGGAATTCGCCCCAAAGGTTTTGCCCGGTCTGTTAGTGCGACTGCAAGACAATAAGTTGCAGAGGAAAATGTTTTTAAGAGAACTTCCTGCCGCAGCATGGGCAGAAACGCATTCTCGGGATGCTTCGACTTGCGCTCATTCCGCAGAGCGGAACTCGCGCGCCGCTCAGCATGACAAGTTCGAGACATTTTCTTGAGGAAATTGACTTCCCGAGCTGGGGAAATCAGAATTTAAAGGGGTTCACATGATTTCGAGGAAGGATCGCGATGACCACGAAGAGGGTCTTCGGGACCGTCACAGGGGCGTTTTTGATCAAGCTGTGATCGACATTACAGTAAATCATCCGGACACCGATGCCTATTACAAGGGTCGGCGGGGTGAGCAATTCGACGAGGATAAAGACAAGAACGACAAGAGAGATGAGTGAGAAACCGAAGAACCGCAGGGTGGGGCTTGTCCGCAAGTCGCAACCTTAAGGCGCAGCATTGAGCCTTATTAGCCAGAGGTGACATCCCCGATCCCAGACAATGCCCCTGAATATTCACCCCTCATTCCCTGAACCTTTAAGGTAAATAACCGACATGTACTAACGATTACCCCATGGAGCTTGGGTTTCGCCGTTTTTCTGTGGTACTTTAGCCCCAATTGCACTCGTTTGCAGTTTCCCACGGCACTTGGAAAGGCTGCCCTTAAGTTCACTGATTTTTTATGGCACTCGGGTTTGGCTTCAACAAAGTAAAGGTCCTGGCGCAGGCGGAGAAGTTTGTCCAGCAGGGCAAGCTTCCCAATGCGATTTCAGAATACGAAAAGGTCATCAAAGAAGACCCCAAAGACCTGACGGTGCTGAATACCATCGGGGACCTGTACGCGCGCGTGGGCAACAACGAGCAGGCCATCTACTACTTCAAGAAAGTGGGCGACCAGTACGCGCAAAACGGCTTTGCCGTTAAAGCCATTGCGATTTACAAGAAGCTGACCAAGATCGGCCCTTACAATTCCGAGCACACGACCAAGCTGGCGGAACTCTATGGCCAGCAGGGCCTTTACAACGACGCTCGCGTTCATTACATGCAGGTGGCTGACCACCTGCTCAAATCGGGCGATAACCAGCAGGCGGCAAGGGTGTTCCAGAAAATCCTGGAACTGGACCCCGAGAATGCCCACACACAGGCCAAGCTGGCCGATCTGTATACGAAGCTGGGCAAAAAAGATGAGGCGCGCAATATCTTTTACAGCGCGGCGGAATCGCTGTATGCCCGCGGTTCCCACGCAGCAGCGGAAGAAGCCCTGGAAAAAGTCCTTACCCTGGACCCCACGAACACGAGCGCGCTGATGCTGCGCGGCATGATCGCCGTGGAGGCCGGTGACAGCCAGGCAGCGGTAAATTACCTGGAGCAAGTTTCCGATTTGGATTCCCGGCCCGACGGCCTGCGCGCTCTGCTGCGCGCCAAATTACAAACCGGCAGCGCCGAAGGCGTGGATGACGTCGCCGACAAGTTGCTGAACAGGCACAAAGACAGCACCGGCGTGACCACACTGGCGCAATGGTATGCCACGAACAATCAGGCGGAAAGCGCGCTGCGGCTGTATGAAACACATGCAGAGCGCATGTTCGGCGGCAATCCGGCGGCGCTTCAGGACGCGCTGAATCCGCTGGCGGCCCGCGCCAGGGAGAATCCTGCTGCGCTAGCTATTTTGAACCGGCTGATGAATCAGTCAGGCCAGCCGGTGGACCATGCCCAGAATGCCGAGGCCATTGAGCTGCAAGCGCACGCCGCGGCGCAAAAAGGAGATTTTGCCCAGGCCCGCGATCTCTACAAGCAACTTACGGAGATGGAGCCGGAGAACGCGCTGCACGCCCAGAGCTACAGGCAGATGCTGGCCAAGCTGGGAGAAGATTCGGCCACGCGCATCCTGACGCCGGAAGAGGCCGCGCAGGCCTTCATGGTGGAAGAGCTGGATGAGACCGCTCCTTCAGTCCACCAGAGTTATGATCCGCCGACAGAGAAGGCGATTGAATCCGCGCTGACAGATGCCGAGTTGTATGTTTCCTATAACGTCCCCTCGAAAGCGATTCCTCCGCTGGAAGCCGCTTTGCCGCTGGCCCCGCAGGATGTGAACCTGAACCAGCGGCTGGCCAGCCTCTATGCGCGGGCAGAGCGCTATGGCGATGCCGCCCGCATGTACCAGAACCTGAGCAAGATCTACGAGGAGTTGGGCCATCCCAGCGAGGCGGCAAAGTATCTTGAAGCGGCAAAGAAATTTGCCTTGCGCGCGCCCGCCGGATCTGTGCCTGCCGCTCCACCCACTCCGCCCGCGGCGGCAAAACCCAGTTGGCCGCCAGAGCCCGCACAAGCTCAACCTGTGGCCCCCGTGGAACTGGTAAACGCCCCGCCTGCCGCGCCCGAGCTTGAAGCCGAGCCTTCAGTGCAGGAGTTTACTTTCGACAATGCCGAGTTGATGACGGCGGAACCCGAGCTTGCGGTGAGCGCTCCGGCAGTTGAACCTGTGCTTCCGCCACCGCCGCCGGTAGAGATCAATCTTGAGCCAGTTGCGCCGGCCGCGGCTGCCGCGCCCGCAAACACTTCCGCCGAGGAGATTGATATCTCCAATGAGTGGGAGGACATGATTGAAGTTGAGCCGGCTGAGGCGCCTGCAGAAGCGGCCAACGAGGTTGAGATCCAGCCGTACCAGGAGATTTCGCAGGAGCCCATACCTCCGGTTGCCGTGCAGTTGGAGCCAGAAAAGACGGCGGAAGCAGATCTTTCTCCGTCGATTGCAGACAAGGTGCAGGAAATCCGCTTCTACATTACACAACAGATGTGGGAGCCGGCCAAAGAGGCCATCCTTGATTTGACCGAGCTGGCGCCTGATGCGCCGGAAGTTACAGAGCTGATTGCGGAAGTTTCAGCAGGGCAGGCGAGAGCTAAGGCGGCTGAAGCACGGCCGGCGGTGATGGAAGAAACTCCAGCGGCGTTTGCGACGATTGAACCCGCGTTTCCCGCGGTCAGTGAACCTCCGCCTCCACCACCGGTGGTGATCGAGAAAAGACCGCAGCCCGCTGCGGCCATGGAAGTGGAGAACGTTCTCGATATCCCAGAAGAGCCGAAGGCCAAGCCGCCGAAATCCGCTCGTCCGCAACCGGCCGCGCAAGCAAAAGAAAAATCGACGGAAGACATTCTGGGTGATTTCATCCTGGACCTGGAACAGACCGACCTGGCCGATTTTGCGCCGAAGCCTTCAGCAAGCGGACACGGCGAGCCAGCGCCCGCGGCGGCGGCCTCGGCCCCGGCTTCAGCTTCATCCATGGACCGGCGCAGCGTTGCCCCAAGCAATGGCGACATGCAGGACGCTGAATCTTCCAACGCGCTGAGCGATATTCTTTCTGAATTGCGTGAGGAAACGCTGGAAGAGGCGGAGCCGCAGGAAGATCCGGAAACGCATTACAACCTGGGCATCGCTTTCAAGGAAATGGGGCTGCTGGATGAGGCAATCGGTGAACTGCAGAAGGTGTGCCACGCGGTGGACCGCGGCACGCCGTTCTCCCAGCCCATCCAGGCGCTTACATGGCTGGCGCAGTGCCTGGTGGATAAAGGCGCACCGGAAGCGGCGGTGCGATGGTACCAGAAAGCGCTGCAATTGCCGGGATTGGACAGCGCCAGCCGCTGCTCTATTTATTATGATCTGGCCTCGGCTTATCAAGCTTCAGGGGACGATAAAGCCGCTCTGACGAATTTCATGGAAGTCTATGGCTCAAATATCGATTTTCGAGATGTGGCCAGCCGCATTAAGGCGTTAAAAGCATAGAATCTTCTATTGCGTCTCAATAATTACAACGAACATCAGATCCCAGGTCCTTTGAAGTCAACTTCCACGAATCTCGAAAACCCCACGCCGGCGCAGCCGACTGACCCGGCGCCGGAAAACACGGCTGAAATGCCGGTGTGGCTGCAACGGGTTTTCATTGTGGTATACGTCCTGTTCTGCATCGAATTAGGATTGGTGTTGATTGTGCTTCCCTGGACGCGCTTTTGGTTCAGTGAAGGATGGATGGCGCAGTGGCCATCCCTTCAACACTTCATGCAACTGGGATTTGTGCGCGGTGCGGTTTCCGGGCTGGGCCTGCTCGATATCTGGCTGGGAGTTCTGGAGGCGGTGCGATATCGAGACCGCACCTGAAGCGGCGCAAATTCTCCTGATTGGTTTTTAGATCGCATGGCAAACAGTAATAAGAATCCTGAACCTGAAGAGTTGAAACCCGAGCCGGAACCGGAACTGCTGCCGGCCCCGCTGGCTTACCTGAACCCCGATTTCCTGAACAGCCCGGACGGACGGCTGCTGCGCATTCTCTCTGAGTATTCCGAGCCGCTGTCACGTTTTCGCCGGGAGAAGATACAGGACACGGTGGTGTTTTTTGGATCGGCCCGCTTCGCCAGCCTGCCGGACGCGCAGAACGCGCTGACCATCCTGGAGAAACCCGGCTCCGCGAAACCGGCACCGCCGGAGCAGCAGCCAGGCAGCAACGACGGAGACGCCCTGCAGGCCGCGCTGAAACGCGCCCATGCCGCGGTGGAGATGGCCCGGTATTACGAGGACGCGCGCAGGCTGGCCAGCATGCTCACCGAGTGGACGCTTACGCTGCCCGGCAAACGCCATCGTTTTGTTGTGACTTCCGGCGGCGGCCCCGGCATTATGGAAGCGGCCAATCGCGGCGCGCGCGAAGCCGGGGGCAAGACCATTGGACTGAACATCCGGCTGCCGTTTGAGCAGTATCCCAACCAGTACATCACGCCGGAGCTCAATTTTGAGTTCCACTACTTCTTCATGCGCAAATACTGGTTCGCGTATCTGGCCAAGGCGCTGGTGGTCTTCCCCGGAGGCTTTGGCACGCTGGACGAGCTGTTTGAAATCCTGACGCTGGCCCAGACGCACAAGCTGGCCAAGAAGATCCTGGTGATTGTTTATGGCAAGGAGTACTGGAACCGCGTGCTGAATCTGGAAGCCCTGGCCGATGCCGGGACCATTTCACCGGAAGACGTGAACGGCTTTACCATGGTGGACACGCCGGAAGAAGCTTTTGAAGTGCTGAAAGAAGGCCTGACGAAGTTTCATCTTCAGCCGCAACCCGCGAAACACGCCGCGGAAGAAGGTCCGGAGATCGCGAAGACGCTGCCGTGAAAGGCAGTACTTGGTAATTAGTACTTAGTATTTGGCTTTGTCTCGAAATTCTCACATTCAATCTGCGGTAAATTCTCGAGCTAACGGCCAAATACCGAGTACCAACTACCGATCCTTGCTCACGCCGCTTCGCGGTCGTCCATCTTCTCCACCTGCTTCTCGACCTTCTGCACCTGTTTCTCCACGTGCTTGATCTCGGCGCGGTCCTTGCGGATATCAAGGCGCAAGTGAGCGTAGACGCTCATGTACTGGTTGGCAATCCAGACCAGCGCGAAGAGCGCGATCAGGTAACCGCGCCAGTCGTCAAAGAGCAGCTTGTAGCGGGTGAGCACGAGGAAAAATGCCGTTACGTAATGGCTGAAGCAGAATTCGCAGGTGAAGAGGAAGAAGAACTTTCGGCAGGCAGGGCTGGGATGGTCCTCACTCTGGCGGACGCAATATTCACGGGGCTCGCGGAAGATTTCCTCATGCGTGACGGTCCACGCGATGCAGGCGATGGGGAGAGCCAGAGCAAACAGCCATACGAGTTGCAGGGTGAGAGGCACGATTAAGAGAGAGTAGTTTTGCGGCGATGAAGTTGCCTTGCTTCATTGCTCTGAAGGTGAATGCGCGGGCGGTTACAATGCTGGCGAATGCCGCCTCAACTTTATTACATTACTGACCGCCGCCAGTTTCCGGGCGATGGCCGTGAGCAGGAACAGCGATTGCTGGAAAAGATTGCCGAATGCGCGGGCGCGGGCGTTGATCTGATCCAGTTGCGGGAAAAGGACTTGAGCGCCGGTGCGCTGGAAGAGCTGGCGCTCAAGGCGATGGCCGCGCTGGCGGGATCGCCGACGCGCCTGCTGATCAATTCGCGGACGGACGTGGCGCTGGCGTGCGGCGCGCATGGCGTGCATCTGCCGGCGAACGATGTGGCGGCGAGCGACGCGCGCGCTATCTTTGCTCGGGTCGGCGTGAGCGAGCCGGTGATTGGGGTCTCCGCGCACTCCGGAGCCGAGGTGGCGAGCGCCGAAGCGCATGGCGCGGACTTTGCCGTGTTTGGGCCGGTGTTCGAGAAAAGCGGACGGGCCAGCAAAGAAGGTCTGGAGCAACTGCGGAGGATCTGCCATCGGACGGAGGCAGCGCAGCCGCCCATGCCGGTATTGGCGCTGGGCGGAATTACGATGGAAAACGCCAAGCTGTGCGTGGAGGCGGGAGCGGCGGGAATCGCCGCGATCAGGCTGTTTCAGGAGAACGAGGTTCATGTAGTAGTGAAAAACCTGCGCTCGCTGTCGGCGTAAAGAGCCAACTCCACCCAGCGACGCACACAACAATGCTCGAAATCGACCAGCTCTATTTAGCGCCGGGAATCGATCCGGCGGTCGTCCTTGATGAGCCAGTGCAGAAACGTGGAAACCAAGGTCAGCACAATCGCGCCTTCCAGGGCTGCCAGCCAGGTATGAACAATAAATCCTGGAGTGACCGAGGCGGCCATCTTGAGCATGACGGCATTAATGACGATCAGGAAGAGGCCGAAGGTCACGATCGTCAAAGGGAAGGTCACAACCTTCAAGACCAGCCCAAGCGTTGCGTTGACAAGTCCGAAGGCGATGGCTGCGATCAGCGCTGCGCCGAAGCCGTGCAATTCAAACCCGGGAACAATGTAAGCGACGATCAGCAAAGACAGGGCATTGATAAGCCAGCGAACCAAGAGTCGCATTTGGCACGTCCTCTCCGGCAGGGACCAAAGCTCCGCCTGAAGCATTATTGCAAAGAAAAAGGCCGCAGCGTTAGTGCGGCCCCAGAAATCCGATGGAAGAATTCTTCAGCTCAGCTGGCGGAAGCCTTTGAAGATGCTGAAGAGGAAAATCCCGTGGACAATGATGGAGACAACGTGCAGCGCCGGGTTTTCAGAAAGCAGCAACAACGCGGTATCGCCGGCATAGAGCAGCAGGCCGATGAGAAGCGCGGCCTTGCTTCCGCGAGAGGCAAAGAATCCCAGCGCAACAAAGATGCCGATGGCAACGGCATTGACCGCCAGCATCGCGCCCATTTGGCCTTCGGCGCGAATTCTGGTTACCGCCAGGCCGATGGCCATGACAAACGGCGCGCTGGCCAGAGTCAATATCGCGTTGAGCGCGGAGAAGCCGGCGATAACAAAGAAGACCGATCCGGCTTTGGACGGCGCTGCATTCGCACCAGCCTGAGCGGGACGCGCAACCGCGCTCTGGGCCGGGCTGTAGACTGTACCGGCCGCCGGCTGATTGCCGTAAACCGTGCCACCCTCGCCCAGTCCGTTATAGACGGTTCCACCGGCAGTCTTTGGCGCGGGGCCGCCGTAAACGGTGCTTCCGCTGGATGACGCCGCCGACGATGGGCCGCTGCTTTGCCTGGGTTGCGGGCTGGGACCGCTATAAACCGTTTCCTTCTTTGCTCCCGGATCGCTAGTGATGTTGGGCATGACTTCGCTCCCTCTCAATGCTCAAGAAAATGAGACGAAATTGGAGACTACTTGTGGGGATGGCGAATCATACCTTTGTTCATAGCGAATGGCGCAAAAACAAGCATTGACAACAGTTACGCCTGTCTGTAACGGGCCATTCCTTTTAGTAACTTAGTAACCGCTCATTTCACAAAGATCGATTTCGGCATCATCACGTGAACGCCTTTGTTGCCGTCCACCAGCTCAGTCACGTCCACGTCTCCGGCGACGCTGGTCAGCATGTAAGCGTCATCGCGGCTCAGGTGTTTGGCGCTCACCAGGAAATCGATCATCTCGCGCACGGCAATGCGCGTGGCCTCATGCAGCTCAGGATGAAAGCCCATGCTGATGTAATGCGTGGGCGTTTCCGCACGCGGATATTTCTGCCCCGTCCCTTTGTGCACGACGAACTGCAGCGTGCCGACCAGTGAAGTTTCCAGCGCGGTGATGTCCACTTCGCCATTGCCCTGTCCGGCGTGCCCGTCGCCGATCTCAAACAGCGCGCCGCGCGCATGCACCGGCAGAAAGAGCGTTGTCCCGGCGACAAGCTCCTTGTTGTCCATGTTGCCGGCGTGCAGGCTGGGAGGAGCGCTATCAATGCGGCCAAAGCCTTCCGGCGGCGCCACGCCCATGCTGCCAAAGAACGGATGCAGCGGAATCTCAATGCCCGGCGCAAATTCCGCGACCATGCGCTTGCGGTCCAGCGGAATGATCTTCATTTTGCGATAAGGAAAATCTTCCGGCAGAAATCCGCGCGTGGGGCCAAAGGCGTTGTAAGCGTACGGTATTGCCAGGTCGATCTTCTGGATGCGGACTTCCAGCGTGTCGCCGGGCTCGGCTTCTTCCACGTAAACCGGCCCGTTCAGGATGTGTCCGCCCGGCCCCTTATTGGTTACTTCTTTATAAATATCGCGCAGGCTCTGCTGCACCTGGTCAGGCGCCACGCCGGCCTTCTCCAGCCCCGTGGGACTGTTGGTGATCAGCGTGTCAAACTCCACGGTGTCACCGGAGTGTATGCGCAGCACCGGCGGCGCGGCGGCATCGTAATAGCCCCAGGCAACGGTCTTAGGACCGGCCGGAAGCTTGAAGTGCTGGGGAGTGGCGGACGACGAAGCAGGCTGGGCCTGGGCCGACGTCGCAACGGAAACCATGAGGAAAAGTAAAAGTAGATTGCGCAATGTATCTCCCTTCGCACGACCATCGGCAGTCTTTCCCCAAATGAATCGGTCGCGTCGGATGCACGGCAGTATACCGGAGCGTGGTGATGTCTGGGCGGGCAAAGCTCTGTGGTACTGCTCCACTCGTCATTACTCCCGACCTTGGCACGATTGACTCAAACTTGATTGATGTCCCGTCCGATAAACTCCATGGCCTCGCTCCAAGCCAGCGTGCACTGCTCATTCTCAGGGTTTTTGTACCAAGTCTCATCCCAGCCGACGTGCCTGTCATAGTTCCATTCCCAAGTTAATGACATGCCCTCTTTATATTCTTGACGTGACGGATGTACTTGCTTGATCTGCGATTGCCCATCCGCACCAAAGGTCTCAACCAGAACTCCTTTTACGTCTTGTCTTTTGACCCGACACAACTTGTCTGAGAATAAATCGACATTTGCTTTCTTGACGACATAAGACGGTCGCGGGACGCTTCGAAGAATTCTCAAAACCCTCAAGCCATAGTCAAAAGCCACCGGCGGCAGTTCCTCGGTGGTTTGGTGAACTATGGAATTCCTCACGGTCCAAAATTCAGTGATTCTATTTTTAAGTTCAACGGGGACGATGGCCCCTGAAACACTGCCAAGTATTTTCAATGCTTCAGGAGGTGTTGGCGCAGGATGTTCCAGATAACGCTTGAGGGCGCCTGTGCTGGCAAGTAGCTTCCTCAATTCGCGGTCTATCTCTAAGACGAGCAGCATGAATGCCGCCTTTGGACTGACCAATGCCAGTTCTAAAACTTGCCTTTCAATTTGCTCCGCTTGATTATCAGTCATGGGTTTCTGCTTCGTTCTCTGCTTTTGGCCGTTCAGTCCTAGAAGGAATTCTTGTCTTCGCGATGATTTCATCATCGAGTTTAGTGGTCATCCAGTATTGTGCTGATTCACGCGCTTTCAGCGCGGTGGATTCTGGTAGCGACATTTCCTCTGGGACTAGACTCAGGAGGTTGACATTCGTGAACTCCCTATTCACGACATCAGCAGTAGCTTTTATTCCTCCCTTCCACAAAACATAGGTTTCTTGCTCTTCTGACATTGGTAGGAAGTCAAGAGGCTCACCATCCATCAAAGCTTTTAAGGATGCCAACCTATCGGCACCTCGAATGCCTCCTGCAATAATGACCCTGTAGATCGCAGTAATTCTTAGCAATATCTCAACGGTCCGATCAGGGGTGTCCGGTTCGGGCAGGGGAGTCTCTACAAAATCCGGCACCGCTCCCTCGAAGGACAGAATTTTCACAATTTTTCCACCCAACCCAGCCTTGAGCATATCTAGTGTCACCTGGGACTGGACGAATTCGGCAATTTCAGGAAGATTCGCTTCGGCAGCCTTTAGAGCGTTCTCTTTCTCTTGGTTGTAAGGCTTGATAATTGACTCTTGATAGTATCGCTTTGATAAGAATTCAAATGCCATTTCCAACGTAATGATCTGACACCTCTTTGAATCAAAGCCCGGAATAAACGAGTCAGTATTTATCCCCGTAAAATCTTTGTCGCTAGTTATGAAAATGGCCTTATCAGTTGGAAATGAATTAAGGTGGTCCAAGACCGAGAGGAGTATCACAGCATCTTGAAAGCCTTTTCCCTCGGCCTTCGGACCAAACGGCAGTAAATATTTTGTTGCGAACCCAAAAACTTCTTCAACTGTTCTTTTGGTGAATGGCGTTCGAATAATGCCATATTTTCTGATTGATGCATCCACTAGTGTTCTGTATTTCTCAAGCAAGATTTCAGCTGAGGGATGCGCTACTGTGGGCTCACATTCAACAGGTTTAGCAAGTCTTTCAAGCTGTCCGGCTGCTCGGGATAGACCCGCTATACCCTCCTTAACTTCTCTTGACCAATGCTCTTCCGCTTCTTTCAGAACGGGCTCCGGCAGATGTCTGCTGATTCCACATAATTCAGCAAGTCTCAAGAAATTGTTCAGCAGGATGGAGGGAAGTGGCCATTGCTGACCCCGCATTAGAACATTCGTATCAAGATAAACCCCTTGGAAATCCGGCGATGCAGCCTCATCCGACATAGATTCGTTATGCAGTATACAACCCATGAAAAGGGTGCCTCAGGCCGGGTGCCCGAAGTTTACGTTGGTTTTTTATCACAACACAAATCGGCTGCGCTGTCCTGCGCAGCTTTAGCGCGCTCCAACTCCATTGCGCGCGGGCTGCGGCAGCGAGGAAGGAATTTTTCTTTGCTGACCCGGCACTTATTCCTCAGCGCGCAAGCGTGCCTCGGAAACGTGACCGGGCTATTTTCGGGCCGTCCCGCCGAGGCGGGACTTGCAGCATCGCCAATTTGACAACGTGACTTGAAGTATTGTGGTTCTAGGCCAAGGCAGAACGGAGCATCATCATTTGGGCAAATGGACTTGAGTATTGCGATTCGCCCTGGCGGGACTTGGAGTATCGCGGATGAGGGATTGTTCCGTTAGCCGGATGAAATCGCGGGTTCGGACCAGAGTCTTCGTTTGCAAAATGCAATTGGGTCAGAATGCGCGGCTATTTTCAGCCATGTCGCCAGGGCAGGGCTGGAGCAATGTCATTCTCACAATATCGTCATTCTGATAAAACGAAGCACTGGAGCATCGGCAGGCAGATGCGTGGCAAATTAGCCTTGGAGATCTAATTGTGAGCGCCGGCAGGCGCGACTGAGAGTAGCCCGGCACGCCGAGCGCCCTGGCGCTCAAGTGCCGGGTAAGTGTAAACAAAAGAAAAGTCCCGCCAGGGACGGCTGAGCATTAAAATCGCCAGCCTATGTCCTACCACACAAGAACCTGCCTGCTCTTTCATTGCGTCTTTGCCACCAGGAACCGGATCGCCAGCATTCCTGAAGAGCTCCAGCCGCGACTCTGGGCTTACATGGGCGGGATCGCGCGAACCAACAAGATGAAGGCGCTGGCCGTCGGCGGAATTGCCGACCATGCCCACATTCTGTTGTCGTTGCCGCCCACGATTGCGATTGCAAAAGCGATTCAGCTGGTGAAGGCCGGTTCGTCCGGGTGGATACACAAGCAGACCGCGAGTCGACGTTTCGAGTGGCAGGAAGGTTACGGAGCGTTCAGCATCGGCGCGTCACAGGTGCCCGCGACCATTCGCTATATCGAGAACCAGGCACGGCATCACAGGAAAACCAGCGTGAGCGAGGAGTGGGAGATGTTTGTGAGACGGCACGCTGTGTTTATGGATTGATTCTCAGTCGTCCCTTACGGGACTCTGCCGTTTTTGGGTCCAGCTACCCCGGCACTTGAGCGCCCGTGCGGCAGAGCCGCCGGACGCTCGGCGTACCGCGCTATTCTCAGACTCGCCTAGCGGCGCTGGATTCCCGTCACGCATGAGCTCTTGTAGCTTCCGTTGACAGTCTTGCTTTCTGGTTCCGAGACGGCAACGGGAAGCCCTCAAGAATGCTAATATCCCTGAGCAGCGCTCGTGAATTTGGCTCTTTGGTGACAGGATGGAGAACTGGTTTGCGGTTGATCACCTAGATGTTGAACGACTTCTTGCTGACTGGCGTTGGCTGTGTCCCAAGCGCATGACGCTGGTAGCGAGAAACGCCTTTGGAGACCTGTTCCTCCGCGATGAATCGGGAGAAGTATTCCGGCTCGATGTTGCAGTGGGGAAACTGGCGATGATAGCGGATTCCGAAGCCCAGTTTCGTGAACTAGCAGCGATTCACGAGAAGCGAGAAGAGTGGTTTGCAGAAGCCGATGAACAGGTGGCAGCTGCGCGGGGGCTGAAGCCAAATGCCAGTCAGTGCATCGGGTTTAGCGTACCGCTTGTCTTTGCCGAAAGCGGCTCTCCCGATACCCCCTACGTTTGCGATCTCTACGACCATGTTTCGTTTCTTGGTGACCTAAATCGACAGATTTCAAGCCTGCCTGACGGAACAAAGGTGCGCATTAAGGTTGTTCCGTGAGATGTCCAGGAAAGCATAGACCGGACCGTGTCACCTCGAATGCAAGGAAGGAATTTTTGTTGATCCTTGCGCAGCCCTGGAAAGGGCCGCTCTTCCGCCGGAAAAGTAGTCAGCCCATCCAGCACTCAGCGTTCGGCCAGAGGCGAAATCAGGCATTTTCGCGGGTCACAATTTGTCAAGACAATCTACCACGCCGCTGTGGGAACGTTTTGTTTTGAGGAGCGACGGCGGGTTTGCTTTGGCGGGCGTCCGCATAATTTACAGAATGCGTTCTCAGCTGCTAGTTATCAGACGTTGAGAGAGATTTCCAGAATTGCCACGACTGCCAAGATTGCCGAAAGTGAAAACAGAATTGTTTTCAATGTCTTGAACGCGAAATGCAAAAAGTGCTTGCATTCGTTGTTTATTCGTGCTATAAAATGAACGGCCCGCTAGGCTCGAAGGCTAGTTTTGGGGCCACCTGCAACCCTGCTGTTCTCAAGACTTCCCGAAAGTCTCTTGTTTTCTTCAGAGCCGTTACTTTTTATGGAACGAAGCTTTGTAGAACCTGGCTTTGTAGAACCTGGCTTTGTGAAACCTGGCTTTTGGAACCGTTTTTAAGGCCGTCTTGTCCGACCGTTCTTTTTAAACCATGGGGATTCGAAAGCCGGGAAAAGTGTTTTTTCTGCGAGGGTGATGCCATGGACGTTCCCAAGCCAACAAGCAGGAAAGCGGGTAAGACGAAAGAAGAAATTATCGCGGCGGTGCAGGAAGCGGCGCGGCAGCTGGGACGCGCGCCGAGAAGCCGCGAGTTCACGCCGCTGAGCGGCATCAGCCTCTGGCAGGTAGCGGGGCGCTTTGGCGGGTATTGCAATGCGGTCCGGGCCGCCGGGCTCCAGCCAAGTCACCAAGGCGTGAAAGTGGAAACGGCCGCGCTGCTGGAGGACTGGGGAAGGGTGGTGCGCAAAGTGGGCGCAGTGCCAACGAGGACGCAATATATGGCGGCTGGAAGCCACGCGCCTGAAAGCTATTCAGACCGCTTTGAAAGCTGGGTAAAAATTCCCGAAGCGTTTACCCGATTTGTTGCCACCGGCGCACTGGGAGGCGACTGGACGGACGTGGTGGAAAAGATCCGGAAGGGGCCGATACCGCAGAAGGGCGAATCAGCGCTGCGGGCGTGGTATAAGGCGGCAAAGGCGGCCTACGAGGCACGAAACCTGGAACAGCAGGGAGCCAGCACAAACCCACCAACAGCAGCCGGAACGATACGCCACTTGGACGCTGACCTGGATAGGAAGGAACTTAATGCAGAGGGTGGAACGCCACTTCCGCCGCCGTTGGCAGGCAAGAAATGCGTGACGGCGACTATGCTGGCGGTTTTTGTGGCTGAACTGGCGCCTTCCGCCTTTCCGATGGTTACCGCCGCATGTTTTGTGCGACGCCCGCTGCCGGACCGGCCCATGCTGGGCGCGCCGACACGGCCCTGCGGACTGGCGTATGAGCCGGTGAACGAAATGGGGGTGATGGCGCTATTTTGCATGCTGTCGCGGCAGCTGGGGTTTGTTATTGAATCAGTGCAGTCGGGTTTTCCCGACTGCGAAGCCAAGATGGAGGTGGAGCCCGGACGGTGGCAGCACTTCAGAATCGAGTTTGAATACGAAAGCCGCAACTTCAGAGATCATCGGCACGATCCGGATAAATGCGATTTGATCGTGTGCTGGCGGCATAACTGGAAAGATTGTCCGGCGAATTTGCAGGTGCTGGAGCTGAGCAAGGTGATGGCGCAATTATAGATCGGGAGATCTGGTGATCGCCGTGATCGGGTGATCGGAAAGGCAAATGCTTACCGCGGATCAACACGGATGAACGCGGATCAGAAAAAACCAAGAACTTGAACCACAAAGGACACGAAGGAACACAAAAGGAGGGATTGCCCGGATTGCCAAAATTGAGCTCCAAGAACGTTGCGGCGATAGAAAGTTTACCTCCTCAACAGCGTCTCCTCCGGGTCCAGCAAGATCTGCTTTGTGCTGGCGGGGGCGGTCAGGGTGAATTCGGTTTTGGGGTCGTCGGCAAAGACGAACGCCAGGAAACGCGATTTGCCCAGAGCATCGACGGCGTAGAGAGGGACGGCGGTGACCATGTCCTTGGCGGCGTGGTCTTGAACGATAGTACCGGTCACTTTGAGTTTGCCGGCGGAGGGCGTCATATGCACGCCTTCCAGCGAGAATTGCGGAATGGAGTCGCCGTTGACCCAGCTATCGAAGAACCAGTCGAGCGATTTGCGGCCTTCATAGCCCAGGGAGGCGGGCATTGCGCGCTCAAAAGCGCGTTGCAGGTCCAGCGTGGAAAGCTTGTGGTTGGGCGCGGCGGCCAGCAGGTCTTTGAGCGCGGAGAAAAAGACGGCGTCGCTTGTGGCGCCGCCGGCCTGGCGCAGCATGGTGCGCAGCATGTGGATGAGCCAGGTGCCTCGGCCATAGAGCACGCGCTCATAGGCGTCAGGAAATTTGGACGACGTGAGGCGGTGCCCCAGCGTGACGGGGCCTGCGTCGGCGATGACGCCGTTGCGCGTTTCCCGCAGCAGCTCGCCGCGGTAATAGGTGAGCGCGGTGCGCATGTCGCCGGGATGTTGTTGATCGAGCATGACCAGCGCGCTGTAATTGGCCAGCGCCTCGACAATCCATTCGTCGCGATAGCTGACCCAGTCCACGGCGTCGCCCCACCACTGGTGCGCGGTTTCATGCGTGAGCATCAGGCGGCTGAGCATCAGCTCCACAAAAGGATCGCGCACGCCCAGGGCGCGGCGCTCGTCGGGCGAGAGGAAGGCCGTGCTGGAAAGATAGATCAGCCCCGGCCATGACTGGCTCAACATCCCCGGCAGTTGCGTGATTTCCAGGTTGGAGTAAGGAAAGGGATCGAGCTCGGCGGAAAGAAATTGTACGGTGGTAGCGGCAAGGTCGGCGATCTGCTGCGTCTCGCGCGTGGGATCGGGCTTCTTGCCCGCGCGCGCCTCGGCGCCGGCCAGCGACTGTTCAACATTTCTGGCGCCGTACGCGTGGATTTCCACCGCGCCTGCCTGGGAAGTTGCCGCAACGAATTTGCCCAGGTTGAATCCGGCGCGGCCAATGGGTTTGCCCGTGACAAAGCGCGTCGTGCGCTTGCCCGCCGCGACCGTGCTGGAGACCTGCTTGCCTGTCGCGACCACCGACCAATCGCTCGGGCACTCAAACGTGAGATCGAAATTGCTGAAGGTCGGGCCAACGTTGGGATACCAGGTGCCGCGCGCGCCGACGTAAATGAGCTCGCCGCCGGCATTGAACATCACCGGGCCGGAATACTTGAACGCCAGCTTGACCGGAACGCCCTTCTGCAGCGGTGCAGGCAGCACCACGCCGATGAGGTCGTCGCCCCGTCGCGAGAGATCGCTGCCTGAAATAGCTTCATTCTGGATGAACTCGGCCGGCTCGCCATTCACGCTCGCTTCTGAGAGCTTGAGGTAACGCGACAGCTCCAGAATGATGGTCCGCTGGCCGGAGCGCTGCGGCGTGAGCGTGAACTCGGCATCGGCGTTCAGATCGGAAGGCGGTTGCACCTTCACCCGCGCCTTGTAGTCAGACATCTCGAAGGTAGCTCGGGTCGCCGGATCCTCTTCGCCCGAAGCTTCCCTCGCAGAGCGACTGGGGAATGAAGTCCATGTGTCATAGTATGCGACGTTATTAATTACGCTGGCCTGGGCCACGCTAATTTGCTCGGAGTTGTTGCTGTCAAAAAAAACGTCCACAATGCCCGCTGTGGTCCCTCCCATGCGCAGATGCAGGAAGCGTGACGCCGCTTCCTTGGCGCTGGTCATTGCCTGCAGGATGGGCAGCGCGTCTCCGCGGGCCAGCAGCACGGCTGGTTCTTTCCAGCGGGCCACAAATTCCTCTGCGTCATCCGGGTGGCCGCGAAAGCCGGAACGCAGCTCGCTGGTTATCTGGTCGTCAGAAAAGCGGAAATAGGCGGACTGAAATCGCTGCTCCAGGACGGCTGAATTGGTAAACAGCGCCAGTGACGTGCGTTCGGCTCGGTTCGGCGGGACAAGCAGCACTTCTCCCACGCCTTCAAAAACTGCGCCGGTAACGTGCCCATCGACCTCGCGTGTGAAAGCCATGGTGCCGTCGCTGATGGAGATGTGAAGGTCTTCCAGCAGGATGGAAACGTCGCGCACCTGGTAAACATCTTTGGCGTCAAGCGAAGGATTGAGCAGCTCACGATAGAGCGCCACCGCTCTGCCTGCCGTCTCGGCAGTCTGGCCTGCCGCGCATGAGCCCAGGGCAGCGACCAGAATTAGTACCTTCGTTACTCTCAGGATGAGGCCACGCTTCATAGACATGCCATAATCGCATTAGACTTTCTAGGCTTGAAATCGATTATTACATTTTGTGCCGTTGCTCTGTTGTGCGCTGCCGCGTGCGCGGACACCATCGTGCTCAAAAACGGCGATCGCATCCAGGCCGATTCCGCTCAGGAGCGCAACGGCCGCGTGGAATACACCATTGGTGACAACACTCTGAGCATTCCCAAGTCCATTGTGGTGCGCATTGAAAAAGGTCCGGTGTCTCCGCCTGCGCCTGCCGTGGCCGGCGGAACTGAAACCCCGCCAGCGCATGAGCAGATGACCGGTTCGGGCGACCTTTTGGCCCGCGTGATCCACAACGGCAGTGTCGATACGGGCGCAATCAAGGCAATTGAAAACGAAGGCGACGCGCTGCAGTCGGCGGCGGCAAACTCGATTGCGGCCAACTTTGAGGAAAAGCGTCGCAACTATTCCGCTGCGGCGCATTATCTGCAGGCCGCGCTGGTCTTCCTGCCCGATCACGGTGTGCTGCTGGAAAACTATGCCGCCATCTTATTGCAGTTGGGCAGGGCGGAAGAAGCGCTGCTGCGCGCGCAGCAGGCAACGCGGGCCAGCCCGCAGTCGGCGGACGCGTTTCTGGTGCTGGGTTACGCCTACTATAAAAATGATCACGATCGCGAAGCCATTGCTGCGCTCAAGAAGTCGCTGGACCTTCGTCCTAATGATCGCGCGCGTGAGTTGCTGGAGCGGATAGAGCGCGAATCCCGGACAGAAGCGGACTTCCGCCAGCAGGAGAGCAGCCACTTCACGCTGCGCTATGAGGGCTCGCAGACGGCGGACGCGCTCCGCACCCAGATGCTGGAAGCGCTGGAATCCGACTATCGCGGGCTGGCCAACGACCTGGGCGCAACGCCAAAAAATATTTACGTCTCTCTTTATACTGACGAAGCTTTCTTTGATGTGACCCACGCCGCGGCCTGGACCTCAGCGCTCAATGACGGCAAGATCCGCATCCCCATTTCCGGTGTGAAATCCGTGACCCCGGAGATGGCCAGCGTTCTGCGCCATGAGCTCACGCATTCGTTTGTCGCGCAGATCACTCACGGGCGAGCTCCGGGCTGGCTCAATGAAGGCATTGCTGAACTCGAGCAGGGCCTGAGCACCGGAGCTTTTGGGCCGCGACTCGCTGCTCTCTATGCTTCTGGCCGGCAGGTGCCGCTCAACCAATTGGAAGGCGAGTTTCAGGGATACAGCTCGGCTGAAGCCTCAGTCGCCTACGCGGAGAGCCTGGCCGCGGTGGAATATATTCGCGCCACCTATGGCATGAGCGATCTGGCGCGCCTGCTACAACGCCTGGGAGAAGGGCAGAGCGTGGAGTCGGCATTGCGCAGCACCGTCCATGCCGGCTATGCGGAACTTGAGACGGAGATCACCAGCTATCTCAAAAAGAATTACGGGAGCTGAAGCGCTGTTTTATTGTTTCGTCCCGAAAATCTTCAATTCCAGTCTTACTCCGCCTTCCAGCTTCACTGTTTGCCTTAGTGAAACTACCACGCGGTTGGAACCATCGGACGATTTATCCAGGCTGAGACCGGCAATGTCGCTCGGTCCCACGTCATCGCTCGCGGCGTGCGTGATCGAGTCCATATCTTTTCTTGACGGGTCTTTGCTGCTGCCCGAGATAGGCACGCTGGGTCCCTTGGGCGTGGGATAGTGCCGTTCCTGCGGCGGAGAGGAAGCAGGATTGGTGCCCGGCGGGGCTGGCGCGCTCATGGATTCCACCTGCAAACGCGGCGCTGGACGCAACGCTATTAGCACCGCGGAGAGAGGTATTTCCTGCCCGCCCTTGAGAATTAGCTTGTCGAAAACAAATCCCAGCCGCGATTCAGGCGTGTCTTTGCTGTGCGGCTGCGCTTCAGTCACGTGTCCCGCCAGCTTTGAATCCCGGCGCGCCACGATTTTTCCATGAGAGAGCACGTCGGCCAGAAGCACAGCCGTCACCGGGTCGCCGGCTTTGGCTTTCTTGGCGTCGACAGATTTGGAAAGCTCTGCGTAAAGGATCGATCCATCTTCCAGGGCCGGCGCATCTGCCGCGGCCGCGGCCTGTCCGGCCTGAAGCGCGTATGCCCCGCTGCTGAGGCCGAGCAGTCCGGCAAAGATAACGGCTTTGCAAAACTTGTTCATTATACCCTCCCTCTCAGCTCACTCTAGTTTCGATCAGTGTTATCCGTGTTCCTCAGTGGTAAGCTTTTGCTTTTTCCGATCACGGCGATCACGTGCGATGTCGGCGATCCCGGCGATTTCAGGGAAATCGCTACATGTGGAACACAACCGTGATCGTTGTCTCCACCGGCACAACTTGACCCTCGAACACGAATGGCCGGTATTTCCATCGCTTCACTGCATCCATCGCTGACTGGGCGAGCAGTGGGTGTCCGGAGAGTACCCTCAGGTTGGTGACCATCCCCTTTGTATCGATGACCGCGCTCAGCACTACTGGCCCTTGAATTTTCGCTTTGCGGGCCAGCAGCGGATACTCGGGATCCACGTTGTGGATTCTGTATCCAAGAGCAACGCGGGAGGCGATCTTTTGTGGTGGCTTTTCTGCCGGCTTGTCGTCTTTGGATTGAGCGAGCGCCGACACGGCCAGGCCCACACATAGCACCACTGCCAGAAGTTGGGGTTTGCTCATAGACACGTATGCTCAAGCAAACCTCCTGCTATGTCAATAACATCTATTTAAGAGGTTTCTGGTAGCATTTCACCATGAAGCGTTTGTTCGTTATTTCCGGAATAGTCGTCGGCGTCCTTCTTCTCATTGTGATTGCGGTTCCGCTGTTTATCAATGTAGATAGTTTCCGCCCGGATCTGGAAAAGAAGATCTCGGCGGCGCTCAACCGCACCGTCCATATCGGCAAGCTTGATGCCTCTCTCTTGAGCGGCGGCGCCACCGCCAGCGACATCACCATAGAAGACGATCCTGCCTTCAACAAAGGCGCGTTCCTCAAAGCTTCGTCTGTGAAGGTGGGAGTGCAGCTCATGCCGCTGATCTTCTCCAGGCAGCTCAAAGTCACCTCGTTGACGGTGCAGAAGCCGGACATCACTCTGCTCAAGAACGCGGCCGGCAAGTGGAATTACTCCACCATCGGAGCCGGGCCGCAACAGAAGAGCGCTGAACCGTCAGGCAAGTCTGCGCCAGATGTCTCAGTCGATAAGTTTGAGATTGCTGACGGCACGGTGCGCGTGGGCCACAGCGGCGGCCATGCGGCAGGAAAGGAAAGCGTTTACCAGAACGTAAACCTGGTGGCGCACAACATCTCCGCCCATAGTGCAATGCCCTTTGAGCTCTCCGCGGCCATGCCCGGCGGCGGCAAGCTGTCGCTTGAAGGCCAGGCCGGCCCGCTCAATCCCGCTGACTCAGCCAAGAGTCCGCTTGACGCCAAGCTCACGCTCAAGCACGTTGATCTCGGCGCAACCGGCTTTGTGGACGCAAGTTCGGGGATCGGGGGCACGCTGGATTTTGACGGACAGGTAAAGTCTGACGGTCACAAAATTCACTCTCAAGGCAAAGCCAATGCCGAAGGCCTGCGAGTGGTGAAGGGCGGCCAGCCGGCAAAGCAGCCGGTCGCGCTCGATTACAAATCCGATTACTCCTTGGACTCGGAGAACGGCAACATCAACGCGAACCTGCACACCGGCAATAGCCTCACCAATGCCAGTGGAACGCTCAACGCCAAAGGTGAAGACACGCTGGCTAATCTAAAGATCGTGGGCAAGAATATGGCCGTGAATGACGTCCAGGGTCTGCTGCCGGCTTTCGGCGTCGTCCTGCCTTCCGGGGCGTCATTGCAGGGCGGCAACATCAATATGGACCTCACCGCGGAAGGGCCCCTCGATCGCCTGGTGATCAACGGTCCGTTGAACATTACCGGCACGCGCCTCTCCGGGTATAACCTTGGCTCCAAGCTTGGCGCCATTGCCGCTTTCACCGGCAACAAGGGCAGCACTGACACGTTGATCCAGACTTTCAGCTCAGCCCTGCGCGTTGCGCCCGAAGGGATTAAGGCAGATAACATCGTGCTCGATGTGCCGTCACTGGGGACGGTCACCGGCAATGGCGTGATCGCAGGCGACAACTCGCTCAACTTCAAGATGCTGCTCAAGCTTTCCGGCGGCGCTGGCAATACGCTGGGCAGCCTGACGGGGCTCTCCGCCTCAGCTCAGAGCAAGGGGCTGCCGTTCCTGATTGAAGGCAAGACCTCTAATCCGGTGTTCCGGCCCGCCTTGGGCGGCGCAGTTGCCGGCAGCCTTCAGGACTCATTGCTGGGAGCGGTCGGCGGAAACAAGGGAAAGACCGATGCGCAGGGCCAGCAGCAGAAACCGGACCTGAAAGACGCTCTGGGCGGCCTGTTCGGCAAGAAGAAAAAACCGCAACAATAGCGCCCGCCGCCGTTCAATAAGGTGGCTGCATTCGTCTATCGGCTGATAAAATAAGCCTAAATAGCCCCAAGTCTGCTTTGCTTAAGAAGGTCTTGAAAAAGAAGGTCTGTCAAACATGCACAAGAAATTATCTTTGCTTGCGTCCGCCGCCCTGCTGCTGGTGGCCGGTCTCCGCGCTGACAATATCGTGGATGAGATCATCGCCCGGGTAAATGACCAGATCATCACTCGCTCGGATATGGAAAAGGCCAGGCAAAGCAATCAGGAAGAGTTGAAGCAGCGCTTCCCCTCTGACTGGCAGTCAAAGTGGACCAAGGCCCAGAATGACATTCTGCGCGACCTAATCGATCAGCAGCTTCTGCTTGCGCGCGGCAACGAACTGGGCATCACCGGGCAGACGGAAGTGATCAAGCGGCTCAACCAGTTGCGGCAGCAGATGAACCTGGCCAGCATCGACGACCTGGAAGCCGAGGCAAAAAAACAGGGCGTCTCTTATGAGGACTTCAAGGAGCAGATTCGCATCGGGGCCGTAACGCAGCAGGTAATCGCGCAGGAAGTGGGCGGCAAGATCCACATTTCCAATGAGGACGTTCAGGACTGGTACAACAAGCACCAGAAAGAGCTTGAAGGGCCTGAAGAAGTTAGCCTGAGCGAAATCATGGTGGCCACCCAGCCGGCCAGGCAGAACGTGGAAGACAAAGACAAGCAGGGCGCCGCCCAAAACCAGGACAAGCAACTGCCTGAAGATCCCGCCAAAGTCGCTGAAGCCGAGGCCAAAGCGAACCAGATACTGGAGCAACTGAAGAAGGGCGCCAAATTTGAAGACTTGGCCAAAAAGAGTTCTGACGGGCCTACGGCCGCACAAGGTGGATCGCTCGGCAGCTTCAAGCGTGGTGAACTGGCCAAGGACCTGGAGGATAAGACCTTCCCGCTCAAGGCCGGAGAAAACACTGGTGTAATCCGCACCCGGCAAGGATTCATCATCCTGAAGGTCATGGGGCATCGCCCCGCCGGCGTGGCGCCCTTAAAGGACATCTCTGACCGCATTCGTGAAGCGATTTACAGCGACCGCCTGGAGCCCGCCGCTCGCGCCTATCTCACCAAGCTGCGCGAACAGGCTTATATCGATATCAAGTCCGGTTATGCCGACACGGGCGCAAGCCCCAACCAGGGCAATAAGCCGGTGGTTGTGGCTGCGGCCAACACAGAGAATGGCAACCGTCCGGGCAAGCCGCCCAAGAAGAAGAAAAAGTTTCTGGTCTTCTAGTTTCTGTCTTCTAATTGAGATGTCCTCTGAGAGTAGCCGTCTGATTTTTGTGGCACAGGCACTCTTGCCTGTGCGCGCTAGGTGGAATCTGAAGCGGTGTCCAGACCCACTCCGTAACCGCCCGAGGGCGCGCTTGCCGCTCTGAAGGAGCAAGTGCTGGGGAAGGCCCCCATCCAGAGCTTCACAACCCCGGCTGTCTCCATGGCGTCCAAATTAGTTATGGACGTAAAATCCTGGATCGCGATTGTCGCCAACTTCATTGTTATTGCCGGGCTGATCTCATACGGGTTCAACCTCTTTGCGGAATATCACGCCACCGGGCGCTGGGCCAAGAACATTACCGGCCTGCTGGCGGGCATCGGCATGCTGGCGCTGGCGGCATCCATGCTGCTCACGCCGCGCAATGCACTCGTCATCCTGCAAGTGGCGCAGACCGGCGCCGCGCGCGTCTTCCTGATCATCAGCAGCGTGCTCTTGATGGCGGCCATCGCCGCCTTCGGCATCATCAATTATTCTCGGCCCCTGCGGCTCTGGCACCAGCGCCGCATCGGCAGGGACTTGCGCCGGGGACTTCCCCGCATCCCGTAAATCGTCCGTTTCGAGCTTGTCATGTTGAGCGTCGCGCGAGTTCCGGCGGAGCCGGAATCAGCGCAAAGTCGAAGGATCCCGAGAATATATCCTTGCCCATGCTGCGGCAGGGAGTTCTCTTAAAAACATTTTCCTCTGCAACTTATTGTCTTGCAGTCGCATTGACATACTTGGAAAAGCTTGGAAAAAATTCCCTGATGCGGCATCAGCGATGGATGCGCTCTCGGGATGGCTCGGGCTTTGCTCACCACAGACAGGCGGATACTCCTCCGATTTTGCATTCCTGCCAGCCCCGTCTAGAATGGCTTTCCTATGCGAAAACTTTCGATCCTGACTTTGTTCGTAATACTTGCCTTGACGGCCTGGACGCAGCAGGCCCAGGCGCCCGTGGAAGTCAGCTCTGAGCCCCATCACCATCTGGTGCTGGAAAATATGTTCGTCCGTGCCTTCGCGGTTTCCGTCGATCCCGGACAGTCGACCTTGATGCATCATCACGGGCGCGACTACCTCGGCATTACGCTGGGTGACTCCCAGATCACGAACACGAAGCAGGGTGCGCCGCCGGCGCAGGCTGCCTTAAAGGACGGGGACACCCGCTTCACGCCTGCCGGTCTGGTCCATGCCGTCAGCAACACCGGCAGCGTTCCGTTCCACAACCGGACCATCGAATTGTTGCAGCCCACCACCAATCAGAAGGCCTGCACAGAATCCTGTGAAATTCCCGTGCCCTGCGTCTCCGCCGACAAAGCTAAGTGCGTTACCGTCACAAAGCTCATCACCGCCGATCAATGGACGGTCACTCTGGTGACATCGCCGCCGGGCGCCGTGTATCCTCAGCACACGCATCTGGCGAATTTTCTTACTATCCCGCTCACCGATGCCGATATAACCAGGAAAAATCAGGACCAGCCAGAAGAGGCAGTCCACTCCAGGACCGGCGAACTGACATGGAACAACCCCGTGGTTCACACCTTGACTAACTCCGGCAAGACCACCGCCAGGACGATTGTGCTTGAATTCCGCGGACGCCCCGCCGGCGAAGGATCGGAATCCATGGGCCCACAATCTAAAGAAGCGCCGAAACCGCACGACCATCACTAGCAAGACCTACGCCGCGAGCCCTGTGTGGCGGCGAGCGGCGTGCAACAGGTGCATCACCCATCTCAAGGCGAGAAGAATCTTAAGCGGTTTGGAGCGAAGCGACAGAGAAAAAGCCGCGAGGCCAGAGATCGCCGAGCGGCTTGCCAAAAGGCTGATAACGCACGGCAAGCGGGAAAAACCTCAAAGCGGTTTGGAGCGAAGCGACCCATAGACCAAAGTTCCATGGGTCTTTACGTACCCGCTGTATTAGGTGTTTACCGGCTTGCGGGCTCATGCGGTTATTCTTACAATCTTCATATGAGAACGTCCCGCGTGGTGGGACTGGTGTTTCTGGCCTCAGCCGCTCTGGCCCAGCAGCAGCAGTCCGTGGAAATTACCTCCGAACCTAGTCATCATCTGGTTTTTCAAAACGAATACGTTCGCGTATTCGATGTCACGGTTGCTCCTAAAGCCACAACGCTGGTGCATCGCCACAACCATGATTATCTTTTTGTTACGCTGGGCGACTCCGACGTGGTCAGCGCCCGGCCCGGTGAAAAGCCGGTCGCGCTGCTGCTGAAGGACGGTGAAGTGCGTTTCACGCCGGGCAACTTTGCCCATGCCGCCATCAACAACAGTGACCGCCCATTCCACAACATCACCATCGAATTGCTGAAACTCTCAGCGAACGTGAAGGCCTGCACGGAAAAGTGCGATTCGGGCGGCTGTGCTGGTGCCACGCTGAACTCCCCTGTCGCAGGCTGTCCCAGCACCGTTCGGCGCATCTCCGCCGATCAGTGGACTGTCTCGCTGGTAACGCTGCCGCCCTCCGCGCGGATAGAGAAACACACCCACACGATGCCGCATTTGGTGGTCGCGGTTTCCGATCTCGACCTGACCAGTCAAACTGAATCCGCCAGTAACAACTTCAAGCGCGCGCCCGGAGGGCTGGCCTGGGTGCCTGCGGGTGTCACACACACGCTGTCGAATAACAGTTCCAAGCCCGTACAGTTAGTGACGCTGGAGTTCAAACCGGAGCAGAACCAATGACGATGACAGAATCCAATCTGCATCCGGACACCCCAGAGACGCGCGAATACAATCGCCAGCGGCGCTGGCTGGAGATTAGCGACCTTGTTCTCAGCTTCGGCTTCCTGATTGCGTTGTTGGCCACCGGCTGGACCAAAACGCTCAGCGGCTTAGCCACTCGCATGGGACGCGATCATTATGCGCTCGACCTTTTCTACTATGTGCTGTTTCTCAGCGTCATCAGCAAGGTCCTGGGCTTTGGGCTCGACTTTTACGGCTTCCGCCTGGAACACCGTTTCAACCTCTCGAACCAGCGGCTCTTCTCCTGGCTCAAGGACGAGGCCAAAGGCTGGCTGCTGGGCCTGGTCATGGCCAGCTTGCTGGCCGAAATTGTCTACGCCCTGATACGGACCTCGCCGCAATACTGGTGGGTCATCTGCTGGCTCATCTTCATGGGCTTGTTTGTCTTTTTCGCGCAGATCGCGCCTGTGGTCCTCTTCCCGCTGTTTTACAAATTTTCCCCGCTGCAAAATGACGAGCTCAAGGCCCGCCTCATGCGCCTGGGTGAGCGCTCCGGCACGCGCGTGCGCGGCGTCTACGAATGGAAGCTTTCAGAAAAAACCAAAAAAGCCAACGCCGCTCTGACCGGGCTGGGAAACACCCGCCGCATCATCCTGGCGGACACGCTCCTGCAGAATTACAGCAATGACGAGATTGAAGCCGTCCTTGCCCATGAACTGGGCCACCACGTGCACGGCCACTTGGTAAAGATGATCGCGGTGCAGGCCGTAGTTACCCTGGCCGGCTTCTGGGCGGCGAATGAAGTGCTGCGTTACGCCATTGACGAGCAGCAGATGTTCCAGCACCTTGCCGACTTTGCCAACCTGCCGCTGCTCGCCCTGGTGGCCAGCGGACTTTCGCTGCTGCTCATGCCCGCGCTCAATGCGTACTCGCGCTTTACCGAGCGCCAGGCCGATCTCTACTGCTGGAAGTGCGTCGCCGACGTTACGCCCTACATCACGGCCATGGAAAAGCTCGCGCGCCAGAACCTGAGTGAAAGCCATCCTTCGCGCCTGGTGGAACTGCTCTTTCATTCCCACCCGCCGATCTCCAAGCGCATCGCCGCGGCTGAAGCCTGGGCCAAAGATCATCGTCCCAGCCTGGCAACGTGATCCAAGCCGCCGCTGATTGCGCATCAGCGTTCATCAGCGCAAATCTGCGGCAAAGCTTTTCTTGCTACTTGCCCGCCGCTCTCACCATTTCTTCCACTCTGCGCAGGTCTTCTTCCGTATCCACGCCCACGGTGTTGAACGGCGTCTCCGCCACATAGATATCGATTCCATTATCCAAAAACCGCAGTTGCTCCAGCCGCTCTGCCGCTTCCAGTTTCGATTCCGGCAAATTGCAGAAACGGTCCAGCGCGGCGCGCCTATACGCGTAAAAGCCCAGATGCTTGAAATAGCCGACGCCGCCGGTCCTGTCGCGATCAAAAGGAATCGTCGATCGCGAAAAATAGAGCGCACGGCCATTCAGGTCCGTTACCACCTTTACCGCATTGGGATTGTCGATGTCCTGTGGCGGGCACGGCGTCTTGATGGTGGAAACCATCACCTTGGGGTCGTGCATCGGCTGTAGCAGCGCGTCCAGATGCTCGGGGCGTGCCAGCGGTTCATCGCCCTGGATATTTACGTACACGTCTGCGGCAATGCGCTGGGCCACTTCATACACGCGGTCCGTGCCGCTGCGATGCCGGTCGGAGGTCATCTGGGCTTTCCATCCGTGAAGCTGCGCAACCTGCAAGACCTCTTCTGAGTCCGTGGCGATGATCACGTCCCGCAGCAGCGGCGATTTCTTGGCCGCCTCATAAACGCGCGCGATCATCTGTTGCCCGGCAATCTCGCGCAGCACCTTGCGGGGCAACCGCGTGGAGGCGAGCCGCGCAGGGATGATGGCGATGGCGGAAAAAGAACCTGGCATCGGGAGTATTGCCTTACCTCTTCCTCAACTGTTGCAGCTTTTGCGACTTCTCTTCCACGCTCTTCACCAGCTTGCCTTTCATCTCTTTCAGCTTGCCGGCCACGGTGGTGTTGCTCAGCCCGATAATCTGCGCCGCCAGAATTCCCGCGTTTGTCGCGCCGGCCTTGCCAATCGCCGTGGTCGCCACGGGAATGCCCGCGGGCATCTGCACAATGGCCAGCAGAGAATCCATGCCATTCAGCGGTGTGGAAGGGATTGGCACGCCGATTACCGGCAACGTCGTCTCGGCGGCAATCACTCCGGCCAGGTGCGCGGCTCCGCCCGCTCCGGCGATGATCACCTTGATGCCGCGACCGGCGGCGTTGCGCGCGTATTCTGAGGTCCGCGCCGGCGACCGGTGCGCCGAGGTTACGTCAATTTCATAAGCAATGCCAAAGTCGTCCAGCGCCTTGGCTGCTTCATTCATGATCTCAAGGTCGGAATCCGACCCCATTACGATTGAAACAAGAGGGCTCTCTGCCATTCGTTTTTTTCACTCCGCTTTTAGATCTAAAATTTCCAAATCCCGCATATCTTCCACGGGCGTGCCATAGTATGTGGTATCTTCCACCGTCACACCATCCAAGTGGGCGCCTTTCCAAATCGATCCGCATAGCACGCAACCGCGGAAAGTTGCTCCGCGAAGGTCAGCTCGACGAAAGTCCGAAACTTTTACATTCGACTCGATGAAAGAAGCGTTGCGTAAATCTGCTTCGCGGAAATCCACCATGGAGGTCCAGGAACAATCGAAAATCACTCCTGCAAGAACTGCTCCACGAAGCGATGAGCCTTCCAACAGGTCTATGTATTCGAAGCTGCGCTCACCCGACGCATATCGCTGCAACAGTTCATCCGCGGTGATCTGGCACAGTTGTCTATATGTATCCATGATGGGCTTTTATTTCGACGCTTTCAGTGCTCGCGCACCAATATCTTTGCGGTAGTACATTTCTTCAAAGCTGATCAGCCGCACGGCTTCATAAGCGCGGCCAATCGCATCGGCCAACAGCGGCGCCCGCGCCGTTACGCCCAGCACTCGTCCTCCGCTGGTATAAAACACGCCGTCACGTTTGCTCGTGCCAGCATGGAAGACCTTTACGTTGGCCAGGCCGCCTGCTCGGTCCAGCCCTGAAATCTGCTTCCCGGTCATGAAGCTTCCGGGATAGCCTCCCGATGCCACCACAACGCAGCAGGAAGCGTCGCGCGACCATTTGAATTCGCCATCGCTCACGCGGCCTTCCACTGACGCTTCAATCGCGTCGAGCAAATCGCTATCCAGCCGCATCAGCACGGCCTGGGTTTCCGGATCGCCAAAGCGGCAGTTGAACTCCAGCACCATGGGCCCGCGGGCGGTCATCATCAGTCCGCAATACAAAATGCCGCGATACTCCGCGCCCTCTGACTTCATACCGGCAATCACCGGACGGGCAATGTGGTTCAGCAGCCAGTCGGTCATGCCCTCATCGAGCAAAGAATCGGTGGAGTAAGCTCCCATTCCGCCGGTGTTGGCGCCTTTATCGCCATCGCCAATGCGTTTGTGGTCTTGCGCGGGCACCAGCGCGGCCACACGCTCGCCATCGCTCAGCACCAGAAAGGAGACTTCCTCGCCTTCCAGAAATTCTTCCAGCACCACGTGGCCCACCGGCGTCCCCAGCAATTTGCCGTTGAACATGTCCACGCCTGCCGTGGCGGCCTCTTCTTTGGTGGGCGCAATCACCACGCCCTTGCCGGCGGCCAGGCCATCGGCCTTAACCACCACCGGCGTGGAAAAAAGTCCCAATGACTTGCGCAAATCTTCTTCCGACGTGCAGACGGCATAGTGGGCCGTCGGCACCTGGTGCCGCTGCATGAACTCCTTGGCAAAGCTCTTGCTGGTTTCAAGTTGCGCGGCCCGCTGCGTGGGACCAAAGATCCTCAGTCCGCGCCGCGTGAACTCGTCCACCACGCCCAGTGACAGCGCGATTTCCGGCCCCACCACCGTCAAATCCGGCTGAATCTGGTGCGCGGCGGCAAGCATGCTGGAGAGGCTTTTGGGATCGCCGGGCATGCACGTGGCTTCCTCGCAGATGCCGCCGTTCCCCGGCAGGCAATACACCTGTTGCACCCGGGGCGACTGGCGCAGCTTCCACACCAGCGCGTGCTCCCTGCCCCCTCCGCCAATCACCAGGACCTTCATAAACTAAATGTTGCCCACTCCTAAAGATGTTCAAATAGAAGACGCTCAAATCCCAGACTTGTGAGGATATAGCATTCCGCGCCTGGCCGTCAGCCCCCTGGGAGACGATTCAGACCCCCCGGCCCAAGCATATCCGGCTATGGCCGATCATGTCTCCGGCTGAATCAGTGTCATCAGTGTCGATCAGTGGTGAGCTTCTGATTTTGCCCGGTTGAACTACACTTTAACGATTATGTCTGACACTACTTGCCCCGATTGCGCCGTTGAGATGGACCAGATCGAGCGGACCACATTCACCGGCCGCGACATGCGCGAATATCAATGCCCCAAGTGCGGCCGCAAGCAGATTGTCGATTGCGGCAAGGCGCTGTGGGCGATCCTGTCAGAGGCGAACGAAGAATCAGACAAATAAAATCGGTGGGCGATGAGCAGCTTTGCCAATGCACCCGAGATTACCCGAAACCTGCCCTAAGAATCCCTGATTCGCGCCTTTCGCGTTAATTCGCGGCTAAATTTCTTTCGCGGCCAAACCTTATCTGCGTTTTCCGCGCCAATTAGCGGCGAAAAAGTTCTTCATCCGGCCATCGCGGGCGCTGGCTTGCTTGCCAGCAACTGCCGCAACACATATTGCAAAATGCCGCCGTGCTCGTAATACAGAATTTCCTGCGGCGTATCGATGCGCACAAGCGCGCTGAACTCATTCACGTTGCCGTCGGCGCCCGTGGCCCTCACCTGGACTTGTCTGCCGCCGGTAAACTTGCTGGCCAGCAGCGCGGGCAAGCCGACGATCTCATACACTTCATCGCCCTGCAGGCCCAGCGATTCCGCATTTTCCTCCGCCAGGAATTGCAGCGGCAGGATTCCCATTCCCACCAGGTTCGAACGGTGTATACGCTCGTAGCTCTCGGCGATTACCGCGCGGATGCCCAGCAGCAGCGGCCCTTTCGCCGCCCAGTCGCGCGACGATCCTGACCCGTACTCCTTGCCCGCCAGCACAATCGTCGGCACGCCGTCCGCAATGTACTTTACTGAAGCGTCAAAGATTGGCATGATCTGCCCGCTGGGAAAGTGCTTGGTGATGCCGCCTTCCGATTCCGGCGCAAGCTGGTTACGCAGCCGGACATTGGCAAACGTGCCCCGCACCATTACCTCATGGTTGCCGCGGCGCGAGCCGTATGAGTTGAAGTCGCTGGGCGGCACGCCATGTTCCTGAAGATATTTTCCCGCCGGACTGTTGGCTTTGATCGATCCAGCGGGCGAGATGTGATCCGTCGTTACGCTGTGGCCCAGTTTTGCCAGCACCCGCGCGCCTTTGATCTCCTTTACCGCTGCCGGACGCGCCGGCATGTCGTCAAAATACGGGGCGCGCTTGATGTACGTAGAGTCGCGGTCCCAAACGTAGGTTTCGCCCTCGGGTACAGGCAGCTTCTTCCATTCCTGATCACCATCAAAAATGGTCTTGTAATTTGTGGTGAACATGCCGGAATTGATGGACTGGCTCACCGCGTCTTGCACTTCTTTTTGCGTGGGCCATATATCCCGCAGGTAAACCGGCTTGCCGCCATTGCCGGTGCCCAGCGGATCGCTGGTGAGATCAAGATCGATCCGCCCGGCCAGCGCGTATGCCACCACCAGCGGCGGCGACATCAGGTAATTCGCCCGGACCTCAGAGTTAATGCGGCCTTCAAAATTGCGGTTGCCGGAAAGAACAGACACTGCAACCAGTTGCTTTTCCGTGATCGCATAAGAAACGTCCTGCGGCAACGGGCCAGAGTTGCCGATGCACGTGGTGCAGCCATAACCGACAACGTGAAAGCCGAGCTGCTCCAGATAGGGAATCAATCCGGCGTTGCGGTAATACTCGGTCACCACGCGCGAGCCCGGGGCAAGAGAGGTCTTGACCCACGGCTTGCGCTTCAGTCCTTTCTCCACGGCCTTCTTCGCCAACAGGCCGGCGGCCATCATTACCGATGGATTGGACGTGTTGGTGCAGCTTGTGATGGCAGCAATCACCACAGAACCGTCGTGCATGTATTCAAACACGTTCTCGCCAACGTCCTTGTTTGCGGCCGGAGCGTTAGGATCTTCCGCCAGGGCTACCGGCGTGCCGCCTTCACCCTCGAATCGTTCCACCTGCTGTGGCGCAACTTTGCGCGCAGGCTGTGCCGGACGCGGCCCAATCAGGGTTGGCAGCGCCGTTTCGAACGATTCCTTCGTCTTTGAAAGCAGCACGCGGTCTTGTGGACGCCTTGGGCCGGCGACGCTCGGCTCTACGGTGCTCAAGTCGAGTTCAACCACCTGGGAATATTCCGCGTCCTGGGTTTGCGCGGTGTGGAACAGCCCTTGTTCTTTGCAATAGCTTTCCACCAGCGAAATCTGTTCGGCTGTGCGCCCGGTGGTTCGCAAATAACCCAGTGTGGTTTCGTCAACCGGGAAGATGCCACAGGTTGCGCCGTATTCCGGCGCCATGTTGGCGATGGTGGCGCGGTCGGCCAGCGGCAAAGATGCCAGTCCGGGGCCAAAAAATTCCACAAACTTGCCCACCACGCCGGTCTTGCGCAGCATCTCCGTCACCGTCAGCACCAGGTCTGTTGCGGTAGAGCCCTCGCGCAACTGGCCCGTCAGCTTGAAGCCAACCACCTGCGGCAACAGCATGGAAACTGGCTGCCCCAGCATGGCCGCTTCGGCTTCAATGCCGCCCACGCCCCAGCCCAGCACTCCGAGTCCGTTGATCATCGTGGTATGGGAGTCTGTGCCAACCAGCGTGTCCGGATAAGCCACGGTCACTCCGTCGCGTCTTTCAGAAAAAACCACACGCGCCAGATATTCCAGGTTCACCTGGTGGACGATTCCCATGTCCGGCGGCACGACTTTGAAATTCCTAAAGGCCGATTGGCCCCAGCGCAGGAAGGCGTAGCGCTCTTTATTGCGCTCAAATTCAAGTTGCGCGTTTACCGCGAACGCGCCAACAGTGGCAAATTCATCCACCTGTACGGAGTGGTCAATCACCAGTTCCGCCGGCTGGAGCGGATTGATCAGCCTGGGATCGCCGCCCATCTTCTTCATGGCGTCGCGCATGGCTCCCAGGTCCACCACGGCGGGGACGCCGGTAAAATCCTGCATCAGCACGCGCGCCGGCGTGAAAGCGATCTCCTTGTCGGGAATGGCCTGGGGCTTCCATCCGGCCAGAAAGCGTACGTCGTCCGCGGTCACGCTGCGGCCATTTTCAGTGCGCAAGAGATTTTCCAGAAGAATCTTCAACGAGAAGGGAAGGCGCTGTGCGGAGCAATCATGCTTTTCCAGCGCGTCAAGGCGGTAGATTTCATATTCCTGATTGCCGGCGCGCAATTTTGAGCGGCTGCCGAAACTGTTCATGGGTTCACCTTCCTATTGGATTCATCTGCGCCGGAGAACGTTCCATAATCGCGCGTGATCAGTGCCGTCAGAACTTGCCGCCCGCCATCCTGTAAAGCAGCAGCAGATTCAGGCCGACGATAATGGCAGTGACCAGATATGCCATGTAGTTTGTTCGCCGGCTATTCACCAGGTCAGACATCACGGCCTTCGAGCGGGTCAGCACGACCAGAGGTACCAGAGCAAATGGAATCGCGAAGCTAAGGACAACCTGTGATAGTAACAAAATTTTGAGTGCATCGAGGCGCAGCGCAATCACAACCAATGCCGGAATGATCGTCAAAAGCCGGCGCAGAAAGATGCTGAATTTGATATCCAGGAAACCCTCAATGATCACCTGGCCGGCCATGGTGCCCACCGTGGATGATGACAGACCTGAAAAAAGCAGCGCCAAAGCAAATGCGGTTCCTGAAACCGCGGGCAACAGAGGATGGAGCGTGAGGTGGGCTTCATCAAATGTGAAATCGACGCCTTTGTTATAGAACACGGCCGCGGCCATCACGATCATGGCTGAATTGATGAGCCACGCGCCATTCATCGCCGCCAGCACGTCCCACAGCTCATAGCGAAGGTGCCGCATGGTGAGCAGCCATTTTTCCGGATGATCGCTGGCTGCGTCTTCTTTCACCCTGTGCTGCACCAGTGCCGAGTGCAAATAAATTACGTGCGGCATCACCGTAGCGCCCAGCATGCTCACGGCAACGTAAATGCTGTCTGAATTGATCTTCGGCACCAGCACGCCGTGGGCAACGGCGCCCCAGTCAGGATGCACCAGGAACATTTCAACCGCATAGCAAGCGGCAATGGCGAAAACAAAAACCATGATTAGCTGTTCCAGTCGCCGGAAGCCATATAACTCAATCGCCAGCATCAGGAACACCACAACCGCAGTGATCAATGCAGCAGGAAACAGCGGAATGTGGAAAAGCAGGTAAATTCCCAGGGCGGCGCCCAGAAATTCCGCCAGATCAGTGGCGAGCGCGGCCAATTCCGCCGCCACCCACAACCCCAAATTGACCTTCGGAGAAAAATACGTGCGGCAATTCTGCGGTAGCGTTTTTCCGGTGGCGATTCCCAGCTTGGCGGAAAGATACTGGATCAGAATTGCCATGGCGTTCGACCACAGCAGCACCCACAGCAGCGTGTAGCCGAAGTTGGCTCCGCCTTCAAAGTTGCTGGCGAAATTCCCTGGATCGATATATGCAACGCTGGCGACGAACGCCGGGCCGAAGTACCGCCACATCTCGCCGCGCTTGAGCGTGGGCAGCAGCTTGAACCGCAATTTTCTGGGTTCTTGCGGAATACCGGAGGACGACATAAAAGCACTCCAGTATAAGGGATTGCGGCGATTTGTACCGAGGGGGCTCCGGGGCCCCGGATGCGCCAGATCATTTTTCGCGTTCCGTGGAACTTCTCCGGCGGTCCTGGTGTCTTGTAGCTATGTAGAATGCTATCCAGAGTCTTTTTTGCCCGATAGAGGAGATCATCGTGGTGGTTCGGTATGCCCTTGCCCTCGCAGCATTCCTTGCTTTCAGCACGAACAATCTTGCCGGTGTCTGGATAGGAGATATGAAAGATGCCGAAGGCGGCGTCGGCGCCGCATATCTGCAGCTCACGCAGGATGGCGCACGCATCACTGGGTCAACGGGCGCCAGTAAGGACCATACATGGCCCATCAAGAATGCCATATATGCCGGTGATCACCTTGTCTTCCATGTCACGTCCACGGGCCCCGGGAATAAGGAAAAATCCGAATGGGATTTCGACCTTAAAGTCGATGGAGACCGCATGACTGGCACGGCTGAAGGCCGCCAGGCAGACCGCTCCTGGAAGGCCGAACTCCAGTTAACGCGGCAAAAGTAAACCGCCAAAAACATTATGGCTCGCTCTTATCCGGTGCATCGAGGCCGTTCGCTTCAAACTATGCCGAGGCGTGGCGATGCGTAAATCGCCAGGACGATCACGATATTCATAAAAGCTGTAAGGCCAGCCCCCAGCAGCACGCCTTTCCCGGTCCTGGGCTTTCCTTTTCGTCGCAGCAGCCGCCAGATGGGAATCACGTAGCCGGCCTGCACCGCGCCGATAGCGCCGATCAAGACGTAATAGGCCGGAAGCATCCGCACGTCGGCCACCAGCAGCAGCCAGCCGATGCCAAGTTGCGCAATGTTCAGCAGCCAGCAGATGGCCATCCCGGCCGCAATGCTTCCTCGTCCGTCATTCATAGCCTTAGTTGTCGTTCAAGTGCGGAAAAGTCGCAGCCGCTCAATTCTTTGTCCATGCCTTCAGCCGCGGCCACCAGCGTCTCACATTCTTGCAGTAAGTGTCATACTCCGCGCCAAACTTGCCGCGCAGAGCGGGCTCTTCATAAAGCAGGACAAACAGATGAAATCCCAGGATCACGAGCGCGCCATACTTCAGCACCTGGACATTGGCCAGGAGCAGTCCCTGGCCAAAGACCAGCGACGACACAGCCACGTACATGGGATTACGCACGTAGCGGTACAGCCCGCCTACCACCAAATGCTTTGGCGGAGCGACCGGCGCCGGCGTACCCAGGCCCTCCACGGCGAAACGATAAAAGGAATCGATCAACATAGGAAAGCCGGCGCAGATCAGCAACGCGCCGAGCGCGCGAAAGGCGATGAACCCCAGCAGCGGCGGCTCCATATGCCATCGGGAGATCCAGTAAGGAAAGAGGACAGCGATGCTTCCCGGCGCGATGACCAGGAAAATCGCCGAGCCGAGAATGGCCGCAGGGCGGTTCACCGCCTACGAAGATACCACCGGCCGGGAGTTTAGCGATTAGTAAACAGCAAACCCAAAACCCTCCGTGGTTGGTTGCTCCTTCGATTCCGTGCGATTCCGGCGATCACGCGCGATTTCTGCCTCATTCGCTGCGCAACGCGATCAGCGGGTCCACTTTGGTCACGCGTCGAGCAGGCACGTAACTGGCGGCAAACCCGACGGCCACAAACATCAAGGCAACTCCAGCAAATGTCAGCGGATCATTTACGGTGGTTTCAAACAGCAGGGCCTTCATCACGCGCGAGAAAATGAGCGCCGCCGCTATTCCCACGGCCAGCCCGAAGGCGATCACGCGCATGCCCTGCATCAGCACCATGCGCATCACTTCCGTGCTCTGTGCGCCCAGGGCCATGCGGATGCCGATTTCGCGCGTCCGTTGGCTCACCATCAGCGCGGTAACGCCGCTCAGGCCGGTGGCGGCAATTGCCAGCGCCAGCCCGGCAAACAGCGCCAGCAACAGCGTGGTCAGCCGCGATTGCACCAGCGTGTCGCCGCGCAGCTCATTGAGCGTCTGTATGCCGTTGACCGGCTGCTCCGGATCCACCGAATACACGGCTTCGCGCACCTGTTGCGCGTAGTTCATGGGATTGCCGGTGGTCTTCACCAGCAGGCTGCCGCCCATGGGCGACTGCGCAAAGGCCACGTAGGCGGTATCCACGGCTTCCTTGTCCAGACCGTAATACTTCACGTCGCCAACTACGCCCACAATCTGCACCCAGGTTTTTCCCCGGTCGGCGGAGATGCGCTTCTGCAGAGGATCTTCATGGGGGAAGTAGTGGTGCGCCAGAGACTGGCTGATGATGGCGACCTCGGGCGAATCGGCGTTGTCATGCGACGTGAAGTAACGCCCGCTGACCAGTGGGATACCCAGCAGTTGCAGGCAGCCCGGCGAAACGAAGTTGACGTCAGTCTTCGGCAACGCTTGGTGTTCGTCCATTGCCCGGCCTTCTACGATGAACGTGGCGTTCAGCGGCATGCCCGGGCCCAGCGGCGCTTGATTGTTTACGCCCACGGCCAGAATTCCGGGCGTGCCTTCCAGCTTGCGCATCAGGCGATCAAAGAATGCGAGTGTGGCCTTATTGTTGTACTTGCTGAAGTTGAGCGGAATGTTTGCCGTGAGCACGTTCTCCGGGTTGTATCCGGCATTCACCTGCTGCAGCTTGATGAAGCTGCGGACCATCAGCCCGGCGGCAATCAAAAGCACAAAACTCAACGCCACCTGTCCGGCCACCAGAAGGTTGCGCAGTCGAACTCCGCTGCTCTTTACCGTGGCATTGGCGCTGCCTTCCTTGAGCGAGCTCACCAGATTCAGGCGCTGTGAGAACGCCGGGATCGATCCAAAAATTAATCCAGTCAGGATGGAAATGCCCAGCGTAAACAGCAAAACCTCCAGGCTGATGCGCACTTCAGCCGCGCGCGTGGTGAAGCGGCCGACAAAGCCCACCAGCAGTTCCAGGCAGGCGGAGGCAAGCAGCAGTCCCAGGGCGCCGCCTGCAAGGCTGAGCAGCGTACTCTCCGTCAGCAACTGGCGGATAAGGCGGCTCCGGTTGGCGCCCAGCGCCGCGCGCACCGCCATTTCCTGCTCGCGGCGCATGATGCGCGCCAGAGCCAGGTTGGCTACGTTGGCGCAGGCAATCAGCAGTACCAGTCCCGCGGTGCCCAGCAGCACCAGCAGCATGGGACGTACCTGATGCGTGAGCTGGTTTTGCAGACCATCCATGTTTGCGGTCAAGCCGGCAGCGGCCGGATAGTCCGCCGGGTATTCTTGACTGAGGCGCGACGCCACCACGTTCAGGTCCACGATGCCGGACTGCACGTCTGCGCCTGGCTTGAGCCGCCCAAATGCCCGCAGCAAGCGCATGTTGCGGTTTGCGATCGTGGAGGCCGCCGAGCGGAAAGGACACGCAACGCTCGGCATGTAGACATCGTTTTCCCGCGGATACTGCGGCACTGGCGGCAGCACGCCCACCACGGTGTGCACTTTGTCATTCATGCGGAAGTGGCGGCCGATGATGCCGCGGTCGCCGCCAAAGCGCGTGTTCCAGTAGGTGTAGCTGAGCACCAGCACGGCATCAGCGCCCGGCACATCATCGGCGGAGGTAAAGAATCGTCCCAGGTAAGGCTTGATGCCCAACAGATCAAAGAAGTGAGCGGAGACTACTCCCGTGCGCACCTCGTCCGGCTCCTGCCCGTCCAGCAGGATGAACGACATCTGGTGGTACTCCTCTATCTGCGCCAGAGACTTTGCCTGCGCGCGATAGTCATTCAGCTCCTTGACGGAGAACCCGACGTTCGTCGCATTCGCTTTGGGAAATTCCTGGTGCAGGACCACCAGTTCTTTGCCCTGCGCGTACGGCAGCGGCTTCAGCAATACGCCATACACCACGCTGAAGAGCGCGGTGTTCGCGCCGATGCCCAATGCGAGCGCCACCAATGCCACCACTGTGAAGCCAGGGTTCCGGCGCAGCATGCGAAGGCCGTACCGAAGGTCGTGAAGGAATGTGCTCATCAGTGTTTCTCCATGTGAGAGCTTGCCGTACCATCATTCTGAAGGGCAAGCTGACATGCCGTTTTTTAGCCTATGAAGCAAAAGACGGAGAAGCCGCTCAATTGGTATAGCAGTTTCTGCGCCGAAAGCCCGCATCCCGATTAAGCTATTTGTTTTTAATTGGTTAGCCTTGGCTTGATTGGGGCGAGAGGTTAGGCATGGTGTTCATTATCGTGATGGGGGTGCGCGGAAATGAACATTCGGGCCGCGCAACCCGGCCTTTTCTACCGTTGGCGATAACGGTCAGGCGCTTTTGCGGTTTCTCGATAACAGCTCAACCCGGCCTTCCACCTGACGCAAGGTATAACTGCGGGCACAATTGCTGCACAGCCAGAAGTTTTCCAGTGCGGTGCTTTTTGTGTCCTGCGTTTTGGTGTGAAAGCCGAAGAACCTTCCACCATCCATGCGCATTAGCGTCTTGGCGCACTGCGGGTTGGCACACTTCGAGATCATGAGAGTCAGTGGCAACTGCATACTGTTTGACGTAGATTGGTCGCGCCATGTCGCCTGCAATCGCGAGCTGCTGAATATGGTTGGCAGCGCTTACCGCATGGTGCTGTAAACTTCTTTTGTTAAATCCAGTTTTTTGAAGACATTTTTTGAAACGCATTTTCTGAAACACAAGGGAACCCAACGTGGCTGAAACCGTATTGCAAACCCATGCCCTGCGCCGGACATTTGGCCCGTTGGTCGCGGTGGAAAGCCTTGATCTCATCGTAGAGAAGCAACAGTTCTATGGCTTTCTTGGTCCCAACGGCGCAGGCAAATCCACCACCATCAAAATGCTCACCGGGCTGCTGCGCCCCACCAGCGGCGATGTCCGGATTCTTGGCCGCAGCCTGGCCACAGAGAGCGTAGAGATCAAACGGCGTATAGGCGTGGTGCCGGAAGGGCTGGCGCTGTTTGAACGGCTCACCGGCGCTCAGCTTCTGAATTTTGTCGGACGCATGTACGGTCTCGACCGCGCGCGGGCAGCCGAGCGCAGCGCCGAACTGCTGGAGTTCATGGACCTGAAAGACTCCGCCGACAAGCTGGTGGCAGACTACTCCCATGGCATGAAGAAAAAGACGGCGCTCGCCGCCGCGGTGATTCATGGCCCGGAAATTCTTTTTCTCGATGAGCCGTTTGAGGGCGTGGACGCCATTGCCGCCACCACGCTCAAGCGCCTGTTGCAGCGCTTCATCTCTCACGGCGGCACCGTGTTCCTCACCTCGCACGTTCTGGAGGTCGTGGAACGCCTCTGCACCCACATTGGCATCATCCAGAACGGACGTCTCGTCGCCTCCGGCTCACTCGAGGAATTGCGCACAGGCGTGAAGGTTGCGGGGCATGATCATTCTCCGCTCACGCTGGAAGAAATCTTCCTTCAGGTAGTAGGCGGCGCAAAGCAGGATGCGGAGGTGCTTTCCTGGCTGTAGCCGATTCCAAGAGCCACTTCGTCCTCTTGCTGACGTTGCGCTGGCGGCTTTTTGTTAATTCGTTGCGCCGTCCCAACCGGGGCGCTGAGCTGGGATTGCAGGCGCTATGGATCATTCTTGGCAGCATGCTCGTTCTTTTGCTCTGCGCCGCCTTCTTCGGCGCCGCCTTGACAATGTTCCAGAGCGAGCGCGCCGATTTCCTTGACCTGCTGCTGCTGGCATTGTTTCTTATCTGGCAGCTTGCGCCCATCCTGCTTGAAGGCTATTCACCCGGATTGAATTTTCGCGAAGTGGCGCGCTATCCAATCGCGTTCCGCACTTACTTCCTGCTCAATCTCGCTTATGGACTCTCAGATCCCGCGGCAATTGCCTGCCTGCTCTGGCTCTTCAGCGTATGGCTGGCCGTGTTCATGGCCCGGCCCGATCTTGCCCTGGCGGCGGCCCTCGCCTTCCTGCTGTTCGCGCTGTTTAATTTGTTCTGCAACCGAATCGTGGTTGGCCTGTTTGAGCGTTTCCAAAGCACACGCAAGGGCCGTGAGCGCATGGTGCTGCTCATGCTTGTGCTGCTTCTGCTGCCCCAGTTGCTGCAGTTTGCCACAGGCGCCTGGGCCAGGGGAGGCACGTTCCGTCTGCCCCCGTGGCTCATTGACGCCATCAACCTGGTCCGCGAATACTTTCCTCCGGGCCTGGCTACCCACGCATTTCTTTACGCCTGGCCTGCCGCGTTCAGTCCCTTTGCGGGATTGCTTCTGTGCGCGGCCCTCTTCCTTCTTCTCCTGTTGCGGCAGCTCCGCTCCGTTTTCCAGGGTGAGATCTATGCGGAAACCTACAAAGTCCAGCGCGAATTGAAAGTGTATCCCGGCTTGAAGGTGCCCGCGCTGGACGAGGTCACTTCCGCCATCGTAGAAAAAGAGCTTCGGTATGTGCGGCAGAACTCGCGCCTGCTGCTGCAATTGATTTATCCGCCAATTATTTTTCTCCTGCTGGCTTTTTACGGTCCGGGCCGCAGAATGTCATTTGCCGGAAATCCCGCGGGACTTCTTATAGGGCTCGCGAGCTTTTTGCTGCTCTCACTGCCCAACATGGCCTACAACGTATTTGGGCTGGATAAAGAAGGTTTCGGGCGATGGCTGCTTTCGCCCATGCCGTTGCGCAAGGTTTTTCTGGCCAAGAACATCACCCATGGCGGCATTCTTGCGCTTCTTTATTTCGTGGTCACGCTGGCGCTGGCGGCTGCCGCGCCCATTTCTCTATTGCAGATTGCTACCGTAACCGTCGGCTTTTTCGCCGTGCTCATTATCCAACTGGCGGCGGGCAACATGGTTTCAGTGCACTGGCCCAAACGCATTGACCTTACGCAGATGGCCTCGCGCATGGCTTCCACCGCCGCCGGCTTTACCTCGCTTCTGGTGATACTCCCTCTGGGGGCCTTTTGGGCGGCGGCGGGCTTTGCCGCCTGGTACTGGCGCCTGCCCTGGTTGCCCCTGGCGATTGGGCTTGCGATTCTGGCCGCCGGGCTCAAGCTTTATTCCCATCTGCTGGATCGAGCAGCCGCTTACACTTACGCGCATATTGAGGAGATTGCAGGCAACCTTGGCGCGTGATGTCGAAAGCTCATAATTCCCTGGGAAAAATTACGAGTCTCTGCTGCCCGGAACTGGCCATCTTCTTTGTTTTCAACACATGCACTGGCACGAGAGTTGCCTTAATCAATCCTGTTGGAAATTGCAGACTCTTGCAGATGGGAGAGATTTAAGCAGTGTTGCCAGAACAGCCCAGAGAACGGTCTACCCAGATTTCATTCCGTAGCGGAGAAGTTGTCCCTGTTTCCGGCATATGGAGGCCTGACCATGGGCAACATTCGCATTCGGAAGAGATGTGGCTCCGTGGGCAGACGCCGTTCCCTCCTTGTCCCAAGTGCGGCCTGGCTGCACGATTCAGCTTGATGGAAGAAGTGCATCACATCTCGGAAGACCCGGATTTCCAATAGGCCTTCGCAACACCCGCCGGGGAATTTCGCAAAGGACAACTACTTTTTCTCCGCCAGCTATAATGCTTCCTGTCCGCCATTGGAGGCGAAATGAACCGGGGTATTGCCTGCACGCTCATTGGGTTGCTGTTGTTCTCTCTTTCCACACCTTGTTTTGCCGATTTTGAATACAAAGAAACCACCAAGATCACCGGAGGCGCGGCCGCCGGCGCCATGAAATTTGCTGGCGTCTTCAGCAAGGACGCGCGCCAGGCCACGCAGGGCACCACTGCCACCATCAGTTTTAAGGGCAACAAGATGCGCCGGGAAGACAGTCTTGGCCAGATTGAGATTATTGATCTCGACGCCCGCAGCATCACCAACATTGACACCAAGAAGAAGACTTACTCCACCATGACCTTTGACGAGATGCGGGCCCGCATGGAAGAGGCCCGCAAGAAAGCCGCGGAGGAGCAGGCCAAGCGGAACAAAGAGAAGCCCAGCCAGGTAAAGATCGTCCCTAAAGTGCAGATCACGCCCGGGACCGGCACGAAAAAGCTGCTCGACTACAACGCCAAGGAAATGAAGGTCCGCGTCGACATGGAAATGTCCTCTGACGATCCCAAGGCCAAAGGGCAGACCGCGAATATGTGGGTGAACTCGGATTCGTGGGTGGCTCCCGTTAAGGGTTATGAGGAAGTGAAGCACTTTTACATGCGCATGGCCAAAGAGCTTGACTGGGTGCCCGGCGCAGTGCTGGGGGCCAATCCGCAGATTGCTCCCGCCATGGTGGAATACCGCAAGAGCGCCGCAACCCTGAGCGGCATGCCGCTGCTGGCGCTGGTGAGCGTAGGCATGGAAGGGCAGCCCGGCGCACCCCAGGCCCAACAGAGTGACCAGAGAGAATCCAGCGGCAACCCGCTTACGCACGGAATCGGCGGGATATTCGGCAAGAAGAAAAAGAAAGACGATGCCGCGCAGGACGATAAATCCACGCCGACCGCCAGTACCCCAGGTTCTCTGATGGATACAACCACTGAAGTCACGTCGGTTTCCACCAGCGCCGTGGATGCAGGGTTGTTCAAGATTCCCGAGGGCTACAAGCAGATACAGGCGAAGTGAGCGCAATAGAGTTCGTTCCCGAGCAAAGCGAGGGATCTCTATCGCCTAACATTCTGATCGAGGAGCGGAAGATTTCAGCCAAAATATTGGCTGGTCTTCCGCTTTGCACGTCGCGCAACAGTACGTATCTCAGTTGCTTTGCGCCCTTAGCGTCCTTTGCGGTGAAGCTTCTTCCTCTTCGACCAATTCTCCAGCCAATACTTCAATGACGCGCACTCCTGGATCACCGCTTCCAGCTTGGGGACCGTCGTCTTCAACTCATCTTCTTCCACCACTCCGTCCGCCAGCGTGTTGGCGATGCTTTCCAGCGCAACGCCCACGTCCTTGATCAGATTGGAGATCGCCTTGAACTCCTCTTCTGAGGTTTGTTTAGGATCGGGAATCTTGAAGGCCACGCGGCCGGCCTGGCTTTCCAGCAGGTCCAGCGCCTCATAATTGCGCAGGATGGTGCATATTCTCGGCAGCAGGTAGGCGGGCAGATGCCGGTCGCCGCGCATCCAGTACATCAGTGACCGGTAATTGGTGCCGAGTTGCTGCGCCAGCAGCCGCACATCGTACTCGGCTTTGGCCTCGATCACCTGGCTAAGGACTGCGGGAAGGGTTTTGGCGGGCACAAGATAATCCAGGAGCGTGAATTTGTCAGTTCAAAAACCGCTTCATTTTGAACGGTGAAAGTGCTCATTGTAGCTGAATTGCCTTTCTTCTATATACCCGTTGTAATAAAGATGAACACGGTTGAAGCGGTTTTGTTCTTGGTCTCTGATGGTTACGTTTCTATAATCTTTGCGACCGGCCAGTGCCCTCAAGGAGAGAAGGCCATGGATTTGACAAGACCAGCGGTTCAGAAGTACTTTTCCAAGTCCAGACCAGCACATAAATTTCTCTTCACGGGTACTTCCTTGAAACGCCAGGGACGCGAACGGCACCATCCTGTTGGGGTGTGGGCGTCGGCATAATGGGAGCTACAGGGAACGGGTAGCATGACCGGGTAGTAGGACGGGGGTAGCATGACAAAGAAGTGGTACAACTATTTCGTCTCTACCGACGCAGCCGGCAGCCCAGCTCCGGGCGATCCTTCAGCGTCCGGGCCGCCGGACGCGGCGGCCGGGCAGATGAGCCCCGCCCAGACCGTGGCGCAAATCGCCTCCAGCGTGGCTGCCGAGCCCAAGTTCACCAGCCCGGTCTCTAAACAGGGGACCTTTGAGGAAATCTATCAGGCTGCGGAAATACCTGCCGCTCCCCAGGGCTATTCCATTATGAAAGTGGCGGAGATGCTCCAGAGCGAGCATATTCGCTCCATGCCCACAGACGTAAAGCGTTCCACCATCCTGGTGGCGCTGGATGCCGCGGGCGTGGACATAAAGGACGTGATCCAGGACGCCGTCCGCCGCGACAAGGCGCTCGACGGCTATGAGCGCGTGCAGGAGCGGGCCATCACCGACCTGGAAGCCCGCAAGAACCAGGAAAATGCCCAGATCCAAGCCGAGCTCGATAAGTACGTTGCCGAGCAGAGGGCCAAAATTCAAAGCAATAATGATGATGTCACCAGGGAGAAAGAGCGCTTCTTCGGCTGGCGGCTGAAAAAGCAGCAGGAAGAGAAAAAAATCTCTGACGCCGTGGCGCCTTTTGTCACCGAGAACCCAATTACCGCGGGCTCCGCCAGTGCACCGCCCGCGCCCAAGCAACCAGGCCCAAAGCAATAAGCAAAAGGAGCTTTTATGTGGCAGCGCTTTACCAGACTCATTCGCTCGTTCGTCGGATTCTTCATCTCCACGGCGGAAAATCCCGAGATCATTCTCCAGCAGAACATCCGCGACATGAATGACCAGGTGCCGCGCATGAATGAAAGCATTGCCATGGTCAAGGCCAACGTCACGCTGCTGGAGCGCGAGGAAGCGAAGTACCAGGACGACGTTGCCAATCTGACCGCGAAGGTCAAGTCCGCGATCCAGGCCAACCGCGATGATATTGCCGCCAGCTTTGCCACGCAGTTGCAAAACACCAAAGGCGCGCTGGCGCGCACGCAGGGCCAGCTCACCACCGCCCGCGCCGCGTTTGACAAAGCCATGGCCGTGAAGAAGGCCTTCATGCAGGAAAAAGACCGCAAGACCCAGGAAGCGCTCTCCGCAATTGCCGACTATCGCCGCGCCCAGTGGCAAAAGAAGGTTGCCGACGTGATGGAACAGTTTGACGTTGCCGGAATCAGCCAGACCCACGACGAAATGGTCCGCAAGGTGGAAGAGATGACCGCCGTGAACGAGGCGCGCATGGATATGGCCATGGGCAATGTGGACCAGCAGAAGATGAAGATCGAGGAGGAAGCGCAGAACATCCAGGCCGGCGAACTGGTCAAGCAGTTCAAGATCGAAATGGGCCTGGCTTCGCCTTCCAGCGCCGGCGCGAGCGCCACGCCGGAAAAAACGATTGGCGGCAAGGAGCCGCAGAGGACGTGAGGAGTTTGGTAATTGGGTAAGTTGGTAATTGGGTAATTGAAAACCAATACCCATTTGACTGAAACACATGTAAGCGGTTTAGAGCGCAGCGACAGGAATAAGGGCGAGCCCGACCACGCGGCGAGCCCGCTGCAACAGGAGCAGAAGAGATTCAATTGGGGAAGGCGCTTAAGCGGTTTTGGAGCGCAAGCGACAAGGAGAAGAAGATGGCCGTAAAGATTGAAAAAGGTGGATGGATTCTGATCTTCCTGATCGGGCTGGCCCTGGTCGGCTATAGCCTGGTCAGATATGGCGTCATCGACAGCAGCAAATTTGGCGGCAGCAGCAAGAGCTCGTCCAGCAGCGACAAAGTCGATACCACCAAGCCTCTTGAGCTGCCCGTCTCATCTTCCACGGATGAAAACGCCGAAGTCCGCATCCGCGTGAACGTGTGGGTGGGCTGCGTCGGCGGACTGGTCGCCAATGGCGGGCTGGAAACCGCGCCGGACTCCATCTTCGCCAAAAAAGGCCTGAAGGTCTCTTTCAAGATCATTGACGACTGGACGGAAGGCGCTTCCGCGCTCGCCACGAACAACGTCGACGTGATGCTCACCACGCT
>DASSXL010000136.1:0-48695 GCA_035703825.1 Candidatus Angelobacter sp.
GCCGGTTTCGATCTCGGGCAGTTTGGGAAATACATACATATCCATGGGGCTGCCGATGAGGATAAACACATGCAGCGGCTTCTCTCCCGCCTTCCCCGACGGAGCAGAGGCCTTCAGCCGGCGGACAATTTCCTCCCTCAGATAGACCGGGCTTTGCCGCCGGTTTTGCAGGTCTCTTACGCTGACCGTTCCCGGGCCATTGTCCGGCGATAATGCCTTGCGCAGGTTCTGCCAGTCCAGGTCTCTGTTGTCATTCTGCTCAAACGGGATACGCCTCTGGACCAGGTCCAGCGCCGCGGCACGCCGCGATCCGTTGCCCGGGGTGATCTGGCTGAAGACTTTGAACATGGGCAGCGCCACGGCCAGATAGCTGTTGTAATAGCCATAGCTGCCGCGGAAAATCTCCGCCGATGGGCTCATATCCAGCAGCACTTCCATCTCGACCGGCCGCCGGGTCGCCAGCGGCAGATGGAGACGGCCTTCAATATCGGAGTGAAACATAAACTCCGGGCCGTCGCGCTTGGTCGACCAGAATTCAAAAGCGCCCAGCCCGCGCCACATTTCCGGCAGCGGATCATTCTTGTAGGCCCCCACATGAAAAAGCCGGCGCAGAAAATTGTGCTCGCCGGATTTCTTGTCCCACAGCGCCACGGACACCTCGTACTGGCCGGGGAGGGCAAACGCCTGCCATGCGAATTCCACGTCGCTCCCTTTTGCCTCCGGCTTCAGTTGGTCCAGCTCCAGCAGGCCGTAATCCCTGAAGGAGACGCCCTCGCCATTGGTCACCTGCACCAGCAGGACGATGCGATCGTCATGGCTGCGCTTCAGCAGTTCCGGACCCGGCACCTGTACCTGAATATTGGCGATCAGCCGCTGATGAAAAGAGAGCCGGTCAGCCGACATCCGCACCTCCCAGGGCACTTCCTGCCGTGGCCGCTCCGTCTGCCATTTGTCAAAGGGCGCGTCGGCGAAAATGGACTCTGTGGTGGGTTCCTCCGCGCCAAACACCGTGGCCGGCCCGCCAACCACAAGAAGCCCCAAAAGCAGTCCCAGCCGAAGGAACGGCAGCGGGTAAAACCGGAAATGAAAAATACGCCTGATTAACATGGGTCTTAAGAAAAGCCGCTCCCACAGCATAGTGGGGGTGAGCGGCCCTTACAATCCGCTTTTTATGGGAGCCGTGCAAACATGCGGCTTCAAAGCATGAGCTATTTGGCCATTTTCCCATCGAATCCACAGACGGTTTGCGCACAGTGTGACAGCCGTCACATCGGTCATTGTTGTCCGGGATGCACTCTTGGTCATGTGTGATCATGCCCATGCCCAGGGGCTGACTGAAGTGTGTATGAGTGTCGAACCGGACCCCGTGTCGCGCCGTATTGAAAACCGGTTTCGCCAACTGCTGGAAGCCGCGCCGGACGCGATCCTGGAAGTTGCCGCCGATGGCAGCATCACCCTGGCAAACGTGGCCGCCGAAACCATGTTTGGCTATAGCCGCGCTGAGCTGGTAGGACAGAGCATTGAAATCCTGGTTCCTTGTGAAAAAAGGTCGGTCCACGCTCGCTATCGCGCCGGCTATGCTGAAAATCCCAAGGTGCGCCCCATGGGGCCGGGCCTGGAACTGGAAGCACAAAGGAAAGATGGCACGCTGTTGCCGGTAGAAATCAGTTTGAGTCCGAACCGCTCCGGCGAGCCGACAAGCGTGATCGCCATTGTCCGTGACGTGAGCCAGCGGCAGCACATGGAGATGATGCTGCGCCGCTCTGAGGAGCGCCTGCGCCAGGCGGAAAAACTGGAAGCGCTGGGGAGGCTGGCCGGGGGCGTGGCCCATGAGTTCAACAACCTGCTCAGCATGGTCCTGGGATATTCGGAATTGCTGCTCCCCGCAGTGCCGCAGGAATCCCGGCATCATCTGGAGAAAATCACCGCTTCAGCCCGGCGTGCCGCCGCACTCACGCGCCAGATGCTGGCCTTTGGCCGCCGCCAGATGCTGGAGCCCCGCGTACTGGACCTGAATACCGTAGTTATTGAAAGCTGCCGGATCGCTTCACGCCTGCTGGGGGAAAACGTTGAGACTATCGTGCTCCCCTCACTGCAGCCGGCATGGATCAAGGCCGATCCCACCCAGATCGACCAGATCATGGCGAACCTGGCGTCGAATGCCCATGCCGCCATGCCTCAGGGCGGCAAGCTGACGGTCAGCGTCTCCAGGGCGGAAGTCGGCGAAAACAATCTTGTGGAGCACCCTCATGTGGCGCCCGGCAGTTATGTGCTGCTATCCATCAGCGATACCGGAAGCGGCATGGCGCCGGAAGTCCAGGCGCGTTTGTTCGAACCCTTCTTCACAACGCGTGAATTCGGCCAGGGCACGGGAATGGGTCTGGCCTCAATGTATGGAATGGTGGTGCAGAGCGGCGGGAGCGTCAGCGTCTACAGCGAGCCGGATGTCGGGACCACTTTTCAAATCTACCTGCCCAGTGTGCCGCCAGAAGAAGAGGCTGCGCCTCGGGCCGCGCCACTGGATGCTGAACAGTTTCGCGGTACCGAAACCATCCTGCTGGTGGAAGACCAGCCGCCACTACTGGAGCTTTCCCGCGAATTCCTGGAGCGCCTGGGATACAACGTGCTCACAGCCGATCTTCCCGAAAAAGCCATGCAGATTTCCCATGAATTTGGCGGAACAATCGACATGCTTCTTACCGATGTGCTCATGCCCGGAATGAACGGCAGAGAACTCGGCTATCGTCTGCGAAAAGAAAGGCCCGAGATGAAAGTCCTTTACGTCTCAGGCTTCCCCGATCGCGTATTTGAGGGTCCCGGAGAACTGGATGTGGACGAAGCTTTCATGGAAAAGCCTTATTCGTTTGACGAGCTGGCGCGCAAAATCCGCGAGATGCTATAGCTCCCGAAACTGACTTTTCTCGTAAGCCTGCCCATCCGGCAGAGCATCCCGGCGAAGCTACTTCTTCTGATAAAGGACCCCGCCAAGCCAGGCGCTTGGCAGAGCGGTAGCCACCAGGGCAATTGGATACCAGGCCGGCCCCAGGTTTGCATGAGTGATCGCGACAATCGCACCGGCTGCGCTGAATGCGAGCCCTATGATCCCCAGAATCATGGCATGGCGCATGGGATTGCGCGGTGCAAACCGCGCCGCAATGTAGCTGCCGATCACCGAATAGATGATTCGATACGACAATGCCAGAAGGTTTAGCCGTGGTTCAAACATGGGCTCTCCCCACGGTGGATAAACCTTGAGCAAATGCAGCGCCTCGTCAGTCCCGAGCGAAAGGACAACCACTGCAACAAACCCCAGGATTACTGCAGCCGTACTGCGCCAAAAGCTTCGCGGCTGCGTGCCCACGGCTGTTGCCTGCATCGTCATTTGCTTCCTCCGTTCCACAGTTTACGCGCAGCCTGGCTTTTTTCGCACGCCACAAAATTGCACCCGGTTTGCCGGAATAGCCGTCTAACAGAGACAATGGTCGCCATGCGCTTAAAGCTCATCCGCCAGGCCCTGGCCTGCGCCTGCCTGCTTTTCTTTCTTGCCGCCAACCTTCATTCAGATACGCGCCCGCTGCCGGAAGACCTGGGCGCAGTGCATCTGGCACAGTTGCTCGCCAAGCTCAAGACCACGGCACGCATCATGCAGGTGGTCGCACACCCCGACGATGAAGACGGAGGCATGCTGACGCTGGAATCGCGCGGCAAAGGCGCCAGCGTTCTGCTCTTTACCGTCACGCGCGGTGAAGGCGGCCAGAACAAATTCGGCACTGAAAGTTCCGACGAGCTGGGCATCCTGCGCACACTTGAACTGCTTGAAGCCGATAAATATTACGGCGTGGAGCAGCGCTTCAGCCACGTCGTCGACTTCGGCTTCTCCAAGACCGCGGAAGAGACCTTCAACAAATGGCATGGGCACGACGTGGCATTGGCCGATGTCGTGCGCGCGATCCGTATCTTTCGCCCCGACGTGCTGACCAGCCGCTTTAGCGGTACCAAGCGCGATGGCCACGGCAACCATGAAGCTTCCGGCGTCCTAACGCTTGAGGCCTTCCGCGCCGCCGCCGATCCCAACCGCTTCCCCGAGCAGATCAAGGAAGGACTTCTTCCCTGGCAGGCGAAAAAACTTTATCTCGGCAATCCTCCGGGCATGTTTCAGCGCGGCACAGTGGCCGACGAAGATTACACCGTCAAAATGAACATCGGCGAATACAGTCCTCTGCTGGGCATGTCTTACACGCAGTTTGCGCTGGAGGGCCTGGCACATCAGACTTCACAGGGAACGGGCGGCATCCGCGTTCCTCCGGGCCCGCGCTATACGTATTACAAATTGACCGATTCAACGCTGCCCAAGCCGGCCTCCCACGAAGCAGATTTCTTTGACGGCATCGATACTTCTCTGGTCGGGCTTGCGGCGCGGCTGGGAGCGGAAGAATCGAAAGTTCCATTTCTCAAACCTGCACTGGAGTCTTTGCAGAAGCATGTCGACGCGGCCAGCAAGGCCTTTTCTTTGCAAGATCCTTCGGCTTGTGCGCCGGAATTGCTTGCTGGGGGCACAGAGACTGAAAAACTGATCAAGCAAGTAGAAGATTCGCAACTCTCGTCTGCGGCGAAGCCGGAGCTGATAGTCTTGCTCCGCACTAAGCTGGAGCAGTTTCAGCAGGCCGCAAACGAATCTCTGGGAGTATTCTTCGAGGTCACAGTCGACCAGGGAGGGCCGACCCCGCCACCATCGTATTTCCCACGGATGGAGCAGACCTTGAGCATGGCCGTACCGGGCCAGAGCTTCACGGTCACGGCCCGACTTTATAACCGAGGACGGCAATCGTTCTGGAAGGGCGGCGTGCAAGTTGAGGCACCTGATGGCTGGAAGGTCGAGCCCGTTTCGGCCGAAGTGATCGCGGGCGCGCTCCGGTCTGGAGAAGTCGATTCCAGGCAATTTAAGATCGCGCTGCCCGAGAATGCTAAATACAGCAAGCCTTACTTCAGTCGTGGAAATCCGGAAACGGAGACGGTTTACAAAATTGATGATCCCTCTCTTTTGACGTTTCCACTTCCTCCTTACCCAATCCACGCACGTGTCGGGTATGCCATTGGCGGAACTGATGCGCTCCATCCGTTCCTCCCCGGCCAAGCTACCGCGATCGCAAAGATCAAATTCGTCGATCCCACACTCGGCCAGTCAGAGCGCTCCCTGGTGGTCGGCCCGCCGATCTCAGTCCTGCTGACCTCGCCGGTGGTGGTCGCTCCCGTGGGCGGCACTGGCAAGTCCCAGATCGGTGTGAGCGTTCGCAGCAATGTGCAGAGCCCAGTCCACGCCAAATTAAGACTCGACACGCCGCAGGGATGGAAGGTCGAGCCCGCTGAAATCGCCGTCGATCTGGATCACGATGGCGACCTCAATAATTACGCGTTCCAGATCACGCCGCAAAACCTGCATGAAGGCTCATACAAGGTCACGGCGCGCGCGGAATACAACGGCAAGCAATACGCCGAAGGATTCAAGGTAATCACCCGGCCCGATCTCGATTCCTATTACGCCTATCGTCCGGCAACGGAAAACGTGCAGGCTGTTGACGTAAAGCTGCCGGGGCACCTCCGGGTCGGCTACATCATGGGCACCGGGGATGAAATTCCCTCGGTGCTGCAAAGCGTTGGCCTGAACACCAGCATCATTACGCCGCAGGAGCTCGCATCGGGCGATCTTGGCCGCTACGGCACAATTGTTGTCGGCATTCGCGCCTATGACACGCGGACCGACGTGCGCGAGCACAATCGCCGCCTGCTGGACTACGTAAACAACGGCGGAACGCTCATCGTCCAGTACAACCAGAGCACAGGCGCATTCAACGACGGACATTACACGCCGTATCCCGCTACCGAGGCCAACGTGCGCGTCTCCGTGGAAGAGCAGCCGGTGGAAATTCTTGCGCCGGAGGAACGCATCTTCAACTGGCCGAACAAGATCACGCAGAAAGATTTTGACGGCTGGGTGCAGGAGCGCGGGCTCTACTTCATGTCGCAATGGGACGCGCAATTCAAGCCATTGCTGGCCTGCAACGATCCGGGCGAGCCGCCGCAAAAAGGCGGTCTGCTGCTGACACACTATGGCAAGGGGATTTACATCTTCTCCGCCTACGGGTTCTCGCGGCAGCTTCCCGCCGGCGTTCCCGGGGCCATACGCTTGTTTGTGAACCTGGTGAGCGCGGGCCATCAATGACAGAAATCCCGCAGTCGCCAGTTCCGGGGTTGGCGCGCGAGGTCGGCTTGCGCGAAGCCACCGCGCTCAACATCATTGACATGATCGGCGTGGGGCCGTTCGTCACCATCCCGCTGATCATCCATGCCATGCACGGCCCGCAAGCCATGCTGGGTTGGATACTCGGCGCTGGACTCGCTATGTGCGACGGCCTGGTCTGGGCGGAGTTGGGCGCGTCCATGCCGCAGGCCGGCGGCTCTTACCAGTATTTAAAAGAAAGCTACGGCGCCAAGCGGTTGGGCCGGCTGATGTCGTTTCTTTTCGTATGGCAGTTGATTTTCAGTGCGCCGCTTTCCATCGCCTCAGGCTGCCTGGGCATCGCCCGTTACGCGGAATACGTCTGGCCGTCACTGAGCCAGGTGCTGGTGGAGCACACAGTATCGTTAAGCTTGTGGGGCCTTGGCTCGCTCGAGTTCCGCCTGTTTATCACCCATGGCACGTTTCTTGCGATGGCAAGTTGCCTGCTCGCTCTGTGGCTGCTCTATCGCCGCGTATCTGTCATCGGGCAGCTCGCACGCTATCTTTCCGTCGGAGTGCTGGGCGCAATCCTGCTGGTGATCGTTGCCGGGCTCAGCCACTTCAACACGGCTCGCGCTTTCACGTTTGCGCCCGGAGCATTCAATTTCTCTTCCGGATTCATCACCGGTCTGGGCGCGGCCATGCTGGTGGCTACCTATGATTACTGGGGTTATTACAACGTCTGCTTCCTGGGCGCGGAGATCAAGCGTCCGGAGCGTAACATTCCCCGCGCCATCCTGATCTCCATTGTCGTTGTCGGCGTGCTTTATTTGCTGATGAACATCAGCATTCTGGGCGTGCTGCCCTGGCAGGAACTGGACCAGGCTGCCGCCAGCGAATCACGCTTCTATGTTGCGTCCACGCTGCTGCAACGCACCTTCGGAACATGGTGGGGAATGTTTGGCGCCTTCCTGATCATGTGGACCGCGTTTGCTTCGGTGTTTTCTCTGATGCTTGGCTACTCGCGAGTTCCCTACGCCGCGGCGCAGGACGGAAACTTCTTTCGTCCTTACGCAAAACTCCATCCCAAAAACCAGTTCCCTCACCGATCGCTGCTCACGCTGGGAATTGTAGCCACGGTGTTCTGCATGCTGCGCCTGCAGGACGTGATCGCCGCCCTGGTGGTGATCCGCATCATGGTGCAGTTTCTCATGCAGGTGATTGGGCTGCTGCTCTTGCGGAAGCGGCGGCCGGAGTTCCCTCGTCCCTTCCGCATGTATCTTTATCCCATTCCGGCGGTCTTGGCGGCGCTGGGATTCATTTACATTCTTTACGCCCGCCCGAACCTAAAAGAAATCAAGTTCGGCATCGGCATCGCTTTTGTTGGCATCATTCTCTTTTTGGTCCGCTCCTGGCGGCGCAAAGAGTGGCCGTTTTCGGGCGAGCCTGCTCACGATCCCGTGGGCGAAACAGTCCAATGATCTGTCATGTCCGCCATCCCAACGAGGCCTGCTAGCTCCGTGGAGACCCCGGCCTCAGCGCCGCCGGTCCCGGTCCATCACTCCGCGCTCTCTCCGTTGCGCGAGCCGCTGTTTCGCAGCCTATGGATAGCCGCCGTGATCTCTTACACCGGAAGCTGGATGCAGAACGTGGCCACCGGCTGGTTAATGACCTCTCTCACCCGCTCCCCGATGTGGGTGGCCCTGGTGCAGGTTGCGGTAAGCCTGCCCGTGCTTTTGATTGCGCTGCCGGCCGGGGCCCTGGCCGATATCGTTGACCGGCGCAAATTTTTGCTCTTCACCCAGAGCCTGATGGTGGCAGCGGCAACGGTCCTGGGTGTGATGACGCTCACCGGCACCGTCACTCCGCAGGTCCTTCTGGTATTTACGTTCCTGCTCGGCGTTGGCGCGGTGATGAACGATCCAGCGTGGCAATCGCTTACGCCCGATCTGGTCCCGTCCAGCAAGCTGGCGGCGGCCGTGGCGCTCAACTCCGCCGGATTTAACATCGCGCGGGCGGTTGGTCCGGCGCTGGGCGGCTTGTTAATTGCTGCCATTTGTTGCGGCGCTACCGGTTCCGGCTGGGCCTTTTTACTCAACGCCATCTCATTTTTTGGTGTGATCCTTTTTCTTTATCACTGGAAGCCGGCCAAGGCGGAGCACCGCAACGGCACGAGGACGTTCGCCGGCGCAATCGGTATCGGGTTGCGCTATGCGCGCCGGGAGCCGCGTATTCGCACCGTGCTGGTCCGCACGCTGTTATTCTCTCTTTTTGCCAGCGTGTTCTGGGCCTTGCTCCCGTTGATCGCCAGCAAGTTCGGCGCTGAAGGCTTTGGTGCAATGCTGGCGTTCTTTGGATTGGGCGCGCTGGGCGGCGCCGGAGTCTTGGCCGTGGCCCGGCGGCGCTTTTCGCCCGACGCGATCATCGCCGCGGCAACCATGATCTTCGCCGTATCGCTCATTGGGCTGGTGCGTTCGCCTTCGCTCGCCGTGGCGTCGTCTTTCTCCGCCGCCGCCGGCCTGGCATGGATCAGCATTCTGGCCACTCTGAACGTGGCTGCGCAAACCGCAGCTCCCGCGTGGGTTCGCGCGCGCGTGATCTCCATGTACGTGCTGGTCCTGCAGGGCGGGCTGGCGCTGGGCAGCGCGGTTTGGGGCGCGGTCGCGTCCAATTCCAGCGTGCAGTTCACGCTCACCTTCGCCGCGGCCGCTCTTACCGCCGGCCTGATGCTGGCACCGTGGTATCGTTTACAGCAATCCACCAATTGATTCATGAGAGAAGAGGAGAGCCAAAATGAAATATCTGAAAACTTTCTGCCTGTTAGCTCTAGTATGTTTCGCCGCGGGCGCATTCGCCCAGGCAGGCGCGCCTAACGCGCAGGCCAAGAAGCCTTCGCCGCCCCCCACCATCGCATCCGCCATCGATCAGCAGGTCAGCATTCTTGAAAGAGAATTTGTAGGCGCCGCCGAGGCCATGCCCGACGACAAGTTCAACTTCACTCCCGTCACGCTCAACATCCCCGGCAGTGAATACAAGACCGTGAAGACTTTTGCCGAAGAGGTAAGGCACGTGGCCGCCACCAATTACCTGTTGTGGGGCGCGATCACGGGCGACAAGTCTCCCATTCCCTCCACTGAAGACAACGGCCCGTCTTCGCTCAAGACCAAGGCTGAGATCATCAAATACCTGAAAGACTCGTTCGCGCTCGGGCACAAAGCGGCGCAATCGATCACCGCGGAGAACGCCGCGGCCCAGGTACCCAGCCCGTTTGGCCAGGGACAGACAACCAAGCTCTTCTGCGCCACATTCGCTGTGGCCCATGCCTTTGACCATTACGGCCAGATGGTGGAATACCTGCGCATGAACGGCATCATTCCCCCGGCCAGCCGCGGCGGAAATTGAAGTTTCACCACAGAAGAGCACGGAGGGGAAATTTCCTTCGTGCTTTTTTCTTTTGCGCCGGGTGAACACGCCTCCAGGCGTTCTCAGTGGTTAGGACCCTGCTCTCGTGTTATCTTTCTCCATCGTTCGATTCAACCGAGGAGAGCTCCCACAAATGAAATATCTGACAGTGTTGTGCCTGCTGGCCAGCGCAACCATATCTGGGAATGCGTTTGCGCAGGGCGGAACAAAGCCTGCCACACCTGCGCCGTCGCCGGCGGCACCATCTGCGGCATCATCCGCGGCATCATCTGCACCCCAGAGCCAGCCCACGCCCGCTCCGCTCTCCACCATCGCCGCCATCGTGGAAAACCAGGTGAGCGGTTATGAGAAGAAGATAGTCGAGGCGGCTGAGGCCATGCCCGAAGACAAGTTCGACTTCAGCCCCGCCAGCCTCAACATTCCCAACAGCGCATTCAAAGACGTGCGTACCTTTGCCCAGCTCCTAAAACACACGGCCACCGCCAACTATAACTTCTGGACCAAGTTGACGGGCGAGAAGGTGCCGGAGAATGTCAAAGGTCCCAACGGCCCCGACCAGCTGAAAACCAAGGCGGAGATCATCCAGTTCCTGAAGGATTCATTTGCCGTCGGCCATCGCGCCGCCAAGACCCTGACCGCTGAAAACGCCACCGAACAGCTTCCCTTCTACCGCGCCACCCAGCCACGGTTAAACATAGCGTCCGGTGCGGTGATCCACGATGCCGACGAATACGGCCAGATCGTGGAATACCTGCGCATGAACGGCATCGTTCCGCCGGCCAGCCGCGGCGGAAACTAGCATTAACAGACCAGCAACGGTGAAGGGCACGGAAAGAATTTTCTGTGCCTTTCTTTTTTGCTGATGAATCAAAAGCTGTGCGGAGCGCAATGGTGCGATTCATGCGCCCGTGGTATCTTTTTTCGTCGCTCACATCGAATATAGAGGAGTTTCAAAATGAAACGAATGAGAACACTTTGCTTGCTGGCAGTCCTGACGTTTGCTGTTGGCGCCTTCGCGCAGGGCGGAGCAAAACCCGCAACCCCGGCGCCCTCCGCCACGCCCGCTGCCCAGGCACAGCCAACACCGCCTCCCATAACATCTCTTTCGGCCCTGGTTGACCGCCAGGTAAGCCAGTATGAGAAGAATGTGCTCGATGTCGCCGAGGCCATGCCGGAGGACAAATACAATTTCACTCCAGCCTCGCTGAATATCCCCGGCGCCGCATACAAAGACGTTCGCACCTTTGCGCAATTGCTGAAGCACACTGGCGCGGCCAACTACTTCTTCTGGAGCCGGGTGACCGGGGAAAAGTTGCCGGAGAACATCAAAGGCACCAACGGTCCGGATGAGTTGAAGACCAAAGCCGAGATCATCCAATTCCTGAAAGACTCGTTTGCAGTAGGACATCGCGCCGCTAAGATGATCACTCCGGAAAATGCGCTGGAACAGGTCCCTTCTTTCCGGGGCACACAGCCGCGGCTGTTCGTCGCTTCAGGAGCGGTCATTCACGACGCCGACGAATACGGACAGATGGTCGAATACCTGCGCATGAATGGAATTGTGCCGCCTGCGAGCAGAGGCAACTAGACATCGTAGCTACAAGAGAGAACCGAGAAACACGGAGGCGTACTAGCTTCCGTGTTTTCTTGTTTAGATTGGCAGACAATTCCGCCGCCGCCGCGTTAAACAGCAGAGTCATTTCTGCGGATCAATCCCATTCATCCGCAAGTACTCGATCATCTGGCCATAGATGTCCCAGGGATGGGAGATGGCCGCGGTCACCACGGAGAGACGAGGCGCCCGGCCACCTTCAGGCAGGTCCACCACATCCATAAGATTGTGTTCGTTGACTGTGGCAATTCCCTTATGCAGATAGACAAACGACTCCCGCAGGAGCTTCACCACGTCGGCCTTGCTGTGAATTGAATCCGGGCCGTTTTCATGCAGGCCGGGTTCGATCGGCAACTTTTCTCCGAGCAATGCCGCGCCCATCTGATAGTTGGCAACTGCGATATGTTTGGCCATCTGTGCGAAGGAACGAACGCCCTTGAATTCGCCATGGGCCGGCACAAAGTTGTAAAGGGAATCCGGCATTTTCTCGGCCAGCGCCAGGGTAGCGCGTTCGGGGCCGCCAACCGCCCTATCGAAGACTTCTGCCACTGAGGTCGGCGGTGTGGCCTGCTTCACCTGGCCAAATACAACGGCGGTGCAGCTTATGAGCATCAGGTATTCCATCCGCGGAAAAATCATGATTCTCTCCGTTACCTATGGCCCAAAGGCAGAACGCGGCAGAAAACCTAACTTGCAAGCAAACTCTGTGCCATTCCGGGAAGGCGGAAACTGCAAATGCTTTCCTGTTAACCATCCCGATACTTAGACCTTACTTAGCAAAGGCATAAGCTGTTACTCTCAAGGTGCTCTGGAAGTTCGCGCCGCTCAAAAATTGGCCGACTCCTTCTTTACTAGCAGGCCACCACTGCTCGCCTCCCAGGTCCTGGCCGAACTGGGTCCCGTCTTAACGGGTGAGCGAGACCTTTCCCAGACCGCCAATGGCGCCCTGGAAGTGGTGATGGCGGCCGTTCGCGCCGGCTCAGGCGCGCTCTTTCGCTACCAGGAAAAACCGGCCATGCTGGCGTCCATCGCGGCGCAGGGTTTTGTCGTCTTTCCCCAGACGGCCGTCTTTCCTCTCCTGCCCAAACATGTGCATGCTCTAACCAACGTCCCCGGCCCGCAGCGGATTTCGCGCGAGCGCTGTGACACGTTTTTGAGTTCCACCGGTAACATCTCCAGCGTGTGGTTCCGATGCATTGCACCGTTGAAAGTCCATGGCAAGCTGATAGGCGCGCTGCTGCTGGGCGAGCGTGAAGAAGGCGCGGAGTACACACCGGAAGTGCTGAAGCTGATTGGCGACGTGGCGCCGTTCATCGCGCTGGCCATGTACAACCATCAGCTCATGATGTCGCTGGAAGAGCGCACGGCGGACAATCTGAAGCTGGTGACATCGGTCCACTCCTTCTGGGACGACGCGCTGGCCGCGTTCGCCGCCACCATCGATGTAAAGTCAGTCTCGATGCACGGCCACTCACTGCGCGTGGGGCGATATGCCGCGGGCATGGCTGAAGCCATGGGCATGACCGCCGCGGAGGCCAGCGAGATGCGCGCCGCCGGATACCTGCACAACATCGGCATGGTGACTGTGGATAAGCACCTTCTCAGCAAGCCCGGAGCGCTGGAGCCCGGCGAATTCCAGGAGATGGCGGACCATACGGTGCAGGGACATCGCATTGTTTCCACCGTGCAGTTCCCCTGGCCAAAAATTCCTGAAGTAGTGCGCTCTCACCATGAGCGCGCTGATGGCTCCGGCTACCCTGACCATCTGCACAACGATGAAGTCTCTCTACCGGTAAAAATCGTGGCCGTGGCGGACACGTTTGACGCCATGCTGAGCGAGCGTCCGTACCGCAAAAAACTTTCCCTGGGTGAAGCAGCCGCGCAGTTGAGCTGGCTGGCGCCCGCCAAGTTGGATGGCCAGGTGGTGCAGTCGTTGCTGGTGCAGTTGCGCCGCGACGCGGTGAGCCACGTTTCGCCGCCGCGCCCATGGTCATCCAGCGGCCAGGAAACCAGGACGCGCAAGATGTTTCTCGATCCCAGCGTGGCCTGCAACATCTCGCCCACGGACATTGATCATATGGTTTCCGAACTGAACCGCCGCATGACGCGCGGAAGAGTGACCCTGGCGTAGGACACTAAAAAACCTTTAACCAATAGGAACAATTAGCAAATAGAAGTTAGCAATTAGCAAAACCGTCGCCAATCGGCGACAATCCCCACGCCTGCTTTTTGCTGTTTTGGCTAATTGCCAGTTGCTAATTGCCAATTGCTCCCCTGTGGTTAAAGGTTTTTTTCACAACTTTCATACAGGCTCGGGTTAATATCCCTGAATAAAGAAGAGTTCCAGGAGCGTCTATGCCCGCCGCGCGCAAGCAATTGATTTTGCTGGGCCTCATCCTGCTGGTTTCCGCCGTCCTGTTGTCCGCCAGCGACCAGAAGTCGAAAACAAAAGCCTCCGACATAACAACGCCTGCGCAAACCGCGCCCATGGATGACGATAAGAAAATCGTCCATGCCCTCAATCGCTTTACTTTTGGCGTGCGCCCCGGTGACGTGGAGCGCGTTCGAGCCATCGGCTTGGACAAATGGTTTGACGAGCAGTTGCACCCGGAAAAGATCGATGACGGCGCGGTTGAATCGCGGCTGGCGCCGTTCCGCACGCTGAAAATGAGCACGCGAGAGATGGTGGAAAATTTTCCTCCGCCGCAGGTGCTGAAGGCCATCGAGAACGGGCGCATGTCCATGCCGCGCGATCCCGCCAAAAAAGCGGTCTATGAATCGCGCATGGCCGCCTACCAGCAGCGCCAGCAGAATAAAGAAGATAAAGCCGCCGCGGGCAATACTGCTGTGGCCGATCCTGAGATGTCCTCGGCGAAAGCCCAGCAGGCCGAAGTTGCACAAAGCACTACCGATTCCAAAGACATGTCGCCGGAAGCAAGTTCCGGAAATCAACCGTCGCCCACGGCTGAGGAGCGCAAGCAGCGGAAGCAGCGTGAAGACGCGATGTACGCCGATCTGGATACGGACCGCCTGTTGAAGTTGCCGCCCGATGATCGTTACAAGGCCATCATGAAAATGCCGGTGGATGAGCGCCTGGACCTGGCAAAAACTTACCGTGGACCCAGGGCAATGCAGTTGGTGGACGATATGAAGCCGGAGCAGCGCGAGACTGTGGAAGCGATGATCCAGCCGCAGGCCGTTTTGGGCGAACTGGCCGAAGCCAAGCTGCTGCGCGCAATCTACAGCGACCGCCAACTGGACGAAGTGATGACGGATTTCTGGTTCAATCACTTCAACGTCTTCATCGGCAAAGGGCCTGACCGCTACATGATCAACGCCTATGAGCGCGAGGTGATCCGTCCGCACGCGCTGGGCAAATTCAAGGACATTCTGGCCGCCACCGCCAAGAGTCCCGCCATGCTCTTCTATCTGGACAACTGGCAGAGCGTGGGGCCGAACTCCGAACTGGCCCTGTACGGTCCGCAGCGGCGCATGGGACGCCGCGGCCGTTTCGCGCGCCCACGGCCGCAACAGGCAAAGAACCGCCCCAGCGGCTTGAACGAAAATTACGCGCGCGAAATCATGGAACTGCACACGCTCGGCGTGGACGGCGGTTACACACAGAAAGACGTGACGGAACTGGCCAAGGTGCTCACCGGCTGGAGCATTGAGCAGCCGCAACTGGGCGGTGGCTTCCGCTTCAATGAGCGCGCGCATGAGCCCGGCCCAAAATATGTTCTGGGACGCAAGATCGGCGAGCATGGCGAAAAAGAAGGCGAGGAGATGCTGGACGTGCTGGCCCACCATCCTGCCACCGCGAAATTCATCTCGCGCAAGCTGGCCATGCGCTTTGTTTCCGATAATCCGCCGCAGACGCTGGTGGATCGCATGGCGGACACTTTTGAGAAAAAAGATGGCGACATACGCGAGGTGCTGCGCACGATGTTCCGCTCGCCGGAATTCTGGGCCGCCGACGCCTACCGGGCCAAGATGAAAACGCCGTTTGAATTTGTCGCCTCAGCCGCGCGCGCTTCCGGCGCCGATATTCAGAATGCCCTGCCGCTGGTAGGCACACTGAATCGCATGGGCATGCCGCTTTACGCCATGCAACCGCCCACCGGCTACTCCATGAAGGCGGAAGCCTGGGTCAATTCTTCCGCGCTGCTCAACCGCATGAACTTTGCCCTGCAACTTGCTTCGGGAAGACTGCCGGGAACCTCGCTCGATCCGCAGGCGCTGATTCGCGGACCCGCGCCGGAGGACCCTGCGGCCGCACTGGCTGTGCTGGAGCAATCAATCCTGGCCGGGGACGTTTCACCGCAGACGCATGCTGTGATGCAAAAACAATTGGGCGATCCGCAAATTTCGCAGCGCAAACTGGACGACGCGGACAAGAAGCCAAACTATGGCGCAATCGCCGGCCTGATTATGGGCTCGCCGGAATTTCAGAGACGATGACGATTCGGACCTGGATGCCGAATGCGACCGCGAAAACTAAGATGCAGAGACGTAGCATGCTACGTCTCTACGTTAAGAGCGTTGAGGAAAAAAAATGTCGATCACTCGCAGAGTTTTCTTGAAGAACGGCGCGCTGGCCATTGTCGGCACCAGCGTGATTCCGAGTTTTCTCACGCGCGCGGTGTATGCCGCTGAGACCGCCGCTCCGGGCAAGAAGCGCCTGATCGTTCTCTTCCAGCGCGGCGCGGCCGACGGGTTAAACATCGTGGTGCCGCACGGCGAGCAAGCATACTACGGCATGCGGCCAAGCATCGCCATCCCGCGGCAGAGCGTGATTGATCTGGATGGCTTCTTCGGGCTGCATCCGTCAATGACCGCTTTCAAGCCGTTGTGGGACCAGAAGCATCTCGCCATCGTGCACGCAGCGGGCTCGCCGGACAACACGCGTTCCCACTTTGACGCGCAGGATTACATGGAATCAGGCACGCCTGGCGTGAAGTCTACGGAAGATGGCTGGCTGAACCGCGCCATTGCCGGCGTGAAGGAGCCGGACGCCTCGCCCTTCCGTGCCGTGGCCATGGGCGGCGCGCTGCCGCGCACTCTGGCCGGTGCGGTGCCGGCCGTGGCGATGGCTGACATTCGCGCCTTCGCCGTGGGCGGACGCGGCCCCAGGGCCAGCGTCGCCAGCAACACGTTTGAGGCGATGTACGAGCAGTCAGTCGATTCGGTTTTACATGGTACGGGCAACGAGACTTTTGAGGCCGTGAAGATGCTGCGCTCGGCCGATCCGGAAAAGTATTCGCCTGCCGCCGGCGCAAATTATCCCAACGGCCGCTTTGGCGACAGCCTTCGCCAGGTGGCGCAGTTGATCAAGGCGAATCTGGGCGTGGAAGTGGCGTTTGCCGATATCGGCGGATGGGACCACCACGTAAACGAAGGCAACGTGCAGGGGCAGATCGCAAATCTTACGCGCGAATTTTCGCAGTCGATTGCCGCGCTGTGGACCGACCTGGGCGACCTGGCGGAGAGCACGGTTATCGTCACGATGTCAGAGTTTGGGCGGACGGCGCGGGAGAACGGCAATCGCGGCACAGACCACGGCCACGCCAACGTGATGTTTGTTCTGGGCGGCCCTGTGAAAGGCGGCAGAATGTACGGCCGCTGGCCTGGCCTGCGACCGGAGCAGCTCTATGAAGGCCGCGATCTTGCGGTTACTACAGACTTCCGCCAGGTGCTAAGTGAAGCTGTGGCAAACCATCTGGGCAACAAGGAGCTGGCGAAGGTCTTTCCCGGCTTCGACAAGAGCACGCCGAAAGATTTTCTGAAGTTTCTGGGCTGAGGAAGCAGAAACGGCGATCAGTCATTTATCCCTGCGCCTTTTGCGATAATACGCAATGGAGAAGGGGGTTGTACGGCAAAACTTTTTCCGCCGCGTATCCTTGCCGGATTTGAAGCTACCAAATACCTGCCCATCCGCGCGGGAGACCACCGGTTTATATACATCTGGGTAGTTGTTGTCGCGGGCCGCGTGGTGGTCCGCTCCTGGAACGATAAGCCCAACGGCTGGTATCGCGCTTTCATTTCGCAACCGCTAGGACACGTCAGGATTGCCGAGCATGAGCTTTCCGTTCGCGCCGTTCGAGTCCGCAGTGCGCGGCTCAATGACGCTACCGATGAGGCATTCGCGGCGAAGTACACCACCAAGGCCAACGCAAAGTATGTGAAGGGCTTCAAGGACCCGAAGCGCAAGGCCACAACGCTGGAACTGGTGCCGGCATAGCAGGCTCCAGCAAAGCATTTTGCTGACTGCGCTCCATCCACAAAAAATAATGTGCTAACCTATTAGCACCTCGGCAGTCTTATGGGACGGATAGGACTGCGCACCAAATTCTTTCGAGAGAGAAAGACATGCCTTTCGCCGCCTGGACTGAGACTCTGCTGAAAGACCTGCGTTATGCCGCGCGACAATTTGCCCGCAATCCAGTTTTTACGGCGGTCGCAGTGGCCTCGCTGGCGATTGGCATTGGCGCGAACACCGCAATCTTCAGCGTGCTGAACGTGGCCATGCTCAAATCGCTGCCGGTGCGCGATCCCCAGGGCCTGGTGATGCTCACCGATCCCAACACTTCCGGGGTTTCTTCAGGGCTGGACACGGGCAACCGCAGCATGCTGACGTACGCGGAGTTCACCCAGATCCGCGACCATGCCACCACGCTGGAAGGATCATGCGCGGCGCAATCGCAGCTAAACCGCTGGCAGGCGCGGATTGGCGGAGGCCCGCAGGAAGAGATCCAGGCAAAACTGGTTTCAGAAGAATATTTCTCCGTGCTGGGCGTAGAGCCCGCCATCGGCCGCTTCTTTTCGCGCGCAGACGAAAAGGGCCGCGGCGCCGATCCCTATGCCGTGATCAGTTATGACTACTGGCAGCGGCGTTTCGGGGGCAACGTCTCCGTGCTGGGGACGCCGATCAAGCTGCTGGGCACAACGCTGACGGTAATCGGAGTGGCGGCGCCGGGATTCGCGGGCGAGAGCGTGGGCGAGCGGCCGGATTTCTGGATGCCCATGCTGATGCAGCCCGTGGTGATGCCCGGCCGCGACTGGCTTCACGAAGACCTGAGCCACAGTATGGAGAAGGTAATGTGGCTGCACGTCTTCGGACGGCTAAAACCGGGAACGACCCAGGCCCGCGCGCAGACTGAAATTGACGTGCTGTTCCGCGGGATCATTGAAAATGGTTATCCCACAACGCTCAATGCTGAAGCCCGCAAAGAGGCCCTGGACCAGCACATCAAGCTGCATGACGCCAGAACGGGGGCTTTTGGCGGGCGTGACGATTTTGCCCAGCAGTTGATGGTGTTGCTGGGGGCGTCAGTGGTGGTCTTGCTGATTGCTTGCATCAATGTTGCCAACCTGCTGCTGGCCCGCGCGGCGGCGCGCACCAAGGAAGTTGGGGTGCGCCTTTCAATTGGCGCTTCGCGTACGCGCCTGGTACGCCAGTTTCTCACGGAAAGCCTGGTGCTTTCCGCGCTGGGCGGTATCGTGGGCCTTGCGCTGGCATGGGGCGCTTCCCGCGTCCTGGTGCTGCTGCTCTCTGAGCGCCGGCAGGGGTTCGCGCTCGCTCCCGGTCTTGACTTGCGCGTGCTGGCTTTTACCGCGGGCATTACGTTTCTTACCGGCATCATCTTCGGACTGGTTCCGGCGCTGCGGGGCACGCGCGTTAACTTGAATGACAGCTTGCGCGACAGCGGCCGCACCACCTCTTCAGGAAGCAAGCTGAACCTGGCCAAAGGGTTGGTCATCATCCAGGTGGCGTTTTCACTCCTGCTGGTGGCGGGTGCGGGTTTGTTCCTGCGTACCTTGTGGAACCTGCAGTCCGTGGGCCTGGGATATCCCCGCGAGCACGTGCTCATGGTGAGCACGGACGGCCTGACGGCCGGATATGAAGGCCCCCGGCTCTCCGCCCTGTGGCGTGACTTAACGGACCGTCTGCGCGCGCTTCCCGGCGTGCAGGGAGTAACTTACTCCACCAATGGACTGTTCAGCGGATCGGAGTCGGCCGATGAAATCGACGTGGAGGGCTTCACACCGAGCAAAGACGACGAAAAATTCTCCCGCTTTGACAGGGTTGGGCCGCAGTACTTTTCCACCGTCGGTATTCCCATGTTGCTGGGCCGTGAAATCACGCAGCAGGACACCGCGGCCTCGCCCCGGGTCTGCGTGATCAATGAGTCCTTTGCCAAAACGTTTTTCAAGGACCGCAACCCCATTGGCCGCCACATCACCCAGAAATTCGGGGACGAGAAAACGATGAGCGAGATCGTAGGCGTGGCCAAAGACGCGCGCGATCATCGTCTCCGCGGCGAAGTTCCTCCGCGCTTCTACGTTCCCGGCGAGCAGGCCATGGGCGGCCCCAACCGATTCGCCAATTTTGAAATCCGTACGGCCGGCGACCCGGAGCAGATGATCGCTGCCGTGCGCAAAGCGATAGTCGGACTGAATGAGGACCTTCCGGTGCGCAACGCACGCCCGCTGGTGGAGTCAATCGATATCGCCAACACGCAGCCACGCATGGTAGCGCGACTGTGCTCCATCTTCGGCATCATGGCCCTGCTGCTGGCATCGACCGGACTTTACGGCGTGCTCTCTTACGGCGTGGCGCGGCGCACCAACGAGATCGGTATACGCATGGCGCTGGGCGCGGGCCGCGGCCGCGTCATCCAGATGATTCTGCGTGAAACCGCGGTCATGATCGTGGTTGGCGTAGTGGCGGGGACCATTTTCACCGCGATTGGCGTGCAGCTCATTAAGTCGAAGCTGTTCGGCCTGGGAGTGCTTGATCCAGCCGCTGTGCTGAGCGCCATGGCCATCCTGACCGTGGTGGCGCTGATAGCCGGCTACATTCCGGCGGCGCGCGCAGCGCGGGTCAATCCCACGCAGGCACTGCGGCATGAGTGAGCAAGCGGACCGAGCGGCGATCGGGACTGGATCTTCAGAAAGGGCCGGGCTTCATAAAAGCGCGGTTTGCAAGCCTCTCGCAAACCTAACTGTCATCGTTGTTCCGTGCACCGGATGGGCATTGTTTCCCAACCAAAGATTTATGCAAATCCATAGGGGTCCCTCGCTGCGCTCGGGATCATAGAGAGGAACCGTCAGATGCTAACATTTAAGAATGGACATGACGTGGGTGACTGACCGGATCGCGGTCGGCGGTGGAATCTGGAACGAAGAAAATATGGAAGAGCTGGTCCGGCACGGCGTCACGCATATCATCGATATGCAGATTGAATTTGACGACCGCCCGCTGGCCGAGCCCTTCCCTGTGGAAGTGCTCTTTAACCCTACCGACGACGATTTTCTGCCCAAACCGCCGGAGCTGTTTCAGGCAGGCGTGGATTTTGCCCTGCAAGCTCTTGAGGAGCCACAAGGCCGGATCTACATACACTGCGCCGCCGGCGTGCATCGCGCGCCCATGATGACGCTGGCCATTCTGCGCGTGCTCGGCTGGTCGCTCCAGGATGCCAAGGCTTTGATCCAGGAGAGGCGCTACGTGGTTGACTTTGCCGAATGCTACGTTGAAAGCGTAGAGAACTTTGTGAAGGTCTATGCGGCCGTAAATGGAAATCCTAAACTACGGTAAGGCGGAGCCGAGAACGGATCAATGGAGCGCGCATGAGTCTGGCGGTAAGTGAAAAGTCGTTGCAGCGGTTGCACAGGTTTGTGGAAAAGTATTGCGAGAAGTCAGGCACAACCACACATCCTGACAAAGACGTAACAGAAGCGGTGGTGCGCGGGCTGGCACACCACATGGATACGCTGGGCAAGCCGCTGTGCCCGTGCCGCTTTTATCCCGACAAGAAAGAGGAAGCCAGACATCGCACGTGGATCTGCGCGTGTGACGACATGCAGATTTACAAGTACTGCCATTGCCTGCTGTTTGTCGATGCGCAAGGTCGGCCAATCACGGAGTACCTGCCGGAAGACCATGAAGGCCGCAAGTCCTACGGGCTGGTGAAAGATCCAACGCCGGACAAGGGACGCGCCCTGCGCAACATGGCAGCGGAGCGTGAGAGAGAGCGAAAAGAGCGGCCGTCGTAAGAAAGCATTCAGCAGTCAGCACTCAGCATTCAGCCGGACGAAAGCAATTGGCAGCTAGCAAATAGCAACTGGCAAAAACCATTCACCGCAACGAGCGCAAAGCACGCAAAGAAAATTGAAATCTGGAATTACCTTCCTACTTTGCGTCCTTCGCGCTCTTTGCGGTGAAATAGGTGTTGGCTGATTGCTGAATGCTGACTAGCGGAATGCTAAAATCGCGCCATGCCAGTGGAGGCGGTCCAGCACGTTAGGCGGATGCGCGGTGGAGCGCAGGCGCACCTGATGCGCGCCGACGACGGCCACTTCTACGTGGTGAAGTTCCAGAACAATCCGCAGCACCTGCGCGTGTTGGCCAATGAGTTGCTGGCCACCCGCCTGGCAGAGAGCATCGGGTTGCCGGTGCCGGCCACGGAGATCGTGGAAGTAACGGAATGGCTGATCAAGAATACGCCGGAGCTGCACATGGATATTTCCGGGCTTTCCACCAACTGTAAGGCGGGCCTGCAATTTGGCGCTCGCTTTGTCTGCGATCCAGCCGAATGCCAGGTCTTTGACTATCTGCCGGAGAGCATGCTGCCCAAAGTAAAGAACCTTGCGGCGTTTGCCGGGATGCTGGTAGCGGACAAATGGCTGGGCAACGCGAATGGCCGGCAGGCCGTGTTCTGGAAAAAGTCAAGCGCGCGGAAATATACGGCCACATTTATCGATCAGGGATACTGTTTCAACGCTGGCGAGTGGACTTTTCCTGACTCGGCGCTGCGCGGCGTTTATGCGCGCAACTTCGTGTATCAGCAGGTAACCGGCTGGGAATCGTTCGAACCATGGCTTTCTCGTGCGGAAGATTGCTCTCCGGCCATGATCCAGGAGATAGCCGGGGCGGTACCGCCGGAGTGGACTGGCAACGACTGGGACGATCTGCGAAAGCTCACCGAGACAATTGTGGAGCGCAGAAACAAGGTGCGGGAGCTGATCACGGCATTTCGCAATTCCACGCGCCAGCCCTTCCCTGCCTGGGGCCGGGCCGCGTCTATACAGGAAGCATCGGCAAGTCTAATGTAGGTGGAATGCGGCGAAGCCGGTTTGGGCGCTGGGCCGCTTTGCATCAGGGGCAAAATGATGAGTGCGGTTAAAGAAGCCGGGGGATGGAGCGCAGCGATATAAATGACAGAGAGAATTCAATGCCGTTTCTTTGTTCTGCGCTACGCGCCCGACGCAGTCAAGAACGAGTTTGTGAACGTGGGCCTGGTGCTGCTGCCGCCAGCGGGCAGCGCGGAGGTGCGCTTTACGCGAGACTGGGCGCGCGTGCTCTGCCTTGATCCTGAAGCCGACGTGGAAGTACTTCAGGCGCTTGAAACCGATCTGCGCGACAAGCTGCGGGAGATGAACGGCGACCATGATTTCATTTTGCGCCGCATCCAGGATTCATTCTCCAATGCCGTCCAGACTACGGAATTTCAGGCGTGCCTGGCAGAGTCGCCCGCGGCCGAGGCCGACGAACTCGCGCGGCTCTATCTGGACCGTCCACGGCGGCGGCAATCAGTCCGCGAGCTAGGTGCGCGAGCTGCGATTGTGGCGCGCATGCGCTCAGAATTTGAAAATGTTGGCGTTTGGCCGCTGATGCTGAAGAACGTTGCCGTCTCGCAGTACACGCGCAGCGGCGACCCGCTGAAGATCGATTGCGGCTACAGCCCGAATGGGACCGTCAAGCTTTTTCACGCCGTGGCCCTGCGGTCTGACGTGAATGCGGCGAAAGTCCTGGCCTATAGCTTCCCGCAGCTTGCGGAAGGAATCAGAAAATCGCTGGGCAAGCAGGGATCGCTAACCGCCGTGGTGGAAGACGATTTGCCGGCCGACGACGAAGCGGCAAAGTTTGCCCGCGAGACGCTGGAGTTGAACGCTATCCAGATCGCCACCGCAAGTTCAATGCCCAGCATCGCGCGCGCGGCGGCGCAGGAGTTGGGCATCGGATAAAAGAAAAGCCCCGGAATTTGCCGCCGGGGCCTGTTGGAACGAAATGTTTGTTGAATCAGTATGCTCGGAAACGATCGCCTTCAAAGATCCGAGTGCGCACTCCATCGATGACCGCTGGAATCGGCGCGTGTGCCACGCCTTTGACCACATAGATGGAAACCGCGGTTTCTGCCGGATTGTCCGCGCTGATTGAGACGCCGACGCCTTGAATCCCGGGCTGACCCATCAAGCTGCCGACGTGCGCTTCCTTCACAATCGTCGCGCGGTCAATCTCCTGCGCTCCGATGGAGAAGCGCGGATTAGCAGTATCCTCAAACACCAAGCGAGTGCGAACCCCATCGATGCTCGGCGGAACGCGCGGGATGGTGCTGCCTGATACCTGGATCAATAGAGCGCCTTCGCTAGGATTGTCCGCGCTGGCGCCGACGGTCACCGACTTGATTGAAGGATCCTGCATCAATTGTGCGGCGCGCCGTTGCTGGACCGCTGCAACGCGCTCTTGTTCCTTCGGAATTAAAGCTGCCTGCGTGGTCCCGACCTGAGCGGCGCTGGCTGTGGCCGTGTGCGCGCAGCTCACTGCATGGTCCGCGCCGCCCACAATGGAAAAGACTGCCGGGCCACCGAAAGCATTAATGACATCCTGAATCGGGTTGGCGACCGTGCTGGTGCTGTTGCCGCCATAGAGCAGGCCCACTGCCCTGGACGTGCCGGTGTCCACGACAAGGGAGCCGGAATCGCCGCCGGCACTGAAGGTCCCGCCGCTGATGGTGACCTGGTTGGTGAAATACGCCGTGAATGCCGGGGATGCGGCGCCACAAACCCCGTCATAATTTACCAATATCGTCAGATTGAGCGACTGAATATTCGAACAGGTCAGACCGGTGGTCCTGCCGCTCTTGCTCACAGCTTCGCCCAGTGAAGGAACTCCGAGGGTGCTTGAAGGAGGCGCCGCGGCAATACTAGTGGCGCCAACAGGGCCAAGATCGAGGATGGTTCCGGAGGTATCAACCTCCCCAGCTACGATGGCAGCATAAGCCGCATCGACATTGCTGGGAGCATGACCGCAGAGCGGCGTGGTGTTGCCCTGGCAGGGGCCGGTGGTCTCATTCGCAGCAGGCTTCAGCGCTGCGGCCTGAGTGAGGTTAGCAACGGTAAGCGGGGTTGGATGGCCCGCGCGACAAACGGCCTGCAACGGCTGAATAACGGCGTCACCGGGCGTTCCGGTCCCAGACTTGTCCAGAACGTGGTTATTGCTGAGAATCACAGGATTCGTTGTTCCAACATGCGTCCAGAGGCTGCCCAGAGTGCCGATGCAGCACACAGTCGCGCCAATGTCAGTGTCACTTCCACCCGAGGTACCGAGTTTCACCGGAGCAGACTGGGCAGAGGCGGTGTCATTGGGGAAAATCTGGCCTGGTGTTGGCGTTGGAGTGGGCGCAGGCGTGCTTGAGCCGCCGCCGCAGCCGATTGCCGCAATCAGAACAGTGGACACAAATAAAATGCCGGTAATTCTCGCCATAGCGATAAACCTCATTCAATAAGAAACTGGGCGACGCGGGAGTAAAAGCGTCTCATGAAATCTTACGCCGATCACTGGCCGGTTAACCAGAGTAGCAGCACATCCGTAACATTAGATGCAGAGTCTCAGGCGGACGTAGGGGCACTCGTAAACATTTGAATTTAGTAGTAGTTGCCAGAGCGCAGACGCAAGGCGTTTGCGGCTCGGCGCAGTTGTAAAATCGGAGTAAAAAGCAAACGCGGCAAGCTTTTTGCGGCCCGCCGCCCCGATATCGCTTGAATTCTTGTAGCCTGCCTATCCAATATCCTCGTTGAAATTCTCCAGGTACTCGCGCACGGCCACCATGAACTGGTCGGCGTCCGCGCCATCGATGATGCGATGGTCGTAACCCACAGAAAGGCGGATGATGTGGCGGACGGCGATTGAATCGTTGCCGTCTTCATCGGTCACCACCACGGGCTCCTTGAAGATGCCGCCCATTCCCAGGATGGCCACCTGCGGCTGCAGGATGATGGGCAAGCCGAACTGCGGCCCGTAAATACCCGGATTGGTTATGGTGATAGTGCCGCCCTGAACGTCATCGGGCACCAGCTTTTTGGTGCGCGCACGCTCGCCCAGATCGACGATGGCCCGCTGCAGTCCAACGAAGCTCAGGTTCTCCGCGCCTTTGACCACCGGGACAATCAGGCCCCAGTCAAGCGCCACGGCAATGCCGATGTTCACGTTCTTGTGATACTGGATCGAGTCGCCCACGACCGACGCGTTGATGATGGGCTTTACGCGGATGCCATGCAGCAGCGCCTTGGCGATGAACGGCAGGAACGTAAGCTTTACGCCGTTACGCGCTTCCCAGGCCTTGCGGTTCTTCTCCCGGAATTTGGCGATGCGCGTCATGTCCACTTTGAAGACCGAGTGAACGTGCGCGCTGGTGTGCTTGGATTCCACCATGCGCTCGGCAATCTTCTTGCGCATCGGCGTCATGGGGACAAGTTCGCCGGGCATTGTCTGGACTGCCGGAGGCGCGGAAGGGCGAGGCGAGGGTTGTGTCTGCGCCTGTTGCTGCGCGGGTTGCTGTGCGGCGCGCGATGGCTGCGCGGGAACAACCTGCGGCCTGCCTCCGCCAGCGCCGTGCTGCTGGATAAAGTTCTGGATATCGGTCTTGCTGATGCGTCCGCCCAGGCCGGTGCCGGCGACCTGGCTGAGATCGACGTTGTTTTCACGCGCCATGCGGCGCACCAATGGTGACGAGCGCAGGCGCTCGCCATCTTGCCCACGATCGCTCGCCGGGAAGCTGACCACCGGCTGCGGCTGCGCGGGCTGAGACTGAGGAGCCTGGGGTTGCGCCGGCTGAACTGCCTGCGGCTTTGGCGGAGCGGCCTGGGCAGGAGCGGCTTTTCCTTGCGGCCCTGCTCCGCCGATGACGGCCACCACAGTGTTTACCTGGACGGTAGTTCCTTCTTTCACCTTGATTTCGCGCAGCACGCCAGCGGCGGGCGCGGGAATCTCGGCGTCCACTTTGTCCGTGGAAATCTCAAAGAGCGGCTCATCTCGCTGGACCTTGTCTCCGACTTTCTTCAGCCACTTGGTGATGGTGCCTTCAAAAATTGATTCGCCCATCTGCGGCATCACCACGTCAATGCCTGCGCCTCCATTCGCGCCGGCCGAGGCCGAGCTTCGCTCTTCCTGCACTGGCGGTGACTTTTCCGTGGCTGGAGGCTGCTGCGCCACGGGCGCACCATCGGCCTGAGGTGCGGATTTGGTGGAAGAAGACTGGGCCGGAGCAGACTTTGTTTGAGCTGATTGCGCGGTCTGTGGCGGAGCTGTCGCTGCCGCGCCGCCTTCCGCATCGATCACGCCAACCACGGTATTCACCTGTACTGTGTCGCCTTCTTTGACCTTTATCTCTTTCAGCACGCCGGCCGCGGGCGCGGGAATCTCCGCGTCAACTTTGTCAGTGGAAATTTCAAACAGCGGCTCATCACGCTGGACTTTGTCGCCGGGCTTTTTCAGCCACTTGGTGATCGTGCCTTCAAAAATCGATTCCCCCATCTGGGGCATGAGTACGTCAGTTGCCATGAGTTCCTTCCACAGGTGTGTTCACGCTGGTTAGATCAACTCTTGATTATAAATCAGCGCGGCGATGCCGTGCGGCAATCCGCCTCTGCTGACGCTCTTAGAGAATTAGCTCGTTGCATGAAGGACATTTTTCGTGCGGCGAAAGGCGCAATGATAAGAACTGTTTGGGCAAGGGCTTTCCGCACTGCGGACAAACCCATCGATCCAGTTGCCGGCTTCGAATCATCCACAACGCAAGTAGGGCAGTGGTGGGCGGCGTGGCAAGCAAACCGGCCAGCCAATAGTTCTCGTGCTGCGAAAGGACCAGGTAAGCGATGCAGAAAAATACTATGCAAGCGAAAGATGGGAGTGCAGAATGGCTCCAGAAAAGAGAGCGATACGATGGTGCGCGACCTTGCCGGTCCGCATTAGCGTCCCGTGAGCCACTCATATTGCTCTTTGCTCAATGGCACAACCGAAAGACGTCCCTGGCGGACCAGCGCCGAGCCCTCAAACAGCTCACTAGTTTTGATCTCTGCGAGAGCAACTGGATGGGAGATGAGCTTGCCGGCTTTGATTCTGACCTTGGGAACTTTGGGATCAGCGGCATCCACCGACTCAACCGTGGCCGTGCCAACCGCGCTTTTTTGGTCGCCGGTGTGGTAGATCACCAGCTTGTCGCCCTTCGACATCCCGCGCAGGTTCTTCACCGCTACAGGATTAGTGACGCCGTCCCAGATGGTGGATTGCTCTTTTTGCAGATCGGCAAAGCCGTAAACGGTGGGTTCGGTTTTGAGCAGGTAGTACATTTTTCTTTATCCCGAGCGAAGCGAGGGATCACTATTCCCGCCACGCTCTCAAGGCTTGATAAATCGATCAGCGCACTAGTGTAAATCAACTGTGGGATTTCTGTGCTCCCGAAGGTCAGCCGATGATGGTAGGGATCTCGCTTCGCTCGAGATTTCAAGAAAGCTTATAATCGCGGGCACCATGACACTGATGAACCGCGCAAGGACGTCAACCCTGCTCGCCATTGCGTTTTTCAACCTGCTCTGCCTGGCATCGTCGCAAGCCCAGACGAACGGGCAGCCACCGAGCGCGCCGCCGAAATATCCCAACTACCCCAGCGAGACGCCTGACAATCTGAAGCCGGCCACCGCCAGCTTTGATTACGACCGGCGTGAAGTGATGATCCCGATGCGTGACGGCGTAAAGCTGCACACAGTAGTGTTGGTGCCACACAGCGCCACCAAGGCCAAGCCTGCGCCCATCCTGCTCACCCGCACGCCCTACAACGCAGACGAGCTCACTACGCGCATGCACAGCGCCCACCTGGGCCCTTCGCTGTGGGGTTATGACAACGCGACCGAAGTGATTGTGGAAGGCGGCTACATTCGCGCGGTACAGGATGTGCGCGGCAAATATGGGTCAGAGGGCGATTATGTGATGAACCGTCCGCTGCATGGCCCGCAGAACCCAACGCCGGTGGACCACTCGACCGACACGTATGACACGATTGACTGGCTGGTGAAAAACGTGCCCGAGTGCAATGGCAAGGTGGGCATTCTGGGAATTTCCTATGACGGATTTCTGCCGCTGATGGCGCTGGTGAATCCGCATCCGGCGCTGAAAGTTTCTGTCCCGATGAACCCAATGGTCGATGGTTGGCGCGGCGACGACTGGTTCCACAACGGCGCCTTCCGCCAGCAAAACATGCCCTACATTTATGAGCAGGTGGCCACGCGCAAGAATGACGCTAAATGGTGGAGCGACCATTTTGATGATTACGACTTATATATGCAGTCCGGTTCGGCCGGAGAGCTTGGGAAACTGCATGGGCTCGAGCAGATCGGCTTCTGGCGCAAGATGCTGGAACATCCGAGCTATGACGCTTTCTGGCGCGACCAGGCCGTGGACCAGATTCTGGCAGCGCAGCCGCTGAAAGTCCCGGTAATGCTGGTGGACAGCCTTTGGGACCAGGAAGATATCTACGGCGCAATGGCGGTGTACAAGGCGATCAAACCGAAAGATACGAATAATGACAAAGTTTTTCTGGTGATCGGACCGTGGCACCACGGACAGGAGATCGAAGACGGCAGCACGCTGGGCGCATTGAAGTTCAACAGCGATACCGGGCTGTACTTCCGCCAGCAGATTCTGCGGCCGTTTCTGGATCATTATTTGAAAGACGACGCGCCGAAGAGCGATGTGCCGCTGGTATCGGCGTTTGAGACCGGGACCAACACATGGCGCAAGCTGAACTCGTGGCCTTCTGGCTGCACCAGCGGATGCGCGCCCAAACCCACGCCGTTTTATCTGAACGCGGGGATGAAGGCGGGCTTCTCCGCACCCAAGGCGGGCGACGCTGCTTATGAGGAATATGTTTCCGATCCAGCAAAGCCGGTGCCGTTCCGCGCACGCCCTGTTCGGCCTGTGGGCTATGACATAGAGAAAGGCCTGACTTGGCCGCTGTGGCTGGTGGACGATCAGCGTGAACAGTCAGGCCGCACCGACGTGCTGGCCTTTACCTCTGACGTGCTGACCGAGCCGATCAAAATCAGCGGCCAGCCGGTGGCGAACCTTGTGGCTTCCACCAGTGGGACCGATTCTGACTGGGTGGTCAAGTTGATTGACGTTTATCCGGATGAAGTTGCCGGCCAGCCGAATATGGGCGGCTATCAGCTTGCGGTGTCAATGGACATCTTCCGCGGACGGTATCGGGAGAGCATGGAGACGCCGAAGGCGATCAAGGCTGACACTCCGCTGGTTTATCGCTTTGAGCTGCCGACAGCCAACCACGTCTTTCTTCCGGGCCACCGCATCATGGTGCAGGTGCAGTCAAGCTGGTTTCCGCTGTATGACCGCAATCCACAGACTTTTGTGCCAAATATTTTCTGGGCCAAGCCAGGAGATTACAAGAAAGCAACACAGCGGATTTATCACCAGCCCGGGCAGGCGAGCTTTGTGGAGTTGCCGGTGGTGAGCGGGCCGTAAGAGAGATCCCAACCGTAACAACGCGGACCTTGCGCGGTATGATGGACGCTTACTGTAGAGACGTAGCATGCTACGTCTCTACGCCGGGTGATTCGTTGGCGATTGAGTTCGTCGAGTTCCTGGGGTGGTGAGTTTCCCGGCCAATTGCTAACTGCTCAGTACTTGTGCAGCTTCCGCGCCTCTCTCACCACATCCTCCACCTTCGGCAGAAAGAAATGCTCCAGCGGCGGTGAGAACGGCACCGGCGTATCGAGCGCGGTAATGCGGACGATAGGACCGTCAAGATCGTCAAAAGCCTCTTCGTTGATGATGGCCGCGAGTTCGCCGGCAAGACCGCCTGTCTTCGTGTCTTCATGCAGAAGAATGACCTTGTTGGTCTTCTTCACGGTTTGCGTAATCGCGTCGCGGTCGAGCGGGCAGAGTGTGCGCAGATCGATGATCTCTATTTCAATTCCCTCTTTAGCCAGGATGTCCGCAGCCTCCTGCGCGGTGTGGACCATCGCGGCATAAGTAATGACGCTCAGGTCGCGGCCGTTGCGATGCACCCGCGCTTTGCCGATGGGAACAACGTGGCCGTTCTCCGGCAGATCTTCTTTAATGCGGCGATAGAGAAACTTGTGCTCGAGGAAGAGCACAGGATTGTTGTCGCGAATGGCGGACTTGATCAGCCCTTTGGCGTCACTGGGCGTGGCCGGCGCGACGACTTTCATCCCCGGCGTGTGTACAAACGGCATCTCGGGATTCTGCGAGTGGAACGGGCCGCCGTGGACGCCGCCGCCGCAGGGCCCACGCAGGACCAGCGGAGCAGGCGCGCCCCAACGATAATGCGACTTGGCCACCATGTTGACGATCTGATTGAAAGCGCAGCCGATGAAGTCCATGAACTGGAACTCGGCCACCGGACGCAGACCGGTGAGGGCCGCGCCAAACGCGGCGCCCACTATGGCCGACTCGGCGATGGGCGTATCGATCACGCGCTGCGTGCCAAAGTGGTGGACAAAACCGTCAGTCACTTTGAACGCGCCGCCGTAAATGCCAATGTCTTCACCGATGCAGAAGACGGTGGGGTCGGACTCCATCTCTTCCCAGAGTCCCTGCCGGATTGCTTCGAGATAAGTTGCTTGAGCCATGAAAACCCTTTACCACTGATTTGCGCTGATGACACTGATCAACCTCAGCAATTAGCAATTAGCAATTGGCCAAAGCCGACCCGCAGATCAATTCTTATCACTTCTTACCGCGGATTTACGCGGATGAACGCAGATCAAAAGAGCACTCAGCAGTCAGCGATCAGCATTCAGCCCTTAGCTTTCTGATGCGCCCGGGCGTGTAATTCGGGCTGCTTCGCTGCTCGGATAACACTCTCGCCGGCATGTAGCAGGATGTCCAAGGGCTGAGTGCTGACTGCTGATTGCTGAGTGCTCATTTGAAATGTATCGCTGCCTCGCTCTCCTTCAGTTTTCCCTCGCTGCGCCGCGCTTTCTGCGGCATGCCGTACTTGGGTTTGATCTCGTGGCAGCCATCTTCGCAGAAGACGCCTTCAGCCGCGGTGGGGCCTTCCGGCATGGGAGAGTTTTCGGCAAACTCGCGCTCGGCGTCGATTTCTTTTTCGACCGATGCAATCATTTCTTGGTCCTGTGCCGGCGTCAGCCATTTCTTCTCCAGCAGATATTTCTGGAAGCGATCAATGCAGTCGCGCTTGCGCCAGAACTCGTGCATCTCTTTGGGGACGTAGGCCGCCGCGTCGTGGATGGCGTGGCCTTTCATGCGCATCAGCTTGGCCTCGATCAAGGTCGGCCCTTCACCGCGATGGGCGCGCTCCACGGCTTCATACGTCGCGTCATAAACCTGGCAGGCGTCGGTGCCGTCAATGATTACGCCGGGCATGCCGTAGCCGATGGCGCGATTAGCCAGGTCTTTGACGTTGACCTGGTATTCAGTGGGCGTGGAGTAAGCCCATAGGTTACTTTCAATGATCAGCACCAGCCCCAGCTTGCGCACGGCGGCAAAGTTGATGCCTTCATAGCTCACGCCGGTGGATTGGCCGCCGTCGCCGATCCATGTGAGGCAGGCCAGCTCTTTGCCCTGAAGGCGCGCACCGAGAGAGACGCCGGCCATCACCGGCAGCAGGTCGCCCAGCATGGAGATGGGAGAGACCATGTGGCGGGTTTCGATATCGCCATAATGCGAGGTGCCGTCTTTGCCTTTGGTGGGTGAGCCCGCTTTCGCCATGTATTGCATCATGATGTCGCGCGAGTGGAAGCCGCGAACAAGTTGCGCACCCTGGTTGCGGATCATCGGGGCGAACCAATCGTCGGGGCCGAGCGCAAAAGCTGACGCGCAGGAGCAGGCCTCCTGTCCCAGGCCGAAATAAACGCCACCCACCACCTTGCTCTGCTTGTAGAGATTTTCCAGCGCCACTTCCATGCGGCGGTTCATCACCATCCAGCGGTAAAGCTCGAGGTGCTGTTCTTTGCTGAGATATTTTGATTCGCGAATGGGCGGCACCGGGGTATTGAGCTTGCCCCTGATTTCGTAATGAATTTCGGGCCCATCGGAGATTTCGCGGACTTCAAATTCCGGCTGCTCCAGACGCCAGTCTGGAATGCCGTATTCGTTCACGCGGACAGCGGGAGCTTTGGCCGCCGGTTTGCCATTCGATGACCGGCCATCGGAAGAGATCGCGGTCTTCGGTTTTTTGGAATTGGATGGTTTGGTTTTGGTGGCCATACGACTTAATAGTTTAGCACTCAGCAATCAGCGGTCAGCACTCAGCCAAATCCCTTTTAAACCGCAAAGGACGCGAAGCACGCCAAGGAGAGAAGCCTAGGATTTCCAATCTCCGCGACCTTTGCGCCCGTCGCGGTAAAGAAGTTTTGGTTGAGTGCTGATTGAATGCTTTGTCGGCGCCTACGGCGCGGGAGCGTGGAGTCAGGCGGCGGGTTTCTTCGGTTGAGGTGCGGCTGGAGCGTCCTGTTTTGCGCCGGTCTTTAACTCATGCTTTGCAGCGGCTTCTGGCTGTTTGCCGGCACGCCGCGCTTCGCAGGCCTTGCGGATTTTTTCGTAGCGGATCTCCAGTTGATCCAGCTCTTCGTCGGAAAGCTTCTGGATGTCGATGAGATCATCGTTGGCGGGATGGTGTGAGCGGATGAGTTCGTCCAGCTTCAGGTGGAGCGCCTTGGCATCACGGTTTTGCGTGTTCTGAATCAGAAAGACAACCAGGAACGTAACGATGGTGGTGCCAGTGTTAATGATGAGCTGCCAGGTATCAGAAAAGTGGAAGAACGGCCCGCTCACGGCCCATACCACCAGCACCACAACCGCGAACAGGAACATATAAGGATGCCCCACAACCTGCGCGGTATCGCTGGCAAAGCGGCTGAACCAGAGGTTGAGGCCTCCTGCTTTCCTGACCTGCTGGTGGGCATCAATGTAAGGCTTTCTATCGCTTGCGGCCATGACTGTAAGTAGGATGAAACTTGCTGCTACTGACGTTGTGCAGTCAGGCGAGAAAGATGTCGTTTTCTTCGCCAAGCTCGCGGATTTCTCTGGGGGCGCGGGCAGGAGTGTCCTGGTTGGCGGGGGTTGTATCGTGATCAGATATTCCAGACGAAGGGAACAGGGCATCCAGAGACTCCAGCCAGAGTGTCTGCGCGTCAAAGATGCGGCCGAAGTTTCGCGCCACCTGCTGCGCCAAATCGTCGAGCGTGGGCACTTTGCGGTCGCGACTGAGGGGGCTTTGGGCCATTTCCTGTTCGAGAGACGTCACCGGCTTGTCCGCAATGCCGCAAGGGACGATCAGCTTGAAGTAGTCGAGATTGGTATTCACGTTCAGCGCAAAGCCGTGCGAGGTGACAGCGCGCGAAATATGAACGCCGATGGCGGCAATTTTCCCGGGAGGATCGTTTTGGGTCCACACGCCGGTAAGGCCGGGAATGCGCTCCGTGACTACGCCAAGGTCGCCGCAGGTGCGGATGAGGACTTCTTCCAGCTTGCGGACAAAATCCACCGCGCCGATGCGCGGCTCAAAGGCGCGCAGATCAAAGATGGGATAGCCGACGAGCTGGCCGGGGCCGTGGAAAGTCACGTCGCCGCCGCGATCGGTCTCATGCAAGTCAACGCCGTTGGCGGCCAGGAACTCACGCGAGGCGACGATATTCTGTGCTCCGGCATTGCGGCCCAGCGTGATGACGGGAGGATGTTCCAGCAACAGCAGAGTGTGACTGATGCGTTTGTCTTTCACCAGGGCAACAAGGGTCTGCTGCAGCTCAAGCGCGATGGAATAATCCACGCGGCCAAGGAAAAGGACATTAATGACACGAAGATCCACAGACCAATTCTAACCACTGATCAACGCTGATGACACTGATAAAGACAGAGACCAACTAAGTTGGCTCAGCCTTGCCGGTGACAATCCATCGTGAAATCAGGCGATCCGCTCTTCGTCGCCCATGTCGTCCATGTAAACGGCGGGATCGCTCTCAAACTTGCGCAGACACTCTATCGAGCAGAAATAGAGCGTTTCCGCGTGATAGTCGTGGCTGGCCGCGGCGTCGGCAATACTAACTTCCATCTTGCAAACCGGATCGATAGGCATGGCAGGCCCTCCTGATTACTATGATCCAGTAGCGAGGGGAAACGTTTCCTGAAAAGCAGCCAGCAATTGGCAAATTAGCAGTCAGCCAAAGCAGGTCAGCCGCAGATGAAAAAAAATCAGCCGCGAATTGACGCGAATTAACACGAATCAGAAATAGAAAATAATTCTGCCGTTCGAATGCACTCACGACTGTCCAACGCCGCATGGCCCTGGACAGTCGGGTGGCTAAAGGGATCCCTCGCTCCGCCCGGGACTTCGGAGAAACGCTTCCTACGCGTTAATCGCCTTGCCCTCCACCGCGCTGAAGGCGTCCAGCATGCCTTCTGAGACCGTGGGATGCGCGTGGATGGTAAACATCATGTCTTCGACCGTGGCTTCCAGTTCCAGCGCGGTCACGGCTTCAGCAATCAGCTCCGTGGCCAGCGGGCCGATGATGTGCACGCCCAGGATCTCACCGTACTTCGCGTCCGAGACGACCTTGATAAAGCCCTCATGGTTATTGATGATGGTGGCCTTTGAATTGGCGGTGAACGGGAACTTGCCGACTTTCACCTGGTGTCCGGCTTCTTTGGCTTTGGCTTCCGTCAGGCCCACGCTGCCGATTTGAGGCTCGCAGTAAGTGCAGCCAGGAATACGATTTTTGTTGACCGCCTTGGCAGGCTTCCCGGCGATGCGAGTCACGGCAACAATGCCCTCCATAGCGCCGGCGTGCGCAAGCTGCGGTAAGCCAGCGACAATGTCTCCTATGGCGTAGATGCCTTTTTCGCCCGTCTCCATCCATTCATTGGTGTGAACGAAGCCCCGTTCCACCTTGATACCGGGCGCTTTCTCCAGACCGATACCCTCGGTATTCGGTCCCCGGCCCACGGCGACCAGCACTTTTTCCGCTTCAATCTTCTGCGTGGCTTCACCGTTGGGCGTGAAGCTTACGGAAACGCCGTCTTTGGTCTTCTCAACTTTTTCCACCTTGGTATTGACGAAACAATTGATGCCCTTCTTCTTGAATGAACGCAGCAGTTCTTTGCTCACGTCTTCATCTTCCACGGGCACAAGCCGCGGCAGCATTTCAATGACCGTGACCTCGGCGCCAAATGAGCGATAAATGGAAGCAAATTCCACACCGACCGCGCCGGAGCCGATGATGACCATCGACTTGGGAATGGCAGGCAGGCTGAGCACTTCAATATTGGTGAGAATGCGATCGTCGGCTTTGAGGCCGGGCAGCATGCGCGCAAACGAGCCGGTGGCCAGCACGATATTTTTGGCCTGCACCTGACTGGGGCCTTTGCTGCCCTCAACCTGAATGGTGTGGACGCCATTTTTTGCCGGGCCGGTGAGGCGAGCGAAGCCGAGCACGCGGTCAACCTTGTTTTTCCGGACGAGGAAGTCGAGCCCCTTGGTGTGCTTGGTTACGATCTTGTTCTTGCGGTCCTGAATATTTTTCCAGTTCAGTTTGCCGGCGCCCAGGCCATCAATGCCATATTCTTCAGCGGCCTTCAGATGGTCATACACTTCAGCGTTGAACAGCAGAGCTTTCGTCGGGATGCAGCCAACATGGAGGCATGTGCCACCGAGCTTGTCCTCTTTTTCAATGAGGCAGGTCTTCAATCCAAGCTGTCCGGCGCGGAAAGCGGCTGAGTATCCGCCCGGGCCTCCGCCGATGATGGCGACGTCATAAATAGTGTCTGGCAAAGTAGCGCTCCCTCTGGTTGGAAAATCGTGAGCAGGCAAACATTTGATTGTAAACCGGACAAGGCTCCAGCCTCAAAACGCGGAGCCCGCGTCCCGTGTGCCTGAGAGATTTTCTCAGTCACCATTAGATTAAGGTCCGGGCGAGAAGGATTCGAGCAGCGACTCCGGCATAACGGCGACAAGACTGACCTGATGGACTAAGATGGTCGCGATAAAAGGTTGCCGCGATGCTTTAGAGATAGCAGCAACAAACGATGGTCGCGATAAAACGGTTATTTTGTGGTTGATCTTTGGGGCATGGGGGCACGGCGGTATGATCTTGACCGTGTCGAACCGCGAGTGGCCGACCGCAGGGAGCGCTTTGAAAACTCCTGGCTTTCGCTACAGACCAGGTAAGGAGGACACTCCATGTCAAGCATCGGCGAGATCTCGCGAAGATTCATTGAAAGCGTGGACCAAGATGTCCGTTACGGAGTGCGGAGCCTGCGTAAATCGCCCGGCTTCACCACGGTGGCCATGCTGACCCTGGCGCTGGGCATCGGCGCTTCGACCACAATCTTCAGCATCGTCAATACGGTGTTGCTGCGCCCGCTGCCTGTCCGCGACCCCTCGCGCCTGGTGACCATCACTACCGTGATACCCCGGTGGCCGGAAATGGTGATGGGGCAGACCATTGCCAACCTGCGCGACATTGAGGCGCAATCTCACTCTTTTGAGACTATTGCCACGTATGCAGGACGAGCGAGAACTATTACCGGAAGTGGTTATCCGGAACAGCTCGCCACGGTCGAGGTCTCCTCCGGCTTTCTCACATTGTTTGGGTTTCATCCGGTGCTGGGCCGGGACTTTCTCCCCCAGGATGAACACCGGCAAAATGGCGACCTCGTGCTGCTGAGTTATGAGTTATGGCAGCGGAAATTTGCGGGCGACCCCAAGATCGTTGGCACGGTGGTCAAACTAGACCACCAGCCCTTTACGGTGGCTGGCGTTCTACCACCAGGTTTAGCTTTTCTCGGGAAGTTCGATGCATTGGTTCCCCAGATTGCACCCGAGCACGTGGAGCGGGGGATGGGGAGTTACGCGACACTCGCGAAGCTGCGGCCCGGCATTTCGTTCTCCCAGGCTCAGGCTGATTTGGATAGGATCGCCGCCGACATCGCCCGCCAGAATCCCGAGATGGAAGCCGGCATTCGCTTCCCCCTGGAGCCACTTCAGAAGGCGCCCAGCAGGAGGCCGGAATTGCTGGCGCTGGCGGGTGCGGTGGGATTTCTGCTGCTCATTGCCTGCGCCAACGTGAGCAACCTGGTCCTTTCACGAGGCCTGCGGCGGCAGCGGGAGATCGCCGTTCGCGCCGCTCTGGGCGCAAGCCGCCGGCGCATTGTGCGGCAGCTTCTGATCGAAAGTTTTCTCCTGGCTCTGGCCGGGGGAATGGCGGGAGCGGTCTTCGCGGCCGGCGGCGTGCAACTGTTTCGCATCCTGGCCCCGGCAAATTTTCCCCGTCTGGCAGAGTTGCGAGCCGAGCCGGCCCTATTGGCGATTGCTTTCGTTCTCTCGGCGCTGGCAGGAATCCTGTTTGGGCTGGCTCCGGCGATGAGCACCGTGCGCGCCGACTTGAATCGGGCCATCAGGGACAGCTCCGCGGCCATCTCAGCCCCTGCCCGGATGCTGTCATTGCGAAATATTCTGGTGGTCGCCGAAGTGGCGCTGGCTTTGGTCCTGCTCACTGGATCGGGACTCATGGTGCAGAGCATGGTGCGGCTTCTGAGCGTGGATACCGGTTTGCGCACCGACCATCTGGTGACCGGCGAACTGACATTGCCGAAAGCTCAGTATGGTTCAAAAGACACTCAGCGAATCTTTGTGCAGCGGCTGTTAGAGTCCTTGCAGGCCCAGTCGCAGTTCAGCGGAGTTGCATTGACCAATACCCCCGTCTTCTCCGGACAACTGTTTAACCTGAAACATTTCAATCCATCCTTGATGGGGATCGATGAAGAGGAGACCAACTTTGAGGCGATTACGGTCACCCCAGGATTTTTTGAAACTCTGGGCATTCGTCTTCAGCGCGGACGCTTCTTCAACGAGCATGACAACAAAGGCTCATCGCCGGTGGTCATCATCAACGAATCTGTGGCGCGCCGGTTTTTCCCCGGCCATGACCCAATTGGCAGGTTGCTAAAGTTCAGCCCGGATGATCCCAGCCAGCAATATCAGGTTGTGGGTCTGGTCGCCGATACCCGCGATACCAGCCTGGATGCCGGACTTCGTACGCAGGTCTATTTCTCTCTGCTGCAGGAGCCGTGGGAGCGGGTGCACGTTCTGGCGCGAAGCTCACTCGATCCCGCGATCGCCGTCTCCTCGATGCAACGGGTCGTCGAGCAAGTGGATAAGGACCTGCCCCTCCGCAAAGCGCGCACCGTGGAGGAGAGCATTGCAGCGACGGTGGCCCAGCCGCGCTTCCGCACGTGGCTGCTCAGCATATTCGCCATCGCCGGATTGACCCTCACATTGATCGGAATCTACGGCGTCATTTCCTACTCGGTGCGCCAGCGTACCAGGGAGATGGGGATTCGCATTGCCCTGGGGGCACAATCGGGAAGCCTGCTTGGACTCGTCATGCGACAGGCCGTTATTCTCGCGGTGACGGGAGCGGTCTGCGGCGTGATTGGATCGCTTCTTTTGATGCGCCTGCTGGCCAGCCAACTTTTTGAGATCAAACCAGGTGACCCCGTTACGCTGATCGGCGCGGCCTTGCTGATGATGATCGTGGCCCTGGCCGCGTCGTGGATTCCGGCCCGCCGGGCGACGAAAGTCGACCCCATGATCGCGCTGCGCCATGAATGATCATTAAGGAGCAGCGCTATAGGCAAGCTGAGTGTCGATCGTCGCAGCGTGCGGCGGTCCTCGCGATTTTACGACGTGGCCCCAGGGCTGCGACGGTCTAAAAGGAGGGCGTATGTTGCATTTCTTATGGTGGATTCTGGTTGGCCTGATTGCCGGTTGGGCAGCAGGCAAAATCATGAAAGGTTCCGGCTACGGCACCTTGGGCGACATTATTCTGGGCATTGTGGGGGCCGTGGTAGGCGGCTGGATCATGCAGTTGCTCGGCTTCTCCGGGCAGGGCGGCACCATCTACACCATCCTGATCGCGATTCTGGGTGCGGTCATCCTAGTGTGGATCATGCGCAAGATCAAAGGAAGCTAGCTGCCAGATTGTACTGGCTATGGAGGATCTGGTTCATACAGCGGTGATCGCGTCCCTGCGCATTTGCTGATTGACGCAGCGGAATGCTGTGCTAGCCTTGGCTCGCTATGTCATCCACATTGATCATTCCAGTTCCGCCTGCAAAGCTGGCCCGTGCTGCGTGGCTTCGCGTCATCGGCGTGTTACTGCTTGGACTGGTGGCCGCTGCCGCCCTGGGGTTTTATGGCTATGAGCTTTATCGACTGAACGGGGCACTGAGCAGCTACCAGCAAGCGGTATTGCAATACCAGATGAGGACAGAAGCGATTGACCGGCTCAGCGACATGGAAGCCGCGTTTAACCGCTACCTGCTGGATGGAAACTCAGCCAATACAGGATTGATCCAGGCGGACAAGCAAAGGATCGAGCAACTGACGCAGGCAAACGCTAACGCCCAGAATGACAAGCTGCTACAGGACCTGGTGGCCGTGGAGCAGAAATGGTACACGCAAGCCGTGCAGCCGCTGATCGAAGAACGGCGCAAGCTGGCCGCGGGCCAGGGACTGCCCGAAGATTTTCTCGCCAAGTATCGCGCGGCGCCGCAGGACCTGCAGATCATCAACTTTGAGATAAACGCGGAGAATACATACCACCAGGCGCAACAGACGTTGGAGCAGGCTGAAGATAGGTTGCGGTGGCGATGGCTGCCGTTTCCGGTGGCGGCACTGGCCATTATAGGCGTGATCTGGCTGGGGATCGGCGCGATGAAGAACGTGAGTTATCTAAAGGAGGCGGCGGAGAATCCGGAAGAAGAGGATGATGAGCCAGACCACAGTAATGGTGGGACTAAATGACAGGAAAAGTAATTTGCTGGATCATTCTCGGCGTAATTGCTGGCTTGTTGTCACGCAGGATCATCAAGGGACAGGGCTATGGCATGTTAGCGGACGTCTTACTGGGGATCATGGGCGCTGCCGTTGGCGGTTGGAGCGCCAAAAGCTTTTCAACGTCGATTCTTACAGCGGTGGTGGGGGCTTTAGTGATGATTTGGCTCTCTACCCGTCCAGCGAAACGTATCAGCCAGAAGGATGGAACAATCAACCAGAGGCTATCCCAATAGCCTTGCCGCGTCTTTCGCAAAGTACGTAAGAATGAGCTGCGCGCCGGCGCGGCGGATCGACGTGAGCGATTCAATGATCACGCGGTCGCGGTCGAGCCAGCCGTTGGCGATGGCCGCCTGCAGCATGGAGTACTCTCCGGAAACCTGGTAGGCGGCGATGGGAAGATCAAACCGGCGGCGCGCTTCGCTGATGACGTCGAGATACGGCATGGCGGGCTTCACCATGATCATGTCCGCGCCTTCTTTGATGTCGAGCGAAATTTCGCGCATGGCTTCACGCAGGTTGGCGCCATCCATCTGGTAAGAGCGGCGATCGCCGAACTGCGGAGCGGAGTCGGCGGCTTCGCGGAACGGGCCGTAAAATCCAGACGCGAATTTGGCCGCATAAGAGAGGATGGGCGTATTGAGGAAGCCGGCGGTGTCAAGCGCCTTGCGGATTGCGCCGACCCGGCCGTCCATCATGTCACTCGGAGCAATGATATCCATGCCTGCTTTGGCTTGTGAGACCGCGGTCTTGGCCAGAATTTCCAGCGTCGGGTCGTTGAGGATTTCGTATTCCACTTCCGTCGCGACCTGCGTTGCCACGGCGCTTCTTCCGCCGTTGCCGCTTCCCCGCTTCGCCGACGCCGCACCATTTCGGTCCCCCGCACCCTTCTTCTGCACAATCCCGCAGTGCCCGTGCGACATATATTCACACAGGCAAACATCGCCGACCACAACCAGGTCGCGCACTTCACGCTTGATGGCCCGAGTAGCGCGCTGCACGATTCCATCATCGGCCCACGCCCCGGTGGCGACTTCGTCTTTCTTCTCCGGCAAGCCGAACAAAATGATTCCGCCCACGCCCAGGCTCTTCGCTTCGTGCGCCTCTCGCACCGCCTCGTCCACCGATAGGTTAAACACTCCCGGCATCGACCCAATCTCTTTGCGCACTCCCTCGCCCGGACACACAAACAGCGGGTAGATAAAGCCCGTAGGCGTGAGACGGGTCTCGCGCACCAGCGACCTCAGCGAGTCGGTCTGGCGCATGCGGCGGAGGCGTGTGACTGGAAAGCTCATTTGATCAAAGTTTAGCCTATTTCTACCCGATTTTTGCGCGATTTTCCGCCTCCTCGTGCTTCCCCGGACAGCCTGCGGCGCGCGACCGCGCCCCTGTTGCGATACCATCATTACTGCATGGTCCCGCAGCCGCTCCAGCATTCTTCCGCCCGCGTCCTGGAATTCACGCACTTTCGTGACGTTCTGGGCGCATACGTCAGCTCGCCGCTGGGCAAGGCTCGCGTCGCGCAGCTGGAGCCCTCGCTTGACCGTGCATGGATCAACCAGCAGCAGCAGCTAGCCGACGAATCGCGCCGCTTTTACTCCGCCGGCGGACGCTTCGAATTCACCGGCCTCTTCGATGCATATAACCTGCTTGCCAAGGCGCGTATTCCAGGCGCAACGCTGGAAATCGAACAAATTCGCGACCTCGTCCTGCTCGTCGACAAATCTTCTGAATGGCGAGAGATGGCTCTCCATCCGCCGGACGCCGTAAAGCCGCACTGGATCGGCATGCTGGCGCTCACCCAGCAGATCGCAGACTTCACTCTACTGCTGCGCCACTTCCGCAACAAGATCCAGCCGGACGGCACGCTCGACGATCGCGCCTCCGCTGAGCTCACGCGCATCCGTCGTGATGTAGAAAAACAAAAGCGCGCCATCCAGGAATCTCTGCGCGGCTACCTGCGCCATCTCGCTGAAGGCGGCGCCGTGCAGGATGAACTCGTCACCATCCGCGGTGAGCGCTTCGTCATCCCCGTCAAGACTGAGCAGCGCAAGCGCGTCAATGGCGTCGTTCACGGCGCAAGCTCCAGCGGACAAACCATGTTCATCGAGCCGCTGGAAACCATCGAGCAGAATAATGACCTCGTCCGTCTGCTGGAAGAAGAGCAGGCAGAAATTCGCCGCATCCTCCAGGAGATGACCGAGCGCCTGGGCGAGCACAGTGAAGCCATTGCCACCGCCACCAACGTGATGGCGGAAGTGGAGCTGCAAATCGGCAAAGCGCGCTTCGCCGTCGACTACGATTGCGTCCGCCCGGAGCTGACGGAAAATTTCACAGAGCTGCGCGCCGCGCGCCATCCGCTGCTGGAGCGCAACCTAAAAGCCAAGGGCGGCCGCGTCGTCCCACTCACCCTTGAGATGGATGCCGCCCATCGCCAGCTCATCATCAGCGGCCCCAACACCGGCGGCAAAACCGTGGGCCTCAAAACTCTTGGACTGCTGGCGCTCATGGCGCAGGCCGGCGTTCCCGTGCCTGCCACCACGGCGCGGCTGCCGGTCTTTGATTCCGTGCTTGCCGATATTGGCGACTACCAGTCGATCGAGCAAAATCTTTCCACCTTCTCCGCGCACGTCACCAACATTGATTTCATCTCGCGCACCGCCACCGCGCATTCGCTCGTCCTGCTGGACGAGCTCGGCTCCGCCACCGATCCTGAAGAAGGCGCGGCGCTCGCCGTGGCCATTGCAGACCATTTTCGCCGCAGCGGCGCGCTCAGCATCATCTCCACGCACCACACCTCGCTCAAGGTCTATGCCGCCAACACCGCCGGCGTGCTCAACGCGGCCGTGGGCTTCAATGAAGACACTCTTCAGCCCACCTATGAGCTGCGCGTTGGCGTGCCCGGAGCTTCGGCGGGCATCAACATTGCGCAGCGTCTCGGCCTCAATCGCCAGATCACCGATGCCGCGCGTGAACGCCTCACCACGCAGACGCAGGACGTGAGCAAGTTTCTCGACCGTCTGCACTCTCAACTGCGGGATCTCGAACAAGATCGCGAGCGCGCACAAAAGCGCGAACAGGACCTTGCCCGCGAGCAGAAGCGCCTTGAAGCCGAGGGCCAGCAGGAGCAGCGGCAGAAAGTCCGCGAATTTGAGCGCAAGATGGAATCGCTCATCAAGGACTTTGAGTACCAGGTGCGTGAAGCCATCAGCGCCGTGCAGGACCGCGCTGCCGCGCAAAAGCTCAGTAAGCAGGCGGAGCAGCGCATCGCCAAGCTGCGCCGCGAATTCAAAGAGCAGTTTGATGCCGGCGTGGTCGCGCACAAAACCGGCGCAGACCAGGGCGATCCCAACGCTCGTCCGCATGAGGTCAAACACATCTCTGAAGGCGATACCGTCAAGCTCAAGTCGCTGGGCCGCACCGCCGTGATCAAGCGCAAAATCGATGAGAACACCTTTGAAGTCGAAATCGGCAACATGAAAATGAAAATTCCGCGCCATGACGTTGCGGAAGTCTTCTCCACCGGCTCTTCTGGCGGCCGCGGTGGCGCGCCGAATCCCGTCGCGGCTGCCCGCGCTCGCGGGATCTCCGTCACGCTCAAAGAAGATTCCAGCGCGCCCACGGAGCTGAACGTAATCGGCCGCAACGTGGACGAAGCCACCAGCGCGGTAGAAAAGTTCATCGACCGCGCCTTTCTCGCCGGGCTCACGCGCGTGCGCATCGTCCACGGCAGCGGCATGGGCATCCTTCGCAAGGCCCTGCGCCAATACCTGCAAAAACACCCGCACGTGGCCAGCGTCGCCGAGCCGCAACAGAATGAGGGTGGAGCGGGCGCTACCGTGGTAGAGTTGCGGGAGTAGCGAAAAAAATCTCACCACGGAGGCACGGAGACACTGAGAAAACCAGAGATGAATGTTGAATTCATCAAGGGCTTCGATCCAACCTTATCCACGACAATCCGCAATTGGTCCGTGGTAAGTCTTTCTGCTTTCTGCCTTTCTTCGCGCTTCTGCCGTGCAATTACTTTGCTTTTCTCCGTGTCTCTGTGCCTCCGTAGTAGGTTCTTTATCCGCGCCCATCCGCGTCAATCCGGCGGTAAAGTCCTTTACGTCCTCCGTGCCCTTTGCGGTTAAAAGGTTTTGCCTACCCCCCGGCGCGGACGCGATTGTCAATAATTGACAACTATTGTTAATCGGATTATATTGAAGCTCATGAATGTCAACCTGGGTCCCACCTTCGACAACTTTGTTGCTGATCTGCTCAAGACCGGGCTGTATCAATCGCAAAGCGAAATCTTGCGGGAAGCTTTGCGCTTGCTCAAGGAACGTGAGGAATTAAAAGGGCTCCGGCTAGCAGAGCTGCGCAAGGAGATCGCTCTCGGAGCCCGTGAAGCTGACCGCGGCAAGTTCGTGGATGGAGCCAGGACCTTTGCGGATATCCGGCGCAAAAGCAAGCAGCGAAAGACTTCGGGGCGATGAAGCGTTTTGTCCTTACTCCGCTTGCAGCGCGCGATCTTAATGAAATTTGGGACTACCTCGTCAGTGACAACATAAGGGCTGCGGACCGTGTCTTGGATGCCCTGGAAAAAGCGCTGCGCGAGTTGGCAAGACATCCCGGCAAGGGCCATTGGAGAGATGATCTTGCCGACCGCCGACACCGGTTCTTTCTGGTTTATTCATATTTGATTGTCTACCGTCCGGAAACGAAGCCTATGCAGGTCATCCGAGTTCTCCACGCCTCACGGGACATTCAAGCTCTTCTGGATTTACCGTCAGAGACGCCTTAACTCGACAGTTGGATTCGGCAAGGTTTCATTTGATCACCCCGGACGCAATGAAATCGTGCATCCAGTCCTGCTTGTAGCCCTTCTGTCGCAGGTGGGTTGAGAGCTGCGCCCAGTGCCGGACGCCGTGCAGCAGCGCATGAATAAAGATCTTGCGCCGGCTGGCGGTGAACTCGCCGGCCGAGCGCGTGGGAAAGGTGAGTGTGCCGTCCCAGTCAGCATCGTTGGCGGCGATGGCGAAGCTGCGCAGGTCCTCAAAACTTTTGCGCGACAACGCGAATAGTTCTTCACCGCTTTTGCCCTCGAGCGTGGCATAGTCGGTGATGGGCATGTTCAGCAGGCGCTCGGCATAGCGCATCTGCACGGCCACAATGTGCAGCACCACTTCGCGCACGGTCCTGGTCCCGGCGATGTCGCACGGCAGGTCCAGCGCGCCAGGATGTTGCTTGAAGAAGTCGCGCCAGTGATTGCTTTCTTCCGCGCTGTAATCCAGCAGCTCGCCAAAGCTCAGTCCTCGCATGGAGCACCTCAAAGGAAACTATAACAAAACCAATTTTCACCACGGAGGCACGGAGGAGAATCAGAAAACAATTGCCCCTAATCAGTGTCATCTGTGTTCATCAGTGGTGAGTTTTTCTTTTCTACCTTTGCGTCCTCTGCGTCCTTTGCGGTAAAACGCTTTTGCTTTTCCGTTCCCGGCGATGTCCCGATGTCCTGATGTCCCAATCTTTTCCGATCCGCGCTCATCCGCGTCAATCCGCGGTAAAGTTTTGCAGTCACTTCAACTGCGGAAGAGTTCCCAGCGCTGTCTCATCAATCTTCTTGATCGCCAGATGCTTTTGCAGCCAGCGGACGCGGTCGAGACGCGCGGCCGCGTTCAGCGCATGGCCTGCGTCATAGAACTGCATTTGTTTATCCTTGGCGCTGAAGCGGTCCAGGTATTTCTGCCCCAGGTCTTTGCTGATAGGATCGCTCGTGGCAAATTGCAGGAAGATGCTTTCGCGGTCGGTATGGCCCAGGAAATACACCGGATCGTCCCAGGCGTATTCATGGAAATATTCGCGGACGTTCTCCTCGCCCGCCTCCTTTATATGCGCGATAGTTTCCGGGCTGGTGCTGGCGAAGGTCTCTTCCTCGTCGGAGTAGCCGCTGGCCATGAGCACGTACGCGCCGATGCGCGTCTCCACGCCGGCCAGGATCGCGCCAACGTGCGCGTTCCAGCTATGCCCGACGAAGGCAATGCGCTTGCGGTCAACGTCTGCGCGCCCCCAGAGCAGGTCTACGCCCCGCCGCAGGTCGATCACCTGGTGCGCGGCGGCCTCGCTCTGCTGCTTCACCTGTTCCAGCGTGCTGCCTTTCGCCTCCACCCAGTCATTGCGCGCCTGCGGCGCGTCAATCAGCAGTGATACAACGCCCGCGCGCGCCAGGATGACGGCTTCCTCCAGAAACTCATCTTTGTTGGCGAGCGGCGAGCCTTTCATCAGCCAGTGCGCCCAGATGATGGCCGGGAACGGGCCTCCGCCCGGAGGAATCAGCAGGTAAGCCGGCACGCGATCTCCGCTTGCGCCGCTGTAATTCAGTTCGATCAATCGGACCTTGTCGCGCTTCTGCACATCGGTCTCACGCATGTCCAGGCCGGAATGGCTGTCATAGTCAAAGCGCGGCAGCAGGTCAGGATATGAAGGCTTGGGATACTGGACCGGTGTTCCGGGCTGCGCGGGTTCCGCAGCGGGGGACTGGCTGGGCGAAGGGGTTGCAGCAGGCGACGCACCCGAAGGCGGTGTCGGAGTTGGGGTCGGCGATCCCGGACGATTCAGCGTTGGCCGCTGCGCCGGTTCGGATGGCGGCGATTGAGCCGAGACAATCGCAGCATGAAACAACAGCAGGATGAACGGCAATAAATTGCGCATGAAATCGGTCCGCATGTCAGAAAAAGCGCTGCTAACACTTTATCCCGAAGACGCATTTTCTGCGAGAAGATGGAAAGTTGCCCCGGCTGCGGCCCGGTGCTAATCTCAAGCCCACATGAACACTGGGGAACCCGCATCGCGTAACTTTGGCCCACTCAATCCGGAAACCTTCTTCAAGGCGCAGAAGCGCAACCGCCGCGCTACCTGGCGCATGTCCGCGCTCTGCACCTTTGCCGCTTTCCTCATGGGGATTCCACTCACTCTGGTGCTGACTCCGCTGCTCTACGTCCTTGGGATGATCGCCCTTGAGACAGTGAACCACTTTTCGCCCCAGCCGGAGCTGCTGCGGACCGCGAATGACCTGGCGCATCTGGGCCTGCGCGTGGCCGACTACGTAATCAACCAGAAGGGCACGCTGGATCCGGGCGAACTTGCCCTCGGTCTGAGCGTGGTCCTGTTGCCGGGAATGCTGCTGACGTTTGGTCTCTGGGCTGGCATGCTGGCGCTGTTTCGGCGCGGTGGCGTGGGCGGCGCGCTGGCCAGCATGAATGCGCGCGAGCCGAACCAGGCTGACCTGAAAGAGCTTCAACTGGCGGATGTGGCTCAGGAAATGGCGATTGCTGCCGGACTGCCCGCGCCCAAAATCATGCTGGTGGATTCCATCGGCGCCAACGCTGCCGCCATCGGCACTTCAGCGCATGATGCGCGCCTCGTTATTTCCCGCCGCCTTCTGGACGATCTTGACCGCGACCAGCTTCAGGCGATCCTGGCGCACCTGGTTGGCTCCATTGGCAATGGCGATCTGGGCGTAGCGTTCATGGTGACGAGCGTTTTTGAAACCAGCGGAATGCTGTTGAGCCTGATCAATATTCCGTTTGACCGCAATGCGCGCGCTCGGGTGTGGCGCGTGGTGCGTTACATGCTTGGCGGCGGCAGTCCGGAGCAGAAAGCTGCGGAAGCAGCGGCCATCGCTGAATCGCTGGCAACTTCGCTCGAGTCTGATCCGGACAGCATCATGAAGGCGCCCAATGCCGGATTTTTTAAGAAGATTTACCGCTTCCTGCTTTATCCACTGCTGTTCACCAACATGTCCATCAGCCTCACACTCTGGATGTTCCTGAACGTGGTGCTGGGTCCGAGCATGGCCATGCTGTGGCGCACGCGGCGCTACCTGGCCGATGCCACGTGCGTGGAGCTAACGCGGAACCCTGACGCGCTGGCACGCGCGCTGCAATGCCTGAGTGAAGACCAGACCATGCTTGAAGGCGGTGATTGGGCCACGCATCTTTTTATCATCAATCCTAAAGGCGATACCGGCCTGCGCGGACTGCAACCCAGCGAAGAGAAAAAAAACGAACTGATTTCAGCCTGGGCCTCCACGGCGCATCTGGCAGCTCCGCCGGGAAACTCTGCGGCCGTTCCTTCTTCCGCCACTGACTGGCCGGGAGTGCGGCTTGAGATTATGGCCGCAACCAAGCTGGCAATGGCCGGTGACGCGCAGGCAATGGCGCGAGTGCAGGCAATGGGCGGAATTGTAGGGCGCAATCCGGCGCTGGGCTTGCTGGCCACGGCGAATCCGGCAGACATCACCGCGGCAATGCGAGGTGATCGTGAGGCAATAGCGCGGCTCGAGCAGGCGCAACACTTCCATGAGGCAGCCAAACCTAAACGCCGCGAGGCGCAGATGCCGAGCTTTGCCTCGTTTCATCCCCCGCTGGCAAAGCGGGCGAAGCGCCTGCAGAAGATGGGCTCACACCTGATTGCGCCGGTGAGCAGTGGCGGCTGGGTGCTCAAGGTTTTTATG
>DASSXL010000098.1:0-3000 GCA_035703825.1 Candidatus Angelobacter sp.
TAGCACCGGTCCAACCAACGCGGCATTGGTGAACTCCGTGAGCGCAAGCATCCGCTCCACCGCGCTGGCCGTGAATGTGTTTGTGATTCACCTGCTGGGCGACGCTTTTTCTCCCACGCTCATCGGCCGCATCTCCGACAAAACCGGTTCCTTGCAGATGGCTTTCTGGGTGGCGTTTGCCGCCGCCGGGCTTTCCGGCCTCATCCTGCTCTATGGCGCACGATTCGCTCCGCGCTTCCAGGCTGCGGAGTTGAAGGCCGTAAACACATGATTGGGTTTCACTGGATATGGTTCTACTGGATTTCCAGCCTGCTGTTGGTACTGATCTGGCTTGTTCCCGTGGTGCAATTGGCGTTGCATTCCTCAGAAGTTGCGGACCTCAACCAACCCGAGTGGAATCCAGCGCCCCAGGCGGCCCTGCCTGCACTCACCATCGTGGTACCGGCGCGCAATGAAGAAGCCGAAATCGAACCGGCGCTGCGCTCTCTGCTGCAACTGGATTATCCGCGGTTCGAGGTCATTGCCGTAAATGACCGCTCCACTGACCAGACCGGCGCGATCATCGAACGGCTGGCCGCGGAGACAGCCTCGCAGGGAAGGCTCCGCGTCATCCATGTGCGCGACCTGCCCGCGGGCTGGCTGGGAAAAGTGCATGCCATGTGGCTGGGTTCACAAGGAAACGCCGCACAAGGAAACGCCGCACAAGGAAATGCCTCCCAGGAAAACGCCGCGCGGCAAAGCCGCAGCGACTGGCTTTTATTCACTGACGCCGATTGCGTCTTCCAGCCTGATTGCGTGCGGCGCGCGATTCACTATGCCACCACCACGGCCACAGACCATCTTGTGCTTTTCCCCACCGCGCACATGAAGACCCTGGGCGAGCGCATGATGATTTCATTTCCCCAGGTGATGGCCAGCTTTGCCATGCGTCCGTGGAAGGTACGCGATCCCAACGCACGCGACCACATTGGCGTTGGGGCGTTCAACCTTATCCGCCGCTCCGCTTACGATGCCATCGGCACCTATGAAGCGCTGCGTCTGGAGGTCGTCGACGACATCAAGCTGGGTGAAGCCATCAAGAAGGCCGGCCTGCGGCAGGACGTGGTCTTTGGCCATGAGCTTGTGAGTTTGCGCTGGGCCGTTGGCGCGGCCGGGGTGGTGGCCAACCTGGAGAAAAATCTTTTTGCCTTCCTCCGGTTCAGGGTGTCGCTGGCGCTGGGTGTTTGTGCGGTTACTTTCTTTCTGTGCGTCTGTCCGTTTCTGGGGCTCCTGCTGGCCCCCGGCTGGGCGCGCGCCCCGTTTGCCGTGACCGTCGCCATGATTGCGCTGGCTTACAGCCTCACCGGGCGATACATGGCCAGCTCTCCATGGATGTTTCTTACCTGCCCGATCGCCGCGCTCGTCTTCGCCTTTGCCACGTTGCAGTCCGCCTTTATAGCCGTGCGCGACGGCGCCATCACCTGGCGGGGAACAAGGTATCCCTTAACAGAGTTGAAGAAGAAAGCCTGATGTCGCAGCTCTTGGTATTTGGCTCTTGGTAATTGGCCAGGACCAAATACATATTAGATCTGGTCATATCTTGCACTCGCGGCTCGTCCGATCTGCGCGCACCTGCGCATACCTGCGGCAAAAGTCTGAATTCGCGTTTTCACGCGTGGATTCGCGGCTAAATCCGTTCTCGGTTTTATCCGCGTTTATCCGCGCCGATCCGCGGTAAGAATTACCGGAAAAGGTTCTTCAAAATAAAGATCGCGTTCGCGGGGCGCTCCGCCAGCCGCCGCATCAGGTAGGGATACCATTCGGTCCCGAACGGGATATATACGCGGCAGCGCCAGCCTTCTTTCACCAGCTTCTGCTGCAAGTCGCGACGCACGCCATAAAGCATCTGGAACTCAAATGTCGAGGCGGCAATCTTTTCTTTCTGCGCGAACTCAATCGTCGCCCGGATCATGTTCTCATCGTGCGTGGCGATGCCGTGATAGACGCCGCTTTTCAGCAGCATCTTCATCAGCTTGACGTAATTCGCGTCGACATCGATTTTCTTTGGGAACGCGACCTCCGGCGGCTCTTTGTATGCGCCCTTGCACAAGCGTATCCGTATCCGCCGCGCCAGCAGCCCTTCCACGTCTTTCTCGCTGCGGAAAAGGTAAGACTGGATCACCGCGCCCACGCGCCCCGCATTTTCCGGCTGGCTGTGCAGGCGGTGGACAAAGTCCAGCGTCCGTTGCGTATACGGGGAGCCTTCCATATCAATGCGGACGAAATTGTTGATCCGCGCCGCGTGCTGCACCATCCCGGAAGCGATCTCATAGGCCATCACCTCGTCCACGTCCAGGCCCATGTGGGTGAGCTTCAGGCTCACGTTGGCATTCAGCCCCAGCGCGTTCATCTGGTCCAGCATTTGATGGTAAAGCTGCGCGCTGTGCCGGGCCTCGTCGGCGTTGGTCACGTTCTCGCCCAGATTGTCCACGCTCACGCTCAGGCCCAGCTTGTTCATGGCCTGCGTGGCCGCAAGCGCGTCTTCAATGGTGGTTCCGGCGACGAATCGGCGGGAAAGCCGCTGGCCAATCCAGGTCCTCTCCGCCGCCGAGCGCAGAGACTTGCTTTCAGACAGGGAAATAAAGGCGGCCCTTAACACAAGGCTCCTGCGCGCCGGGAATTAGTCATTGGAAGCAAACATATTTTTGTAACACATCTCACAAAATTCGGCGATGACGGCGGTTTAAGGTAATGTCTCAGTTAGATGGTAACGACAATCTTTCCTTCTGTCTTCCTGAGCAAGTGTGAGTCCCGCTGGCGGGACGAGCGCGCGTCGAAGGATCCCGAGGATACGTCTTTTGCCCATGCGGTTTCAGGGGATTCTCTCCATAACTTTGTTCTTAGAGAATCTGTTTGTCTACAGGTATCGGTAGAACTCCCCGGCGCAGCATGGCGAACGACACGGTGTCGGGATCCTTCGACTCGCACTTCCCTTCGCAAGCTCAGGGTCGTGCTCGCTCA
>DASSXL010000166.1:0-17002 GCA_035703825.1 Candidatus Angelobacter sp.
CGGAAAAACTGCTCCGTGCGCTGCTGGTCAAAGCCGATGGTGCGCGTTTCCATGGTCACGTTCAGAACGTTGTGCGGATCAAAACCCAGGTACGTGTGCTCGGCGTTCTGGCTGCTGCGGACAAACAGGCCCGCAACCACCAGCAACATCAATGAGACGGCCACCTGCGCTACCACGAGCACGTTGCGCACCTTGGACTTTCCCGAGCCCAGAATGCCGCGGCTGCCTTCATGCAAGACGGTGTTGAAATCAGACCGGGCGGCGCGCCATGCGGGCGCCAGGCCGACCAGCAGGCCTGTAGCAAGGGCAATGGCAAGACCAAAGCTGAAAACGCGCCAGTCAAAACTGAAATCGAATCGGATGGGAATGTCAGCCACTTCAATGCGAATGGAGCTGATCAATCGCGAGGCCCAGATGCCTACCACGCTTCCCAGCACCGCGCCCATCGCCGCCAGCAACAAGCTTTCCGTCAGCAACTGCCGGACGATGCGGCCCCGCGCAGCGCCCAGCGCGGTGCGAACAGCCAGTTCGCGCTCACGCGCCGTGGCGCGCACCAGCACAATATTGGCGACGTTGGAACAGGCCAGCAACAGCACCATGCCGGCCAGAACCATGAACAATATGCCCACGATCAGCATGCCGTTGGCCGGATCAGGATCGGGCCGCGCCAGCCGTTCTGGATAAAGCCGGTACGTGTTGCCTTTGTGCGTCTCCGGAAATTCCTTGTTAAGCCGCTCCGCCACCACATTGGCGGAGACCTGTGCCTGCTGCCTCGATACGCCAGGTTTTAAAATTCCCAGGATTTTTACGTCGCCATCGTCCCGCTTGGTCCAGTAATCGTCTTTGTTGCCCGTCGTCCACAAGGACCGCATGCCGAACGGCAGATAAGCCTGCATGTCGACAAGGGCGTATGTTCCATGAAAGCCTTCCGGCGCAACGCCAATCACCGTCACGGAGTGGCCATTCATCTTTACCTGTTGGCCCACAATCGAAGCATCGCCGTTGAAACGCTTTTTCCAGTAGTCATGACCCAGCACCACAACGTTTTCCGTGCCGCGCTTTTCCGTTTCCGCGCCATAGATCAATCGCCCGATAGCCGGCTTGAGTCCCAGGGCCTGGAAAAAGTTCGCGCTCACGTAGCTATAAATCACGGGCTCAACTTTGCCTTGATGCTCCATGCCGGCCAGGCTGAGCTTGTAACCAAGAACGTCAGAGAATCCATCGCTCTGGCTGCGGATGTCCTGAAAGTCGGGAAAAGGAAACTGGTCGAAAGGGTTGGCCGCGCCCTGGGCGTGTCCGTCCAGGACCACAAGCCGGTCGGCGTTGGCCACCGGCAAAGGCCGCAGCATCAGCCCGTTCACCGCGCTAAAGATCGTGGTATTCGCGCCAATTCCCAGAGCAAGCGTCAAGGCCGCCACCAGCGTCATCGCCGGGTTCTTCAACAGCATGCGAAACCCGTAACGGATGTCCTGAAATAGCGTTCCCATGGATACCTCCTGCTGCCATCCAAAAAATGTTCGTGAAAGAAACAGAGTGGCAATTCGATGCCCGAATCGGGGAAACCAGCCCAAGCAGTTGAATGCCTGATAGATATACGCTGGCCGCGCAGTCGCGGTTCCGCCTTTCTGGTGTTCGATTCCGAACAGCGGGATGCCGGAAACGAACAGGCAAAGGATCAGGTTCAGCAAGCATTTTGAATCTCTGGGCACTGATGCCGATGAGTCACTGAATTGGTAAATTTAAGATATCCTCGCGAGCATGGAACAACCGTCAAATCACATTGGGCTCGGCGTGGTACCGCGTTTTATTTTCGCGGGCCTGCTTTCATCAGCTTACAGTCTTCTGGCTCTCAACAAGAGCGAGCTGCACGAAGGAGCGAATAACATCATTACCGTCCTGGTGGGCGGCTTGTGCCTGGGACTGTTGTTGGTGACGGCTCTCTGGTTTTATGGGCGCCTTGACTCCTGGAGATCGGCGGCCCTTTTGGTCGCCATCATGGCCCTGGCGAACGGCTTTTCCTTGTTTGACAAGTACCTGCCTGAGTCTCTCCGTCAGGACAATGCGCTGCCTCTGTTGGGAATCACCGAACACTACGATTTCAGATTGTTCTTTCCCACATGTCTGGTTGCGTTCATCGGATTTGCAATTGTGCTCCTTCGCTGGCGCAATGCGTTGCGGACGGTGCCAATAGCATTCGCTTTTTCAGTTCTGGCCACCCTCGCATTTAATTACCAAGTGAAGCAGGGACGTGAGGGCTGGATCAATGTATTACCCGGCGACGTTCTGGGGATTCTGTGGCAGATGAACCTGGTTCTTTTTCTCGCCCTTGGTCTGTGGATCGGACAGATCCGCATCAGCGCGGGTTCTTCCACAGTTCAGGCTTCACAGGTCCCATCTTTTCGTCAGGCCAGCAACGGCCTCATTTCGTTGGGCATTCTCGTTGGCTGTTTTATCGGTGTGCAGCTTTGGACCGCTGTGCTGATACGCGAAGAGAGGAAAAGGGATGTGGAGCATCGGGCGCAGGTACGCGCCGTTCTTGCCCGCGCTCCGTCTCGTGAAAACCTACCGCCTCTGGAGCAACAACCCGCGGAAGAGGTGCTCCTGCCGAAGATCGCGGGCTGCGCCGGCTACTCGCCGCAAATGAAGATCCTGCCTGCGGAAGACATCTTGCCCGTGCTCGAGAAAACAATCCCGCGCGCCCTTTATCCCGAACGTTACTCTTACGGTGTTACTTACGCAGACGACCTCATGCAAAACTACATTCCCGTGAATATCACAGCTTATCCAACGGCCGATTGGGCCGCCTATTATGTAAAGCCGATGCCCGTTCTATATCCGGGCAAGGTCTGGAAGCTGGTGAAATTTGGGAATAATATCTATCAAGCTGGCACTTCTTTTCTCTGGTCAAGCGGCAACAAGGTGATATTTCTCGATTGCCGGATAGCGAAGCAGCCCGAGATCGATGAATTTCTCAAGGCCTATCTGCACAAATATCCCAGTTCAGGGTAAGAATGCGGATCGTCCCCAGGGGCATCGCGGCATCGAACCGGCGGCAGCGAAACATAGCCATATCACAACCTCCAAAAGCGCATGGTCAGTTCCTGAATCGTCGCTATACCGGAAATTACTTCCGGAGACCGGCCACTAATTTAGCCCGGCAAGTTGCTCTATCTTGTCGGTGCCCGTCTATATAATAGCTGCGCCAATCTACCCCCGGAGGGCCCGATTGAAGTCTCTTTCCGTTTTCATATTCATCCTTCTTCAGACCAGCTTCATTTCTGCGCAACGCAATTTTCAGCAGCCGCCGGCCTATTCGCCCCAACTTACTGCCGAACTCAAGCAACTGCAGGAAGCGGCCCTCAAGAGCGATTACGCCTGGGACCAGCTTGCCCACCTGACAAACAACATCGGCCCGCGGCCGGCGGGATCGCCGCAGGCCAACCACGCCGCGCAATATGTCGCTGCCGAGCTGCGCAAGCTCGGGCTTGACGTGAAGCTGGAGAAGGTTGTTGTTCCGCACTGGGTGCGCGGGGAAGAGACCGGAGCGCTGGTGGAATTTCCGGGCATGGCCCCCGCGACAACGCAAAAAGTGGTGCTTACGGCGCTGGGCGGCAGCGTGGCCACTCCGGCGCAGGGAATCACCGCCGAGGTGGTCGTCGTCAACAACTTTGACGAGCTTGCCGCGCTCCCCCGCGACAAAGTTGCCGGCAAGATAGTCCTGTTCAATTACAAGTTTGATAAGCAGCTTGCCGCCACCGGCCACGGCGGCCCAGCCTATGGCCAGGCGGTGATCTACCGCGCCCTTGGGGCCAGCGCAGCCGCCAAGCAGGGAGCCCTTGCCGCCCTGGTGCGGAGCGTCGGCGGCGCGGACTACCGCATCCCTCACACCGGCGCGATGTTCTATCAAAAAGATATTCCCCAGATTCCCGCGGCGGCTGTGACCGCCGAAGATGCAGATACGCTTGCGTACCTGGCAAAGCAGGGCAACGTCCGCATGCGTCTGGTGCTGACGCCGCAGAAGCTGGCCGATGTGGATTCATACAACGTGGTCGCCGACCTCAAAGGCAGCGAGCTGCCGGACCAGGTGGTAATCGTCTCCGGCCATCTTGATTCTTGGGACCTCGGCACCGGGGCCATCGATGACGGCGCGGGAGTTGTTGTAGCCATGCAAACGGCGCAGCTCATCAAGCAGCTTGGGCTGCATCCACGGCGCACCATTCGCGTGATTGCCTGGATGAACGAGGAATTCGGCAACTCCGGCGGGCGCGCCTACGCCGCCGATCACAAGGCGGAAACCGCCAAACACTTTGCCGCGATTGAAAGCGACCTGGGCGCGGGACATCCCGTAGGCATCAGCATGGCGGCTCCGGCCGCCAACCTGCCGTTGCTCCAGCCGGCAGCTCAAGTCCTGCAATCGAGCGGCGCCGGAATCCTGCGCGCAGCGGAAGATACTGAGACCGATATCGGCCCGCTGCTCTCGCTTGGCGTCCCTTGCTTTGGCCCGATTCAAGACGACCGTTTTTACTTTAACTACCACCACACCGCCGCAGACACGCTGGATAAAGTTGTCCCGCGCGAGCTGCAAGAGAATGCCGCGGTGATGGCGGTACTGGCTTATTCGCTGGCGAATCTGTCAAAGGACCTGGAGCGGCCAGCGCCCAAACCTGCGCGGGAGTTTTAACAGTTTTCGAATGGGGAGTGGGACGATCGAGCTCCCGTCAAGCAACGTACCGGCGCTGGATTCCCTGGTTCTAGGTGCGCTGTAGCAGGGCCATCTGGAATGGTTCAATTTCGAAGAAATTCTCTCGTTGATTGAAAGTGGTCTTGAACTCGGACATAAAGCCATTCTGTCCAAGAAGGACGCCGCCGCCAAATTTGAAGTCGTCGCAAAATCCAATCTGGGCGCTGAATTGAAAATCATTCGCGGTGCCGGCCTCGTTCAAGATATTGACCTCAACTGTGGCAAGAAGGGCGATCTGAGGGCGTCCTGTAGTTCCCTGAAAATGCCACGGTGTTGCCGCACTCAAATCCAGCTTGAGATAAGTCCTGGCAATGTCAGACGGGAAAATTGAATAATCCGCGCCAGAGTCCACCAATCCGTAGATCAGTGGCGTGGTTGCGGACCCGTTACGAAGGACGATTTTGAGATATGGCCGGAGCGGGACCGAGGGTCCTAAACGCGTGTATGGATAGCGCATTACTCTCTAGGCTGGGAAATGTGCGCGGCAATGCCGACATTCGGCAGGGGCATTTTCAACAAGACCGGCTTGTCCTCTCCGGCCAGCTTCGCTGCCTTTACCGCGTCGTCAACTGTCTCGCCATGCCCCATAATGCGGGTCTGGTCGAAAGACAGAGCAATCCATTCACCCGCAGGGGCATCTTTGAGAACCAGGCTTAAGTCTCGTGGCTTCATGTTCGTCACTTGCTTAGACACGCTTTGCTTGTCGAATGTTGCGGGGAATACTTTCATCATGCTCGCTGTTTCAATCGTAAGTCAAGGTTTTTCATGCCAGACGAACATCCGCGCATAACTGTTGGTTCAGAAGCGGGAATTGCTTTTAGAACTGATCCGCGGCAGTTAATCGCCAGTCTGATTGCAAAATATACGATTGCATCGTATATTTCGCCGGCGCAATCGTCTGCCGCGCCGCGCACAGCTTCCCCCTCGACCATGGCTTCCGGGCCTTGCCCGTAAATGAATTGCAGTAAGACTTGCAATCGGCGAAGACCAGCGATTTGCATCCACCCACTACAAACGGCTAGGCTAAACAGTTTCGTGCCCCATCGGAGGAGCAATGTCCATGCACCGCATTTGTCGATCTGCAATCCTCGTCCTGCTCGCATCCTGCACCGCTTTTGCGCAAACAGCGCCGAAAAAGCCCGCGTTGAAATCATCAGGCCCTTCATCTTCTACGCACGCCAAAGGCGCTGCCACCGTCGCTGAAGCCCAGGCGTTCATGAAGAAAGCAGAAGACCAGCTTCTGGACCTCAATGTCCGCGCCAGCCGCGCCAGTTGGGTGCAGGAGAATTTCATCACCGATGACACTGAGACCATGTCCGCGCAGGCCAATGAGAAGCTCACTGCCGTGGTCACGCAATTGGCGCTTGATGCCCGCCGCTTTGAGGGCCTAAAGCTGCCGCCCGACCTGGCAAGAAAATTCCTGCTGCTCAAATTGTCGCTGGTGGCTCCGGCACCGAATAATGACGCCGAGCGCAAAGAGCTGACCGAGTTGGCCAGCAAGCTTGACGGCATGTATGGCAAGGGCAAGTACTGCAAACAAGTGGACGGCAAAGATAAATGCCTCTCGCTCAACGATCTCAGCCGCATCCTGGCCGGCAGCACCAATCCTGACGAACTGCTGGACGCCTGGGTGGGCTGGCACAAGATCTCCGTCCCCATGAAAGACAAGTACTCGCGCTTCGTTCAGCTCTCCAACAAGGGCGCAGCCGAGCTGGGCTTTAAAGATACCGGCTCAATGTGGCGCAGCAACTATGACATGTCTCCCGATGAGTTCAGCGCGGAAGTCGAGCGCCTGTGGCGGCAGGTGGAGCCGTTTTACGTTTCTCTGCACACTTACGTGCGGAAGCAGCTCATTAAAAAATACGGCAAGGTCGCCGAGCGGCCTGACGGCATGATCCCCGCGCATTTGCTGGGCAATATGTGGGCGCAGGAGTGGGGAAATGTTTATCCGTTGGTGGCCCCGGCTGATGGCGGCCAGGGATATGACCTGACCAAGCAACTGGAGAAACAAGGCCTGGGCTCAGGACCGGCGACACCGGAGAACGCAAAGAAGATCGTCAAGTACGGCGAAAACTTTTTTATGTCGCTGGGCTTTGCGCCGCTGCCGCAAACTTTCTGGGAGCGCTCACTCTTTGTGAAGCCGCAGGACCGCGACGTGGTCTGCCACGCCAGCGCCTGGGACATCGACCAGAAAGACGACCTGCGGCTGAAGATGTGCATTGAGGTGAAGGACGAAGATTTTGTCACCATCCATCATGAACTGGGCCACAACTTTTACCAGCGCGACTACAAAACCCAGCCGCCGCTTTTTCAGGACAGCGCCAATGACGGTTTCCATGAAGCCGTGGGCGATACCATCGCTCTCTCCGTGACCCCGGAATACCTGAAGGAAGTTGGGCTGCTCGATACGGTTCCGCCGGAGAACGCCGACATCGGCTATCTGCTAAAACAGGCAATGGATAAAATTGCTTTCCTGCCGTTCGGGCTGCTCATCGACAAATGGCGCTGGGAAGTTTTTTCCGGGCAAGTTACTCCAGCGCAATACAACAAAGCGTGGTGGGACCTGAAAGCCAAATATCAGGGAGTTGCGCCGCCAGTGGAACGCGGTGAAGCGGACTTCGATCCGGGAGCGAAGTATCACATCGCGTCCAATACGCCGTACGTGCGTTACTTCATGGCGCGGATTCTGCAATTCCAGTTTCACCGCGCGCTCTGCCAGGCCGCCGGGCAGAAAGGCCCACTGCATCGCTGCTCCATCTACAAGAACAAAGCTGCCGGTGAGCGCCTGAACAAGATGCTCGGCATGGGCAAGAGCAAGCCGTGGCCGGACGCGCTGGAAGCCATCAGCGGACAGCGCCAGATGGATGCTACCGCCATTCTCGACTACTTTGCGCCGCTCAAAAAGTGGCTCGACGAGCAGAACCAGGGCGAAAAGCCCGGCTGGCAGGGCATGGATACCGGAGATTCTGCGCCAAGGCATACCAGCAGGTAGCCGGCATAGCGAGCGTTGATGATCTAAAAAAGTGCGGGTGGTGGTGAGTTGCCCGCGCTTTTTGTTGTCTGCTCGGCGATAGCCTTGCTAATCCCGGTCAAGAGCGCGCATGTCGAGTGGGTCATGACTATGATCATTCGTCACATTAATAATGCTTGACATGATGGTTAACCGAGGCTATTGTGAGGAAATCAATTGATTAAGTCATTCGCGGACGAGGGAACTCGCAAGTTTTGGGAGAGAGGGACCAGCGGCGCCGTTCCGCCGAATATCCGAAAAGTTGCCAGGCGAAAGCTCGATATGATCGATGCCGCAAAAGAGTTGCATGACCTGAAAGTCCCTCCTGGAAATAAACTTCATCCGCTTGAAGATGATCGCCTTTGGCCAGCACGCAATCTGGATAAACGCGAAGTACAGGGTGTGCTTTACCTGGAAAGACGGACACGCGCACGACGTTGAGATCACCGACTATCATTAAGAGGACAAACATGTCTTACGAAAGAAGAACTTCAGCAGCCTGGGCGACGCACCCCGGAGACATCCTCAAACATGAATTCTTAAAGCCCATGGGGATTTCCGGCTATGCGTTAGCCAAGGCCATTGGAGTGACCGCCCAAAGAGTCAGCGATATAACAACCAAAAAGAGCGGCATAAGTGCGGACATGGCAATGCTTTTAGGGGCCTTCTTTGGCACGTCCGCTGAATTCTGGATGAACCTGCAATCGTCTTACGCATTGGGCAGCGTTGGCAAGAAAATCAGGAACAAGGTCAAAAAGATCAAACCACACGCCCATGCAGCCTAAAACTGTCATACAAAGCGGTAGGTTCCGCCCTCATGTGGCAAGAAATCTGCACCGTCGTTGTTCTGCTCCGGGCGTAGCGTGAAACTCTCCTTCAACGTGGATATTCCCTTTCGGCACTATTTGAATTGATTCCCCCTCACACGTTGGCCGGCCCAAAGCTGCCCCAGTATGAGACACTAGCTTCAGCGCATGGCCAAGTGGAAGCAATACGAGCTCTGGGTACAAACCGCTGAGAACAAGTGGGAGATAGTCGGCTTGTTCCCCAGCACTGAGTTGGCTACAGTCGTGGCCAATTCGCGCGCCTCGCGCGCCCGCCTGATTGAAGTCCTTTATGACGGCAGCAAGATGCTGGGGCAGGAGATCATCGCCGAAATCGGAAACACCCGCAAAGAATAACCACACCGTTCCCCCTGTTTTGGACTACCATATCCCGGTACAGCTTCTTCCGCTGGAGGGCGCATGGCCTTTCCTTCCTCTCGCTGCTGTTTCGCCGCCACTCTCTTGATTGCCGCTCTTGTCCCCTTCGCCTCCGCGCAGCGCGGCGGTGTCGTGGATCCTTCGCGCGCCGGCGGCGCGGTTGATATGTCCAACGCGGGATCGCCGGTCATGGAAAGAAATACCAATCCGCGCTCCGTTTTCATTTCCGGCAAGGTCCTGTTGCAGGGCGGCGGCGCCGCTCCACGAGTGCTGATCGAGCGGATTTGCAATGGCATGGTCCGGCGCGAAGGCTACACCAATTCCAAAGGCAACTTCCAGTTTGAGCTGGGCAGAAATTCCACGGAAAGAGACGCCAGCCAGGGCGATTCTGACCGCATGGTTGCCAACAAGATGGCGCGCACCGCCGGTTCGGGCGGCAGCGAGATCCGGTTTGACGATTGCGAGCTGCGCGCGTCGCTGCCCGGCTTTGTTTCAACTCTGGTGCCTATGCGGGTTGAGGGTGACATGTCTCTGGTTGAGGTGGGGACGATTGTGCTCAAGAAGATGGGCGGCGTGGAAGGCTCTATCGTCAGCGTCACCACTATGGCCGTCCCCAAGGATGCCCGTGAGGCTTTTGATCGCGGCCGCAAGGCGGGCACGGAAAAGAAATTTGACGAAGCTGTGAAAGACCTGAACAAGGCGGTCACTATTTATCCGCAGTACGCGGCTGCCTGGTCGCTCATGGCGGAAATCCATCGGCTGCAAAACCAGTTTGAACCGGCCCGCAAGGAATACGCGCAGGCATTGGCTGCCGATCCCAAATTTGTGGGCCCATACTTTGGTCTGGCGGCCATGGCCGTGGTGGAAAATAAATGGACAGAAGCCGCCCAGCTTACGGACCAGCTTATTCAGCTCAACTCCTTCGCTTATCCCATGGCGTATTTTTTCAACGCGGCCGCCAACCTGAACCTTGGCAAGCTGGATGCGGCGGAGCAGAGCGCGCGCAAGTTCCAGGAAGTGGATAAGGCCCATTCCCGGCCAGATATTGCTCTGCTTCTCGCCAATATCCTTACCGGCAAACACCAGTATGCTGAAGCGGCGCAGCTCTATCGCGACTATCTGGCGCTTAAGCCGGACGCTCCGAATGCAGAAGCGCTCAAAAACGAAGCACAACGCCTGGAAGGCCTGAGCGCGGCACGGCAGCAGTAGACCACGTTACTTAGAGTTGGTTTGGGAATTTGCCGCGCGCGATTTTCACACACACGCGAAGCCAAAAGGCGTACGATTTCCTTTGTCGGTCCATCATCTTCCGGGGCGGCATATCGCCTGGTGGCTCCCGTTTGCTGCATTTCACAATTCTGCGGCTTGCTGTGCAAGCCCATAGGAGGGTGCAATGGGTCTGAGCTCCTCTATCTTCAGGACGTGGGCAGCCGTTGCCATTGTCTTGCTGGCACAAGTGGCCGTGGCACAGCGTGGATCCAGCGGCTCCTCCAGCTCTACTTCCCGCAGCAATGCTCCCTCGCGGACCCCGACGGCGCCGGACACATCGCTCCAGCCGGTGTTCGTCTCCGGCAAAGTGCTGCTGCAAGGCGGCGGCGCGCTGCCTGAGCCGGTCGCCATCGAGCGTGTTTGCAACTCGGTTAGCCGCCGTGAAGGCTATACCGATACCAAAGGCCAGTTTGAATTTCAACTGGGCCAGAACACCGCCTTCCAGGATGCCAGCGAGAGCGATACGCGCGTGACTCCCACTTCCACACCGCGCCCCGGAAGCAGCGCCAGCCGCCGGCCTCTTGATCTCACCGGCTGCGAGTTGCGCGCCGTGCTGGCGGGTTATCAGTCCAGCGCAGTGGTGCTCAGGCTCACGGGCGGAGATACATGGCAATATGAAGTGGGGACAATTTTTCTCAAGCGCCTTGGCAATGCTCCCGGCACCACCATCAGCGTAACCAGCATGGCCGCCCCCAAGGACGCCATGCGCGCCTATGAGAAGGCGCAGAAGATCAAGGCGGAGAAGCCGGAAGAGGCGGAGAAATATCTCGCGAAAGCAGTTGAGATCTATCCCCAGTTTGCCGCCGCCTGGACGCTGCTGGGGGATATCCACCGCCAGCGCAATGAATTTGACGCTGCCCGGGCCGATTACGCCAGGGCCGCCGCAGCCGATCCCCAGTTCGTGAATCCGGAATATGGCCTCACCGTCATCGCCATGCAGGAGAAAAAATGGGACGAGGCCATTCGCCTGAGCGACCATGTCTTAAAGCTCAATGCCGGTGCTTTTCCGCTGGCGTATTTCTTCAGCGCCGCTGCCAATTACAACCTGCAGAAATTTGAGGCCGCTGAGGATAGCGCCAGAAAATTCAAGGCCCTGGATACGCAGCACGCCCATCCCGATGTTTGTCTTCTGTTGAGCTACGTACTCTCGCGCAAGCAGGACTACGCCGGCGCTGCGCGTGAAATCCGGGATTACCTGGCCGTTGCGCCGAATTCGCCGGACGCCGAGACGCTCAAAGCCGACGCCAAGCGCTATGAAGACTTAAGCGTTTCCGCCAAAAAGGATTAGCCTTGGGCTCATGCGTTTACTTTTTTGAATGCCGCGGAGCCTGTGTGGGAAACCGCAGCAGCAGAGGCGGCGTGAACTTTTCGCCGGGCTTGAGCTCGCCGGTATTGTCGTCCACTTTGCTCCAGCCCACGTTTGAAACCGCATAAAACCAACTGTCCACGGCTACCGCGTGGGTGGGGTCGAGTTGTGCGGACTGCTGGATCACCTGCGCGCCCGTGATCTCCGTTTGCGAAGGATTCATCCGCAGGCGCACGATCCGCTCCGGCTCTGTGCCATTTTGAATGCCGATGAGCGAATCGCCATTCTGGTAAAGGCCGTCTAGCCCCACCACAGCCACGTTCTCCGGATGCGGAAGGTAGTTTAGTTTTGCGGAGGGATTCGGCGCGGCCTCCGCCGAGGGCAGGTCGATCACGGCGATGCCCATGGTGTAGTCGGCCACAAAGAGCCGTTTGCCGTCGCGCGCAAGGACAGGCGTTTGCGGCGAGAAAAGTCCATCGGCAATTTTTTCCAGCTTGGCTGTCTGCGGGTCTCCGTGCAGACGGTACACGCCGCCGCCGATGCTGTCCGTCACGTAGACGGTACCGTTTTCCGTGACGCACATATCCCCCAGGACTGTCGGCCCAGCGGATCCGGGATCAAAACGGTGCAGCATCTTGCCGCTCTTGGCGTCAATCTCCATCAGCAGCGCCTTGCCTTCATCTTCTTTGGGAAAGCCGCTGAATCCAGGCATGGCGGAAGCGGTCACCCACAAGACATTTCGTTTTGCATCGGCGGCCACAGCCAGCGTAGACCAGCGCCGGGCTTCCGGCGGCAGCGGCAATTCTTCCATCGCGCATGCCCGGCTGCCGGTCTTTGAAAGAGAGACCGGCAATGAAACTCGATAGATCGTGTGGTGGCGAATGCTGGAAACATAGAAGCTGCCTGCGGTTTTCGCATTTGCGTCCTTGAGGTAGGCGATGTCTTCAGGCATGGTGTCCGCCTGCGGCAGCTCGCAAACAAACTCGGCATCCGCTACAGGCAGGCCGTGCTCCCTCATCAATCCGGCCAACTTCTCTCCGGTTCCAGCGGCCATCAGTCCCTTGAGATCTTCATCGCGCAAAGGATCAAAGCTCAATCCGGTGGCGACGTACTTCTCAATCCACTTAAGCGCTTCGTCCTTGTGGCCCAGCCTGGCCTCGACCGTTGCCACGCTCAGCATGTAGCGTGGCGTTGGCGCGGGCAGTTCACGGCCGATTTCGTTTAAGACATCCCGCGCGCCTTGCCAGTCTTTCTGTTTAGCCAGGGCGCCCAGCTTCTGAAAAAGCTCTCTGTAGTGTGCGCGATCAATGGCATGGCACAGTGTGCTTCCACCCATCACCAACAGAAGGACCACGAAATAGAACTTAAAGCGCCGTCTCGTCACATCCTTTGGACTCACTTAACACTCCGGTGTTAGCGGGCGGTCAATCCGCCCCACTATTCCCACTTGTGGCATTGCGCTGCTCAGGATTTCCCGCCCTGAACCAGCTCTCAATCAGGAGTGTCTCTGCTGATTTTGGCAAATGGCATGCACTAGGATCCAGCAGCTCTCCCCTGGAAATTTAAAACTAGAAGGTAAGTGTGTTTATGAGGAAAGCGTACTTCGTTTGCCCACTGCTGTTGTGTGCCATCACGGCATTTGCCCAAAACAACTTTGTCTATACCAACGATAATTTTTCTCCCAACACCGTCTCCGCGTTCAAGGTAAGCCCAAGTACCGGAGCGCTCACGTTGGTCCCCGGCTCGCCTTTTCTAACCGGTGGAAACGGCGGCGCCCGCGACGTCAGTCCGGAAACCATTACAACGGCAACGCAAGGCACGCATGGCTTTCTTTACGCCGCCAACGGCAGCAGCGGCACCATCAGCGCGTTCGCAATCGACCCCAAGACAGGAACCCTCGCCGCTGTCTCCGGCTCTCCTTTTGTCGCCGGGACGCCTAGCTCCAATACCACCATCTCTCTGGGCGCAAGTCCTGACGGCCGCTTTCTATTCGAGGTGGATGAGAGTTCAACCTTGATCCGCACTTTTAATATCGCAGCCAGTGGCGCGCTGGCAGAAGCCGCCGGCTCTCCGTTCGATAGCGGCGCGTTTCCTGAAGGCGTGAAAGTATCTGCCAACGGAAAATTCCTGGCGGTCGGCCTGAAGTCGATCGACGCCGTCGGCGTCTACGCAATTGACGCCAGCGGCTCGCTTACTCCAGTCTTCGGCTCTCCCTTTCTCACCAATGGACCGGCCGATGCGGTCGATATCACCTGCGCCAACAACCGCGTGTTCGTCTCCAGCGCGGGATCGAACCTGATTGACGCATTCGCGATGGCGGCCGATGGCAGTCTGACGCCCGTAGCGGGTTCGCCATTCCCCAGCGGCGGCACAAGCACCATCAATGCGCTCACGCTTACGCCGGGCAATCAGGACCTGCTGACCAGTAACGTCTTCAATGAGACGGTCTCATCACTGGCTGTGGGAGTGGATGGCTCACTCCAGCCCGTTCCGGGATCGCCCTTTGCCGCCACGGACTGGGTCGGCTCAATCTCGACAACCCGAAGCGGCAAGTTCGTTTACACATCGCTCTTCGCCCGCGCAGCCGTGGACGGATGGATGATCGGTGATGATGGCACGCTGCGGCCGGTGCCGGGGCGCCCATTTTCAACCGGACAGGCAGGTGCCGGCGTGCAAGCGTTGACCACTTTCCCTGCGCCTTCTTGCTCAGCCACACCGTAAGCGCCTCGATGTTCGCGTAGCTTCGTCCATCAGGGACCCGGGCGCCACCCGGGCCCTTTTTTGCTGATGAATCACCGGAAGTTGCAAGAATTTCCACCTATCTTTCCATCTGCTTCTGGTTTTTTTGTGTAATTCGCTTTACCATCGCCAGAGTGTCCGCTTCTGAACATAAACCGATCGATAAAGATCGCTTGAATAATAAAGACCGTCTGGTCTCGGCCGTCCAGGCCGAAGACGATGCGTCTTACGAGCTCAAGCTGCGTCCACGCTACCTGCGCGAATTCATCGGGCAGAAAAAGGTAAAAGAGAACCTTTCTGTCGCCGTGGAGGCCGCCAAGTCGCGCGGTGAAGCGCTGGACCACGTCCTGCTCTATGGGCCGCCGGGGCTGGGCAAGACCACGCTGGCCACCATCATCGCCAATGAAATGGGCGTGGCTTACCAGCAGAGCGCTGGGCCCGCCATACAGATCAAGGGCGATCTCACCGCCATCCTCACCAACCTGCATGACCGGCAGGTGCTGTTTCTGGATGAAGTCCATCGCCTGCAGCCCGCGTTGGAAGAGATCCTTTATTCTGCGCTCGAAGACTACAAGCTCGACATCATCATTGGCCAGGGGCCTTCAGCGCGGACCCACACCATCGACGTGCGTCCTTTTACTTTTGTGGCTGCCACCACGCGCGCCGGCATGCTGTCGTCGCCGCTGCGTTCGCGCTTTGGCATCCTGCTGCGGCTGGAGTTCTATACCACTGAAGAGCTCAAGTACATTGTGGAGCGTTCCGCGGAAATTCTTGGCGTTGCCATTGACTCTGACGGCGCCGGCGAACTGGCCGGCCGCGCCCGTGGCACGCCGCGCATCGCCAATCGGCTGCTGCGCCGCGTCCGCGACTTTGCCCAGGTCCGCGGGCAGGGACGAATTGACAAAGTTACAGCGCAGGCCGCGCTGGAGATGCTGGAAGTGGACAAGCATGGCTTTGATGAAGTGGACCGCCGGCTGTTGCTGACCATCATCCAGAAATACAATGGCGGCCCCGTGGGATTGAGCACGCTGGCCGCTGCGCTGGCGGAAGAGCAGGAAGCGCTGGAAGAAATCTATGAGCCATTTCTGATTCAAATCGGCTTTCTCGACCGCACTCCGCGCGGCCGCGTGGCCACCCGGTTGGCTTACGATCATTTTGGCATCAAGTATGGCCGCCAGCCGGAACTGTTCTGATTGCCCAACCCAAAACCTCACCACTGATTAACACTGATGACACTGATCTGCAAAAACCAAAAAGGCTGATGCTGAAGTCCCGACAAAACAGCAAGACTGCAAAAAAAGAAGACCAATAAGGCTGGATGTGGCACGCAGGAGCGGGTTAACCTTTCTTATCAAATTGAGTCTAAGAACCGGAACCTTCTAGGCGGAGCCCAGGTACACATTGACGTGGCAAAACGACAGCACTTCAAGGCCATCATCAGAACAGTGGCGCTGATCCTCCTGGCAGCGTCATCATTGTGTGTTCCAAAGATATATGCCCAGCACAAAGGTCCCAGCCAGCCCGCGCCGCCAAACCTAAAAGCCGAGATCAGCTCCCTGACGATTCCGCGCCTGCCCTCCGCTCCCAAGCTCGCCGACTTTGAAGGCATGGAGCCGGGCACCGATCTGGCGCGAAAGATGCTGAAGATCGATAAATTCATTCAGCAGGAGCCGCGCGACGGCGAGCCCGTGAGCCAGCCCACTGAAGCCTACCTGGGCTATACCGACAAAAGTTTTTATGCCGTGTTCCTGGCCTTTGATAAAGACCCAAAAAATATCCGGGCGCGCATGCTGCGCCGCGAACTAATTGACGATGATGACCAGGTGGGCCTCTGGCTGGACACATTCCATGACCAGCGCCACGCCTACTATTTTTATTCCAACCCGTATGGCATCCAGCAGGATGGGCTCTTTTCGGAAAGCGGCGGGCCGGACAACTCATTCGATACCGTTTGGCACACTGCCGCCAAGCTCACCGGCAACGGGTACATGGCGATGATTGAGGTCCCGTTCAAATCGCTGCGATTCAGGCAACAACAGGCGTCTCTGAGCTGGGGCATCATCCTGATAAGGGTGATCCCCCGAAACTCTGAGCATTCGTTTTTTCCGCCCAACAGCAATCGCATCCAGGGCATGTTGACGAAAGAAGGGACGATCAACGGCCTTACGGAAATTTCGCCCAGCCACAACATCCAGTTCATTCCATACACTTCCGTGAACGCGTTCCGCGCGCTCGATGAGCGCGATCCCGCCGCTGCCCGCTTTAGCGGCAAACACGTTGAGCCCAAGGCGGGGCTTGATTCCAAAATGGTGATCAAGGACAGCCTGGTGCTCGACGCCACGCTCAATCCCGACTTCGGCCAGATTGAATCCGACGATCCCCAGGTCACGGTGAACCAGCGCTTTGAAGTTTTCTTCCCGGAAAAACGGCCGTTCTTCCAGGAGAACTCCAACTTCTTTCAGACGCCGCTGCAACTGGTCTTTACGCGGCGCATCGTAGATCCGCTCTATGGCATCCGTCTGACCGGCAAGGAAGGCCCGTGGGCCATTGGCGCCATGCTGGCCAATGATCGCTCGCCCGGCAGAAGCGTGATTGATACTGACCCGCTTTCCGGTCAGAGCGCTTACTTTGGCGTGGTGCGCGTCAATCGCGAATTCGGCAAGAACAACAGCTTTGGCTTTATCTATACTGACCGCGAGCTGCACACCGACCCCAACTCGTTTTGCAGCGCCCTG
>DASSXL010000056.1:0-28407 GCA_035703825.1 Candidatus Angelobacter sp.
CGACGGGAGTGAAGCTCTGCTCCATCTTCATTCATGGCACGCTGGAAGGCCATGAAGCAGACAGTGATGGTGAGCGTGAGCATTACATCGGGAATAAGAATGCGGGTAAAGAGAAAAAGACCGATAGACGTCGCGAGCGCCAGTCCTGCATAGAATCCGGCGCGTCTTCCAAATGCCCATGCGCCGCAGCGCACAGTGGCAAAGCACAACAAAACCGCAGCCAGCGCAGTGGGGATACGCGCCACCCAGTCATGCACGCCCATCAGCAGGTAACAGATAGCGATGAGCCAATAAGGGAGGGGCGCCTTCTCCATATAAGGCACGCCGTCCAGATGAGCGATGACCCAGTCGCCTGACTGGACCATGTTGCGCGCGATCTGGCCGTGCACCGCGTCCACGTCGTCCATCAGCCCCGGCGGAGAGACGATACAGCCGAAGAAAACAATTACGGCAACAATCACCAGCGCTATTTCGTAATGAGATCGCGGCCGCAAGGTTGATGTTGGGACTTGAAGGGGCGCGGAGACCGGTTGCTCCGCTTCGAGTTCTTTCACAGAAGAAATATTGCCATCCCCTTTATGTTAACAAGGCTTGACGCTTATCAGGTGCGATACCGCCAAAAGCCACATCTCTGCGCAACCATAGATTTTGCAACGAATCGAGCAGGGTTTTGAACATTGGAATTGTAAAAAACTGTAAGCACGATTTGAGAACCTTGGGTGCCAGCTGCAAGGCATGCTCAGACGAAAATTGGGACATGTCCTCTGGACCAACGGGCCAACTTCCCCCCGAGGCGGTAGACAAATTTTTTCGCGCGGAGCAGGCAATCAATCCCTGCGGGAACCAAACCTTTCACGGCTAAGAAATGTAAAGGGCGCTTTGCGGTGGGTGTTAGGCCGTAATATGAGTGTACAAAAACCGCGCCGCTGTTTGAACGCAACCTTAGCCGCGCAACGGTGTTTCAGCAATCAAGGCCAGACACATGTCCGCCGGAATACAGGAGTGAGGACCATGAGCTTCAGGAAAAGAATTGCGGCGGTATTAGCGGTAGCTGGCCTGGCTTTGCTTGTGACATTCCTGCAAGTTGAGGCCAACCATGAAACCGACGACCAGGTTGGCGATGAAGCGGTATGGAACGCGGGCAAAGACGATCTCCGCGCCATCGATCAATCGTGCAAGAATTCAAGTGAAACAGAATACGACGAATGCTTCATCGATCAGATGGGCGGATACGCTTCCTCCGATGCCGTGGGATTCACTCAGATGTTGGCTTCACAGAAACCGCAACGGCTCGGCTATCTCACCGGGATGCGCGAGTCCGGAATGGTGGACCTGGGATACGTGGCCTATCCCGGGAATGCGCAGCCAAGCCAGGGATGGGCGCTGATGAACGGCGTCCCAGCGTTGATTAACGTGGATGATCTTTCACTACTGCCAAAAGCTGAAATGGAGAAAGACGCTCTCTTCAAGTCGCTGCGTAACGATCACCCCACGCTGCAACTGGCCGTGATGGACGAGGAACGGCAACCCGGCTCATCACCGCGAATAGAGCCTCTTGGGAATGGCGGGAACAGATTTGTGGTTCCTTATTCGCTTAAGGAAGATTGCGCGAACTGCGGCGCGATGGCACATGCGAATTTTGGATTCGATTTCGATGCGGCCGGCCAGTTTCTGGGTGTAAACTTCATGAGCATTGAGAGCCTTCAACACTAATCACAGAAAACCAAAAAAAGAATTTGCACACTGACGTTTCGGATCGTGGCCTCGGGGGTAGCGTCGTTTCCGATGCTCTATGCCCTATCTCTTTAATTCTCCATAGCTTAATGAGCAGTCCGCACATGTGATTCTCATCACATACAGGCTGTGCTCCAGCGCTGATACTTGTCGATGTCTGGTAAAGATCCTGGAAAACATGGAACTGTGATTTTGAAGTTGCCAGCGAAGTTCAGGATTTGGATAGCGCATCCAGGAGTGAGGAAGCGCGATTTGCGGCATTGGGGCTCTTAATTCTTCGTCCCCTTCCGGAATGCCCAGTCGCAGCTTACCTGGGATGCCAGCGGAATGGCTGATCTGCCCGAACAGCTTCCAGCCATTTAGAAATCTTTCTCAGCGCGGGAGATTATCCAAGGAGGGGAGACGTACAGGTTCCAAAGAAGCGCGGAACCCACGGCCTTATGAAATAGAGAGCGTTAGCTGCATTTCCTTTTTTGAAGGATGTGAGTTACCTCACACCCTTCTTTTTTTGCGACTGATAAGTTTGTATTTCAGGGAAACAAGCAGAAACCAATGAGTAGTAATCTAGTAGCTGCAATGCCAATTTTGCCGGGGACAACGCCAGAACAACGCGGACGCGAATCATGGGCGCCCACTTGGCCGCCGAGTCCCCTCTCGCCAATCTTCTATCCGCGGACTGTGGCGGTGATTGGCGCGACGGAAAAGCCCGCCAGCGTGGGCCGGACCGTGCTGCGCAACCTGATGGAACAGCCTTTCGGGGCGACAATTTTTCCCATCAATCCCAACCGTCCGAACGTGCTGGGTATTCGCTGTTATCCAAACATCGCGTCCATCGGGGAACCAGTCGATCTGGCCATTGTTATCACGCCCGCGGCAACCGTCCCGGAAGTCCTGCAGGAATGCGTGGCTGCCGGCGTCCATGGCGCCATCGTAATTTCAGCCGGCTTTGCTGAACTGGGGCCGGAAGGAAAAGCGCTGGAGAACAAGGTCCGCGAGGTCCTGGCTTCGGGAAGGCTGCGCCTGGTAGGTCCGAACTGCGTGGGTGTAATGAACCCGCGCACGGGACTGAACGCCACGTTCGCGCAGTCCAACGCGCTGCCGGGGAACATAGCTTTCCTGAGCCAGAGCGGAGCCCTGTGCACGGCTGTGCTGGATTGGAGCCGGCGTGAGAACGTGGGCTTCAGCGGCGTGGTTTCCGTTGGCTCCATGCTGGACGTGAACTGGGGCGACCTGATCTATCACTACGGCGACGACACTTATACCTCGAGCATCCTGATTTATATGGAGTCGATTGGCGACGCGCGCGGCTTTCTTTCAGCGGCGCGCGAAGTCGCGCTGCGCAAACCCATTATCGTGATAAAGCCTGGCCGGACAGAAGCGGCGCGGAAGGCGGCGGCTTCGCACACGGGATCGATCACCGGCTCCGATGAAGTGTTTGAAGCCGCGTTCCGCCGCTGCGGAATCCTGCGAGTGGCCAGCATCAGCGAGCTCTTTGACATGGCTGAGGTGCTCAGCAAGCAGCCGCGCCCGCTCGGTCCCCGGCTGGCGGTGGTGACGAATGCTGGCGGCGCCGGCGTGCTGGCAACCGACGCTCTACTGGCAAATGGGGGGCAGTTGGCGCAAATCTCTTCGGAGACACATGCGACTCTCGACAAACTTCTGCCCGCCGCATGGAGCCATGCCAATCCTGTGGACACGCTGGGCGACTGCGTTCCGGAAATGTATGCCAAGGCCCTGCAGGCGGTGGCGGACGATCCGAACTGCGATGCCGTGCTCTCGATCCTCGCGCCGCAGGGGATGACGGAGCCGGAACAAGCCGCGGGCCTGGTACGCAAAGCGGCGGAATCCATCAAGAAGCCGCTGCTGGCCAGCTGGATGGGCGGCAGCCGCATGCAACTGGCCGCCAACGTGCTCAATGAAGCCAGGATTCCCACCTTCGAATATCCTGACGCGGCGGCGCGGAGCTTTGCCTACATGTGGCGCTATAGCTCCAACCTCCAGGCGCTCTACGAAACTCCGGTGTTCGCGGGCGACTTGCCTGAAGACGGCCCGCGCCGCGTTGCGGAGATCATAGCCGGCGCGGTGGCCAAGAACCGGACCGTCCTGACCGAGCATGAATCGAAGCAGGTGCTTGCGGCGTATGAACTGCCGGTCACGGCTTCAATGCTGGCAAGATCGGTTGACGACGCGGTGACGGCTGCGGAGAAAACTGGCTATCCCGTGGCGCTCAAGCTGAATTCTGAGACGGTCACGCATAAATCCGATCGCGGCGGCGTACAACTGAATCTGAAAGATGCGGACGCGGTACGCGCGGCCTACATGCGGATTCAGACCGCCTTCGAAGTTGAGGGCAGCTTCCAAGGCGTTACCGTGCAGCCGATGGTGCGTAGTGCCGGCTACGAGCTGATTCTGGGCAGCTCCACCGATCCGCAGTTTGGACCGGTGCTGGTGTTTGGCCTGGGCGGCCAATTGGTTGAAGTATTGCGAGACAACGCGCATGCGCTGCCCCCGCTCACCACCACGCTGGCGCGCCGCATGATGGAAAACACCCGTATTCTGCAGGCATTGAGAGGCGTTCGCGGACGCAAGCCCGTGGACCTGGAGAAGCTGGAAGAACTGCTTGTGCGCTTCAGTGAGTTGGTGGTGGAAAACCCGCGCATCGCCGATATAGAAATAAATCCGCTGCTGGCCAGCGACGAAGGGTTTGTGGCGCTGGACGCCAGGGTGATCCTGCATCCTGCGTCCGTGCGCGACGCGCAGCTTCCCCGCCCGGCGATCCGGCCTTATCCCAGCCAGTACATTTCCAACTGGCAAGCACACGATGGCACCAGCTTCACGCTGCGGCCTATCCGCCCGGACGATGAGCCGCTGATGGTGGACTTTCATCATCAGCTTTCAGAAACCAGCGTATATATGCGCTTCTTCCTGCCGTTGAAGCTCGACTTTCGGGTTTCCCATGAACGGCTGTTCACAAAGTGCTTCATCGACTATGACCGCGAGATCGGCCTGGTTGCGGAATACCTGGACGAAGAAGGCGCGCGGCGCATCGCCGGAATCGCGCGGCTGATCCGCAAGCACTCTGACAACAGCGCCGAGGTGGCATTCCTGGTGGCGGACAAATTCCAGAACCGTGGGCTGGGCACGCACATGCTGGACACAACGATCCAGATCGCGCGCAAGGAAGGAATTGCAACTTTGGAGGGCGCGACACTTTCTGACAACTTCAACATGAAAGACATGTTTATCAAGGCCGGATTTCACTTTGCCCCTCCGGAAGACGGAGTGGCCACGGCGGAGCTGCACCTGAGATAAGAGCCGACCGAACGTTCATTCAAAGCATTATTGTCGAGGCACTCCCCCGGACCCGCTTTCGGGCGATGTGAGTCAAATCACATCCGTTCTTCTGCTGAGAGAGCATAATGGAACCAGTTATGGAGGCCGGATATGATCCGCTTGCTGATCAATAACTGGTGGCTGCTGTTCCTGCGCGGCGTTTTTGCCATTGCTTTCGCAGTATTTATCTATGTGTTTCTGCCATTTATGCCGGCGCCCATTCTCCGGCAGTTTGCTTTCGCGGGCCTGGCCGTAATCTTTGCCCTGTTTGCTTGCACGACCGGCATTCTTACCCTGGCGGCCGCGATACGCAGAGCCGAGTCCGGCGGTTCCTCATGGCTATTGCTGGCTGATGGCACGGCCATCACCATTGGCGGCCTGGTGATTCTGCTGTCCCCCAGATTGACGCTGGTGCACCTGATTCAACTGATAGCGGCTATTGCCTTGTTGGCAGGGGCGCTTGAGCTTGTTGCCGGCATTCACCTGCGCCGGCACGTTATTGATGAATGGCTGTTGATCAGTGGCGGCATAGTCTCACTCGCCTTCGCCACAGGATTGTTCCTCACTCGCGCGGACAGTGTAGCAGTAGCCCTGACCTGGATTTCCATCTATGCGGTTGCCAATGGCCTTGCGATGATCGGGCTGGCGTTGCGGCTGCGCGCTCTAAAGAATTCCATTCATGAGCTGGCCGAACCCAAGCCGGTGTCACAATCCGCCAGCCAATCCAGGCTGGGTTGATGGTTTACACGCCAAACAGGTTGGGCTGGACCTTTTTGTAATTATGTTCCTGCGCCCATAGATTCAGCGACACCGTCGCTAATTCATCCACCACGGGCACGGCGTTGCCGTTTTTCGAAAGATCGATTGACTTGAGGTAGGTATGGCAGGTGTCGCAGGCGTCTACGCGCACGTAATCAAATTCCTTGGCGACAAAGACCGGAAGATGCTCTCTATTTTCTTCAGCACAGTTAGGGCACAAGACCCGGCGAAAAAACCATTCAGTGCCGCACATGGAACAGAGGAGGAAGCGCTTGGCGCCATCGCCTTCAGGCCTTAACACCGCTAATTGCGGTTTGGCCCCGCAAAAGGGACACAGAGGCGGCGAGGCCTCCGTGGACGAAACGTTCTTTTCCGCAAGAAATTCGGCAAAAGGCTGAAGCAGCGCGTTGGCGAAAAAGACTGACTCGGGAGAGAGTTCATGGCTTTCCACTTCATGCTGCCAGACGGCGCGTAACAGGTCTAAACGGTCTTCTGAAGACGATTGTTCGAGCGTGGCGGCAGCGGCTTTCAGATCGGCGGAGCCCGCTTCCTTTACCAGGGACAGCAATGCGGAAAAATGAGGAACGAGCAAAGAAACGTCATGATCGGGGGAAGAAACCACTGACTCATAGACGCTTTTTTGAAAGCGGACGAGGCGCTGATAAAACTTGAGCAGTTCAGTCACTGAAGACTGGTTTTGCAACAGCTCGCTCGTCCGCGCGATACGGCGGTCCCAGGAAAAGCCAGACATCAAATCCGTTTAGCTCCTGCGGCCGGTAATCTTCTCATACCAGAGCCGGTGATGTGTGCGCGCCCACGAGGTGGAGACGTGCCCTTCCATCATCGCCTTCACGCTGCCGGGAGTCACCCACACGCTCATGTAAACGTGAATGATGAAAGCGGCAATGGTGATCAACGCCGTGGCTGAATGGATGAAAACGGTAATCGGAAGCACCCAGTGAAGTTCCCGAGGCATCTTCTCCGGAATCCACATAATGATTCCCGTAATGAGAAGGATAAACGTGCAGTACAGCATCACCCACCAGAACTGCTTCTGCCCGGCGTTGAAGCGGCCTTGCGGAGGCATAAGCTCGTCGCGGTTCTCAGCATAGTCCTTAAGATGCTTGCTCCACTGCTCGTCCTCCGGGATTTTCTGCATGTCACGCTTCCACATGCGATGCATCCAGAAAACGGTGGCCAGATAAACCAGCCCGATCCATGGATGCCAATACCGGATGGTTGCCGGGCCGCCCAGCACGTAGGCAAGCCAGTATGCCAGAGGCGTAAAGATCGCCAAGCCCGTCAGCATGAGATAGGTGTAGGCAATGGCGTTGATCCAGTGATAAGCGCGCTCAGCAAAGTTATAGCGCTGGACCTCTTCTTCCGGAATTGCCGTGGTTGGACGCGCAATAATTCCGCCGCTCATCGCTTCACCTCCTCAACCTTGTCAACTTCCTTAGGACCGAAACGGACGTAGTGCATGAACACACCTAGCACGCCGGCCACCATGCCAATGCCGCCGAGCCACTTCAGCGGGCCTTTCCAGAGCTTGACGAACAAAGGCACGCTGGGTGAAGCGGGTAAAGCGTAATTCTCCGGATGCTTGGCATCGTTGAGCACGTAGATCACGTGCGTGCCGCCAATGCTGCCGTCGCTGCCGCCATTGGGATCGCCGGGATTGTAAACACCCGCATCCGCGTGGCCGTTGGCTATCAACTGATCAACGCGCTTTTTAGCCTCAAACTTCATGTCTTCCTTGCTGCCAAAGTGCAGGCAGCCGGTGGGACAGGACTTGATGCAGGCCGGTTCCAGGCCGGCGCCAACGCGGTCAGAGCACAGAGTGCACTTGTAAACCTTCTTGGTGGCCGAGTTGAATTTCGGGATGTTGAACGGGCAGCCGGTAACACAATACTGGCAGCCAATGCAGTTGGCCTGGTTGAAGTCGACGATGCCATTGGTGTACTGCACAATGGCGCCGTCAGCCGGGCAGGCGATCAGGCAGCCAGGCTCTTCACAGTGCATGCACTGGTCTTTCCGCATCAGCCACTGCATTCCGCCATCGGTTTCAACTTCCTTGAACTTGATCAGGTTCCAGAAGTTCCAGGCCGTTTCCGGCATGGTCTGGTAAGTATTGTCAAAAGTGGTTTCGCGGAACTCATAACCGTTCCACTCCACGCAGGCGACCTCGCAGGCCTTGCAGCCGATGCACGTGGTGGTGTCCACGAGCTTGCAAACGTCGTAGTCGCGTGAAACTCCGCTCCCCGGCGCTTTGCCGCTGTGACCGGAGATCGCTTTGATTTCCAATGTTCCATTGCTCATGGCGTATCTCCTTTAGGCCTTCTCGATGTTCACCAGGAAGCCCTTAAACTCCGGTGTGTAAGCGTTGGGGTCAACCACAGTCGGCGAAAGCAGATTAACCGGCGTGCGCTCGTTTTCTGGGCGTCCGTCTCCCAGTCCGCGGTACCCCCAGTGAATGGGAATGCCAACGGGGTAGACAATCTCGTCCTTGCCATCTTTGCTGATCGTCAGGGGCTTGATTCGTTTGGTCACCATCGCCTTGCAGTAATAGGTGCTTCGAGCGCTGCTGACCTTGACCTTGTCTCCTCCCTTGATTTGCAGCTTGTCCGCCAGCTGCTCGGAAATTTCCACGAAAGGCTCAGGCACCAACTGCACGTTCATGCGGTTGTTCTTGGTCCAGTAGTGGTAATGCTCGGTAAGCCGGTAGGTGGTGCAAGGATACGGGAACTTGTCTGAAGTCCCGTACTTGTCCATGTCCGTCTTCATCTTCTTTACCACCGGGCTGGTGGACTGATTGGGATGAAGCGAGTTTTTGACGGGACTCTCAATCGGCTCGTAATGCTCGGGGAAGGGGCCATCCGCCATGGGGGCCAGCGGGACAAAGAGGCGGCCTACGCCTTCAGGATTCATGATGAATGGGCCCATGTGATCTTTGGGATTGGAGTCAAGCTTGAAGTCGGGGACGTCATTGCCTGCCCACTTCCCGTTCGCCTCATTGAACCAGACCTGTTTGCGACTGGGGTCCCAGGGCTTGCCGTCCAGGTTGCAGGACGCACGGTTGTAAAGCACTCGCCGGTTCGCCGGCCATGACCAGCCCCAGGTGGGATGTATGCCCAGCCCGGAAGGATCGGCGGGGTCGCGGCGCTGCGTGTTCGATCCGGCGTCGGGCCAGGAACCGCAATAGAGCCAGTTGCCGCAGGACGTGGTGCCATCGTCCTTCAGCCAGGCAAATCCGGGCAACTGCTGCCCTGCCTTCCAGTCTGTGGGTGTCTGCTTGTCGTCGTGCAGATCAGCCAGGGCCTTACCATTAATTTCCTTGGCTACCTCGGTAAGAGACGGGCTGGACGGGTTGGTGTAAGCCCAGGTCAGATTCAGGATTGGATCCGGGAACTTGGTCTTGGGATCGTCCTTTTCATTCTGATACAGTTCGCGGACCTTCAGGAATATCTGAGCGAGGATCGCATGGTCCAGGCGGGCATTTCCCGGGGTCGGGACCGCTGCCCACTTCCATTGCAGCCAGCGGGCAGAATTGACGAAGGTGCCGTCCTTCTCGGCGAAACCAGCGCCAGGAAGGCGGTAGACCTCAGTCTGGATTTTCGCCTGGTCCTCTTTGCTGATGCCGGGCGAAGCCCAGAATTCAGCGGTTTCTTCCGGATAGATCTCGCAGACGACGAGCCATTTCGCCTTCTTTAAGGCGTCAATGTTTTTCTGCGAGTTCGGCCCGATGGACACGCCATTCATCCCAAATGCGATCAGGCCCTGGATCTTGCCCTGATACATGGCGTCCCACTGGTCGACCCATGAGAAACGCTTGTCGCCGATTCTGGGCAGATAGTTGAAAGCCCAGTCGTTTTCCTTTTTGGCGGCGTCTCCATACATGGCCTTCATGTAAGAAACGGCAAACTTGGGAGTGTTGGACCAGTAATTGAACGAGTCCCACTCTTTTGGTTTGGCCGAGATTGGAGTGGTGCGCTTGAGGTATGCCGCCCAATCCGTGTCAGCAGGGACAGGTACCTTGAGATAGCCGGGGAGAATATCGAAAACGCCGGCCATATCCGTAGCGCCCTGGATGTTGGAGTGACCGCGCAGGGCATTTACGCCGCCGCCGGCGCGTCCCACATTGCCCATCAGCATTTGATACATGGCGGCGGTGCGGATCATCTGCGCGCCATTGCTGTGCTGCGTCCAGCCCACCGAGTAGATGATGGTCCCGACCTTCTTGGTGTTCCCGTCCTTGCGGATGGAGGTCAGCATTTCAGCCGCTTTCACAAAGCGGTCGGCTGGAATCCCGGTGATTTTCGCCACCATTTCAGGGGTGTAGCGGGAAAACTGCTTCTTCATCAACTGGAACACGCAACGCGGGTGCTCCAGGGAAAGATCGTAGGCAGTGTTGGGCGGCAGCGATGGGGGCGCAGGAGCAGCTCCAGCGGCGGCCGGAGCACCTTTGGCGCCCGCTGGACCACCGGCGGTATGTCCCTGACCCGTGGCCATGGCCGCAGGTTGAGGAGGAGCGGCGTGGGAAGCAGTCTCCGGGGTTGCCGGGCCGTCGCCCGCAGCAATGGCTGCGGCAGCGGTGCCTGTCACGTTTCCTCCTTCTTCGTAATTCCAGGAAGAAACGTCATATTTCATCGCGGCCGGGTCGTAACCGGAAAACAGCCCGTCTTCCGGCAGCTTGAAGCCCTTCTTGATGATGAAGGAGGCGTTGGTGTAATTCGTGATGTATTCCTTGGCAAAGCGGTTGTTCTGGATGGCATAGTTAATCAACCCGCCAAGGAAAGCGACATCGGTCCCCGCACGAATCTGGCAGAACAGATCTGCCTGCGAAGCCGTCCGCTGGAAACGCGGATCCACCACCACCAGCTTGGCGTTGCGGACCTTTCTTGCTTCCACAACCCATTTGAACCCGCAAGGATGGTTTTCCGCCGGGTTACCGCCCATGATCAGCATCATGTCGGTGTTTTTTATATCCACCCAGCCATTGGTCATTGCGCCCCGTCCAAACGTTGGTCCCAAACTTGAGACCGTGGGGCCGTGTCAAACTCTGGCCTGGTTTTCCATGTAGACGACGCCCATACTTCGCATCGTCTTGACCACGAGATAATTGAACTCGTTGGTATCGGTGCAGCCTCCGTTGAACGCGAACCCTTCGCAGCGGTTCAGGGTCTTGCCGTCCGCGTTCTTCTCCACGAAGGTTTCATCGCGGGTCGTCTTGATGTGGCGGGCAATTTCCGCGATTGCCTTGTCCCAGGGGATGTCTTCCCAGTCGGTCTTGCCCGGACGCCGCACTTGCGGGTTGAGCAGCCGGCGTTCATTCAGGATCTCCTGCTGCAAGGACGCGCCCTTGGGGCACAATGTGCCGCGATTGATCGGGTGGTCGGGATCGCCCTCAACGTGGACCACTTGCGCGGTCACGTTCTTGGCCTTATCGCCAAGCGTATGAATGATCACGCCGCAGCTTACCGAGCAATAAGGGCATGTTGACCTTGTCTCAGTGGTGCGGGCAATCTTAAGTTCTTTTGCTTGTGCCAGAACCGGGCGGGCGTCAAACCCAAGAAGAAGCGCTGCGGCGCTTCCGGTCCCAACTTTGAAGAATTCACGTCTCGATAAGCCCATAGGGTTGCCTCCTGCCAGGCGCAATACGAGCGATCTTGTGCGTTATTTGAATTACCCAGTCCGGATGAAGGGCAAATTCCGTAAAGAAATTTCAAGACATGCTAGAACCCGGAACCAAAAATGTCCATTAAATTTTTATAAAGACGGATTTTCTGAGAGAAGCCTGCTCACAATTCCATGTGATGCCCCGGTTACTCCCTTTCTTCAGCGGTTCCTGTTATCCTGAGCGGTTTCACACTCGACGAGGATGCTTTTATGCTGAGCATGCAGGGAAAGAACGCGGTCATATTTGGCGTGGCCAACAAACGCAGCATCGCGTGGGCCATTGCCCAGCGCTTGAACGAGGCCGGCGCAAAGCTTGCCATCACTTACCAGAATGAACGGCTGAAGGCCGAAGCGCACGATCTCATCAATTCCCTGCCCGGGGCGCAAGCCTTCCAATGTGACGTCTCCAATGACGCCGAGATCGACGCGCTCTATGCGCAGCTCAAACAGCACTTCGGACAACTAGATGCCGTAGTACATTCCGTGGCCTATGCCCCGGCCGAAGAGCTGAAGGGCGATTTCGTGAACACCTCGCGCGAGGGCTTTCGCGTGGCGCACGATATCAGCGTCTACTCGCTGATCGCCGTCACTCGCGCCGCTCTCCCACTCATGGTCAATGGCGGCAGCGTGATCACCCTGAGCTACTTCGGCGCGGAAAAAGTTGTGCCCGGATATAACGTGATGGGCGTGGCCAAGGCCGCGCTGGAAGCAACGGTCCGCTACCTGGCCAACAGCCTGGGAGGAAAAAAAATTCGCGTGAATGCCATCTCCGCCGGCCCTATCAAGACGCTGGCGGCGCGCGGCGTCGGCGATTTCAGTACGATGATGAAGAGCCACGCTGAGCACGCGCCGCTCAAGCGGAACGTAGAGCCCCGGGAAGTTGGCGACACGGCGTTGTTTCTGTCGTCCGATCTCGGCTCCGGCATCACCGGCGAGACCATCTATGTCGACTGCGGCTACAACATCATGGGATTTTAGATTTTTGAAATCCCGAACCCGCGGTTTGTGCGGGTGAGGGAACCCTGCTATCTTCATTGCTCTTGAGGGAACAGAACCTCCCATGTCACGCGCCAAAATCCTTATCGCTTACATTGTGATCGACTTGTTGATTATTGGCGGAGTGCTGTGGTGCGTCTTTCAGCACGTTCCGGTGAGCAAATATTTCTGGCCCGCAGTTTTACTGTTCATGCTGAATGGCGTATGGCTGGTGGTGATGACCGTGAGAAAGACACCGCCGAGAACCTAAAACCTTTGAAACACAGAGGAAAGGAGGAAGCAGAGGAAAAAACTGCCGCGGATTTGCGCGGACAAACCGAATCAAAAATGATTTGCATGTTTTTTGCGTGCATTAGCGGCTGAATCGTTTTTACCTTGCAGGGTTGGTAGCTATAGCGATCTCTCGCTACGCTCGAGATTTCAGAAAAACAAATCACCCGATATTCTTCTTCCTCCGTTTCCTCTGTTCCTCCGTGTTTCAAGGGTGTTGGGTTTTGATGGTAATAACGCGATCGTCAGCGCCACGATGCTCAATCGCAATCTCCACATCCCTCTCTTTGGCGAACCTGGCAAACTTCTCTCCCCACTCGATCAGCAAAATGCTTTGCGGGGTCATCAGGTCGTCGAGGGCGAGCGTATCGAGCTCGCGCTGCGTGTCGATGCGGTAAAGATCGATGTGAAAGAGCGTGACCACAGGGCCGCGGTATTCGTGGATCAGCGTGAACGTCGGGCTGGTGACTTCTTCGGCTTTGGCAGCGTGGAACCCTTCCGCAATGCCTTTGACCATGGTGGTCTTCCCTGCTCCCAGATCGCCGCGCAAAAGCACGATGCTGCCGGGCTTGAGGCCAGCCGCCAGGCGGCGGCCAAGTTCCGTGGTCTCTTCGGCGGAGTGGGTTTGGAAAGTCTTCATCGCTGGAGGTAAAGCAGTTCGTCGTTTAGAGATTTTCGAGCAATATCCAGAGCTTCGCCAATGCACTCAATGATATTGGTGGCCACCATGGAAGTTTCGCCAAAGAGTTCACGAGCCACATCGCCTGCAAGCCCGTGCAAGTAAACAGCGGAAGCTGTAAACATTGTGAACATATAGAAAACGTTATCGCGTCCCATTTGCTCTAATTCCCTCTGCGCCTCAGTGTCACCCTGGTCACGACGCTGCATCAATTCCTGGGTTCGCTTTGCGTTTTCTGGAGAAGTCTGCACGCCAAAGCCGCTCTGCAATTGAGTCTGCGAAGCTGCAATAATGCCGGAAAGGACGTCGCCTGTGCCGCCTTTAGCCATGCCGGGATTGCCGGACATATTGATCCAAACCGTGCCGCTGGGCGATGCAATCACCGTCCGATGACCTTTTAGTACGACGATCGCCTGGTGTTGTTTGGCAACTTTGCGTGCTAGCTCAATCCGGTCTTTATGTCCTTCAGCAATAGGCCCGCCTGTTAGACGCGCCATCTCACCCGGATGCGGAGTAAGGATCAGCAATCCCTCACTGCGAAGTTTGTCAGGGCATTCAGCAAAGGCATTTAAGCCGTCCGCATCTACCACGAGTCTTGTTTCCGTCAATTTAGGCAAGAGCTGGTGGACAAGCTCATCTGTTTCCTTGTGCCGGGAGAGACCGGGTCCAAGTACAACCACGTCTTTGTTTTGAACCAGCTTTTCAATACGATCCAGGGCCATCGAAGCAAGAGTCCCCGCCTCCGTTTCCGCCAGGGCTTCAGTCATGATTTCAGGAGCAAAGGATGCTACGGTCGGCTGAGCCGATTTTGGACAAGCGACAGTAACCAGGCCAGCGCCCGAATGAAGAGCTGCCATTCCTGCCATGGCGGCAGCGCCGGCTTTGCCCAAGGAACCACCAATGACCAGGATGTGGCCGAAATCTCCTTTGTGAGCATCAGGTTCGCGGCGGCCAAACAAAATGTTTAGATACTGGAGGACAGTAACTTCGAGATTGAGTTGCTTCGTTTCCAAAAGCAAATCGCGTGGGGAACCGATGGAAGCAACAGCGATTGGGCCCTGCGTGACCTGACCAAATACATGCACAGGCTTGGGCGCGGTAAAAGTAATGACTCCGTCCGATTGGGCCATCAATCCCTGGGCTTTGGCGGGAAGAAAGCTATCACTGTAAGCGCCGGAAGGGATATCGACGGACAGGACTGGTGACTTGCATGTATTGATAATTTCTACTGCTTTACGCGCAAGCCCCTCTATTGGTGGCTTGAATCCTGTGCCCAGAATCGCATCGAGAATCAACTCAGACTTGAGCGCCTGCTCAATCTCAGGCTTACTCAGATCTTTTTCTTCGGCGATCCACAACGCCGGGACCGGCAGCTTCTTGAACATCTCTGCCGCGTCGCCCCGCAGATCGTCCGGCCCTTTGGCCAGCACGATGACGGAAACTTTCTTCCCAGCTTCATGCAGCTTGCGCGCTGCCACAAAGCCATCGCCGCCGTTGTTGCCCTTGCCGCAGACGGCGCAGACAGAATTGAAGTCGAAATGCTTCTGCGCAAATTCGGCCACGGCGGCGCCGGCGTTTTCCATCAGGGTGAGCGAAGGCACGCCGTATTTCTCAGTAGTGGCGCGGTCAATGGCGCGCATCTCTTCCGCGGTAACAATTTTCATGTGCGCTGGCGGGCGGCGCTGGCCGCCAGCGATTCCAGCTTGGCCAGTTGCCCGGTTTCTCCCATGGCGATCAAGAAATCGTCGGCCCCGATGGGCTCATGGGCCTCAGGGTTGAAGCGGGTATTGCCGTCTGCATGGCGGATGGCCAGAATCATGATGCCAAAGTTATGGTGGATGCCGGAACTGCCGACCGTGGTGCCCGCCAGCGACGATTTCGGCATGATCCTGATTTCTTCAATCAGCATCTGGAAATTGCCGGAGCGATCACTGGCGATATCGAGGAAGTCGAGCAGGTGCGGACGCAGGAAGCTCTGCGCGATGCGATGCCCGGCGGCGGCGTACGGCGAGATCACGATGTCCGCCCCGGCGGTCTTCAGATGCTTTTCCGCCGCTTCCTCACTGGCACGGGCAATGATCTTGAGCCGCGGATTCAGGCCGCGGGCGGTGAGCACAATGTAGATGTTGGTTGCGTCCGTGGTGGTGGCGGCCACCAGGCCGGCGGCGTGGTCAATGCCGGCATCGCGCAAGGTCTTTTCACTGGCCGCGTCACCCACCAGGGCCAGCCATTTGGAATCGAGAGCGGCAACGCTGGCCTCAGTGGTTTCGATAACGACAAAGGGACAGGGCTTGCGCGCAAGTTCATTGGCGACGCTGTGGCCCACGCGTCCTGCGCCGCAGATGATGTAGTGGTCCCTGAGACTGGCGATGTCGCGTTCCATACGGCGTTTACCAAAGACCTTGACCAGTTCGAATTCTAGCAAAGCCTGCGTAAGCGCTCCGATCATCAGGAAGACCAGCGCCACGCCGGCGATGATGAGCACCACGTTGAAGACGCGTCCGGCGTGCGAAAGTGGATGGACTTCCTGGTAGCCGATGGTGCTCAAGGTGATCACCACCATGTAAAAGCTGTCAAACCAACTCCAGCCTTCAATGAAATGAAAACCCACTGTCCCTGCCGCGCTCAAGAACAGCAGCGCCGAGAGAAAGATCTTCAGCAGGCGAAAGCGATGGAGGTTCAGAGTCGCGCCCCTTTATCGAGACCATTCTAGAACCAGGACGCCAAATCCACCACGGAGACACTGAGAAGAGCAAAGGCTTCTTACCGCGAATTTGCGCGGATGATCGCGGATCAAGGAAAACTCAAACGTTAAATTCCTCGGATCAGACGCCGGTCTTAATCCGCGTGAATCGGCGTTCATCCGCGGTAAGGCTCCCCGTGGCGGGATTTATCGCGGCAGGGAGTCCTCGCTACGCCCGGGATTTCAAACAGAACCGCGCTGCACGCGGCTGTGGCTGCGTCCGTAACCAAAGTAAATTGCCATGCCAATGGCCAGCCAGACGATCAAGCGTATCCATGTGGCCAGGGGAAGGTTCGCCATCAGGTAGCCGGAAATCACAATTCCCAGGATCGGCACCAGCGGAACCATGGGGGTCCTGAAGGGGCGCTCAAGGTTGGGATTGCGGCGGCGAACAATCCATACGCCGGCGCAGACGATAACGAACGCCAGCAGGGTTCCGATGTTGACCATATCGCCCAGCAGGTTGATGGGCAGGGAGGCCGCGAGCAAAGCTACGCAACTGCCAACCATCAGAGTGGAAATCCATGGAGTACGGAATTTCGGATGTACGGCGCTGAAGACTCCGGGCAGCAGCCCATCGCGAGACATGGAGAAAAAGACGCGCGATTGCCCCAACAGCATGACCACAATCGTGCTGCTCAACCCCATGAGCGCGCCGATCTTGACCATCAAGCTTCCCCATCCAACGCCGGTCTTGTCGATCCCCACGGCGAGAGCGTCGCGCACGTTGAGAAATTTGTAATTGACCAGACCGCACAGAACGCCGACAACAAGGATATAGAGAATCGTGCAGATCACCAGCGACCCCAGAATACCAATCGGCATATCGCGGGAAGGGTTCTTGGCTTCCTGGGCGGCCGTGGATACAGCGTCAAAACCGATATAGGCGAAGAAAATCACAGCGGCGCCGCGACTGATGCCGGACCATCCGTACTCACCGGAAACGCCCGTGTTCGGAGGCATAAACGGATGCCAGTTGGCTGCCGTCAGCTCCGGATGTTTCAGCAGGTAGTATCCGCCCACGGCTACAAAGACAATCAGGACGCAGACCTTGATATAGACAATTGCGGTGTTGAAGTTGGCCGACTCTTTGATGCCGACAACCAGAATCAGCGTGGCGATCATAATGGCCAGAAAGCCAAACAAATTGAATGCGCCAAACTGATGCGGCAGTCCTGTAATGTCAATCTCGCCCGATTGGACCTTCGGCATTAGAAGGTTCGCCGGCTCCCAGTGCTTGTTATAGAAGATGAATTCGTCCCAGCGCGTGCCCGCCAATGTTGCCGGCAACTTGATACCAAAGTCGCCCAACAAGCTGAGCAGGTAGCCGCTCCATCCGGAAGCAACAGTCGCTGCGCCAAAAGCGTATTCCAGCACCAGGTCCCAGCCGATGATCCAGGCAAAAATCTCTCCCAGCGAAGCATACCCATAGGTGTAAGCCGAACCGGCAACAGGGATGGCGGAAGCAAATTCCGCATAGCAGAGACCTGCAAAAACACATCCTGTTGCCGCCAGGATAAATGAAAGCACGATGGCCGGGCCGGCATACTGCGCCGTGGCGGTCCCGGCAAGGACAAAGATTCCAGTGCCGATGATGGCGCCGATGCCGAGTGCGATCAGATTGTTGACGCCCAGCGCGCGCTTTAGGCTGTGCTCGCCGGTTTCATGGGCTTCGTCCAGTATGATCTTCAGCGGCTTGGTGGCTAGCAGGTTGGCCATTGCAGGGCTCCTCGTTCAACGCTCAAGTGATAGACGTGGCAAGACCGAAAAAAGAACTGGCTATTCTAAATAAAAAACCCTCCGCCGCAGCGGAGGGTCCATGACTCGATAGCGCTCGTCTAAGCGTTGGTTTGCAGCTTGCTATGCCGCTTGCCGTACGCAAAATAGAAAATCAAACCGATCACCAGCCAGATAAACAGGCGCAACCAGTTTGTCCAACCCAGGCCATAAATCATGGCCCCGCAGACAAAAATGCCGAGGATGGAAACGAGCGGCAGAAGCTTGACCTTGAAAGAGCGCGGCAAATCTGGGCGCCGGTTCCGCAAAATCCACACGCCGGCGCATACCAGAATGAACGCAAACAGCGTGCCTATGCTGGTCATTTCTCCGACGATGCTATCGGGCAGGAACGCGGCAAAGAGCGACGTGAAGACAAAGAACAGCAGATTGGACTTCCACGGCGTTTTGAATTTCGGATGAGGCTCAGAGAACACTTTCGGCACCAGTCCATCTTCACTCATGGAAAAGAAGACACGCGACTGGCCGTACAACATGACAAGGATGACCGACGAGAATCCCGCCAGGATCGCGATCGTCACGAACTTTGACATCCATTCATAGCCGATCATGTATTTGGAAATGGCATAAGCCACTGAGGCTTCTTTGCCCGCGGTGCGAAAATCTTCCACGGTGGCAACGCCGCTGAGCACATGGGAGAACAGGACATACAGAACGGTGCAGATCACCAGCGACCCGAGGATGCCGATCGGCATATCACGCTTGGGATTCTTCGCTTCCTGGGCCGCGGTTGAGACGGCGTCAAATCCAATGAAAGCAAAGAACACCACGCCGGCCGCTCCCAGAATTCCCATGATTCCTCCGTAAGCGTGGGTCACGCCCTGGGAAGTGGTGTACGTGGTGGCGGCAGGAACATAAGGCGTGTGGTTCGCCGGAACCATGAATCTCCAGCCAACAAAAATCACCATGAGGACGATGGCAACTTTCGTGATCACGATGATGCTGTTCACGACGGCAGATTCCTGCGTGCCGCGTACCAGGAGCAGCGAGAGGATCAGCAGAATCCCCACCGCGGGGATGTTCATGATTCCATGAACTCCGGCATCGGCCCCCATGCCGACTTCAAACGGCGAGTGATACCACTGGTATGGGACATGCAAACCCACGTACTCAAGCACGCGGTTGAAGTACTGGCTCCAGGCGATGGCGACGGTGGCCGCGCCCACGGCATATTCCAGCACCAGGTCCCAGCCAATGATCCACGCCACGAACTCGCCCATGGTGGTATAGGAATAGGTATAAGCGCTGCCGGCAATGGGAATCATGGAGGCAAACTCCGCATAGCAGAGACCGGCAAAAGCGCAACCAACGCCCGCCACAAGAAATGCCAGCGTTACCGATGGACCCGCGCGCTCGGCGATGGCAGCCGCTGTCCGGACGAAAAGGCCTGCTCCGATGATGGCCCCAATGCCCAGCGCCACCAGCGACACCGGTCCCAAGGTGCGCTTGAGAGGCGTATTGCCGCTTTCGGCCTGAAGACGATCAATTGATTTGGTCCGAAACAATGAGCTCGACGGTTGAGTGGTTTCAGTTCTTGTTTGAGTTCCCATCTTAAGCGCTTCCCCCTTGTGAAACCGCGCTCCGGCGCGACCACACGAAATATACCGGAATTCCCAACAACACGATGATCAGGCCCGGCCAGGTGTATTGCGGTTTGTAGCGCAATAATACGACATCGATGAATAAAGCCATCACAATATAAACGGCGGGCAGCACCGGATAGCCGATGGCGCGGTAGGGCCGTTCGGCCTGGGGCTGGGTGCGCCGCAAAACGAACAGGCCCGCAATCGTCAATATATAGAAGACCAGGACGGCAAAAATCACATAGTTCAGCAGATCGTTATACGTGCCGGAAAGACACAGCACGCAAGTCCATATTCCCTGGACGATCAGCGCATTCCTGGGCGTGAGATACCTGGGATGCAACTTGCCGGTGGACTTGAAAAACAGTCCGTCCTTGGCCATAGCGTAATAGACGCGAGCGCCGCTAAGGATCAGTCCGTTGCAGCAACCAAACGTCGATATCAGAATGGCGACGGCCATCAGACCCGCGCCGCTGCTGCCAAACATCTGCTGGAGCACGGCGGTTCCCACGCGATCTGAAGCAGCATACTTGATGCCCCGGGAAACCGCGTCTGTCCCAGCCGGATTCCCATCAAACGGCAGATGCGCCAGGTAGATAAAGTTCGCCGCAATGTAGAGCAAAATCACCACGCCGGTGCCGATCGCGAGCGATAGCGGCAGGTTGCGCCGGGGATCTTTCACCTCGCCGGCGGTAAAGGTCACATTGTTCCAGGCATCAGCGGAGAAAAGAGAGCCCACCTGCGCGACGGCAAGAATCGTGAGCACACCGACGAAAGGGCCCAGGAGATTGCCTGCGGCGTCCGCGCCTCCGGCGGAATGCGGCAGGTTCAGCCGCCAGAAATTGCCGTAGTTCGCCGCTGCGGCCTGCGCATTGCGGGCAACAAAGATTCCGGCCAGCACCAGCGCCGCCAGGGCGGAAACTTTTGCAATGGTGAAAACATTCTGCACCGCGGCCCCGGTCTTGATGCCAAAGACGTTCAGCCAGGTGAGAAAAACAATGATTACGATTCCGGACAGGTTCTGCGTGTTCAGGCCCATATCCATGCCGCCCAGCGCGATTCCGAAAGGCTGCCAGACTCCCACATGGAATGGCCCCACTAACCAGTGCGCGGCGGAGATCGAGGGGAAGAAATGCCCCATGAATTTGCCGAAGGCCACGCCTACGGCGGCCACAGTCCCGGTCTGGATCACCAGAAACAGGGTCCATCCATAGAGAAAACCCCAGAGCGAGCCCAGCGATTCGCGCAGGTAGACGTACTGCCCGCCGGCCTTGGGCATCATGGCGGCAAGCTCGCCGTAAGAGAGCGCGCCCACGATCGTCATAAAGCCGGTGACCAGCCACGCGCCAATCAGCAGCGCGGGAGAGTTGACCTCGCGGGCAATCTCCGCCGACACAATAAAGATCCCGGAGCCGATCATTGACCCCATGACCAGGGTGGTGGCGCTGGTGAGTCCCAGCCCTTTTACTAGTTCAGGCGCGCCCGATGCGGCCTGAGGCGGCGTAGTGCGAACTTCCGCGGATGAAGGCATAAGTGTTCTGTATGTTTTACCCCAAAACGCGCAGAAAATCCGCAACTGCTTTCGCCGGGGACTCAAGAAGGTCAGAAATCACGGCCACGGCGTCCGCACCTGCGGCTTTTACCTGAGAGCAGTTCAGCCGGGTAATCCCGCCGATGGCCACTAAGGGTTTCTTCGTAACCTGCCGCGCCTCCCTCACGCCTTCCAGCCCCACCACCGGATCAGGATTGGCCTTTGACCCTGTGGCAAACACCGGCCCAATGGCAATGTAGTCGACCGGGAGCGAGTCAGCTTCGATAACCTGTGAGAGGTTGTGAGTGGAGAAGCCGATTAGAAGTTTCTTGTGCGTGGCGACAGCGGTTTGCGCACCCACCCTTTCGCTCGAGAGTTCAGAAGATTGGGGCGGGTTGGCGGCGAAAGGATGGGGCACCCGTTGCATGGGAGTTCCCGGCGTGTGGGAAATTACCGAATCGAAAATCCTCCGCGCCGACTCAGGCGAAAGATCGTCCTGTCCCAGGTGGACTCCGTCTGCGTCGGCCGCGAGGTAGAGATCAACCCGATCATTGATGATCAACGTGGCTCGGTCCAATGTCACTCGACGCAGCTCCCGCGCACAGCTTAGAAATCGGCGTGTCTGCTCAGGCTGAGATTTGTCGCGCAACTGGATCAGCGTCGCGCCGGCAGCTATTAACTCTTCCGCATACCGCACGATGGCCATGATTGGATCCGGCTTCGCGGCGAAGCAGGAGAAGTCGATGATGGGATAAAGGGGCGGAAATCTCACAATTTGGGGATCGTCTCCATAAACCTGTTATCAGTTTATAGAAGGCACCCTTCCCCCCATGCTTCAACTAGGATTCCAAAAGATTTACTGAGCCCATCCCAAGCCATCCCAGTTTGGCGGCGTTTGAGCGTTCTTGGTTTCCGATCACGCGCGATGTCGGCGACAGAGGGATACTGTATTCAGCCAAACTGAGACACTACCCGCTACTCCCTATCCATCCACACTAACGCCGCTTGACCGGCCTTTTCACGGTCTCCGGGCCCAATCCCCGCACTACGGATTCCATTGACGCGCCCAGTATCCCGCAGATCCGCAGAAGGGTGCGTAAGGTGATGGGCGCGCCTGCCTCGATGCGCTGCCAGTGGCGGACACCATAGCCAAAAGAGATCATGTCTTCCTGGCTGTAGCCGGCGCGGTTCCGCGCCGCCTGGATGCGGAGCCCTAGGGCGGCAAAGAATTTCTTCTCGACTTCAGTGTCTTTGGCCAACAGTGTTTTGTACGGTTTGTGCCCTGAATTGACCACGGTATATTTATGCCGTGGTACAATCAGTGCCAATTCGCACATGAACGGCCTGCAAGAGCGCTTAGATCCTTATTTTCCTATCCCAATGCCAGAAAATGCGCAGGATGCGCATACTCTTCTGGGGATCCTGATCGTCACCTGGGCGCTGGGATTGCTGCTGCTATGGGTAGACAGGAAGAAGAAAAAGTAAGCCCTGCCGCATTGCGATCCTTGCCGCGGACCATTCTTCTGCGGATCAATGCTGATTCACGCGGATTAAGATCCAGCGGTCGATCCTGAAAGTTTAAAGGTTGCATTTTCTTTACCGCTATTATCCGCGCAAATCCGCGGTAAGGTCCCTGCGGTTCTGGTAATTTCTTTCGTGGCAGAGGAATTTGAATCGCTTCCCCACTGCCGCACATCCAAGCTTTCTGTATTGCTTGGGCCTAACAATCAGATCAGCCGCTCGGACCAGGTCTCCGGATTTTCACGTCCTCCAATGAGCGCATCACATCATCTGCCATCATTCACACAGTCCCCAGGAGGTTCCCTCAATGTCGACACCAGTTTTAGAAGCAACTCCAGCCAGGACCAAAACGCTTGGCTATGGAGCGGAGTCAGCGCAGTCGCCGCTGGCGCCATTTTCCTTCGCACGCCGCGAGCCGTTGCCGCAGGACGTGCAGCTTGAAATTCTTTACTGCGGCGTGTGCCACTCTGACCTGCACACCGTCCGCAATGAATGGAAAGGCACAACGTTTCCGGTTGTCCCCGGGCACGAAATTGTTGGCCGCGTGACCGCCGTGGGCAGCGAGGTAAAGCGCTTCAAGCCTGGCGACCTGGCCGCCGTGGGCTGCATGGTGGATTCATGCCGCACCTGCTCCAACTGCAAGGCCGGACTGGAGCAGTACTGCGACATCGGCTTCACCGGCACATACAACTCGCCGGACAAATATCTGGGCGGCATGACCTATGGCGGATATTCGAAGAGCATCGTCGTAGACCAGTATTTTGTTCTGCACGTTCCCGACAAGAACAATCTTGCCGGAGTTGCGCCGTTGCTCTGCGCCGGCATCACAACTTATTCTCCGCTGCGCCATTGGAAAGTGAGCAAAGGGCAGAAAGTCGGAATCGTGGGTCTGGGTGGCCTGGGCCACATGGGCGTGAAGCTGGCCAGCGCCATGGGCGCGCACGTGGTCCTGTTCACCACGTCGCCCAACAAGAAAGAAGACGCGCAGCGGCTGGGCGCGCACGAAGTTGTGGTCTCAAAAAACCAGAACGAAATGGACCGCCACGTGAACAGCTTTGATTTCATTCTGGATACGGTCTCCGCGCAGCATGACCTCAACGCCTACCTGGCGCTGATCAAACGCGACGGCACGCTGACCCTGGTGGGCGCGCCGGAACATCCTCCGGCAGTGGAGCCGTTTAGCCTGATCTTCAAGCGCCGCCAGTATGCCGGCTCGCTCATCGGCGGAATTCCGGAGACCCAGGAGATGTTGGATTTCTGCGCCCAGAACAAACTTACCGCCGACGTCGAGGTCATTCCAATCCAGAAAATCAATGAAGCTTACGAGCGCATGCTGCGCAGCGACGTGAAATACCGCTTCGTGATCGATATGGCGTCGCTCGGCAAATAGCTTGTCGATCGGAAATTTGGAAGAGCCCTGCGCAAGCGGGGCTTTCTTATTCGTAACCAATTGATTCTATGACAAATATAAACATGTCACAGTTTATATCTAAATGATATCATTTAGATAACAGACAGAGAACAAGCTGCCTGTTAGATCAAGGAAACTCTGAAGATGAATACCAATAAAGTCACTGCCGCACATGAGCAGGTGGTCCGCGTACAGAACGGATGGGTGATGCTCGTTCTGTTGATTGCCGCCGTGCTGGCGGATATCGGGCTCATGGTTTTCTCCATTAGGGATGGCGTTGAAACTACCGGCGAGCCGCATGTCGGCCTGCTGCTGCTTTCCGCGCTCGCTCTGCCGCTGCTCATCATCCTGCTGACCGGCCTCTTCACTCTGCAGCCGAACCAGGCGCGGGTGCTGGTGCTCTTTGGCGCTTACAAAGGCACAGTCCGCACGCCGGGATTTCACTGGGGCAATCCGTTTTACAGCCGTGGGCCGCAGGCCGCCGCCAGTCTTCAGGCGCGGATCGCTGCGGCCAAGGGCATTGCTACCGCGCCATCGGAACAGAAGACGCTGGGGATGAACAAAATCTCGTTGCGCGCGCGCACCCTGAACGGCGACAAGCTCAAGGTCAATGACAAGCGCGGCAACCCTATTGAGATTGCCGCCGTCGTGGTTTGGCGCGTGGAAGACACGGCGCAGGCCATGTTTGACGTGGACAACTACCAGAACTACGTGCCCATCCAGAGCGAGTCCGCGCTGCGGCATCTCGCCAGCCTCTATGCCTATGACCATTCCGAAGAAGACACCGAGATCACGCTGCGCAGCAACGTAGACGAGGTCTCAAAATCGCTGCGCGACGAGTTGCAGGAGCGCCTGGGAAAGGCCGGCGTGGTGGTAGACGAAGCGCGGCTCACGCACCTGGCGTACGCGCCGGAAATCGCGCAGGCCATGTTGCGCCGCCAGCAGGCGGAAGCCGTGATCGCCGCGCGCACCAAGATCGTGCAGGGCGCGGTCAGCATGGTGGATATGGCGCTGAAGGAGCTGGCGGAAAAATCCGTGGTGCAGCTTGACGACGAGCGCCGCGCCGCCATGGTCAGCAATCTGATGGTGGTGTTGTGCGGCGAATCGGAAGTGCATCCTGTGGTGAACACGGGCACGCTATACGCATAACAACGGATGAGAAACAGGAACAAGCGGTAATCAATGGCGGAACGGAAATCATTTCTCCTGCGCATGGACCCCGCGCTCTGGGACGAACTGGAAGGCTGGGCGCAGGCCGAGCTGCGCAGTGTGAACGGCCAGATTGAATACATCCTGCGCCAGGCCGTGAACAAGCGCAAAGGGGAAAAGACCGTTCCGCCGTCGGCAGCGCCCGATCAGAAAGAGACGTGATCTAGACCGCTGCCGCCGAACCTCGTTCCGATCAGTGTTGTCCGTGTTTTATCAGTGGCGAGGCTTTTTCTTTTATGATCGCGCGATCACGGCGATCTGCCTCTTTAGATCACCACGCCATCCATCCTGAAGACGCGCTTCTTTGGCTTGAACTCAGGGATCGGTTTAGGCTCGATCAGAGGAGCGCCTTCCCGCCAGAAGTTTTTGAACTCGCCTTTGTCGCCTGTGCGATAGAAATGAAGCAGGTACGCTTGGTCGGCGGCCGTGTAGTTGGAAAACCACTGGTCCACATCCGTGATGCCGATCTGGTGGAGCAACTGCAAGCCATAGCGCGCGGCCTCGCCTTCATAGGCCAGCACCTCGGGAATAAGCTTTTCGTCCACCGGAGGCTTGTACTGCCGTCCCAGATCAAACGCGCTTTCATTCACGTTCCACTGCACGGTGTGGCCAAAGAGGTGGCCCAGCAGAAACAAGCGCAACTCCGGCGTGATGGCGTAATCCACATCGATCTCCGCGCCGTCCAGGTCGCCCGTGAGCGGATCAGGAATGTCCCGCGTCACCACGGGAATGCCCCAGTCGCGCTCCAGGTGCTCCTGCATCCGCGCAGCGTATTCGGCAAAAGGGATTGGCATGAGGAGATTGTAACAAGGCAATAGCACAAAAAACTTGTAACGCCGTGCAGCACGCGAACACTAGAACTACGTATGCAGAAACTACTACTTCTGCTCTGGAGGTCAATTTAGTGCTCCACAGAAAACTATTCGTGGCTATTGCAGGCTTGATTCTTTTCTTGAGTATGAGCAGCTGCGCAACATACAGTTGCGGCGGGCCCTCCGGTGGACATTGCTATGCCACTGTAAGCTGGGGAAAGGGTGACCTCCAGGAAACAGATCTCAGGGGATTCATCACGGTTGTAACGCCCGTCCAACTCAACAAAGGCAACCTGGTAATCAATGACGAACTATGGCTTTACCAGCAAGGAACAAATACTTGTGGCCTGGGAGCATGCTGGGCCGAGGTGGGCGTTACCTCCGGGGCATGTTCAACAGGCACGGACACCCGCTATTTCTGGGCGGACAACACATCTTCAGGGTTCCTCTGCCGCGACCTTGGTCCGGTGCAGCCGCAGGAGTTTGGACAACCAACCATGTTGGTCATCGCGCGACTGATTAACCAGGCTAACGCTTTCGAAGTCGACGTGGAGCCTTGCGCCAGAATCGACGGCGGAACTGTGTCCTGTCCGCAAAGACCGATGTCTGCTAATTCCACCGGCAACCCGATGCAGCCGAATGTCGTTACCATCGGCACGGAATTGGGTGGCAGCAGCGGGGCGAACGCGCCACCAGCTACATTCACAGAGAACTGGCATCCGGACCACTTCTTTGCGGGCGCTTGGGTAACCACCACCGGAAGCCCTCAGGTGCAAACGCCGCCACTGCAAGGAAGCTGGACAGTGAATCCAAGCGTGCAAACCGAGGGAGGCACGTGGACGACTTCCTGCTGCCAATAAACAGGTACGGAGAAACAATCATGATCAAAAAGCAAATTGCGTTCGTCGCGATCTATCTCATGGTCGGTGCGTGGCTTGGTTGCTCGCGGCAGCAACAGCACGGCCCTGGGCCGCAAAGTGCCGCCCCGGGTAAGCCGCCGGCCATGGACGTCAGCCGTCTGGGCAAGGGATCGCGAGCCACCGTACCCGTGGGATCGGCGGCGATCAAGCCGGCAAGCCAAAGCGTACCCTCGTTTACCGTGGAGGCAGCCAGGGAATACGTAATGGCCCATTCTTTTCCCGCATTCGCAGGCAGCAAGGGGCAAAAGCCCGCAATTACGCGCGCGGAATTTCTTACAAGCAAACAGGTGACGGAGATTTTGCGGGGCGCCAGCACGGGGTTCGCCGATGACCAGCTTCTCTGCTATGTGGAGTTGAAAGGGCCATTCACCTTTTCTGGTCCTCCCAACACCACTGTTACATACCCTCGGGGAATCATGATTTTCCACGCTGCGACAGGTAATTTCGTGATGAGTGGAGGCATTCCTTAGCCCAGGACGCATCTCTCCTGCCCTGACAAGAATCCCGCGTGGTGTAATACTGCGCCGTCCACCCCCCCAATGACAAGCACGAAAGGCCAGGACTAAGTCCGCAGCCTTAATCCTAAAGCCGCAGCCCGATAAAAAGTCCCGCATCTACTCTGGATCTCTGTAGACTGCACGGAACGCCACCCGTCAATCCCGTAGCGCTGAGAGAGTTCCCCTGATGGAGAAACTGAAGAACCTGCTGCGCCCGAGTCTTGTCATTACAACAATTGCCGGCCTGGCTGCGATTGCCGGATGCGGCGGGCACACAGCGGCCACGCCCGTTGCCCTGGCGTCGCCCAGTCCCGCTCCCGGCTTGCCCACGCCCAGCAACCCCAACGCCAAGACCATCCCGGACATTCAAAAGCTTGCCGGCTGGGAGACCTGCTCCGCATCCTGCGCCGGGACTCCGTCAGCGGTCTTTTCCATGACACAGGGCATTGCCTCGCCCTCGCTTTCAGGCGCGTCGGCCAGGTTCCAGCTGCTTGCCGGGACGCAGCCCTTTGGCGGCGTGTTGTGGTTCAAGTTTCTGGGCGCGCAGAACAGCGCCACTCACTTTGTTTATGACCTCAACTTTTATGTCGATAACCCCGCTGCCGCCCAGGCCCTGGAGTTCAACGTGACCCAGAGCGCGGGCGGTAATCGCTATAACTTCTCCACGCAATGCGATCTGGCAGGCGGACATGCATGGCGCGTCTGGGATCCCGTTGGACTCAAGTGGGTGGCCTCGTCCGTCACGTGCGCCGAGCCTGCCGCTAAAACCTGGACCCACCTGATCTGGGAGTTTGAACGCGACTCCGGCGGCAACGTGATCTTCACCGCCGTTACGGTCAATGGTTCGCGCAGCCTGGTGAACATGACCATGCCTCACACAGCCGATACCAACAGCGGCGTCGACATCGCCTATCAGTCTGACGCCAACAGCGCCGG
>DASSXL010000008.1:0-17790 GCA_035703825.1 Candidatus Angelobacter sp.
GCGGTAAAGTCGCGCAATTTGCCGCAATAGCGGCCCATGGGCGTGCGCGCGCCGCTTACGATTGCAATGTCTGTAGCTTGTGCCATATGAGAAACCTACTGTATGAAGAGTCTGATCGAGCAGGGCAAACTCTTAAGTCTATCAGCGGGCACGCGGGCGAGCAATCGACTGCTCGATCTTGTAGAGGTCCGCGGGCGAGCAATCTCCTGGCAAAATTTGGCCGTACCTTGTCGATTCCTTCTTGCTGGCCCGTCGTACCGGTGAGTCAGGTACACTGAATCACCAAAAAATACATCCAGCACAATTGGAGCGCCCATGACCGCTACTTTGCTCTATCGCATAGCCGCATTCGTCCTGGTCCTGTTTGCCGCCGGGCATACGCTTGGCTTCTTGAAATTCAAAGCGCCTACGTCCGAGGGCGTTGCCGTGCAGCAAGCCATGGACAAAGTCCGCTTCCAACTTGGCAGCAAGAGCCTTAGCTATGGAGACTTCTATCGCGGCTTTGGGCTGTTTTGCACGGCGTATCTGCTGTTCGCCGCGTTTCTGGCCTGGCACATGGGAGACATGGCGCGCGGCACGCCCCAGGCGATAGGAGCGCTGGGATGGGTCTTCTGCGGACTGCAGGTTGTGGGCATCGCGCTTAGCTGGAAGTATTTTGTCCTGCCGCCGACAATATTTTCCGCGGTGTTGGCTATCCTGACAGGATGGGCGGCGTGGCTGATTGGATCCGCGAAAGTTTAGGGGCTTTTGCGGTGTGAATGTGGACCAGCACACACAAAGGTACCCTCGGTGACTGAAGCCGGAATATTTATAGGCCTTAAGCGCAGGCCTAAATAGGCTGCTCCACCCCGCCCTCGGACATGTTAACGAAAGGACACAGCAAGGAAAGAATGGTTTAACCCGCTTGCTTTCTGCCCCTCGGTGGTTTCTTGCCCTGTTTGGCGAGTTCCCTCCTGCGTTCTTCGGCATGAATGAAGACGTCATCCGGGTCGCGCAGTTCCTTGTCGCGCGCGTCCCTGACTCTGCCAAAACGGTTCAGGTCGTCAGTTTCAATGTTGAGCAGGGTGCTCAGCGCTTCTTCATTGATTTCCGCCTGCAACTCCTGCGCGAACGCCTGGTGCAGCCGGGTAAATTTGGGCCTGGAAACACCGCTTTCCTCTAATTCGCGGCAGGAGCCCACGATTCGCACAAACGAAAGGTTCAGGCGATACAGGATGCGATAGATTTCTGTCTTTTGGGCAGCATCAGGGGCAGCCATGGCACCTCCTGGCGCATTATGCAGCCTGTGATCTTTCAAACAAATGACTGATAGATCATATTCACGCCTCAGACCATTCCCAGCACTTGCCCCTTCAGCGCGCCAAGCGCGCCTCGGGCTGTGCTGGGCTAACTTGTGGTCACGCCTCTGGCGCTTGGATTGCCTGGCGCTATTACAGTGTCGCCGCCGCTTTGACCGTCCTTGCTTGCCAGGCCAAAGAAAAAGGCCGCCCGGAAGAGCGGCCTTGGCTTGACCGGGCCGGCGGCAAGCGCCGGCCAACGGCCTAGAACCGGAAGTTCACGCCAGCGCGCGCGATCTTTGCATGCAGCGACACGGTGTGAGTGAAAATGTTTGAGGGGAATGCGATGGGCGGCGTAAAGGCAGTCAGGTTAGTGCTGGTGACAGTGGACGTGCCGAAACCCGCATAAAGATATTCACCCTTGACTGAGAAGTGGTGGCTAAGGCGAAATTCCGCGCCGGCGCCAGCTACCCATCCTGCCCTCTTGTCGTCCAGGCTCGCGCTTTCATGGGCGGTGGCAAAGGTATCAGTAAACAGCGCGGTGTACTTCACATTGGTTACGGCCCCACCCGCGGTCCCGTAGAATAGCGCAGGGCCAAAGACAACGCCCACGCGCGGGCGCGCGGTCATCAGCCAGCTGGTTTCCGCCGTCTGGGTAACCGTGAAAGCCGTGGGCGCGCAGCACGGATACGTTTGCGTGACGGTCGCGGAGCCGCTCAGGTCCATCTTGCCGAAGTCCCACTCGAGGCCGAAAACAACGTCGCCCCATTGCCAGTTGTAGCCAGCCTGGCCGCCTGCGGTAAAGCCGTTGGGCTCGATCTTTTGTCCGCTGGCGGCAGTGATCGCCGGCGTACTGGTTGAGGCGAAATAGCCCGTTGGGCTGAAAATGGGACTGGTGTCCACATCGAAACGGCCAAAAGCGCCGCCGGCATTTGCGCCGACATAAAATCCCTTAAAGTCATCGGCCTTCGCCGAGCCAAGGCCAAACAATACAAAAGCAAGCGCACAGGTTCCCGCTAAGAATCTGTTCAAAACACACCTCATCTCATTCGCTAGATTTAGAAATTTACGGGGGTTCGCACGCACTTTATAACACAATTAACGCGCTCCTTACCGCTCGAAGGTAGTGCTACTTGAGGTACCTGCGTTACAAAAATGCATAAAAAAAGCCGCCCGGGGCGGGCGGCCTTACAAAGCAAGGAATTTACTTAAAGAATCCGTCGGCCTGGGCCAGACGCTTGTTCACTTCGTCCCAGTTCACCACGTTCCACCAGGCTTTCAGGTAATCGGGGCGCCGGTTCTGGTATTTCAGGTAGTAAGCGTGTTCCCAAACGTCATTGCCCATCACGGGAAATTCCCCGTTGGAGATCGGGTTGTCCTGGTTGGGAGTGGAGGTGATTTTGAATTCGCCCGACTTGGTTTTGACCAGCCAGGCCCAGCCGCTGCCGAACTGGTTCACTCCGGCGGCCTCAAACTTTTCCTTGAAGGCGTCAAAGCTGCCGAATGTCTTGGTGATGGCGTCGGCAATGGCGCCGGTGGGATTGCCGCCTTTTTGGGGTCCCATGATCTGCCAGAACATGGTGTGGTTCACGTGCCCGCCGCCGTTATTGCGGATGACGCCGCGCACGTCTTCCGGCAGCGCGCTCAAATTGCGCAGCAGGTCTTCAGGACTCTTGCTTCCCAGTTCAGGATGTTTCTCAATTGCACCGTTCAGCTTGGTAACGTAAGCCGCATGGTGCTTGTCATGGTGCAGGTGCATGGTTTGCTCGTCAATGTGCGGCTCCAGCGCGTTATACGCGTATGGCAGCGCCGGGACCTCATGTGCCGTTACAGTTCCTTGTGCCATTTCAACCACCTTTCATTTATGAATACCGGGGACTAATTATTTTGGATGACCATGGTTCCCTTTTCGATGCAATGCGTCCCAGCGGGCTGCCGCCGCTAAAACGCCTTGAATGCCAGCTCCAGCAACGTCTTTTGCTCCATCTCATGCGCCGTATGCGAACCCGTGGACGGACTCGATGACGGCGAACGCTTTACTGAGCGGAACGGCGCGCCGCGCGCCAGCCGCTCCAGTTGCGGCGCCAGGAAGTTGAGCGCGCCCATGTTGGCCGGCTCTTCCTGCACCCACAGGAACTCTCGCGCGTTTGTATGCTGCGCGAAAGCAGCTTCCAGCTCAGCTTCAGGCAGCGGAAAAAGCTGTTCCAGGAAAATAATGGCCGTCTTTGTATCACCGCGGCGCTTGCGTTCACGCCGCAGTTCATGCCCGACCTTGCCGCTGCACACGATGATCCGCTCGCCATTGGCAATTTCCGGGTCCTGGATCACGGTCTGAAATTTTCCGCCGCTTAGATCGCTCAGCGGGCTGGCCGCGTCAGGATGCCGCAGCATGCCTTTGGGCGTAAAAACGATCAAAGGCTTGCGCCACAGGCGCAGCGCCTGTCTCCGCAGTAAGTGGAAATACTGCGCCGCCGTGGAAGGCTGCGCTACCTGAATATTGTCTTTCGCGGCGAGTTGCAGATAGCGCTCAATGCGGCCGCTGGAGTGCTCCGGGCCCTGGCCTTCATAGCCGTGCGGAAGCAACATCACCAGGCCTGAAAGCAGTCCCCATTTGTCTTCGCCGGCCACAATAAACTGATCGATGATTACCTGCGCGCCGTTGGCGAAGTCGCCAAACTGCGCTTCCCACAAGGTGAGGCCGTCAGGATAGTCGCGGCTGAAGCCGTATTCAAAGCCCAGCACCGCGGCTTCAGAGAGAATCGAGTTATAAGCTTCAAACCATGCCTGGTTCGGAGCGAGATGGCAAAGCGGGACGTACTCTTTTTCGGTTTCCGTATCGATCAGGCAGGAGTGGCGATGGTTGAACGTTCCTCGCCGCGCATCCTGTCCGGAGAGCCGCACCGGCACGCCTTCGACCAGAAGCGACCCAAAGGCCAGCGCTTCTGCCATGCCGTAATCCACCAGCAGCTTGCCGGCACCCATCTTCTCGCGCTGCTCCAGCAGTTTCTTGACCTTGGGATGAATGGCAAATCCGTCTGGATAGGTCGTCAGCTTCTCCGTGATCCGGCCAAGCTTGTCTTCAGCCACGGTGGTCGGCACTTCATATTCCGCCTTGTAGCGTCCGCCTCTGTACTTGTCCCAATACGCAGGCAGCACGCGCAGCTGCGGAGACTTTTGCATCTGCGCCGCGTGATCGTACGCGGCATCCACATTGGCGCGGAAACTCTTCGCCATCTCCGTGGTGTCGACGTTGTTTTGCTCCGCGTAAATCTCAAACAGAGGACGATGCGAGTTGATCTGCTTGTACAGCAGCGGCTGCGTGATAGTGGGATCGTCAACTTCGCTGTGGCCGTGGCGGCGGTACCCGATCAGGTCAATCACTACGTCGCTGCCAAACTGGTAGCGATACTCCGTGGCCATGCGCGCTACGCGCAGCACAGCTTCAGGATCTTCCGCGTTCACGTGGAAAATAGGAATCGGCTGGCGCTTGGCCAGGTCAGACGAGAATCGCGATGTGTGCAGCTCACGTGGGTTTGTAGTAAAGCCGATCAGGTTGTTGACGATCACCTGGATCGCCCCGCCTACGGAATAGCCTTTCAGTCCGGCAAAATTCAATGTCTCCGCCCAGATGCCCTGGCCGGCAAACGCGGCATCGCCGTGCATGATGATGGGGAGAATTTCCTTCACGCCGTTTGCGCCAATATGCTTTTGCTTGGCCAGCGTGCGCCCCAGCGCCACAGGGTCCACGGCCTCAAGATGGCTGGGATTGGAAACCAGGTGCGTGCGAATGAGCTTGCCTTGGCGTGTGCGGAATTCACCCGTCGCGCCCTGATGATATTTCACGTCGCCGCCGCCCAGCACAGAGCGGGGATCAACGTCTTCAAAGCCGGCAAAGATATTTTCCGCCGGAATTCCGACGGTCAAGGTCATTACCGTGAGGCGTCCGCGATGGCTCATGGCCATGACCGTGGTGTTTGCGCCCAGCTCCGCGCCGGTTTCCAGGACCATGTCCAGAAGCGGAATCTGCGCGGTGGCTCCTTCACCCGAGTAGCGCTTGGTGCCCAGATAGCGGGTTTGCAGGATCTGCTCAAAGAGATCGGCCTGGAGCAGCCGCTCGGCCAGCCAGCGGCGGTCCACTGGCTGCGGAGCGGGATTTTCCATCCGATTCTGAACCCACTCACGGCGGTCTCGCTGCGGCAGGTGCATGAATTCCGCGCCAATGCTCCCGCAGTAAATCTGCCGGGCTTCTTCCGCGCCCTCGCCGTCGGAGGGCAGGTCGGAATAGCCGCCGCCAATCGGGCCGCCAAAGGGATTCAGGTTGGCGTCCAGATAGCCCCAGCGGCGGAAGGCGTCAAAAACCTGTTCGCGGGCCTCGGATCCAGGGGATATTTCCGTTGTCGATAACTGTGCGCTTTTGCTGCTCATCTCGTGTGTAATCCCGGGTTCGATAAGGGAACTGCTCTAGCGGTAGTTCCAGAGGATTCTTAACCTTTGAGGATAACACTTTTGGCCGGAAGAGATTCATGCCTGCACACGAGCCGATGGGCGGCCAACGCGGCGCGCAGGTTTTCTGAGTGCCGCTGATTCCCGTGCGTGGAGTTGCCTTCTCACGCGCGTTAATTTTTGTTAACTAAATAGTAAATATCCGGGCCCAGGCCGTTCCGCAACATCTAACTCAACAAGGGCAATCTCAACAGGGGAAACAGGAGGAACGGGGCATTATGCGCCTATTTTCAGGACTATTAGTTTCAACTTTGGCACTGGGGACGATCGTGACCACCGGCTGCGCCGAGCACCGTTATGCAGGAGGTGGTCCTTATTACGGTTCAGGCGGCTACTACGGATATAACGATCCGTACTACCGGGAATGGCTGGCTGAGCGCCGCTATAACTATATCGAGTACAACCGGCTGAACCGCGAGCGCCAGAGGGAATATTGGGAATGGAGACGCCAGAACGAGGCGCGCTTCCGCCAGAATAGGGACCCGCGGTTTCGCGACCACGTTAGGAACGACCATGACGCAGACGACCGCCGAAGAAACGACCACGACGCGGATGACCGGCGGTGGAACGGCGGCAGGCAGGTAGCTCGGGATCGAGATGGAGACCGTGATCGCCACAGGGCAGACCGGGACCGCCACAAAGTGCGGGACCGCGACCACGACAATCGTCGCGATAAGGACCGCGATCACGATAGAGACCACGATCACGACCGGCGCTAGAAACAGGTAGGGAAAATGAAATAAAGGGCGGACGTTCTTTTCATCAAAGGATGGCCGCTCTTTTCTTTGTCGGGTATTTGCGGCGCAAAAATCAAGCGTCCTGCGACGAATCGCAGGACGCCCGGCAGCCCTCCCCCAGAACTGCCTTACCACCGAGGAAAAGTCTAGAACTGCACTGGCCTTCCGTCCACGTCACTTTGGTAACATCGATAGTTTTGCCAATATCTCTTTTCTTCACAATTGCTTAGCTGGTGGTCGCAACTTATATGGGGCAGAATCATCTAATCAGTTTGCTAGGATAGTAGGTTCTTAAAAAGCTAGTTTCCAGGGCGACAAAATCTAATCAAGGTAGGACTTTCATGGAGAGCGTGGGAATTCTTGAAATAACAGACGGCAATTTTGACCAGGAAGTTTTGAAGAGCGAGCAGCCGGTAATGATCGACTTCTGGGCAGCCTGGTGCGGGCCGTGCAAGATGCTGGCGCCCGTGGTGGACGAAGTGGCCGCAGCATACCAGGGAAAAGTAAAGGTCGGGAAAATGGATGTGGACAGCTGCCCCGCTACCCCCCAACGCTATGGCGTGCGCGGAATCCCCACCTTGCTGATCTTCAAAGGCGGCCAGGTACAGGAACAAATTGTTGGCTACGTGAATCGCGATGTGATTGAGAAGGCCCTGAAGAAGCACGTCAGCTAAGCCTACCCTCCATTCAAAATTCCAAGCGTGAACAGACCAGGCCCGGTCTTCCATCCGGGCCTGGTTTTTTCTCCGCTTGCGCGCGGCTAAAGCACAGTAGAATTTGCCGACGGGTACTGCTTCTTTTTTAGCGCCTGTCGAGGTTTATGCAAAATTCCCTTTCGATCACTGACATCCATCACCTGGTCTTTCCCGGTCTGCTGCTGGCGTTCTACGTTATCTGCTGGCTGGCGGCCGGTCGCGATCCAAAGATCGAACACGTGGCCCCACGGTATGAGCCGCCGGCGGGAATTTCCCCCGGCGTGGCCCGTTACGTCGTGACCGGCGGAACCGATGGCACCACCCTGGCCGCGGTGCTGACCGGACTGGCCGCGAAGGGCGTTGTTTCCATCCAGCCGCAGGACGGCAGCTATGCGGTCCAGTTGCTCAACGCGGGCGCGACAGTCCTGCCGGACGAAGCTTCCGTGGTTCGGACGCTCTTCAACGTTGAGCAAAAGGTCCAGCCGTATGCCGGCTCCAGCTTGGCGATTGTCGGGAATCCCGACGCCGCAAACGCGTCATCGTCCGCAACCGCCCAGCCTATCCAAGCTCCCCGTGAGCAAGCGGCCAGCGCGGCCGCGGCCGCTGGGTTGGCGCCTGCGCCTTCAAGCATGGCCACGGTTAATCCGCGGGCGGGCGCTGAGATCAAGGCCCACATTGACGCCTTGCAGGACACATTCAGAAAAAATCTCCATGGAGTCTATTTCCGCCAGAACTTCATCTATGCCGGCCTTGGCATGCTCGCCACTTTGGCGTGGGGCTTGTTCGTGGCCGCCACCCTTAAAGAAGATTCATCCATGTTCATTACCTTCTGGCTGTTCTTCTTTACCTCGATTGCCTCCCTGGTCATCGGCGGCGTGTGGACTTCCAGGCCGGCCCGCTCGACAATGAAGCAGCGCATCACGCGCGCGGTGCTCCCAATCATTTTTTTCGGCCTTCCCGGAGCGGTGATTTATTTTGCCGCCTTGCCGCAGTCGCACGGCTTTGTGCTGGCGCTTTTACTCTGTGTGCTGCTCAACAGCATCTTTTTCGTTATCATGCGCGCCCCCACCTCGCGCGGCCTTATCGTGCTGCAGCAGCTTGCCGGGTTCCGCGAGTTCCTGGAGCGGGTGGAGCAGGACCGGTTGGACCGGGTAAACACGCCGGAACAGCGGGCGGAGTTGATGGACCGCTTTCTGCCTTATGCAATCGCGTTAAACGTACGCGAGGGCTGGGGAGACAAGATGGCATCGGCTTTTTCTGACGCGATTGTGGAGCGGTAGAGCGGTTTTACATCTGGCGTAGTCCGGCGACGAGGATTCACTCATCGCCTGCGTGAGGCCGCGGCAGTCATTTCAAGCAAGATCAGACGCCTTGGGCCGGCGCCTTGCGCTGTGGCGGATGTGCAGTACTTCTACACGTTTCTGTTTTTCCAGGACGCGGTATATCACACGATAAATATGAGGCTTGTGGCCATAGAGTAAGTGTCTCAACTTGTCTTTAGTCCGTAATGCAGGGCAACGGTTCGGGTACTTCTCCAGGCTGAGAATGGCCTCTTTGAGACCCAGGTACCATTTCAGGGCGGCGCCGGAATTTTCGGCATTGATTTGACGATACAGTTGCGCCAAGTCGCGCTCAGCACGGAAAGTGATGTTAACGAGATATGCCATGAGCAGCTTCGAACTCGCCAAAAAACTCTCTTGCCGGACGAAGTTTTTCTTCTTTTGCGTTTTCAAGGCCCTGGCGGATTCCTTCCTCTGCATCGGCGCCGGCGGCAATGTCGAGCAACCGCTGATAGGCTTCAGCGTCCTGAACCACGGCCGCAGCCTTCCCTTTCACCGTAAGCACCACGGGGCGCTTGCTTTTTTTCAACTGTTTCATAAAGTCGCCAGACCGGCGACGGAAGGTCGTCAGCGACTGGATGTCCTTGGTGATGTCAAGCATCAGGATTCTCCTTTAGTCAGCACCTTATTAGGTGCTACCAGAATACTCCATCCGCGAAAAGAGGAAAAGATCTCTCCAATAAGACTTTCCCCAAAGAAAAACGCCCGCATGCGCGCGGGCGGAGTTGCTAAATTCACAATCTGGATTCCCAATCAGTATTTCCGCAGAACGCCAATCACCCTTCCCTGCAACTGCACGGATTTGGCAGGGACGACGATCGGTTTCATGGCGGCGTTCGATGGTTGCAGGCGAATGTTCACGCCTTCGCGATACAAACGCTTCAGCGTGGCATCGGTGCCTTCCACCAGGGCCACCACGATTTCGCCATCGTGGGCATTTTGTGTCTTCTCCACCAGCACGTAATCGCCGTCCACAATGTGCTCGTCCTTCATGCTTTCGCCTTTCACCTGAAGAACGAAGACATCCTTGGAGCGGGTGATATCGCCCAGGGAGATGGTTTCTGGAGTTTCCACAGCTTCAATCGGTTGACCGGCCGCGATGCGGCCCATCAGAGGAAGCGCAAGGTCCCTGGGAGGCTGCCGCTTGAACATGCCGCGCACCGGCAATACGTCAATTGACCGGCTACGGTTGTAGTCGCGCTTGAGCAGCCCCTTTTTTTCCAGATTGGAGATGTGTTTGTGCACGGTTGCCAGAGAACTCAGGCCCAGGCCGTCGCCGATTTCTTCAAAAGAAGGCGAGTAGCCGTTGCGCTGGATGAATTCCTGGAGGAAGTCGTAAACCTGCCGTTGTCGCTTGGTAATTGCCATACAAGCGAAATATTAACGAACCAAAGGCGAATTATCAACAGAAATTGTGCAAATGAACCATTTTTTGCAATGGGGGCCATTTTTACGGCCTATTTTGCCGCCATAACGCCCATCCGGCTCAGGATCTCATCCACCGTCCCAATGGCCCGGTCAATCTCTTCCATGGTGTTATAAAAATGCGGGGAAAACCGCACACCGGCCTTCGGACGATAGTCCACCAGCACGTCACGCAGCAGCAGCTCCGCGCACACTTCCTTCGCGTTCGGCATATCGATGGCCACGGTCCCGCCGCGCTGCTCGGGATCGCGCGGCGCGTTCACCCGCCAGCCACGCTGGTCTGCCAGCTCAATCAGCCGCGATGTCATCTTCTTCGATTTCTCCCGGATGCGCGCCACGCCGGCCTCGCGAATAATCTTCAATCCCGGCATCGCCGTATAAAATCCCGGGACGTTGGTCGTCCCCTGCATGAAGCGGAAGGGCGTCTCGCCGTACTTGCTGGCGCCAATCTCAAATTCAAACGGATGCTCATGGGCAAACCAACCGGTAAATCCCGGCTGAAGTTTCTTGCCGAGATCGGGACGCACATATAGATAGGACGTTCCCGCTCCTCCGCACAGCCACTTGAGCACGCCGCCCACGGCAAAATCGACGTTCAGCGCCTGCACATCAACCGGCACATTGCCCAGCGACTGGAAGCAATCCATCACCACGTGCGCTCCCACGCGATGCGCTTTCTCGGTGATGGCCTTCACGTCCTTGATATAAGAACTGCGGAACACAACGTGTGAAATGGGAACCAACAGCGTCTCTTCATCAATCGCTTCGATCAGGCGCTCAGTAGGCACATGAACGCCGTCGTCGGTGCGGACCATGTGGACGCGCGCGCCCCGGCTGCGCTGCCCCTCCCAGAAATACATCACCGAGGGAAAATTCATGTCGCTATAAACGATCTTGTTGCGCTTGCCGCTGAAATCAAAGCAGCTTGCTATCACCGCCTGGCAACTGGTGACGTTGAGGTGCGGGCTCACCGATCCGGGCTCGGCGTTCATCAATACGCCGACGGCATCGCCCACTTCTTTGGCCATCATCCACCATTTTTCTTCCCAGGCGCGCACGCCGCGCGTAGCCCATATATCGCAAAAGTCGCGCGTTGAGTCATACACGCCGCGAGGCATTGCGCCCAGCGAGTTGCTGATCATGTAGGTGGTGCGTTCCAGGATGGGAAATTCGGCGCGAAAGCGAAGCAGATCGTCAGTCATAACGGGTCTCCGTGTTGCCACCTAAAAGTGTACCCGAATTTCTCCCGAAGCGAATCCCGGGTAGCGGGTGAGGGACCCCTATTCCCGGTGCCAGGCAAAGTTGATCAGAAAATGTGATTCCGAAGGGAGATGAAGACACACAATCTCGTGCGGGTAGGGCTCCCTCCCCTTCGTGCAAAAAAATCCTGTCGTTCGCCATGCTCAAGACCGGGATCACCTGCGCAAAGCTACTCAAGCTCAGGGGTCGGGATTTCAGAAAACGATGCTATATTGCATTTCACAGAAGATGAGAAAAACTCAGAATGGTTCGCGCCGCAAGCTGACGGTCCTGTCGCTGGCCGCGGCCACATATTTCATGGTCTCCGGCGGCCCGTACGGCATGGAGGACCTGGTCAATGATGCCGGTTATAGGCTCGCTATCCTCGTTCTGCTTGTCACGCCGCTGATCTGGAGCCTGCCCACCGGGCTGATGGTGGGCGAACTTGCTGCCGCAATTCCCGCGGAAGGTGGGTTCTATGTCTGGGTGCGCCGCGCCATGGGGCCGTTCTGGGGCTTTCAGGAAGCCTGGCTCTCGCTGGTGGCCAGCATTTTTGACATGGCGATCTACCCCACCCTGTTTGTGGACTATCTGGGCAGATTGTTCCCTGACTTCACGGCGGGCTGGCACAAAATCGCGATCGGTGCGTCCCTTGTCCTGGTCTGCATGCTGTGGAATTTATTTGGGGCAAAAGCTGTCGGCAGCGGTTCTGTTCTTCTGGGCACCCTGATGTTAAGTCCGTTCGCGCTCATAACGCTGTACGCTTTTTTTCGGCATCCCACGATTGCGGCTGCCCCTCCCGCCCAGGGAAGCTTTCTTACCGGGATTCTGGTAGCCATGTGGAACTACATGGGCTGGGACAACGCTTCCACCGTCGCCAACGAGGTTGAAAATCCGCAGAAGACCTATCCCCGCGTGATGCTGCTGACGTTGGCGGCAATCTTTCTTTCCTACGTCATTCCGGTGCTCGCCGTTTGGCATCTGCACGTGCGGGCCGACGTATGGTCCACCGGAAGCTGGGCCAGTATCGCCACATTGGTGGTCGGGCCATGGCTGGGCTTTGCTCTAGTGGGCGCAGCCATGATCAGCGAGTTCGGTACTTTCAATTCGCTGGTAATGTCTTACTCCCGCCTGCCCGTGGCGATGGCTGAAGATGGACACCTGCCAAAAATCTTCACGCGCAAGCTGAAGAATGGCGCACCGTGGGTAGCCATCGTCGTTCTGGGTACAGCGTGGGCTGCGGCGCTGCGTCTGCCCTTTGACAAGCTGGTCATGCTCGATCTTCTTCTTTATGGCGCCAGCCTCATACTCGAGTTTCTAGCTCTGATCATGTTGCGCATCCGCGAACCGCAACTGCCGCGTCCGTTCCGCGTGCCCGGCGGCATGGCGGGCGCAATTGCCTTGGGCATTGGGCCCACGGCCCTTCTGCTGATTGCGCTGATCAAAAACCGCAGCGAACAACTTGATCTGTGGCGGCTGGGCAGCGTAAGCCAGCTAGGTTTTGGGCTGGTGTTGATGGCGCTGGGAGTGGTTTATTACTTTGTGGCGGGGAGAGCGAAGACGAAAGTTGAAACCTCTGCGGCAAATTGAAGCTTTTAAAAAGCCGACTGCACACGCGGATCATCACTATTTCTGGCAATCCGGCATCATCAAAGCCAAGGTTGGCTGAACTCCCCCGCGACGAATTTCCGAACGAAAGCGACATTTCTGGGCTAAATTAGTTGACCAGAAACTCTCACTATCTTCCTGCAGGGGTGAAAGATGCCCGAGAATCCCTCTCCCACTTCATGGGTAGATTTGTTCACCGACTTTGGCAATCTCAGCCGGTTGCTGATCTTTTTGGCGACGCTCGCAATTCTCTTCGCGACCATGGCTTACGTTCTTGTCCGCTATTTGAAACCCGAAACGATCCAGCTCGATACGGCCGGTACCGTGACAATCACCGGCATCGGCCGGCCAGCCCAGTATTTGGTGCTTCTTCCTTCATCGCAGTGCTGGATGAAAACCACGATATCGCTGAAGCAGGGCCAGCGCGCACACATCCTGAGCAGCGGCCGGGTGCATCTTTCCGCCAAAAACCTTGTTCTGGCAACGGACAAAGGCCAGAAAATGATTCATCACACATGGGTCGGGCCAGAGGGTGACATGTCCACCTCATCCACGCGACTGGATATTCAGCGCCAGGCCATGTTGATTGCCCCGGGGGAGCCGATTGGATCTGTCCTGGCGTACGTGAGCTCCGGCAAAGACGATCCCGCATCGAATTGCACGAACGCCCGGCCGCCTGGCGTGGTTTCCGTCAAAGCGAATGGCTCGATCGAAGGCGAAGGAACTCTGTGGCTGACCATGAACGATATGATTATCGACCCCAAGGACGAAGCCAACGAAAAGGCGTACATATCGACGCCGGAGGTCCTTCGCGAGGCCGGCTATATTGATGACAAAGGAAATGGATATACGATGGAGTTTTTGCGCAAACGATGGGAACGCTTTAAGTCCGATGGCCAGTACGATGCATTCTTTCAGGACAACATAGGCTCGTTCCTCGTTCAAGTTACGGTAGAAAAGAAATAGCAAGTGGCAAGCGGGCGCTCCAGGAAGGCGCGCGCCCTTCAGAACGCGCTCTACACAAGGACCTGAAGTTGAGCCTGAAACTTTCAACGAGTTGAAAAATCATTTTTTCTTCACCACCCAATACGCCACCGTCAGCACCACCAGATAAATACCCGCGCTCTTGGCGGCAACGCTGGACTGAGATACCCACCAGGTGCAGGCAATCGCGGCCACAATCGCGATAAATCCCAGAATAGAGCCGACGCCTCCCAGCGGGGAGCGTAGACCGATCTCCGCTAGTTGAGTGTCGGAAACTGTTCGCCGGAAGCGGACATGCGCCAGAAGAGAAATGAGCCACGCGATCATTCCTCCCACCAGGGCGGCGTTGATGATGTAAAGGTAAGCGTTCACGGTGCGCAGTTGCAGCAGAATAGCCCCCACGATTCCCGCCATCGACACCAGCAGCGCGCCCATGGGCACTCCGTGCTGATTGAGTCGGCCCATGCGCTGGGGCGCGTAGCCCGAGCGGGCCAGGGCAAACAACATACGTGACGCGACGTAAAGACTGGCGTTCGCGCCGGAAAGCGCGGCGGTAAGCACGACAAAATTCATAATGAAGCTGGCTGCCGGAATCCCGGCCACTTTGAAGACCGTGACAAAGGGACTTTCAGAGACGCCCGCATTTTTCCACGGCATTACGCCCACCAGCACGGCCATGGCCCCCACGTAGACCAAGACCAGCGTTGCAAAGGCGATGCGCGTTGCCCGCGCTACGTCCTTGCTGGAGCGGGCCTCGCCGGAAGAGATGGCCACCATCTCAATGCCAAGAAAGCTGTAAAGCCCGAACGAAATTGCCATCAGCGGCGCGGACCATCCCCGCGGAGCGAAACCACCACTGGCTACGTATTGCGGCTGCACCTTGCCGGAAAACAGCATGGCCGCTCCGGTCACGATGAATGCAAAGATCGTGACCACCTTCAGCAGGGCAAACCAGTATTCGAACGTGCCGTAATGGCCCACGGAGAAGAAGTTAATGGCGAGCAGGAAAAGTCCAAACGCCACCATCCAAACAAGGGCCGGAACCGCCGGATACCACTGGCGCATGTAAGTGGCCGCCGCAACCACCTCGGACCCAACCACGATGACCACGGCAAACCAGTATCCGTAACGAGCAATAAAGCCGGCCCAGCGATTCAGGTAGAGATCCGCGTAAACGCCGAACGATCCGGCTGCGGGGTGGATGGCTGACATCTCTCCCAGAGCCACTGCGACGGTCCAGGAGATAAAGGCGCTCAACACAAAAGTGAGCACAACGGCCGGTCCTGCAACCTGAATGGCCGCGCCTGATCCCAGCAGCAATCCCGTGCCAATGGAGCCGCCCACGGCCACCATGGCCATCTGGCGGGCGGTCAATTCCCGCTTTAACCCCTGTTCTTGATCAGTCATTGTTCGGGTAGTCTTCGGTGAAAGTTATAACGGTTGTTGCGCCGGATTGCCAGAATGCTTTGGTCCTCACCGAGGTAATCACCGGAAATGCATGAAAGATTGAGTGGTCCGGCAATTACGCATAGAATTGCATATCTCAGCCTCAGTGCGTTCCGACCCGGCCATTCCGGGAGCATTCTGGGGAATTGAACCCATGGCGGATATCTCCAAGCGACTGGAAAAAGCGGAAAAGTACCTGCAAAGAAGCAAGCCTGAGGCTGCGCTGGAAGAGTACCTGAGAATTCTGGACGACGAGCCCAGGAATGAGCAGGTAAGGCAGGCCGCCGCCGATCTTTGCCTGGCGCTGGACCGCCGTTCTGAGGCCGCCGAACTGCTCAGCTCGCTGCTGGAACTGGAGTTTGAGGCGGGCGAAAGCGCCAAGGGCTCCATCACTTACAAGAAGCTCTGCAAAATCACCACGCCCACGCCCACGCAGACGTTCCAATACGCCCAGCTCACGGAAAAACGTGACCGCAAGGAAGCCCTGGATGCCTATGCCCTGGCATTGCAGGGGTTCGAACGGCAGAAAAAAGACAAGCAGGCGCTGGCCGCGTGCAAGCGCATGGTGGAGCTTTCGCCGACCATCGAAAACCTGCAGCTTACGGCGGAGAAAGCGTCCGCGCTGGGTGAAGGCAAAACCGCCGCCACCAGCCTTGTTCAGCTTGGCCTGTTGCAGGACCAGGAGTCACCGGGCTCAGGCTTTGCGTCTTATGAAAAGGCCTATGGCTTCGATCCGCTGAATTTCCAGGCGATCTACCTGTACGGCCGCGGATTGTTCTCCCACAATTTGGTCAAGGAGTGCCTGTCGGTCCTGGAGCAGGTTGTCACCAGGGTGAAAGGACTGCCGGAGTTGAGGGAGCTATACGCCCATGCTTTGATGGCCGCCAAGCGTCCGGCTGAAGCCGAGCCCTATACCTGGGAGTTGTTCGAAAAAGACCCCCAGCAACTGGAAGAAGTGGCTTCATTGGTGGGTGTCTACCTGGACGTGAACGACACGCGCGGCGCTCTGGAACTGGCCAAAAAACTGGAAGAGCATGAAACCGTGGCGGGCCGCCGTCGCGAGTTCATTACCAGCATGTATGAAATGTCTGACCGGAGGCTGGCCACGCTGGGGTTCACGGAATACCTGGTCAAGCTCTTTGATACCGCCAATCGCGAGCATGAATACAGCCACACCCTGCTGAAGCTGTTCCAGCTCTACTATACCGCCGGCAAGTATGGGCAGGCGGGTGAGACGCTGGACCGCGCAGCGGAGCTTGATCCTTATGAGCCGGGCCACGGTAAGCGGCTGGAAATGCTGCGCGGCCGCATCGATGACCACCAGTACCGTCGAATCGCCAACCGTTTTCATCGCGTTGGCGGCAAGCCCGAGACGGCGGCGCAGGCGGCGCCGGAACCGGCGGCTTCGGCGGAGCCGGCGCGCGAATCCGAGCCTACGGTGCTGGAAGATTTCATCCTCCAGGCGGAAATCTATCTGCAATATGGAATGAGGTCCAAGGCGCTGGAGCGGCTGGAGCGCTTGAGCAAATTGTTTCCCCGGGAAGAGCAGAAGAACGAGAAGCTGCGCCATCTGTATATCTCAGCGGGCTTTACACCGGTATATGAAGTTGCCAGCGCCGCAGCCAAGGCCACTGCGCCAGTTGCTGCCGCGACCGCGGGGAAGCAACCTGCTCCGCCGCCTGCCGCCCCGCCTTCACAATATGAAGAAAACGCGGTCGATAATTTTGCCCGCGTCACCGAAATCACCCGAAACATCTATCGCCAGGTCAACGTGAAGAGTGTGCTGTTTGCCGCCGTCAACGATATTGGCCGCCACTTTAATGCCAGCCGCTGCGTTGCCGGACTGTGCACTCCGGGCAAGCCGCCATCGGCCGCGCTGGAGTATTGCGCGCCCAGCGTAAAGCAATCAGACGTGATGGCGATCGTGAGACTGATTGGCCTGACGCAGCAATTGGCGGCCAACGGGTCCGTCACCATTCCGAATGCGAAATCCGCGCGCGAACTGGCGCCGGCGGCGGAGCATGTTCAAGCCCTTAACATCGAATCGCTGCTGGCCGTGCCTCTGCTGGATTCGGGCGAGCAGTCGGGCATCCTGATCCTGGAGCAGACGTCGCCCCGGCAGTGGCAACAAACCGACATTGTTGTGCTGAAGACCATTGCAGAGCAGATGGTGCTGGCGGTGAGCAACGTCCGGCTGCGGACCCTGATGAAGACGCTGGCCGTGACCGACGAAAAGTCCGGGCTGCTGAAGCGTTCATCTTACCTGGACGTTCTGCTCTCTGAGGTGCGGCGCTCCCTGCAACAAAAAGCGCCGATGACCTTGATGCTGCTTCACTTCGGCAAGGCCTCCGCCATGGTCAAGGAAATCGGCGAGTCCCACGTGGAAAGCATGATGCAGCAGATCGGACAGGCGCTGGCTTCGCACATCCGCCAGAATGATGTGGCCGTGCGCTATGACCTGACCACGATTGCGCTGGTGCTTTCCGACACGACGGAGAAAAATGCCTTCCTGGTAGTCGACAAAATGCGCAAAGTG
>DASSXL010000078.1:0-57838 GCA_035703825.1 Candidatus Angelobacter sp.
GTCATGGAGGGAGACTTTGCGGTCGGTATCCTGCACGGTGAAATCCGGCGCCTGCGAGCCGATCAGGCGCAATTTGGGTTGGTCATTGCAGCCCAGGCAGCCCGCAAATAGCGTGGCTAGAAGGACAGAAATGATTCGAAGCGATTTCACCCCCTTATAATAACCCAATTCTGATGGAAACTGGTCACGCAGAACCAACGGTAGACGTCATCATCCCCGCCCGGAATGAGGAGGATTGCCTCGGCCGCTGCCTTGAGTCGCTTGTGGCGCAGCAGGGTATTTCCTTTCAAATCACGGTAGTAGATGACGGATCAACCGACCGCACCCGGACCATCGCGGAATCGTTTGCCGGAGCGCGGGTGCTGAGCACTGGTGAACTCAAACCGGGGATGACGGGTAAGGTCAATGCGCTTGTCACGGGCGCCGCGGGCAGCGCCGCCGAGTGGCTCTTGTTCACTGACGCTGATACCTTCCACTACACAGGATCGCTGGTGGCGTCTGTGCGTGAGGCTGAAGATCGCAAAGTCGATTTGCTCTCGTACTCGCCCGAACAGGAAACCGCCAAATGGTGGGAGCTAGCGGTGATGCCGCTGGTTTTTGCCGATCTTGTGCGGACCTATTCTTCAGAAAGAATCAATGACCCCGCCGACCCCACTGTGGCCGCTAACGGGCAATACATCCTTGTTCGGCGTGAGGTATACGAAGCGCTGGGAGGACACGGTGTGCTGCCGCTCAATGTCCTTGAAGACATTGAGTTAGCAAAAGTTTTTAAAGCATCTGGTCATAGAATATGGTTTCGCTACGGTGGTGGTTTGGTTCGCACCAGAATGTACCGCACCTTTGGCGCCATGTGGGAAGGCTGGTCAAAAGGTCTGGCGATACTCTTCCGCCGTCCTGTCCTGCTGGCAGTAAAGCGCGCGTTCGAGTTTGGCGCGATTGCGCTCGGGCTCGGAGCAGGACTGATAATGATGGTCGGAGACCACCTTGAAAGCGGTCTCCTGCTATTCGCGATTGGGGTGTTTTTCTATCTAACTTTTCTTCTCCGCATCCGGCAAGCGCATTTCCCATGGAAGGCTAACCTCATGGCTTTCATAGGGTTACCGATTTATGTGTCACTTTTGTTGCGTTCTCACATCCATTTCAATAGGCGTGGCGAGTTAACATGGAAAGGGCGGACGTACTCACAATCCGCACCTAAAGCGGCGGCTGATTCATCTATTCGAAAGGGCGATCTGCGCTAACGATCTCATTCTGATGGTTTATCTGACAAGGAAAGCGGAGTTTTCAGCATCGCATTACTATCACAACCCGGAGTTCACCCCGGAAGAAAACCAGCGCATTTTTGGCAAGTGCAATAATCCCCACGGCCACGGACACAATTACACACTGGAAGTCACAGTAAAGGGCAACGTGGACCAGCGTTCAGGATTTGTGGTGGACCTGAAAGAGTTAAAGGAAATCATGAACCGTGAAGTGATTGACGCCATGGACCACCGTTTCCTCAACAAGGAAGTTGCTGATTTCAAGGACCAGATCCCCACGACGGAGAACCTGGCCATCAGCATATGGCGTCGGCTTGAGCCCAAGCTTAATCTGGCGGAGTTGCACCGTGTCCGAGTGTATGAGACGCCCGACCTCTTTGTGGACTATTACGGAGAAGCATGAAGGCCTACCTGACAAGGCGATACCTGTTCTCAGCTTCGCACCGGCTGCATTGCGATGAATTGTCCGCCGCAGAGAACCAGGCCGTTTACGGTAAGTGCAACAATCCACACGGTCACGGCCACAATTATTTCGTTGAGGTCACGGTGGCGGGGCGGGTGGATCCCCGGACCGGCATGGTCTGCAATCTGGTAGACCTGGATTCCTTTGTGCATGAAAAAATCCTGGAACGTTTTGGCTATCAGAACCTCAATACCTTAGAAGAATTTCAGGGAATGGTGCCAACCACAGAGAATCTTTGTGTTGAGGTCTTCGACATTTTGGAGCGAGACTTTCACCACGCACAGGTCGATAAAGTCCGTATCGAGGAAACCATGCTCAATTCCTTTGAATACGCCGGGGGCAGGGAAATCCGTTATTAGGAGACAGTTGGTGAAACCGAGAGCGGTTGTGAAGAAAATTGATGAATCAACGTCGCCCGCGTCTGAAGCCACTACACATGAGTTGCTGCGGGAACTGCTGCTGCGGCTGGGCGAAGACCCGGACCGTGACGGTCTTGTCCGCACTCCGGAGCGCATGCAGAAATCTCTCGAATTCCTGACCAGGGGCTATCAACAGGATGCCGATAAAGTCCTTCAGGGCGCGCTCTTTGACGTGACCTATGACGAGATGGTCATCGTCAAAGACATTGAGATGTTCAGCCTCTGCGAGCATCACCTGTTGCCGTTCTTCGGCAAGGTCCATGTGGCTTATATTCCCAATGGCAAAGTCCTGGGACTGAGCAAAATCCCACGCCTGGTGGATATCTTTGCGCGCCGCCTGCAAGTGCAGGAGCGGCTGACCGTACAGATTGCGGAAACCATTCAGAACGCCATCCAGCCACAGGGCGTGGGCGTAGTGATTGAGGCGCGCCACCTGTGCGTGATGATGCGGGGCGTGGAAAAGCAGCATTCTTCAGCGGTAACGTCGCATATGCTGGGCAGCTTCCGGAACTCGGACAAAACGCGTGAAGAGTTCCTATCGCTGATCCGCAACAGCAAAAACGGAAACTCGTTCTAGAGCATAAGAAGTAAACGGAGATCGCATCCTCGACAACCGCTCAATCGGCGAACAGGTAAGATCAGGGTTTCGGCTCTCTGGATTTTTCTTACTCACATTGGCATTGATTCTTTTGCTGCTTGTCAGCACCCTTTTGCTCATTGGCAGAACGGTCAACCTTGCCTCTCGCTTCCCCCTATCGGGCCAATTTTTAGGCGGTTGCGCATTGGCGGCACTTTGCGCATTGATGTTTTTTACGGTGCAGTACTGGGTCAAGTGGTTTTTTGGGGTTCTTGGGTACATCATCCTCAGGTCGTTTGCCGCGTTCTTGGCTGGCCGCACGCTTTCCACGCCGTCGCAAGCTTTCCCCAGGACCTTGTTCCTGGAAATGGTCCTGGTATCCCTTGCTCAGGCTACCTTGTGCTGGAAATACCTAACCCGCGTGCCCAGGCACATGGAAGCGGTCGGCCTGGTCGCTGTGGTTGTGTCATGGAGCTTCGGGCTCGTGCTTAATTCCAATATCCCGATGTGGATTGGAACCGGCGCTCTTTGTTCCGCGCAGCTAATAGACTGGAGAGCGCAAGAAGTGCTTGAGAGACGCAAGAGAAAGGTTGCATTAGCGCGCCGGCAACCAGGACAGACCGCGAGATGAGCGCGACCACGCCAAACAAAACCGCCATCATTACCGGCGGCGGTAGCGGTATTGGTCTGGCGATGGCCCGTCTGTTTACCAAAAGCGGCTATTCAGTGGTCATCACCGGCCGGGATGAAAAACGGCTTCGTGCTGCCGCAGCCAAGATACCTGCTGGCAAGAAGCACGTCACCGGCATTCCCTGCGACGTTCGCGATTCTTCTTCCGTGGAGAAGCTTTTCCACGAAGTTAGCAAACAGCATCCGACAATCGACGTGCTCATTAACAATGCGGGAGTGTCCCATGCGCTTGCGCCCGTCGATCAGGTGCCGGTCGAAACCTGGAGAGACGTGCTTGACACCAACCTGACCGGCACGTTTCTGGTAACGCGCGCCGCGCTCCCCCTGATGCGCGCCGGTGGAACGATCGTAAACAATCTCTCAGTCGCGGCCATACAGCCGTTTGCCGGCATGTCCGCCTACAACGCTTCCAAGTACGGCGCGCTAGGATTCACACACGCGCTTCGCGAAGACCTGCGCAAGCGTGGGATTCGCGTGCTCGCGCTGCTCCCAGGCGCTACTGACACTGAAATATGGAGCCAATTCTGGCCCGACGCCCCGAGAGAAAAGATGATTTCAGCGGAAACCGTGGCGCGAGCCGTTCTGCATGCTGTTTCAGCCCCGGCAAATGCCTCGATTGAAGAAATCCGCATCGGGCCCGTCGCGGGCGCGCTCTAGAATCACGGCGCGCTCGCCGTATGAACCATCAGTAATCTTCAAAGGCATACACATTCTTCCGCGTGGGCATAAGCTGGATCAGCAGCGCTCCGGTAACAAATCCGCCAACGTGGGCCCAAAAAGCAACGCCGCCTGCAGGGCCTTTGGCGACGGTCAATATGGAAGCAGCTCCACTCAAAAGGTTCACGATCAGCCAGTATCCCAGCACCAGCCAGGCCGGCAACCAGAAGACGAAAAATCCCCACCAGGTAAGAACACGCGCCCGCGGATAAAGAACCAGGTACGCTCCCATCACGCCGGCAATCGCGCCGCTGGCGCCAACCGTTGGCACCTGAGAGTAGAAATTAAACAGCAGATGCGTGATTCCGGCGCCCAGCCCGCAGAGAAGGTAAAAGACCAGATAACCGAAATGGCCGAGCCGGTCTTCAACGTTGTCGCCGAAGATTGCCAACCCCCACATATTCAGCAGCACATGTGGCAGTGAAGCGTGCAGAAACATGGAGCTGAGGAAGGGAACAAAGGCCACAGCGGCGGGAAGGTAGCCTTTCATCCATGCGGCCACGTGCTGCGGGACAAACGCAAACTGCATTTCAAAGTCGGCCCTGGCACGGGGCCCTTCAGAAAACTGCAATGACAACTCGAAAAGAAAAATCCCAATGTTGAGTACGATGAGAAAGTAATTGATAAACGGTGTTGTCGATCGGGGAGCGTCATCTCGGATAGGGAACATGCGTTGGCAGCTTCTTCAGTATCATGCTTGATAAAGCGGAGTTACTCAAGTGGATGCGGTTTTAATCGTCAACAAACCAGCAGGAATGACCTCGCATGACGTGGTAGCGAGAGTGCGCCGCATTGTGGGCGAAAAATCCGTGGGTCATCTGGGTACGCTCGATCCCATGGCGACGGGGGTGCTCCCGCTGGTGCTGGGACGCTTTACCCGGCTGGCGCAGTTCTATAACGAGGCCGACAAGCGCTATGAAGGCGCAATCCGCTTTGGCTGGGCCACCGATACCTACGACGCGGAGGGCCAGTTTGCCGGCCCCGAACAGCCGGTCAACTTGTCATTAGAGCAGATCCAGGCGGCCGCCGCCGAATTTACCGGCGAGATTTCGCAGTATCCACCGCCGTTTTCAGCCAGGAAAATCGCCGGCATCCCGGCGCATCGGTTGGCGCGCAAAGGTCAGCCGGTAGACCTGAAGCCCAAACAAGTCGAAATCAAGGAGCTTGAGTTCTTTTCTTTTGACGGGCAACAAGTCGGCTTCCGCGCCTGGGTCAGCTCCGGGACATATCTACGCTCGCTGGCGCACGATTTAGGGAAAAAGCTGGGCCCCGGCGGACATCTTGCGGAGCTCAAACGCACTGCGGTACGCGAATTCACGATAGAAGAGGCGCACAGCCTGGAGCAGTTGGAACAAGCCCAGGCGGCCAATACGCTGGACGAGCTCTTTCTCCATCCGCGCCTGGTTCTGCCGGAATTTCCCGCGGTTGTGGCTTCGCCAGACAGCGCCGCCAGGATTCGCCACGGTGCGGCCGTCAACTTGCCGGAATTCAGCAAGGCGCCGACCGTAAGGGTGTTTGCCGGACAAAGGGAACTGCTGGCCATTGCACGACGGGTGGCGGGAACGTTGTTTCAACCTAAAGTAGTACTTCAAGGTTGATAATCCGCAAGTCCCGGGGCCGGCTCCCCCATGTGAGCCGAGCTAATAATTTCTTCTAATCTCCTGTTGACATTCAAAAGGAGATGCGGTCTATTCTTGTGTTGGATAACTACAGGAAGTGGATTCGGCCGCAAGAGTGAGGCCGCAAGGGTGTTTGAATGACCAAGCTGCGTATCCTCGTCGCCCGAATTAAGGGCCTTTTCGCCAGCCAACGGCAAGACCGCGAGCTCAAACAGGAACTTCAGGCCCACCTTGAAATGCTGGTAGAAGAGAACCGCCGCCAAGGAATGCCGGAGGAGCAGGCGCGCCGCGCCGCAGGGCTGACGTTAGGCGGGATCGCGCAGACAGAAGAAGCTTATCGCGAAGCTCGCGGCCTGTACTTTGTCCAAACCCTTCTCCAAGACCTTCGCTACGCGCTGCGGATGTTGCGCCGCGCTCCAGCATTTGCCGTTGTCGTGGTCGTGTCGCTCGCGCTGGGCATCGGGGCGAATACCGCCATCTTCAGCGCCATCGACGCGGTCATGCTGCGCATGCTGCCCGTGGAAGAGCCGCAGCGACTGGTTATGCTGGAGTGGCACGCGAGCAAGTGGCCGGGAAAATATGTGGAAGACCTGGAAGGCAGCAGTTTTGGCAATGAGCATGATGGACAAAGCAGCTATTCCTTTACCTATGCGCAATATCAGCAGTTCAAGACTCAGAACCACGTTTTTTTCAGCACGTTTGCCTTTGCCGCCAACAGCGACGCGGTGAATGTTGGCATTGACGGGCGCGCAGAATCCGCCGTGATTCAAGGAGTTTCTGGCAATTACTTTGCGGGCCTGGGAACGCAGGCGGTTGTGGGCCGCATGATCTTGCCGGAGGACGATCAGGAATCCGCGCCGGCGACAGCCGTGATCTCCAACTCTTTCTGGCGGCGATTGGGCGGCAGCCGCGAAGTTGCAGGGAAGACGATCATCGTAAACGGCCTTCCGATCAACATCATTGGCGTGGCTCCGCCAGATTTTTTTGGGCTGGAGCCCGGCAGCTTGCCGGACTTATTCATTCCCTTGGCCAAATATTCCGCTGAACAGTCCCGCCAGAGTCCCACTTACAACGGACTGACATTTCTAACCGATCCCAAGCTCTGGTGGGCAGGTGTGGTTGGCCGGCTTCGTCCTGGCGTTAGTGCCCAGCAGGCAGAGGCTGAATTGCAAGTGATGTTTGACCAGAATTTGAATGCCATGGTTCCCAATCCCGATCCGGTTAAGCCTGTGCTGCGGATTGTACCGGTCAAGCAAGGACTGGACAGCCTGCGACGCCAGTTTTCCAGCTCACTGCTGTTGTTGATGACGATGGTGGGCGCGGTCCTGCTGATCGCGTGCGGCAACGTGGCTTCACTGTTGCTAACGCGCGCCAGCTCCCGGCAGCGGGAAATCGCCGTTCGATTGAGCCTGGGCGCGCGCCGAGCACGGCTGGTGCGCCAGTTGCTTACGGAGAGCGTGTTGCTGGCTTGCTGTGGCGGCTTGCTCGGTTTGGTCGTGGCCAAATGGGCTGGCAGGGTATTGCTTGCCCTGCTGTCCAGTGGCCGAGCGCAGATCAATTTGGAGTTGCACCTCGATATCCGGGTGCTGGCGTTCACCGCCGTAGTCTGTATCGTAAGCGGGATATTGTTTGGACTGGCGCCCGCCTTGCGTGCCACTCGAACGGAGTTGCTGAGTTCATTGAAGCAGCCTGCATCCGGATCGTCCGCCGGGCGGTTCGCCACCGGCAAAATCCTGGTGGCGGGACAGGTAGCGCTTTGCCTGCTTCTGCTGGTGAGTGCCGGACTTCTTCTGCGCACGTTGAACACTCTCCAGAAGCAGGACCTGGGATTTAACCGGCAGAATATTTTGCTCTTTAGCGTGCGTCCCGGGCTGAATGGTTATAAAGGCGCGCAGCTCGATGAATACTATCGGGAGCTGCAACGCCGGCTTCAGGGAATTCCCGGTGTCCAGGCCGTTACATTCTCTGATCGGAATGCCATTGGCGCCGGCTCAAGCTCTACATCTGCAAAAATCCCTGGTTATACAGAGGCGGGTAGAGGAGCGGATTTTTATCGCCACATTGTAGGCCCAGATTATTTTCAAACGCTGGCCATCCCTTTGCGCCTAGGGCGCGCTTTGGGCGAACAAGATAGCCACAACTCTCCGCTTTCGGTGGTAGTCAATCAAAAGTTTGTGGATAAGTATATGCGGGGAGAGAATCCGCTGGGACATGAGATAGTCTTCGAAGTCAAAAACCATCCTGCGCGATATCAGATTGTTGGCGTGGCCAGCGACGTGAAATACGCACGCATTCGGGAAGAAGCTCCACCCACGGTCTATTTCCCTCATACGCAGATCTTTGCCGCTACTGGAGGCTATCAGCAGGATGCGCCAGGCTTTTCATGGCCTTTCATGACATTCTTCATCAAGAGTCCGCAAGCGGGACAAGGCCCGCTGCTGGCGGACATCCGTCGCGAGTTGACCACGCTGGATAAGAATGTGCCGATGGTGGACGTAAGAACGGAAACCCAGATTATCTCCCAGGTGCTGTTTCTTGACCGGACTTTTGCCGCACTTAGTTCGGCCTTCGGCTTTCTGGCGCTGCTGCTGGCGTGCGTTGGCCTTTACGGCACCATGGCTTATGCCGTCACGCGCAGAACCAGTGAGATCGGCATCCGGATGGCCCTGGGCGCCGAACGCAGTGAAATCCTGGGCATGGTGCTGCGTGAGACAGCCGCGGTTGTGGTGGCTGGAATCGCCGTGGGCGTACCCGCTGCGTGGATGGCCAGCAGCCTGCTGAAGACCCGGCTGTTTGGGCTTACGCCCCACGATCCGTGGAGCATCGGCCTGTCAGTGGCGGCAACCTTGCTGGTGACCATGATTGCAGGTTATGTGCCGGCGAGAAGGGCATCGCGGGTCGATCCCATGGTGGCTTTGCGGTACGAGTAAAAGGAGCTGGCGGCGAGGGCCGGAGATACGCGGACAATATTTACGTCTGATAACAGATATTATGTAAAATCCTGCTAGTCCCTCTGTCTACCTGCCATCAGCGCATCCGCCAGATCCTGGGCGGAGCTTTCCGTGAATTCCCCGCTAATGATCAATGAATCCTTGATGGGGGTTCTGACGACCGGCGCGGTGAGAAGATTGCCGTCGATAAGAATGGCCATGCGCCCGTTATCGTGGCGTGCGGTGATCCGCTGGGTGGCTTCGTACATGCGCGCTCCGCCGCTACGATCCAGGTACAAATCGACTACCGGTTCGTTAGTAGCGCTGTCACGACTTGCCTGGGCGTCGCGGATGTCTTTTTCCGTGACGATGGCCTCGCGAGCTACACAGAGTTTCTGCTTGGTGCGCGGGTTGATCACGAGAGTCGAGTGAACCGCGGTGCAACTCACCACTTCATGGATGCCAATCGGTACAGGCTTGGCATTATTGACATTATGGGTGTGTGTTTTACAGCCAACGGCACCAAGAACAACCAGTAGAGCAGCAACCAGGGCTTTCTTCATGGCGCAAGATTCTACCCTGGAAATAGGCTGGTAGATCCCTTTTTTGAACAACCGATTCCCTCTTCCTGTTCAAGAAAGACTTTAAAGATTGAATGGTACAGATTATCAAAAGAGATTATGTAGTCCGGATTTCTTCTCCCCGCAACACGGCTTTCAGATCGTGGCGAAAACGCTCCATCGTCGAGATCCGTTCCGGCGTGGCCTCTAGCGTTTCCTGCTTGTGAACAAAAACCTTGCGACCTTCCCGTTCCACCAGCGGGCCAAGGCTTTCGCCCATACGCCAACCGACGTTGCCCAGGATCTGAAGACCCTCGGGGCCCGGCACAAGTAAGGCGATACAGCCATCTCGCAGCACGCCGATGGCTTTGGGAAAGCGCTCGAATGTTTCCAGCTCAAAGCCGGCCAAGTAGAGACGTTGGAGTTGGTGTTCGGGATCAGGCATGGAAAGAAAAGAAATGAGCCGCGAATTTGCGCGAACAACGCGAATTTAAAACAAGGTGGTCTGGATTCGCGAGATTCGCGTTTATTCTTGGCGAAAAAGGGGCTCCTACATCTTATACCGGCCCAAATCCTCGTCATTCAGGCCTTCCAGCCATTTACGCAGATCGTCGGATGAGATGCGGTCAGCCGCGGTGCTGGCGACTTTGGAGGTCTTCAGCACCTCGTCCTCAACGTAGATCGGACAATCCAGGCGCAGAGCCAGCGCCAGCGCGTCTGAGGGACGGGAATCGATGCTGATGACTCTTCCCTCCCGCTCCATCCAGATCACGGCAAAAAACGTGTCGTCTCGCAACTCATTCACCACAATTTTGTGGACGTGCGTATCCAGGCCGATCAGCAGATTTTTGATCAGATCATGAGTCATCGGGCGAGGCGTGGTGACTTTCTCGATTTCCAGAGCGATGGCGTTGGCCTCATAAACGCCGACCCAGATGGGCAGCACCGTATCGCTGCCAACGTCTTTGAGTACCACGATGGGCATATTGGTGACCGGATCCATCATCAAGCCGCGAATTTTCATTTCCACTTCCATGTCGCTTCGCTCCAAACCGCTTTGGGTCAACGCTCACCCGTCAGCATCTATATCTATGCTCCTAAGTCAACCGGCTCGGCGAGTGGTCGGCGTTCCCACCCCATCACGCCCAAACCGCGCGCCCTGGGGACCCCAGCCTCGCCGGATAACGCTCCTAATCGAGACTTTGATGTCGCTCTGGGCGACCTTTCAGCCCATCACCTAATTATGCTCCCAAATCACTCGGCTCGCTCTCGCCGATTTCCTCAATTAGATCAACTCGCCTAGCAGGCTGTTGGGAAAACTTTTTGTTACCAGCACGTTAACATAACTGCCTACCGAAGGAACCGTACTTTCCGCGGCAGTAAAGTTCAGAGTGATGTTTTGCGAGGTACGGCCAACAAATTGCCCTCGCGCCTCATTTACGCCTTCAACCATTGCTTCATAGATTTTGCCTACGCGCTTCTCGTAATTGACCCTCTGAATCTCTCGCTGGCGTTCCTGCAAGACCTGGAGGCGATTGGATTTCTCCTGGTCGCTGACGCTGTCAATCATCCTTAGCGCGGGCGTGTTGGGACGAGGTGAGTACTTGAAGGTGAAAACGCCGTCGAATTGGCACTCATGCAGCAGGGTAATTGTCTCTTCAAATTCCGCGGCGGTCTCGTTGGGGAACCCGGCAATAACGTCGGTGGTAATAGATAGCGGTCGTTTGGCGGCTTTCATCCACGAGATTTTTTCCAGATACATCTCGCGGGTATATTCCCGATTCATCGCCTTGAGCACGCGCGACGACCCGCTCTGCACGGGCAAATGAATGTGGTCGCACAGGCGTGGTGAGGCGACGATGGCATCGACTATGTCCTTGCTGAAGTGACGAGGGTGCGAGGTGGTAAAACGCACGCGGCGAACGCCGGGAATCTCGCCGATCGAGTAGAGCAGTTCAGCAAAAGTCTTCTTGCCCAGCGGATCTGCGTAAGCGTTTACGTTTTGTCCGAGCAGTTGAATATCGGTATAACCGAGATCGGCCATCTGCCGGGCTTCAGCCATCACTGAATCTGAAGTGCGGCTGCGCTCTTTGCCGCGCGTGTACGGCACCACGCAGTAAGCGCAGAACTTGTCACAGCCTTCAATGATGGTGATGTAACCGCGGTGGGGATTCGTTCGCGCGGTAAAGTCGGTTTCAAATGTCAGGTCGGTCTGGCGATCGTCGAGCCCCGTCACTCGGTTGTTACCGGCCTCAATCTGCACCAGCATGGCCGGCAGGTTGCGGTATGAGGCCGAGCCCGCGACCAGCGACACATACGGCGCTTTCTCGAAAATCTTTTCACCTTCCTGCTGCGCCACACAGCCCAGCACGCCAAATTTCTTGCCTTGCGCCTGAAGCTTTTTGTAGTCGTTAAGACGATGAAAGACTTTCTGCTCCGCTTTATCGCGGATGGAGCAGGTGTTGTAAAGGACCAGACCTGCCTCTTCCACGGTTTCTACCTGGCGATATCCCTGGTGCACCAGCGTGCCGATGACTTTCTCAGAGTCATGCACGTTCATCTGGCAACCAAAGGTCTCCAGGTAAAACGTTTTTTCCTGCTGTCCGCTCACAGCTTCCAGTATATCGCGGGAACAAGCGTAAAACCTACCACGGAGACACGGAGGCACAGAGAAAAGCAAACGAATAGCCGCGGATTTACGCTGATGGAAGCAGATCAAATGGGAAATTCCTTTGGAAGTTTACGATCAGCACTCATCTGCATAAATCAGCGGCAAATAACTTAAGCTTTCTCTGTATCTCTGTGCCTCCGTGGTAGGTTTGAATTGTGGCAGTCGACGAAAAATCAATGTGGAACAAGAAATACAGCGAGGGCTCGCACAGCTCACTCGAACCCGATCCTTTTCTTGTGAGCGCTTACGGTGAGTTCCTTTTCGGAACATCTCCCGGACTTGCGCTAGATGTCGCTGGCGGCGTGGGACGCCACGCGATTTGGCTGGCCGAACGTGGCTGGCGCGTGAAGCTGGTGGATATTTCGGAAGTCGGCGTTAAACAGGCCCGGGAGAATGCGAAGCAGACCGGCACAGCATCATCGATTATCACTGATGTTCGAGATCTAAACACACGGCAAGATCTCGGACGGGAACAATACGATCTGGTCGTGGTCTTTTTCTTTTTGCAGCGCGAGCTCTTCCCTGCCTTGACTGCGGCGCTCAAGCCGGGCGGATTTCTGTTCTATAAGACGTACACAACCGAGCAGAAGAATTTTGCAGGCGGCCCTAGCCATCCCATGTTTCTGCTTGAGCCCAATGAGCTGCTGCATGCGTTTTCATCGCTGCGTGTGTTGCACTACCACGAGACCGTTCATGAAAAAGGCGTGGCCGAGTTGGTGGCGAGGAAATAGTAATCAGCAGTGAGTAGTCGGCATTCAGCCCTTGGCAAAGCCTTGCCACTACTCCTTCGACCCAGTTCCTCAGCATTTGAAAGGTTTCATTGCGCTCACGAATGCTAAAATCGTTGCTTCATACCCATGGCAAAACGCAAAATTTCCCACGGACACGCCGTCATCGGCAAGCCCAAGCCGCGCAAGAACCACTGTTTCGGTTGCGGCCATGACAATCCACAAGGCATGCGCCTGAAGTTCTCTTTGGACGAAGCTTCCCGCCAGGCCATTTGCCATTTCAAGCTATCGCGCAAATATACCGGCCCTCCGGGGCACTCGCACGGCGGCATTATTGCCACCATCCTGGACGAAGCCATGGGCAAGGTGAACAAGTTCCGCAACGTGCTGGCGCTCACCAGTTCCATGGAAATTAAGTACCTCAAGCCTGTTCCGCTTGGCCAGCCGCTTACCGTCACAGCCCAGGAGCAAAGCGTGGAAGGCCGCCGGCACACGAATACAGGCGAGATCAGGAACGCCAGCAACGAAGTCCTGGCCCGTGGTACGGCCACGTTTATTGCTATCGATCCGGAAAGGATCTTTGCCAGGCACGGGCGGCCCTCTGGCCTGAGCGACGCTCTGACGGATAGAACCAAGTCGTAATCGCAGCAGAAATCTTGCCAACCGAGTAAAATAGAGTTTCAGCCTTACAAGTTTGCCGTGACGCCCATGTGTGACACGGCGCAGGAGTTCGCTATGTCTAGATCACGCGGGAAAAAGGAAGCTATCTCTGCTGCAAAGGGTCATAAAACCAGCTCCAACGGCCACAGCGCGACGGTAAGTCCGAACGGTGGAACAGTGCTGAACGGCAACGCCGGTCTACGGCTGAAAACCGGGCTGGCGGAGATGCTCAAGGGCGGCGTGATCATGGATGTAACAGATGCCCGCCAGGCGGAGATCGCCGAGAAGGCCGGCGCTGCCGCGGTGATGGCTCTGGAACGCGTTCCGGCGCAGATCCGCGCGCAGGGCGGCGTGGCCCGCATGGCGTCTCCCAAGAAGATTCGCGAGATCATGGAGACGGTCTCCATTCCGGTGATGGCCAAGTGCCGTATCGGTCACTTTGCCGAAGCGCAGATCCTGCAGGCGCTGGGCGTGGATTACATCGACGAATCAGAGGTCCTGACGCCGGCTGACGAAGCCCATCACGTTGACAAGCATGCTTTCCAGACTCCTTTTGTCTGCGGTGCCCGCAACCTGGGTGAGGCCCTGCGGCGCATCGCGGAAGGCGCTGCAATGATCCGGACGAAGGGCGAAGCCGGCACTGGCGACGTGGTCCACGCCGTAAAACACATGCGCCAGATCATGCGTGAAATGAGGACGTTGAAAGCTCTTTCTGAGGAAGAACTTTATGCCCAGGCCAAAGACCTGCAGGCACCCGTGGAACTGGTTCGCTTGGTGGCCAAGACTGGCAAGTTGCCTGTGCCCAACTTCTCCGCTGGCGGGATTGCAACGCCGGCCGACGCAGCACTAGTTCGTCAGTTAGGGGCTGAGGCTGTCTTCGTCGGCTCAGGAATCTTCATGGCTGATGGCGTCAATTTCTGTGAGCCGAAAGAAGCTGAGAAGCGGGCCAAAGCCATCGTCCGCGCCTGCACGCATTTTGACGATCCTAAAATATTACTTGAAGTCAGCGAGGACCTGGTTGGCGCGATGAAGGGCCTGGCCGTTGCGGCGATGGCCGAAGGTGACTTGTTGCAGACGAGGGGCTGGTAGTGGGGTTTACTCCCGAGTGAAGCGAGGGAGCCCTATAGCTACAACAGTTCCACCGACAAAAAATATTGCACCACTTCAGCGTTGCAACTTATCTTCCCTTTTAGAGCGATTCAGATTGTAGGGTTTCCTCCCCTTCGCAAAGAACGCTCAGGGTCGGGACAAAGAAAAAACATGAAAATAGGTGTCCTAGCCATCCAGGGTGACTACGAAGCGCACAAGGCGCGGTTGGAGCAGTTGGGCGCTGAGGTCACGCTGGTGCGCAAGCCTGAGCAACTTGATGCCATTGATGGCATCGTAATTCCCGGCGGCGAATCCAGTACATTTCTGAACTTTCTGGCCGAGCGCGGCTTTCTGGAAAAGCTACGAGGCTTTGTTTCTACCAAGCCCACCTTCGGGACCTGCGCCGGCGCTATCCTGCTGGCGCGGCAGGTCGAGAATCCTCCGCAACAATCCCTGGAAGCCATGGACATTCGCATACGCCGCAATGCCTATGGCCGGCAGATTGACAGTTCCATCCGACTGGCCCAGACCAAACTGGGAGACAAGCCGCTGGAAATGGTATTCATCCGCGCGCCGAAGATCGTGAGCACTGGGAAAGGCGTTGAGGTCCTGGCCACCCACGGCGGCGATCCGGTGCTGGTGCGCCAGGGAAAGATCATGGCCGCAACGTTCCACCCAGAATTATCGGACGACACGCGGGTCCACCAGGAGTTCGTCAAGATGGTGCGGAACGGCCATCGGCGGAAATAATGTCTGTCGCGCTCCGGCTCGCCCTGCTGCTGGTTGTGCTTGGCTGCGTTTACCTATTTCTGGCGCATCCTTACTGGTTCCCTGCCGGCGCTTCTTCCCTGTCCGGTCTGATCGACCATCAATTCAGGATCGCACTATGGGTATTTGGCGCGCTGTTTGTTGTTGGGCACCTGATTCTGGTTTGGGCGCTCTCGAAAAAACCTCATGCTGGCGGCATGGCGTCCCAGGGAAGCTGGCAGCTTGAAGTTACCTGGACCGTTGCCGTCACGATCATCTTTTTCTGGTTCAACATTTCAGGTGACCATTTGTGGTCGAGCATGATGCCGCCCGCAAAACATGGAACTGAAATCGACGTTGAGGTTACGGGCGCGCAGTTCCAGTGGTATTTTCGCTATCCCGGCGCGGATGGTGCTTTTGGAAAAACCGACGCACAGAAATTCGCCCGCCCGGACGAAGGCAATCCCCTGGGCATTGATCCCAGCGATCCCGCCGGGCGCGACGATATTGTTTCGACAGCCATGATCGTTCCCGTGGGCCACGCGGTTCAACTGCATCTGCGGGCCCAGGATGTGGTCCACAGCCTCTTTATCCCCGCCATGCGCTTCAAGCAGGATACTGTCCCCGGAATGGAGATTATTTCGCATTTTACGCCTACGAAAATCGGCGCGTATGAGATTGCGTGCGCTGAATTGTGCGGCCTTGGGCACTATCGCATGCGCGCGGTAGTGCGCGTGGTGAGTGAGGCAGAGTTTGCAGCATGGTTGAAGCAGCACGGTTCTTTCTGAAATCCCGAGCGTAGCGAGGGAACCCTATTGTTCCCCAAAATCCTAAGGAATAGCATTTTTGTCATCTGTAACGATGCCCATGCTGAATCAGACTCCTGACCCGAAAGCAATTCGAAACGATAGCGATCCCTCGCTACGCTCGGGATTTCAGAAAGCCCGCAATCTCTTCAGCACTGACCACAAAATAATCGGCCGGCAATACTTCTTCCTCTCCCTGGCTGCCGTGTTGGTGGGAGCATGGCTTTCCTTGCTGATGCGCATCCATCTGGTCTGGCCTAAGGCGATAATTCTCTTTCTGGGTGAAATCAAGCCGGAAAATTATCTGGCGCAATTGACCATGCACGGGACATTGATGGTGTTCTTTGTGCTCTCAACCGTGCCACAGGCCGGATTTGGAACATTCTTTCTGCCGCTGCAACTCGGCGCGCGGAATATGGCGTTTCCTCGGCTGGCTGCTGTCGGCTTTTGGACTGCCCTAACGTCGTTTCTGGTGCTGATGGCTGCTTTCTTTGTCCCCGGCGGCGCGCCTGGGGCTGGTTGGACTCAATACCCACCGCTCAGCGCTTTGGCGTCGGCAGGCCCGGGACAGGGTCTGGGAACCGACCTATGGCTGGTCAGCATCGGCCTGTTCTGTCTGTCATCGCTCATGAGCGCGGCCGGCTTTGTGGCCACCACGGTCAGCCATCGCGCTCCAGGGATGACGTGGATGCGCATGCCGCTGACCTGCTGGAGCTGGTTTGTCACCTCGATCTTGATCCTGCTGGCCTTTGGCATTTTGCTGGCCGCGGTGGTGTTGCTGATGCTGGACCGTCATGCGGGAACAAGCTTCTTCCTCCCCGGAGGCCTGCTCATCAGCGGCAGGGCAATCGCCCACTCCGGCGGATCGCCTCTGCTCTGGCAGCACCTCTTCTGGTTCTTTGGCCACCCGGAGGTTTATATCGCCGTCCTTCCGGCGATGGGCGTGACCTCGCATCTGCTGTCAGTCTTCGCGCGCAAGCCGGTCTTTGGTTACAAAGCCATGGTCGGCGCCACGCTGGCGATCGGCGCGCTGGGCTTCATGGTCTGGGGACATCATATGTTCGTCAGCGGAATGAATCCCTACGCCGGCTTTGCTTTCTCCACCCTGACAACGGCCATCGCAGTCCCTTCAGCCATCAAGACTTTCAACTGGGTGGCAACGCTTTACGGTGGAAGGATCCGTTACGCCACGCCGCTGTTGTTTTCTGCCGGGTTCGTCTCTCTGTTCATTACCGGCGGGCTCACTGGCCCGATATTGGCCCAGCCTGCGCTCGATACTTACCTGCACGATACATATTTTGTTGTCGCACATTTTCACCTGATCATGGCCATGGCCGGGCTGTTTGCCATCTTTTCCGCCACGCATTTCTGGTTTCCAAGGATGTTTGGCCGCATGATGAATGAACGCCTGGGCCGGCTGCATTTCTGGATCACTCTCTTTGGCGCTTATGCCATTTTTGTGCCGATGCATTTGCTGGGAATTGCCGGCCATCCTCGGCGCTATTCTGATCTGAGCGGCGTACAATATGTAGCGGCGATGGCGCCTTTGCAAAAGTTCATTACGTTGGCTGCCATCGTCACTATCGCGGGACAGCTCATCTTTCTGGCGAACTTGTTCTGGAGCATGCGAAGAGGGCCGGCGGCGGAAACCAATCCATGGGAGTGCGGCACGCTGGAATGGACTCCCGCTTCCTACGCGACGAAAGAAGGGCCGGGCGAATGGCGACCGCAGGTGAACCATGGGCCGTATGAGTACAACGTTCCCGGAGCGGAAAACGACTTCATCATGCAGGACGCTCCGGCCAGCTAGAGCAGGCAGAAACGCCATCTGAGTAGATGTATGCCGATCATCAGCGATCGCGTAGAGATTGAGCGAAAGCCTAAGCTGGGCGGCGGAGGGCCAGGCAAGATCCCGCACCGCCGAGGGTTTGGCGGTGGCGACGACGGAGATCGCGGGCGCCCTGAAGATTTCCGCTCACGCAACCAGCGCATGCGCCGCTACCGGATCGGAATGGCCCTGTGCCTGGTTTCGGTCACTGCCGTCTTCGTGGCCCTGACTTTTCTATATGTTTTCCGACTTGGCAAAGGCCGATACGACGAAGACGCCCACCGCTGGGTGACCGACTGGATTACGCTTAAATTGCCGTATCTGCTGTTGTGGACCAATTCCCTGGTTCTACTGCTGAGCAGCGCCACGCTGGAGCTTGCCCGCCGCACCATGGAGAAGAAAGAAGAGTTTGCCGCCATGGGAATTGTTCCTCCGCGAATGAGGCGTGATCTGCCCTGGCTGGGAATCACGTTGCTCCTTGGCTTTGGCTTTCTGGCAGGCCAGGTTGTTGTGTGGAACACCCTGCGGCATCAGGGCGTGTATCTTGTTTCCAATCCAAGCCGTTCTTACTTCTACCTGCTGACCGGCACACATGCTGTCCATCTTGCTGGAGGGCTCCTGGCGTTGCTCTATGCCGCAGGCGGGCGTTTTCTGGCGCTCCGATTTGAGTCACAAAGGATTGCCGTGGAGGTTACGAGTTGGTATTGGCACTATCTGGCTTTCCTGTGGTTTGGGATCTTCGCCCTGGTCCATTTTGCGCGAGGTTAAAATCGTGGGAGGCTTCAAGGGTGATCTTCCGCATCTTGATGAGAGACGTAGCAATGCTACGTCTCTACGCACAGGTTTTGGTGGACGTTAGAAGCTTCTTTGGTCTACGTAGAGTTTTTTAGGCGGGTGATCTTCAGCCTATTCGACCTATCTGCTCGCCCGGTTCCTCGGAGCGTTTTACCCGAACGACGGTGATCTTTCCAAAGCCCTCTTCAAAGCCGGGTGCCTTGAGCTTGGCTGCCATCCGCTGGATCACGTCTTCTTTTACCTGCCGCTCCCGCTTGCGGTTGCGCTCCAGGCAGACTTCAAGTGGTACATCGAAAAAGACCGCATGTACCTCATAGCCAAAGCCTTTTGCCATCTTTATCCATTGGCGGCGTTCATGCGGCGCCAGATTGCTGGCATCGACGTAATTCCACGGCATGCGGGCGATCAGCCGGGCTCGCAGAAGCGATCGAAGGGTGGAAAAGACCAAGCCCTGATAGCGCTGCTCGGTGATGTCATCGAAAAGGATGGACCGCAGCATGTCACTGGAAAGCGGAGTGACGCCGCGGCGCTTAAACCACGTCGTTTTTCCTGAACCGGGCAGGCCGATGGCGAGTACCACCACGCCCTTGGGTGGCCGGGTTGAAGACTTGCCGGCCTGCTGCGCCGGTTTATGCTCCGGCGCGCCCGGCGGCGGAGCGGACGGCGATTCCGGCTGGACCTCGGTTTCCATGCGGGGTTCGTCCGCTACAGGCGGTTCCTGGACCGCTTCGCTGGCGTGGGCGGCCTCCGCATCCCGGTCATCGTATGTGGGGACAATGGGTTGAGGGTGGGACTCATCCACGGGAGGCTTCTGCTGGCCAACCTTGCCAGTGGCCTCCGTCTCGTTCTCCGGCTTTTTTTTACGGCGCTTCATGCGCTCGCGCATCCAGTTGCGCATGCTTCTGTGTGTAACACAAGCAGCTAAGAAGTTGCAAGCAAAGAGCTTTTTCCAGCGTGAAATCCGGAAAACTCGTTGCAGGGTTCCGCGTCGGCGTGGGAACCAGGCTGGCAATGGCCAAGTCAAGCCGTTCTCATCGATGGGGAAAACCACAAAAGTCGAATCCGGCCAAGATGGAGGCGAAGAGCAACGCCCCTGATCCCACCAGCAAGGCCCTCAAAGACAAGCCCAACCCTGCCTATCTCGATGGCGAACCAAAAAAGTTAACGGGACCGGGCTTTGCCGCAATTCTTATGTTGCTCTAATAGTGCAACTTGCTATAATTGCGCCCCGCAACCCAGCCAAGTCATTCATATGAACTCCTGGCAGGCAAAAGTCCCTGCAGATTGGCAAAGGCCGGTTTAGCGGTAAAGCAAGTTGCGCAGACGCTTTGGCGCTGACTTCAAAATGCTCGGACTTGACGGCTCGAATGTTCCTGCCCTGGCCCAGTCTTGAAGACCATCCAAAGAAGGACTCGCAAGCGGGACCAAGTTAGCAACAGTAATGGGACAAGTTTGTAATGCAAATGGAGAGGCAAGGGACAACGGGCCAGGCAAGAAAAGAATTGAACGGCGCACAAGCTTCAATCTGAAGCGCAAACAAGAACGTTGCCGAATTCCAGGCACTAGCCGGAAGGACAGAAGCGCACGGCCCCGGACCCGCGAGCTTCCATCATTCCGCCTCGGGCGGCAGCGTGAAAGTTCCATGAGCGGTGGCCAGGACAGCAAAATGGCTGCAGGAACAAGTGTCAGAAAAAGTGTGACGCCAGCAGCAAGAACTGTAAGCGTTTGGATAACCAACCGAGCAGCATTGCGATAAAGCCGCGGGACTTTGCGATCCGCGGCTTTATCGCTTCAAGATATTGGCGGTTCCCTTCAGTCTCCAGGAGCGATTTCAAGTTCACACTGTTGTCTTTACCGTTCGTGATGCCAGTCACAGGATCGGCATTTAGGGCAGTTTGCGCCTCTTCAACAATCTCTGCTAACCTGATTAGTTTCAACCGCGTATCGGAATCCTACCGTAGCGGTTTTTCTGCATCCAACAGATGCACGTCATCAGGTCTTTGAAGGAGATTCAATAGCAATGGCAATTAAAGTCGGCATCAACGGCTTTGGTCGGATTGGCCGTAATGTGTTGCGGACCGCGCTGGACGATTCCAATCTGGAATTTGTGGCTGTCAATGACCTTACCAGCCCCGCAACGCTCGCGCATCTTCTGAAATACGATTCGATTCTCGGCAATCTTAAGCAAGACATCAAAGCTTCAGGCGATTCCATCACGGTGGGCGGCAAGGCGATCAAAGTTTTTTCAGAAAAAGACCCGGCGGCCATCAATTGGGAATCCGTGGGCGCGCAGGTGGTGATTGAATCCACCGGCAAGTTCACCGACGCGGAGCAGGCAAAAAAGCACCTCCGCGATCCGGTGAAAAAGGTGATTATTTCCGCCCCCGCCAAGAATGAGGACATCACCATTGTTCTAGGCGTGAATGAAAACAAGTACGATCCGGCCAAGCACAACATCGTGTCAAACGCCTCCTGCACCACGAACTGCCTGGCCCCGGTGGCCAAGGTGGTGCATGACAGCTTTAAGATCCAAAGCGGGACCATGACCACAATCCATTCCTATACCAACGATCAGGTCATTCTCGATTTTCCCCACAAAGACCTGCGCCGCGCCCGCGCCGCTGCTCTTTCCATGATTCCAACTTCCACCGGCGCCGCGAAGGCACTCAACCTGGTGATCCCGGACCTGAAGGGCAAGCTCGATGGCTTTGCCATGCGCGTGCCCACGCCAAACGTCTCTGTGGTAGACCTAGTGGCATTCGTTGAAAAGAGCACCAGCGTGGAAGAGGTGAACAAGGCGCTGCAAGCCGCGGCCAATGGCCCGATGAAGGGCATCCTTGGCTATGAAACTGCCGAGCTGGTTTCGGTGGATTATCGCGGCGACGAGCGCTCTTCCATTGTTGACGCTCCGCTGACCCGCGTGGTGGCCGGCAACTGCGTGAAGGTAATCGCCTGGTATGACAATGAATGGGGCTATTCCTGCCGCGTCCGCGACCTGATCCACTTCATGGCAAAGAAGGGGCTGTAAATGGCAGTCGCAACAGAGAAACATATGGCCAAGCTTTCCATACAGGACCTGAAACTTGAAGGTCACCGCGTCTTCATGCGCGTGGATTTCAACGTTCCCCTGACCGACGACGGTCGAGTATCCGACGACACGCGCATCCGCGAGACGCTGCCGACAATCGAGTACGCGCTGCGCAAGGGCGCAAGGCTGATACTGGCTTCACACCTGGGGCGTCCTAAAGGGAAATTCAATGCCAAGATGAGCCTCAAGCCCGTGGCGGAGCGCCTGAGAATGTTACTGGATGAAAAACTGGGGCGCAGTTGCAACGTCGGCTTTGCCCCGGATTGCATTGGCCTGGCGGCGGAAGAGATGGCCCACAAGCTGGAAAAGGGCCAGACGCTGCTACTGGAAAACCTGCGCTTTCACTCCGAAGAAGAAGCCAACGATGAGGGATTCTCCCGCAAGCTGGCCGCTTTGGCCGATATCTACGTGAACGACGCATTCGGCTCGGCCCACCGCGCACACGCCTCAACCGCCGGCATTACGAAGTTCGTGGAAAAATCCGCTGCCGGCCTGTTGATGCAGAAAGAGCTGGAGTATCTGGGCAAGGCCACAACGAATCCGGAAAAGCCGTTTGTGGCGATCCTTGGCGGGGCCAAGGTTTCAGACAAGATTGACGTGATTCGCAACCTGCTCACCAAGGTTGACGCGCTGCTGATCGGCGGCGCCATGGCGTATACGTTCCTGAAGGCCGAAGGCAAGCAGGTGGGCAAGTCACTGGTGGAAGAAGACAAGATAGACTTGGCGAAATCGCTCTTACAGGATGCGAAGAATAAGAACGTCCGACTGCTGTTGCCACTGGACCATGTGGTGGCAGAAAAGATTGACGCTGCCGCCAAGACCCAAACCATAAAGACGGAGCAAGGCATTCCAGCCGATCAGATGGGCCTGGACATTGGGCCGGAAACGATTGCCGCCTTCAGCAAAGAAATCGCCGGCGCCCGGACGATTGTATGGAATGGGCCGATGGGCGTGTTTGAAGTTGCTCCTTTCGCGCGCGGCACCATGAAGATTGCCGAAGCCGTTGCCGGGAACCGCGGTGCGATCTCGATTGTCGGCGGCGGAGATTCGGTTGCCGCGGTCCACCAGTCGGGCCTGGCCAGCAAGATTACGCATATTTCGACCGGCGGCGGAGCGTCACTGGAATTCCTGGAGGGCAAGAAACTGCCCGGCGTGGAAGCGCTTACCGATAAATAATGGCGGACAGCGTGCGATATCGAATCGGCCCTGAAGCCACCCTTGAGCTGGTGATGGGAAACATCACCGATGAAACCACTGACGCAATCGTGAACGCCGCCAATTCTTCCCTGCTGGGTGGTGGCGGCGTTGATGGCGCCATTCACAAGGCTGCCGGGCCTGCGCTATTGGCCGAGTGCAAAAAGATACGCGAGCAGCGCGGTACCTTGCCTGCCGGGCAGGCCGTGACCACGTCGGGGGCCAACCTGAAGGCGCGTTACGTGATCCACACCGTGGGACCGGTATGGCAGGGCGGCAAGGTCAACGAACCCCAGATCCTCGAAAGCTGTTATTGCCATTCCATCGAGCAAGCCAACTCCAAATTCTGCACCAGCATAAGCTTCCCTTCCATTTCCACCGGCGCGTTTGGCTATCCGGTGGGGCCGGCGGCGCAAATTGCGCTGCGGGCCGTCGTCGATCTGCTGCACGAGCCAAAATCCGTAAAGCGGGTGCGCTTTGTGCTTTTTGACCAGCGCACTTACAAAGCATATGCAGCGGCGGCTGAAGAACTGGGCCGCGACTTTCCCAACTATCAGATCAAGGCCGAGGCATGAGAAAAAAGCTGATCGCGGCCAACTGGAAGATGTACAAGACGCCGCAGCAGGCGCGGGACTTCGTGTCGGCGTTTCTTCCTCATGTCTGGGAACACAGCCGCGACGAGATTGTTCTGTGCCCGCCGTTTGTGGCGATTCCCGCCGTGCTGGAAGCGACGCGCGACAGCAGCATCGCCGTGGGCGGACAGGACATGTTCTGGGAAAAGGAAGGCGCATACACCGGAGCGATTTCCGCCCAGATGCTGCATGCCCTGGGCTGCTCACACGTCATCATCGGCCATTCAGAGCGCCGCCAGTACTTTGGCGAGACCGACGACACGGTGAACCGTAAGCTGCGCGCGGCTTTGTTGGTGGGATTGAAACCGATTGTGTGCGTGGGCGAGGTATTGCAGGAGCGCGAAGCCGGCGTTACAGAAGATATTTTGCGCAGGCAATGCGGCATCGCTTTCAGAGAAATCGCAGGTGGCGGGGCCCATACGATTGTTGTGGCTTACGAACCGGTTTGGGCCATTGGCACCGGCAAGACCGCCACGCCGGAGCTGGCCGCCGAAGCGCACCGCGTAATCCGGGCACAAGCCGCCGAGGCTTTCGGCGATGACGTGGCCTCCAAGATGCGGATTCTTTACGGCGGTAGCGTGAAGCCGGAAAATGCGAAAGCACTGATGACGCAACCGGAGATCGATGGTGCGCTGGTGGGCGGCGCGAGTCTGGATGCGAAATCGTTCGCGGCGATTGTGAAGTGGTAGAGAAAAACCTTACCACTGATCAACACGGTGGGTGAAGATTGCCAGAACTGCCAAGATTGTCAAAAATCGCCGAAATTGAAAAACCAAAAGCTTTTCACCGCTGATTTACGCGGATGACACTGATGGCACACTGATCAGAAGCAATAAATAGAACGAGCAATAGCCACTGTTGATGGGGCGAGAAGTTATTTGCTTTTTATTCTCTATCCGTGTTATCTTCGCTGTGTCATGCCGGGCGCCACTCAAGTAGCGGAACAGGTCAATTGGCTCTTTCTGGACATGAATTCGTACTTCGCCTCGGTGGAACAACAAGTCAAACCAGACTTGCGCGGAAAGCCTACCGCAGTCGTTACAGTCGATGCGGATTCCACTGTCTGCATAGCTGCCAGTTACGAGGCCAAGGCTTTCGGCGTGACCACTGGAACCTCATTGGGTGAAGCACGGAAGAAATGTCCTGACCTGAATGTGGTGGTGGCCCGGCATGAACTCTACCTTGAATACCACAAACAAATCAAAGCCGCAGTTGAGCAAAACTGCCTGCACATTTCAAAAATCATTTCCATCGATGAGATGGAATGCCGGTTGGGTGGACGCGACCGGCAAATATCGAATGCGCAGGAACTGGCGCGCCAGGTAAAGCAGGCCATTTATTCCGTTGGAGAAATGCTGCATTGTTCCGTTGGGCTGGCTCCGAACCGTTTTTTGGCCAAGGTTGCCACCAATATGCAAAAGCCCAATGGCCTGGTGACGATTTCGCATAGCCAGCTTCCACAGGCCCTGCTTTCTTTGACGCTCCGCGATCTGCCGGGAATTGGCCATAGGATGGAGCAGCGCCTGCTCAAACAAGGCGTTCAGACCATGGAGCAACTCTGGCAACTCGATATAGATCAGATGACGCGGCTTTGGGGCGGCGTTCTGGGTACACGCTTCTGGCTGAAATTGCGGGGAAGTGACTTTGACGAGCGGGAATCGCCTACAAGCAGTATCAGCCATCAGCATGTGCTGCCTCCTGAACTGCGTACGCGGGAACAGGCGGCCGCCGTAGGCAAGAAGCTGCTGCACAAAGCCGCAGTCCGTCTGCGTAAGGCGAAACTCTGGACCAGCGGCATGGCTATCTTTGTCATGTTCTCAAAGAAACAAAACTTAAAAGAGGATGATCCCAGCAGCTACTGGCTGCAGAATGACCGCCCGGTGTGGGAAGCCAGTCTGCGCTTCCCTTCCTGCCATGACACCATCACTCTGGTAAATGTCTTTCAGGACGCATGGAAAGAATGCCCTAAGCAAAGGCCGATCATGGTCAGCGTGGCGCTGGTGGACCTGATTCCAGAAAACATGCGGAATATGACGCTCTTTGACGAGATGTATGGAGCGGGAAAGTTTGATCGCCTGGCCCAGGTAATGGACAACGTCAATGCAAAATATGGCTCGACAACTTTGTATTTGGGAGGGATTCACAAAGTGCGCGAGGCAGCGCCCCCCAGAATCGCTTTCAAGAGTATTCCGGATATGAACTTGAAGTAGTGGCGTGCGGACAAAGGGCGGTGATCCAGGCCTGGATCGGACTGCGCCGGGCGAATTGGCGTCTAGGTCAGCGAATCAGAGTTTGTTATAATCAAGTTTCCTTTTTCTCCCATCCGGCGTTCATCGCTCAAGTGGGTGCAAACAGGCCCAGAGCGGAAGTGGTGGAACTGGCAGACACACCATCTTGAGGGGGTGGCGCCGAAAGGCGTGGGGGTTCAAATCCCCCCTTCCGCACCAAGTTTTGAAAGGACCTTTAATAACAGATGCTCAAAGTTCTGATAACCTCAGTTCACGTGATTGTATGCGCGGTGTTGATTGTTGTGGTGCTGCTCCAGCACGGCAAGAGCGCAGATATCGCTGCCACCTTTGGCGGCATGGGCAGCCAGACTGCCTTTGGCCCGCGCGGCACAGCTACCGTGTTTTCCCGGCTGACTACCTGGTGCGCCATCATTTTCATGCTCACGTCCATGGGGCTCACTTACCTCATCAGCATGCGGGGCTCATCGTCTGTGATGGATAGGGTTCCCACACCGGTGGAGACGCCCAAGAAGTAACAAGACGAATCTCAGAATCAAATTTTATGGAGACAAGGGCCGCCGCGGGCGGCCCGTTTTACGTAACGATTTTCCATAACTCTCGGACAATTTTTCTATCTATCCGCGGAAGGGATCGGAACAAAGTGGCGGGATTCTGTTGGCAGGTAGTGGCCAGCTTGGTTCGCATGGCCGCGTTCGCGCATAAGGTGCCATCCGCGTTCATCGGTGGTAGGCTTTTCTTATGATCCACAAAATCTTTCCAGTCGGCCCGCTGCAATGTAACTGCTCCATCATTGGCGATGAGAAGACCCACGAGGCCATGGTGATCGACCCGGGCGACCAGATCGAGGGAATTCTGGAGGTGCTGCGCCAGGAAAAACTTACGCTCAAGCAGATTGTAATTACGCACGCGCACATTGATCACGTGGGCGGCGCGATGAAGCTGAAAGCAGCAACCGGCGCGCCAATCCTGATGAACCAGAATGACTATGCCCTTCTAAAGATGCTGGACATGCAGGCGGCTTGGGTGGGCATGCGGCCGCCGGGAGAAGTGAAGGTGGACGAGGCGGTGGGCCAGGGACGCGTGCTGAAAATCGGGGAGATATCATCAAACGTGATCCATACGCCGGGTCACACGGAAGGCAGTATCTGCGTTTATTTTCCAGCGGAGAAAAAACTGCTAGCCGGGGACACGCTTTTTGCCGGCAGCATCGGCCGCACGGACCTGCCGGGCGGATCGATGGAGAAGATCATGCGCTCACTGCACAATCAGGTGCTGGCGTTGCCGGATGAGACCGAAGTGGTGCCCGGACACGGGCCGGTTACGACCATCGGCGAAGAGCGCGAGACCAATCCGTTCTTGCAGAAATAACTTCAGTTCACGGTTTCGGCTTGTCTGAATGTACGTGGACATCAATTCCCACGGCCGCCGCGCCATCGTCGTCGTATTGTAGCGAGCGATCGACCTTTCCGGATGCGAGGCAGCTACTGCCGCGTCCATCGTCACTGCTACGAATATTGCCGGTGGCATCCGTACAATAGGCTTTGGCTCCGGCGGCCGGCGCAACCGGCTCTGCAACCAGGTGAAAACTCCCAGACGGTTTATCCTGACATCCGCTCAAACTGAACTTGTAGCCGCGGTATGGTTCACCGGTAAAAATGCGGGGATCGAGATTGAACGGATTGGATTTGGCCAGGTCAGCCAGCGTGCAGGTAAAACCGGTTTCCGGATGGCTGCGGGCAAATGTGGATTCTGCAAAGGCCACCATCATGATTGCTTCTCTGGGCGCCATGTCTCTTGATTTTTCAGACTTGCCCGATGCGCTTCCGCCGATTTTGCCGCCGATCATTCCGGGCATGCCGTTGCCAAATTTCTCCAGTAACTTCGGGTCTCCCACCGGAATTTTTATGTTGATGGAGATGTCATTCAGTCGCCAGACATTGGCCTGGCGCTTCATCCCGACGGTAAAACGCGAGAGCATTGCGGCATAAGGGATGTCCTGTTCCACGCCGTCGTGGAACTGGTGAAACGAAATGTCCATAGTGTCTGTGTCACCACTTAGATCATCACCATCCACGTGGACTTCAAATTTCTCATGGCTTTTGGGGTCATTCGCGCTCAGCAGGACTTCCCCTGTTTCAAAGACCTGAAAATCAGAGGACGCAGCCCTAATCTGATCAAAAGTCGCAAGCTGCGCCGCGCTGTTCTTCCCGTCTCCCTGCAGGCTTTTCTGCATTTCGAGAGTGAGGTGTTTCATCGCGCCCTCCTGGCCGCCGCTGATCATTTCAATCAACGCTTGGCGAGGGGTCTGCGGCGGAGCCGCTTGACCTTGTGGTTGTGCGCAAAGAGCCATGCTGGCGAAAAGGGCGAGGACGACAAGGACCGCTGCGCGAAGTGACATAGCAAACCTCACACTGAAACGACGTGGATAGATTACTTCATCGAGCAACTACTCTCAAACTAGATGGCATTGCCCTCACAGGAGTTTGCTGGGCGCCAGGCAGTTAGTCAGCCAGATAGCTGATTTCTGTCCGGCGGATGCGGTAACCGGCAAAGACCAGGATCGCGGCGCTGAGAACCAGCAAACCCGGAATCGCCAGCCATGGTGAAACGGGCTCGGCGATCACGGTGAACAGCGCCATGATGCCATCGGGGGGAATGGTGACCGGCGAAAGCTGCTTCAGGTAAAACGTCACGCTGAATTTTTGCAGCAGAGGCGGCGCCACTGCATGGAAGGACTCCCACAAGAGCACAACAATGCCCGGCAGGATAGGATTTTTGAAAATCAGGCTCAAGGCCAGAAAGATCGAGCCGAAGCCCAGACAGGCAAGCACCGTCACCAGGAGGTAAGATCCCAGTTGACCGAGACCGGGACCGCTGAATACATACGCCCGGCCGGGCGCTCCGAAATGACTATATACAAAAAAGAAACAGACCAGAACAGATGAGGCAAAGACCAGTGAGGTGGTGATTAATCCGGCCAGAAACTTCCCTGCCACCAGCAGTTCACGCCGCATGGGAGCCAGAAAATAATAGTGCAGGCTCTTCTCAACGATTTCCCCACGGAACAGCCAGGTGAACAGGCCCATGCAGCCAAAGAAGATTCCCACGCGCAGGTAGAAGATCTGGAACGTATAGGCCAGGACGCGTGTGTCCTCCTCAATGCTGCAGTTGCGGCCCATCGGGCTTGTTAGCGCGTGGATGCCGAACATCACAGTCGGCGCAAAGGCCAGTAGGTAGATCCACAGGCTGCGGCGCATCCAGAGGGTCTTCTTGATCTCGATCCGCAAGACTGCCACCAGTTGTGAAGCCCACAATTGCCACGGAATGTCGCTGAATGATTTGCGCGGGCGCGCGATGGCTGCCGAACTCATACGGTCCCTCCCCCGCTGCCGATCAGGTATTGATAGACGGAGTTCACGTCGTCGTCATTGGGCGCGACTGTATCCACGGCAAAATCCTCTTCCACCACGATCTTGTTCAGGAGCTGATAGAACTGGTCGGCATCCCTGGTGCGCACCAGAACGCCCTTGCCGTCATTGTTCAGCTTGGCTTCCACCACGTGGTCCTGCGAAAACAGGCGGGAAGCGAGCAGGCTGGGCTGCGCGCAGCGGACAAGAATCTGCATGGGATGTTCTTTCACTTCAGTACGCACACCATGGATCTGTCCTTCCGCCACAACATAGCCGTAACTCATCAGCACAACCTGGTCGGAAATCTTATCGACCTCATGCAGAACGTGGCTGGAGATAATCACGTGCAGGCCTTGTTTCCCCAGCGCTTCAAACAGGGCGATGGATTCCGAGCGCGCCATGGGATCAAGTCCGTTCAATGGTTCGTCCAGCACCAGGACGGTAGGGTGATGCGCGATGGCCTGGGCCAGCCGGATGCGCTGGCGCATGCCTTTGCTGTAACCGGCCACGCGGCGATGCACAGCATCGCCCATGGTGACACGGTCAATCGCCTCCATGGCAAGGCGAGAGGCATCAGCGCCGCTAAGCCCGCGCAGGCGCAGCGACTGCTGGATAAACTCGAAGCCGGTTACGCCCTTGGGAAAGGAATCGAATTGAGTGCAGTAGCCCACGTGACGGAAGAATTCTTCCGGTTCGTCCGGTGTGAGTCCAAGCACGCTGATGCGACCCTGAGTCGGGCGCACAAGCCCTGTAACAAGATTCATGAGCGTGGTCTTGCCGGAGCCATTCGGCCCCACCAGACTGGTGACTCCCGGAGGCAGGGACAGGTTCACACGGTTCACGCCCAGGACTTCACCATAAAACTTGGAGACGTTCTCGAAAATGATTCGGCCATCATGCACGGGATTCATGAGCGTTCCACCTCCCGCGCGCGCAGCTTGCGATCGAGCAGCCAGAAGCACGCAGTGCAGAGCGACAGGAGCGATGCCCATGCGGCCCAGAGCGGCACCACATCAAACCCAGAAGCATGGCGATTCGTGGAGGTAAGCTGGAACAGATGCGCCCAGACGATGGTGATCATGAAGGGAAAGTTGATTACATTGCCCCACTGAGTGCGCAAAATCGCGTCGAGTACGACGCCCATGGCAGGCAGCAGGAAGAAAATAGCCAGCATGAGGGCCGTGGCGGCAATACGCCATTTCACCCAGACGGCAACCGCCATCGAGACAAGTGAAATCACCGCGATCCAGAGCAAGCAACCAACCAGGATCGAACCGGCCATCCAGAGATTCTCCCAAATCCAGCCGTGCCCCTGAAGCTGCGCTTTCACAAAGAACAAGAGAAGCGCGGGAATCCAGGTGGTACAGGAGAGCAACGCAGCAAGAACGGACACCTTGCCAAACAAATATTCTGTCCGCGAGATGGGCCGGCTTAAATAAAGCTGAACTGAGTGGTTGGCAAAGTCCTTGGTGATCATCCCAGGCCCGCCCCATGCAGCCAGAAGAAACCCCATCCATGCCTCAACGCCCAGGAATGCGACAAACCAGCGATTGTTGATCGTTCCCGGCATAGCATTTCCCACGCTCACACCCAGCACCGCCTGAGCAGTGGCGCTATGCACGAAATAGACATAAGCCAGACCCACAAGGAATGGCAAAAAGCAAAGCACGGTGTACGCGGTGAACGGTCGAGAATTAAACAGCGTTGAAAGGCCATAGCGCGAGAGCACGGTAAAGCGCGACCACGCCGGCGTGAGCGGTCCGTGATATGCCTTGTAAGTCCGTTTATAGACGGCCATTGGCGCTCCCTTGTTGTGATGGAGCTGCCTGCGGAGTTCCCGCCATGGCTTTAAGGAAGATGTCTTCCAATGTATCTCTCCGGTAGTTCATGCGGCGGATCTGCACTTCATGCTCGGCCGCGGTGCGATAGATCTGTCGCAGATCGATGTTGTCCGGCAGGACAATGCGGACACGTCCGGCGCCGAAGCTGGCACATTCGCAACCCAGCCCGCGCACAGACTCCAGAAAGCCATTGCCCTGCGTCACTTCCAGTTCCAGGAATTTGAGATTGGCCTTGCGCTCTTCTTCCAGATTGCACAGCGCCGCGATCCGGCCATCTTTCAGGATCAGCACCTGGTCGCAGCATTCTTCAATGTCGCGCAGCAGGTGGGAAGAGATGAGCACGCTGACCTCGCCTGTATCGCGGATCTCGCGCACCAGTTGCAGCATACGAATGCGAGCTTCGGGATCGAGACCGTTGGTGGGTTCGTCCAACAGAACCAGCTTTGGTCCGTGGGCAATTGCCTGCGCCAGCTTGGCCAACTGCTTCATGCCCAGCGAGTAGGTCCCCAGCTTGCGATAACGGGCTTCGCCCAAGCCAACGTAGAAGAAAGCCTCGTGGGCGCGTTCCATGGCTTCGCCGCGCGGAAGGCCTGAAAGTTCCGCCATGTAACGGACGAAGCGGACGCCGGTCATGTCGGCGATGAAGGCATCGCTTTCCGGCATGTAGCCTATCATGGCGCGGAGCTCGCGCAGATGGCTTTTCACTTCTTTCCCCAAAACGCGGGCCGCGCCGGCGACAGGCTCATAAAACCCCAGCAGCGTATTGATCAGGGTTGATTTGCCCGACCCGTTTGGGCCCAGCAGTCCAATACAACGACCTGACAGCGAGCCGTTCAACTGGTTCAGGATGGTCCTGTTGCCCAGCCGCACCGTCAGGTTTTGCATTTCGATAATTGCAGGCATCCGGCCTCTTGCTAACGGGAGCGCGCTCCGTATGCTCGTGAAGGCTCGGCCACTCTCATCAAGGTGGACAGAGCCAGGGTGTTCAGGTCAAAGCCGAAAAGCCGGCTGCTGCTGGCCACGCGGATAGCATTATTTTCGCCATACGCGCAGACTACGCTGGGTTTGGTCTCCGCCGCAATCTGCTGCAATGACTGCAACTGCGAAGGGCTAAGTTGCTGGGCGATCGGCTTAATCACCGGCGCCAGGTTCTGGTAGAGCACCGCGGAAACGTCAGCCTGCTCGTCCTGCGGCAGGAGCGCGCGGAAATCACTCGAATGCGCCAATGAGTTTCCGTTTTGATGAATGGCAATTGCGTTCATAACCAGCGCCCTGCTTGGACCAAAAATCATGTAACCGTCAGTAAATGTATACGTCGCTTCAAGGGGTTTTGTTGCATCCAGGTGACGGATTGTGTAGAAAATCAGCCCGTTGGCTGTTTCCTGGTCCAATGCCAGACCCTCATGCTGGCCCTTTACGTGGTCATTTACGTCCGTGACCAACTGCTGGATCGTGGATTGCAAGCGGCCAGGATCTTTTACTTCAGCCACAATCTTCCAGGATGGCGTGGGCAGAATTGGGCCATCGAGGGCAAACGTGACTTCGCCGCCCAGCGTTTCGGCCAGGTCCTGACGGAAGCGGATTTTCAATTCTGACTCACCGCGAGCCAGATTGGCCGCCGCGTGCTCGTCTGAAGCATTCGCGATATTCAAGACGTCATCCAGCATGTCTGCCGGATTCTTGGAGATGAACGCAGCCACTGCTCCGGCGTCTTTGGAGACGAAGTCCAGGCCGCCGATGGGCGCGGGCGCCGCCAGCCACGAAGCCAGTCCACGACGCTGGCCAACAAACGTGAGCTGCGCGTGGTTCTGTACCTGTTCACCGCTTCCCTTCCTCTCGGCGATCAGATATTCTACGTCAGCCAGGCCGGTAAGCTGATAGCGCGGGTTCTGTTCGGGACTGCGCGGCCTGTGCCCTGAAGTCATCTCCGCCAGGTTTGCGCCAAATAGGATTTCTGTGCCGTTCTTATACTGCGCGGCCATGCGCTGACCGAATGGCGTGCCGGCAAAGCCGCCGCCACCGGAGTTCAATCCGGCAACAAATTGCTTCAATGTGGCCGCATCGCCTGCCGCGGCAACAAAGTCGGGCCGTACCAGAATCAGAAGCTGCTTCCCTTCCCGGGCCGAAATCTGGCTGAGCTCCTGCTCATTGACAACGCGAAGATGCGATTTGGTTCCCGCATATTTCGCCACTTCCTGCTGGATGAATTGCTTCAAACCATCGTGCTGGACCTGCGCGACCACCAGAGGTTCGCCATCGTGCCCATTGAGCGCGACGGAGAAAACGATTTCGTCGCCCAGATACTGGCCGAGATCGTGAACATAGTTGATGATCTCGTCAAACTCGGGCCCATTTTTCTTCCCTGCCTGCACCTGCTGCCACCAATCGCGCAGCACGGCGGATTCCTGCAATTCCTGCTGGAAAAGCTTGTTGGCCTGCTGCACGGCGTCACCCAGGTTGGGAATGCCGGCAAAGACAACGGTATTTGCCGGAAGCGTGCCCAGCACGGTGCTCTTATAGCGGAGCCCCGGAAGCTGTACAGTCTGCAGCTTGTTGCTGAGGTGAGCGAACTCGGCCAGCAGCGCCAGATGCTTGTCCAGGTTCTGGCTCCAGGCAATCTCCTGCTTTACCGGGACCGTTGCCAGGCTGGCGTTGGTCGTAAGCTGGTCACCCGAATGAAGGACCTTCTCCGTTCCAGCTTCAACCACGCGCACTTCGCCTTCGATCACCGAGACGCGCGAGCCCTTCATGCCGGCGTTCACTGAAAACACCGTGCCGGTGACGGAAACGCGGCAATCCTGCGCAGCCACGTAAAGATGGCCGCTTTCGCGCTTGGCTGCCTGAATGATGATGTTGCCGCGTTGCAGCTCGATCGTCGTATCTTTGCGGCCCATGGAAACGCCAAATTCGGCGCGCTCATTCATTTCCACCACCGAGCCATCACGCAGGCGGAGCATGGCGTGCGATCCCCCGCCGGTGCGAACGCGCTGCCCTTCTGTGACTTCGTCGCCGACCTTGAGCGGCTGATCACCGTTGTACCCAACGCGATTCAGCACGCCGTTGAGGGATTCCACGCGGGCGCGCATGCCCTGCGGGCCGGAGAAGAACTTGTCTTGCACGAAATAAGTGGCGACGGCAAAAATAACGATTGCCGCAGCAGCTGCAACCCAGCGAAAGCCGGTGTTCCGGACCTGGGGAAGCTCATGCTGCCATGGCGCCAGCATGCTGCGCTCGCGTTGGCCGCTCTCCGCTTCGCGACGGCACGCCGCGCACTCATGCAAGTGGGATTCCACCAGCAGAGCGCGGGCGGAAGCGAGTTGTCCGGCGCGATATTGCGGCAGCAATGCGCGAACGTCTTCACATCCCCGGATGGAAACTACCTGCGCGGTAGAAGGAAAGGCGGCTTCCTGGCTTACGCGCTGCCAGACGCGCTCTCCGGCAGCGTTCATGGTCTCATGGTCAGGCTGGTCGGCGCGCATGGCAGAAAGCGCATGGTCAAGCAGTTCGCCTGAATTGGTGGCGCGATCTTGTTTTTCATCCTGGTGCTTCATCGGGGTTTCCTCGTCAATCCTTTAAAGTCCTTCTTCAGTTGAGTACGCGTACGATGCAGCACCACAGCAACTACAGCCGGCGAGGTATTCATCAGTCCGGCAATTTCACGATTGCTGTAATCCTCAATAAATCGAAGCACAAACATTTCCGCCCAGCGTGGATTGAGCTTCGCCAGAGCGTGGCGAAACCAGTCCCTGAGTTCAGCCGAGTGGGGTCCATGGTCTGTTGACGCCACTTCGGTCTGCTTCGGGTCTTCATCCAGGGAAAAAGTTTCTCTTTTCCCTCGCAGCAAGTCCAGAGACGCATTCACCGCGGAACGGTGCAGATATCCGGGAAGGTTGGAGATTTCCGGAAATTTTTCCAGGCGGACGAGACGCAGGAAGACGGTTTGCAAAACATCTTCAGCGTCGCTCGAATTGCCGGTAACGCGGTAAGCCGCCCGGAAAACGAGGTCTTTGTGCTCCAGAAATATCTGCTCCAGCCCCGGTGAGTAACTGTCTCCGGCCATGACTGCCATATTCGCTTGCGCTATTTGCATTGTGGCCTGCAATTTAGTACGGTGCTCCTCTCAAGATGTCAGACGAGAGAAGAACCCTGTTATTAACCGGAACGGCAAAATTATTACGCTTTGCAATTACCGGCTGGCAATAGTTACGACTGGGAAGAGCCATAAGTTCCAGCTATATTATGGTTTTGCAGACCGGGGTGAAAGTCTAAATACCTGATTCTACGAGGCTTGCCCTGAAAGATTGCGTTGCAGCTCACTCATGGCACAGATGAAATCGATTCAATTGCCCATAATGTTTAATGTGGCGACTTATTTTGTTGATCGCCACATCAGCGAAGGCCGCGGCGCCAAGATCGCTTTTGAATGCCGCGACCAGCGCGTGAGCTACCGCCAGCTTTTTGAGCGAGTGAACCGCGCCGGCAATATGCTCAAGAAGCTCGGAGTCCGCCAGGAAGAACGCATTGGGATGCTTCTGCTGGATACGCCGGAGTTCGCCTATTGCTTCTTTGGCGGCATCAAGATGGGCGCGGTGCCCATCCCGATCAATACCATGCTCAAGCCGCATGAGTACGAATACATGCTCAACGATTCACGAGCGCGGGTGCTGATTGTGAGCGAATCACTGCTGCCGTTGGTGCAAGCCATTGCCAAGGAAAAACTCCGCTATTTGAAGACCATCGTCGTTTTTGGCAACGCGCCGGCGGGAACGGAATCGCTCCAGAAACTGATGGATGATAGCTCTCCTGAGCTCGAGGCCGAGCAGACGACAAAAGACGACGCAGCGTTCTGGGTATACTCGTCCGGCAGCACCGGCTTCCCTAAGGGCTGCGTCCACCTGCACCACGACATGGTGGTGTGTGCCGAACTGTATGCGAAAAGCATTTTGAAGATCACGGAGAACGACCGCTTCTTCAGCGTGGCTAAATTGTTCTTTGCTTATGGCATGGGCAACGGAATGTATTTTTCTCTCTCTGTCGGGGCTACCAGCATTCTGTGGCCGGGGTCGCCCTCTCCACCGAATATTTTATCTGTGATTGAAAAACACAAGCCGACGCTTTTCTTTTCCGTGCCGTCGAATTACTCAACCCTTCTTTCCTACCAGCGCGAAGGAGGCGGGCCCGATTTCGACCTTTCCACGATCCGCTGCGCGGTTTCCGCGGGCGAGGCGCTGCCGGCGGCAATCTACCATCGCTTTAAAGAACGCTTTAAGGTTGAGATTTTGGATGCGATCGGGTCAACCGAAGCCCTGCACATGTTTATCGCCAACCGGCCAGGGGCGGCGCGTCCGGGCTCGAGCGGGCAGATATTGCCGGGATATGAGGCGCGAATCGTCGATGAGAATGGTCTTGATGTTCCCGATGGGGAGATTGGCAGCCTGCTCATCAGGGGAGATGCCACCTGCTCGTGCTATTGGAACCAGCATGAGAAAACAAAAGAGACGATTCAAGGCCATTGGATCCGCACCGGCGACAAATACTATCGCGATCCCGATGGCTACTACTGGTACGTGGGCCGCAATGACGACATGATGAAGGTGAAAGGCATGTGGGTGAGCCCGGTTGAGATTGAGAATGTTCTTATGGAGCATCCCATGGTGCAGGAGGCCGCGGCCATTGGGAGCCCCGACGGCAACCAACTGGTCAAGCCCGCCGCCTACGTGGTGCTGAAGCAGGGGGCGAAGAATACGCCGCAAACGCTTGAAGAGATTCGGCAGCATGTATTGGGCAAACTCGCAGCATACAAGTGTCCGCAGACCTTTGAAGTGGTGCCGGAGCTTCCCAAGACCGCCACAGGAAAGATCCAGCGGTACAAGCTGCGGCAATCGGCTTCAGCAAGCAACGCTCAGGCAAAATAAGTTCGCAACTTCCCGGAACCTTTTCCGTTCTACCGGCGTATATAGAACGCAAGGAGGCGTGTCATGAAAAGACTCCTGCCTTTCTTACTCGCGCTATCCGCTTCCCTGGCCTGGGGACAAACGCAAACCGGCCATGAACGCCGCTATGAATTAAGGCCCGATCCCAACTGGCCTCTGGAGATTGAATTGGGCTCCGGCGACTACCAGATTGTAGCCAGCTCTTCTGGCAGCATTGCCGTGGTATACGACGAAGGAAGCTCTGAAGAGCCGCCAAGCGTCGAGGTAAAGATCGGTTCCGGCCACGGCGTGAACGAACTGAAGATTGCCGGTCCCAAAAAGAATTTTCATGCAGTGATTGAAGTCCCCAGGAGGACAGACCTGCGCGTGCGCATGGATTCCGGCGGGCTGCGTGTGGGCGACGTTGAGGGCAATAAGGACATCGAGGTCCACGCAGGTAATCTGGAATTAAGCGCGCTGCGTCCTCAGGACTATGCCCGGGCCGATTTTTCGGTGCGCGTCGGCGATGTTTATGCGCCTTTGTTTAAGACCGCGAAAAGCCGGCTCGAGCACTCTTTCAAAACAGTCGGGCCGGGGAAATATCACCTGCACGCGCACGTGGATGTGGGTGACCTTACGCTGCACGCAAATGGGATTTGAGGGTTAACATCCCGAGCGCCGCGAGGGAGCCCTGCTGCCGAGAATCAGTCGCGAATGCACGCGAATGAACACGAATTGCATCAAGGGTGATAAGTGGATCTTCGCGTTAATTCGCGACAAAACCATCCTTGTGACAATAAACTTCCTTCCGCTGCGCTCGGGATGATAGAAAAAAGACCTACATGGCCGACAAGATCCGCCCTATCCCTTCGTGGAAGTCCTGCTCCGGAGCGATCAGGCTCAATACCAGGTAGCCATCACCGGGAAAATCATAGAAGTGGCCCGGATGAACGTAGACATCGTGTTTTTCCAGCAACTCGATGGCAAGCTCTTCGTCCGGGCGCGTGGCGGGGACGCGAAGGACCGCATACCAGCCGCCTTCAATATTCAGACGATCGAATCTTTTCTCTTTTGCAAGCTCCGCATCAAGTTCGGCAAGGTTGGCGCGCACACGGGCCATAAGTTGCTGCTGGAAGGCGGCACGCTGTTGCAGCAGAACTGGCGCGGCCAACTGAATGGGAGCGTTGAGAGAAAGATATGTGTCGGCAATCATCTCCATCCGGGCTAGCGCTTCCCTTTTCGCCGCGGCTGGCCCGCTGGCAACCAGCCAGGCTAATTTCATCTGAGGTAAGCCGGAGATCTTGGAGATGCCGCTCATGGTGAAGGTCAGCGCCCCAGCATTCGAAACAAAACTCTTGGGTTTACCTGCCAGGGAAAAATCCAAAAAGACTTCGTCGGCGATCACAGCCATCTGGTTGGCAGAACATATCTGGTTGAGCTGCGCAATTTCTTCCGGTTTGATGAAATGTCCTGTCGGATTATTAGGGTGGACCACGATAACGCCGCGTGTGCGCGGCGTGATGGCCTGCTTGAGCGCGTGCATGTCAATGTGCCAGCCATGATCGTAAAACAGCGGATAGCGCGCCAGCTTCACGTCATTCACGTCAGCCAGGAAATCAAAGAGCGGATAGCTGGGCGTGGGGATCAGGAGTTCGTCCCCGGGATTGCAGAGCAGGCGAAAAATGAAAGAGTAGGCTTCACTGGTGCTGGCGGTAAGAAGCAGATCGTCAACGGATACTTCCTCGTCGTGTTCGGCGTAATAGTCCGCGACAGCTTGGCGCGCTGATTTCAGGCCGAGCGGGTTGGGCTGATATTGCAGCGACCCCGGATTACTTAGGGCTTGCAGGATGGCCCCATTGTCATACATAAAACCGCACTCGGTAGGATTGGACGCGCTGAGATCGAGCAGCTGGCGACGGGCGGCCTTGTGGCGCTCCAGCGCTTCAGCCAGGCGGTTGCGCTTAAGGTTCCAGTTTGTGCGCGAAGCAAACATTAACGTCCTATGAGGTACGGCCTTTGGAACTGATCAAATCAATGGACAGGCAATTTCTTTACCTGGCCGTGAAAATGATAATCCCTCAGGCCATCAATCCCGGCCCATGCGGAGTGATATTCGGTGTAAGGATCGTTCGCGTTGCCGGCCCATGAGCCATCTGGCCGCTGCGATTCGATGAGAAATTTCGTTCCCTCCAGCACCTGCGAATCGTTGGCAAATCCCGTGGCTTTTAGGCAATCCAGAGCTTCGCTTACCATCTCCGGGTTTTCATCTTCAATGGCCTCGTCCAATTTGCGCCGCAGGAAAGCCAGTTCCGCAGGCAAGAGTGAACCGGCAACGCTGCGTTCGTGATATCGGTCGACCGTATAGATGACGTGCGTGATGGCATAAAAAATATCAAACTCCATCTCTTCATCATGGCCCTCGTATGGACGCAGGCGCGGCAGCCACTGCAGCACGTCACGATAATGCGCTCCCAGGCGGACGCCGTAGGAGTCGCCGAAGAACGTGACAACCAGCGCTCCATACCACTGGTCATAGCGGCCAGGATTATCCATGCTGGGAGGTCCTTGTGCCGGATCAAAGCCGAGGTAATCCGTGGCTGTGAATCTTCTGGATGCTTTGCGCAATTCAGATTTGTACCGGCGGTCCGGGAAGCCGAGGTGGTCTGCGGCGTAAGCGCCAGACACCAGGAGAAAGATGCGGTTGGCGCTGGCATCGGGCGGCACATGCCGATGGGATTTGCGCCAGCGCACGGCCAGTTCGCGGCCCATGCGCCGGGCGGAATCGCTCAGTTCGTGGTCCGCGGCAGTGTGGGAGATGGTATAGAAACACCACAAAAGGTCTTCACCAAAGCGGGAGAAAGCCGCTTCATCTGACGCAGTCTTGTAGAGAAAATTGAGCGCGCGGTCGATGGCGGCGTGGCGGTCATCCAAAGGAGCCGCGTGCGAGTTGCAGGCTGTTCCAAGGGCAGCAATGAGACAGCAAAGGAAGAAGCGCACGGCGGGATTATAGCGAAATGATTATTCGCCGCCTTCAAAGATATTCTTTGACATGTAGCGCTCGGCCGAATCTGGAATGACCGTAACTACGCGTTTGCCCTTACCCAGCTTCCGGGCCACCTGAATCGCCGCAAAGACATTGGCTCCTGCGCTGGAGCCGCCCAGCACGCCTTCCAGACGGGCAAGCTGCGCCACCGTATCAAAAGCGTCTTTGTCTGTGACCATGATGATCTCGTCGCAAACGGCGGGATCAAAAGTTTTGGGAATAAAACTGGAACCAATACCTTCCACTTTGTGCGGCCCCTTGGGGCCTCCGCCCAGGACCGACCCTTCTGTCTCCACGGCGACGCAATAGACATTGGGCAGCTTTTCTTTCAAACAGCGGGCCACGCCGGTAAATGTGCCACCCGTGCCAACCCCGATCACAACCGCATCTACCGCGCCCCGCATCTGCTCCAAAATCTCTTCCCCGGTGGTTTTCTCATGAAAGTCAGGATTGGCTGGATTTTCAAACTGGAGGGCTGTAAACGATCCGGGAATTTTGGCGGCAAGTTCCCTGGCTTTTGCGATTGCGCCCTGCATCCCCGCTTCATCCGGGGTGCGGACGACTTCAGCGCCGAGTGCCCGCATGATCTTGACTTTTTCTTCGGCAAATTTTTCCGGGACACAAACCACCACGCTGTATCCCTTGTTTACGCCGATCAAAGCCAGGCCTACGCCGGTATTTCCCGCTGTGGCCTCCACAATGGTTGATCCCGGCTTCAACAGGCCCTGCTCTTCCGCCTTCTTGATCATGCCGATTGCGGCCCGGTCTTTCACGCTGCCGCCGGGGTTCAGGTATTCCAATTTGGCAAAGACATCAGCCGCGTCTGCCGGGACGATCCGGCGAAAATGCAGCATGGGAGTTTGGCCAACCAGTTCAGTAATGTTCTCAGCCACTCTAAGTCGGGTCATAAGGGAGACTTTTTAGAGTACGGGAGCGGGAGCAATATGGTCAAACGGGACCCGGTCGCCAACGCCAAAATGTTCAAAACAGGACAGTAAGAGGTTTAAAGCCCGCATGGCAGGATTGACAGAAGGCCGTGAACAGAGTACTGTCAAGAGTGAGCAAGTATCCTTCCTTACTCTCCAGGCCTGCTGAACTAAGTCAGTACCTCTGGAGTTCTCCTTCTTAGCCAAAATTTCAAAAAGGCTGTTCTATGTTGCACACCAATGTTCCATTTCATGCGAAATCGGGGGCCCAGGCCGAACTACCGGAAGACCACTGCGGCGAGCAAGAGTCCCCGGAACAACAGCTTGGCCATGAGGAAGAAAGTGAAGGAAGCGAATGAATATTGATAAAAGCACTCGTTCGTCCAAGGTTTTTGCCGCAGGCGGTACGATTGCCAATCCATTTCTGCTGTGCCGGGTGACGGCGGTGTATGCCCGACGCCTGCAGAAGACCAGAATACAGTTCGCCGAAAGCATCAACCAATCATTGCGACTGATCTCCGGCCTTCCCCGTGGACATATGGACATGGGCAACCTGCCCGCGGTTCTGCAGGAACAGGAAATCCCCGCACTTGAGCCGGCTGCAGCAGCGATTACGCTCTGATCACAGCATAGATCAGCTCAGCCCTTAAATAAAACGGGCGCCTCCGGGAAGAAGCGCCCATTCGGTCCTGATCTTTTCAGTTCTTACTGCTTGGCCGCAGTCCGTTTCTCGTCGGCAAAGTAGCCATCGCGGGTCCGGGCCTGCAAGTCCTTGTAACCCTGGGCGCGCGCCTCCACTCTCACCTTGCGATAACCGCCATTGCTGCGCGGATTCGTCGGCTTATAAGTTATGCTGTACTGGTTGCGGATGTCACGAGCAACTTCCTGGCTGATCTCGTCCACTTCCACCAGATCTTTGGGAAAGAATGCCACCCCGCCCGTTTGGTCAGAGAGGCTTTGCAGCGCCCGCTTGGCTCGCTTGATTCCCGGTTCGTCGCCCAAAATGCCAATCGTGTAGATGATCGGCCCCTGATCGTCCTGGACCTTCCTTATGGCCGATTCAAGCGATTCCCGGCTTTCGTTGTCCACGCCATCGGTAATCACAAGCAAAACTTTCTTGTCTTTCTTCGCGCCTTTGGCCAAATGGTCGGCGGAGGCGATCACTGCGTCATAAAGCGCGGTACCCCCACGGGAATCCACGCGGTCAAGCGCTTCGCGAAGAGGGCTCAGCTTATTAGTAAAATCCTGGTCCAGATACGGATCGTCATTGAAATTCACGACGAAAACTTCGTCCTGAGGGTTACTGGCCTGGATCAGGTTCAGCACGGCCTTGGTAACCGCGGCGCGCTTGGTGCGCATGGACCCGGAATTATCCACCACGATTCCGATGGAAACAGGAACATCCTCGCGGCTGAAGCGGACGATGGTTTGCGGCTGACCATCTTCATACACCAAGAAATTGTTTTTATCCAGATTCGTGACTATATGCCGCCTTGCGTCCGTTACGATCACCGGCAAAATCACCTCATTCACCTGTGCTCGATATACATATTGGCCATCAGCCTTTGTTACCTCACCCAGTTCACTGCCTTTCAACGGCTGCTCTCCGGGCTGCTGCTTCGACGGAACGTTTGCAGGCGAGGCGGGCTTGGATGCGCTCGCCGCTCCAGGCGCGGGCGCGGCCGGCTTGGCCCAAACCGGCAAAGCGGGATCAGACGGATCAATGTCAGAAGGAACCGGCGTGGCCTGGATCCGCTGTTGGTTTTGCTGCGGTTGCGTGGTGGGGCCTTGCGTCCCCCAAAAGGAGGTCGCGCCCAGCAGCACAAAGAAGACCGTACCAACTATCTGTTTATTGCGAAGGCGCATAATATCCCGTTCTGGCATATACATTTAGATGCGGCAAGCCTTTAGGTGGATTAAGCTTCACTTTAATCTTGCGCCAGTGGCCATCCTTAACCTTGTTGTTTGGACGGTAACCGAGCACATATTGGTTGCGCAGCTCTATTCCAATTTTAGTAGCAACATCCGCCAGTTCATTGGGATTATTGATCGTGAACATGCGTCCGCCGGTAACCTGTGAAATCTCGGTCAGCAAGGCAGGTCCGGCAACCTCTTCCGGCTGTGATGGCGCCAGACTGAAGATGCCAATAGAGTAGATCTGCACGTCGGCCTCTTTGACCATGGATTTGATCTCGTTTTCAGTATAGCGGCTGTGATTGTCGCCGCCGTCTGAGATTATGAGCAGGGCCTTTTTGCTGTTGCGGGCGTCCTTCATCTTGCTCACGCCCATATAAATCGCGTCGAGCATGGCGGTACTGCCCTGCGGAACGGTATAGACCAGCTTGCCCTGGATATCTTCAACGGATTTCGTAAAATCCGCGGTCAGCAGCGGTCGGTCATTGAACGTGATCATGAAGAATTCGTCCTGCGGATTGGCCGTCTTAAAGAACTCAATCACGGCCTCCCGGGCCTTCATGATCTTGTCGTTCATGCTGCCGCTCATATCAAAAATCACGCCCAGTGAAATGGGAGCGTCTTCGCTGGAGAAGTGCCGGACCTGCTGGATCTCGCTGCCTTCCAGCACTGAGAAGTTCTCTTTATCCAGCCCGGTCACAATGCGGTTCCAGTCGTCGGTGACCGTCACGTTCACCAACACCAGATTAACGTCCACAGACACGCCCGGCTTGCCATGGTTCTTCTGAGCATCGGGATTTGCTGCATCCTCTTTAGTATCAATGGTTTTGGGAGGCGCCGGGGGTTTCGGTTCAATATGGACGTTTACGTCTTGCGCGCGGCTGAGAATGATGAAGGCAAAAAACGCTATCAGGGTCAACGCGTAACGAATCACGGGCGTACGATACGCCTTGCAAGAGAGCTCGGGGGAACGGTTTGCACCATACCCGCAGCGTTCGGAGCGGGCCATGAGGGAACCTCGTTTTGTCGCGATATTACCACAGCGCCGCTAGTCATTGCACTGGGAACTTGGACATCGACCCGATGCTCAGTCTTTGCGACCTGTTTCTTAAGTCTTAGATGGTCCTGAGCTGGAATTTGTTATCCCCTTGCTTGATAGAATGCAAGAGACCGATTCAAAATGGCAGAAATCATTCCATTCAAAGCGCTTCGTTACGATCCTGACCAGGTAAAACTGGAGGACGTGCTCACCCAGCCCTATGACAAGATCACGCCGGAAATGCAGTCAAAATACTATGAGCGGAGCGCCCATAACCTGGTCCGCATCATCCTGGGCAAGACGGGCGAAACCGATACTGACGCCTTCAATGTCTATACCAGGGCCGCCGAATACCTCCATGATTGGCGGTCGAGCGGCATACTAAAACAGGACGCTCAACCCGGCATCTACGCCTATTCGCAGACTTTTACCGTCCCGGGAACCCGCGAACTCGCGGAGCGCCGTGGATTGATAGCCCTGGGGCGGCTCCATGATTATGCCGATGGCGTGGTCTTCCGCCACGAACAAACCCTGTCCAAGCCACGAGCTGACCGGCTCAACCTGCTTCGCGCAACTCGGGCCCATTTCGGCCAGATCTTCATGCTTTATAGCGACTCCAAGGACGAAATCGAGGCGTTGCTGAAGCAAAAAACCGAGGAAGACCCTGATACTTCTCTGCTCGACGAGTATGAGACTCTCCATCGTGTCTGGCGAATCGACGATCCGGCGCTCATTGAGGCTGTGCAGCAGCGCATGCGCGATAAGAAGCTGCTGATCGCCGACGGACACCATCGTTACGAAACCGCTCTGGCATACAGAAATGAACGTCGCGCGGAAAGTAGCTCCGACCTGAACGCTCCTTATGAGTTCGTCATGATGACCCTTATCCCCATGGAAAGCCGCGGCCTGGTCATCCTTCCGACGCACCGCATTGTCCATGGCCTGCCAACCTTCGATCGCGAGCGCATGCTGGAAGCAGCGGGCCAGTTCTTTGAAATTGACCGCATCGACCTGCGCACGGAAAGCCGCAGCGCTACCACCTTGCTTGGACAAGCAGGGGAAAATGGAACGGCCTTTGTGGCAGTCACCCGCCAGGGACCGTATCTCATGCGGGCAAAGAAGAATGCCGTCCAGGACGCGCTGGGGCAGGTGCCGTCCTTGCAGCGTGATCTCGACGTGGTGCAACTGCACCGCATTATGCTGGAAAGGGTGCTGGGGATCTCTGAGGAAGCAGTTCGCAACCAGCAGAATGTTCGCTATGAGCGCGATGCGTCTGAAGCGATCTCATGGGTGCGACAGGGCGCCAATGTTGCGTTTCTTATGAACCCGGCAAAGATCGATCAGGTGCGTGACATCGCTTTCAACGGCGAGGTGCTGCCGCAGAAATCCACGGATTTTTACCCCAAGCTGCTGAGCGGTCTGGCAATCTATGCGCTGGAGTAAACCTGGAATCGGACCGGCGGCTGTGGCTCTATTTTGGACCATGGCCATTGCGGGCGCAGCCCCAGACCAGCGGCTAACCGTCTACACCGCGCAAGTTAGCTATTCCCTTCCCGTGCTTGACCGTGGAGGCACAAATTACATTGCTGTGGCCGACCTGCTCTCGCCCCTTGGCGCTTCCGCACCTCGTTTACCAGACCAGGAGTGGAAAATTGGACTCAACAATGCCGAAGCTCGTTTTACCATCGGCAAGGACAAAGCCGTCATTCGCGGCCAGCAAGCCGACTTGGGAGGCAAAGCGCTGGTAGAAAGTGGCCGCGTGATGGTCCCGCTGGCCGCCGCGCTTCCCCTGCTTAGCCGGCTTCTCAACACTACAGTGGATTTTCACCAGCCGTCACGGCGCATTTTCGTCGGCAACGCGTTCACGCGCTTCACCGCTGAATTCAGAGATGGAGAAGCGCCGTCACTGGTCTTGAATTTTTCGCAGCCGTTGAAGCGCCTCGACGCAAACCATGAAGAAGATCGCAGCGGTCTCCTCACCCACACAAACAAAACCACGCTAACGTTCCGCAAAGATCCGTTGGTCTCCGATATCAACAAACAGCAATTCGGCGATGGCGCAATACAAGCCATGACTTTCTCTGAAGAGAATGGGGCCGCCTCAATCACCGTGACGGGAAACAAGCCCTTGCAGATCGCCCGCAGCGAGGACGGCAAGACCATCACGCTGCACCCGCAGGCCCCCGCAGCATCTACCGGACCCGAACCAGCCCAGCAAGGCGCACTTTCTACGCCTGAAGGCCAGCGGCGCGCGCCCGAGTTTTTTGTGATGATCGACCCCAGCCACGGCGGAGGCGACAAAGGTGCAAGCTTCGGCGGCAAGCTGATGGAAAAAGACATTACACTTCGGCTGGCGCGCGAACTGCGTAAAGAGCTGGAAGAACACGGGATCGCAACCCGGCTGCTTCGCGACGCCGATATCGACCTAAGCCTGGAGCGTCGCGCGGAGATTACCAATGAGCAGCACGCGGGCCTTTACGTGGCCTTGCATGCCAGCCGGCCCGGCAAAGGAGTTCGCGTTTACGCTTCATTCCTGACCGACCCGCAACAGCCATTGGCCGGCCGTTTTTTGCCATGGGAAAGCGCTCAATCAGGAGCGCTGGGTCGCAGCCAGGCCGCAGCCCAGGCCGTTGTTGGCGAATTGCGCAAGAAAGGGCTGGTGGCTTCAAGCCTGGCCATGCCGGTGCGTCCCTTGAACAATGTCGCAGCCCCGGCAATCGCCGTGGAGTTGGCGCCGGAGATTGACGATCCACAATCGCTGGAAAGCCTGAAACGTCAAAACTCAGTAGCTGCGGCGGTTGCCGCGGCCATCGCACAAATCCACGGCCAATTGGGAGGACGGCCGTGATTCCCCGCCACTTTCAGATCACGATTGCGCTGGTGCTGCTGGCCATTCTGGTCAGTGGAGTGGTGATCATCCGCATAACCCACAAAGAAGAAGCTCTGACTTTGCAGGCGGCGGAGGCGGCGCCGGTCGCGCCGGTGGTTGGCGGCAAACAGGAGCACATTCAAGTGCTGGTGGCGTACGATGAGGACCAGGCACTGCGCTGGCGTTCAGCCGACGTTTTCCTCCCCGCTGACCGAGGCCTGCGTGCCCGTGAAACCCTGCGCTACGTGCTGGCCCAGTATCTCCAGACGCCTTCTCCTCACTCTCTGGGCAAAGGGGCAGACATAAAAGATGTATATTTCATCAGCGACGACACCATGATCGTAGATGCCACTGCACCGTTTGCTGACGGCCATCCTTCAGGGATTCTGTTGGAAGAGATGACCCTGATTTCATTTATTGAAACGGTCACCGCCAATGTGCCCGGAATCGCCAAAGTAAAATTCCTGGTGGACGGCAAGGAGCGCGAAACCCTGGCGGGGCATGCTGATTTAATGTCGTTTTACCAGACCGCTGCCGTTCACGAACTGGCCAAGGAGTTCGAATAAGCATGGCGCCGGTGATTGGAGTTTTCGACTCCGGGTTTGGGGGGCTTACCGTGCTGCGCGAGCTGCGCAAGGTGCTACCCGCGGCAAACTATCTTTATTTCGGCGATACAGCGCATTTACCCTACGGAGCCAAATCAGTCCGTACCGTGGCCAAGTATGCCATCTCCGCTGCGCATTACCTGGAAGAGCGCGGGATTGAGATGCTCGTCATCGCCTGCAATACAGCCACGGCCCTCGCGTTCGATGATATCCACGCGGCGGTAAAGGTGCCTGTGGTAGGCGTGATTGAGCCGGGGGCGCAACGCGCGGCGTCAATTTCCAGGACCAAAAAAGTGGTGGTTGCAGCCACTGAGGCCACGGTCGCAAGCCACGCCTATCAGCGCGCTCTGGAACAGCAGGGCTTACAGGCTACGGAAAAAGCTTGTCCGCTGTTTGTGCCTCTGGTGGAAGAAGGATGGGTCGAGCATCGAGTGACCGAAGAGGTCGCTCATATATACATGGACGAGGTCTTTCAGGACGGAGCTCGCGATGCCGACGTGTTGGTGCTGGGCTGCACACATTATCCGCTGCTGAGGCCTCTGTTGCGCAGGGTAGTTCCGCCGCGGGTGGAAATCGTGGATTCGGCGGAATCGACTGCGGCCCGGGTTGCTGAGATGCTTGGCCAAAGTCGCGGGCAAGGCGCTCCCGGCGAATTACGCTGTTACGCCACAGATTCGGTGGAAAAATTTCGCCGTCTCGGCAGCAAGTTTCTTGGATCCACAATCGAAAGCATTGAGTTGGTTGACATTGAAAAATAATAAAGACACCTTTTTTCGTTCAGATAACCGCCAGCCGGACCAGATGCGTCCGGTCAACATCATTCCAGAATTCATTTCCACCGCTGAAGGCTCCGCGCTGATTGAGGTGGGGAACACGCGCGTCATCTGCACTGCCTCCATCGAGGAAACTGTGCCCGGCTTTATGAAAGGCACGGGCAAGGGCTGGATCACGGCGGAATACAGCATGCTTCCGCGATCCACCTTGACGCGCACCGCCCGCGAAGCAAGCCGGGGACGCCAAAGCGGCCGCACCCATGAGATCCAGCGGCTGATTGGCCGCGCCATGCGCGCCGTGGTCGACCTGAAGCGACTAGGCGAGCGAACCATCACTTTGGATTGCGATGTGATTCAGGCCGACGGCGGCACGCGCACGGCCTCCATCACGGGCGCTTTCGTTGCGCTTGGGTTGGCGATGCAGAAACTGGTGGAAGCGGGCACATTGACCGCGGCCCCTATTCGTGACTTTGTGGCCGCTACCAGCGTGGGAATTGTGGAAGGCACAATCCTGCTCGACCTGTGCTACGAAGAAGACTCCCAGGCCGAAGTTGATCTCAACTTCGTTATGACAGGAGGACGAAAGATCGTTGAGGTGCAGGCCACGGCCGAGCAACACCCCTTTGATGAAGCCCAACTCAAGAAAATGATGGACTATGCCGCAAAGGGGATTGAGGCGCTGATCGCCCAGCAGAGGAGCATCCTCGCCCAGCTGCCATTGCGGCAGTAAAGACTATTCTTTGGCGAAGTCTTCGTCGTCGAAGATGTAAGGCGCCGAGCGGATCAGCCTGAAACGGACACGCAGCCCGCACTGGTCGCAAACCGGGAACAGATCACTGCGGTACATCACGGCTTCATGTTCCTGGCGATGGTTTCTATCGTGGATCACTTCATAAATTCCACTTTCAAGCACCGGCTGGCCTGGAAGGAACATGGTTCTGTGCTGCGTGGGCTTGCGGCGATGGCTACGCTCTTTATCTCGGCCAGATCCCAGGGCCCAGGTAAGTTTTTTGCGCGTTGGAATTTTTGATAGTTGGGTAGCGTTCATTTTTTGTTAATAGTAACAGGCGCGTGACATTTTGGCTCAAAAAATGAAACGTTGTTTCCGGCATGGGGTCTCGAACAGATCTTATGATTGTGACCTGTCTGATTCCAAAACATCTCCCAGCTTTTTAGTACAATGGGAAACTCGAAGCGAAGGTTGCGCATCTCTGGATTGTTGCGACTGGCATTGAAACCCGATCACAGATTCGGCACAGAACCCTGGCAAAATTTACAATATACAACGATATTATTGGGAGGACGACCGTGAAGCTTACACCTGGAAAACTCGCCGGAATGAAAGCTGTCTCTGACAAGCGTGGCGTGATCGCGGCCGCCGCCATGGATCAGCGGGGATCATTGCAAAAAGCCCTGGCCAAGGAAAAGGGCGCGGATGTAAGCCCGTCCATGCTGGAAGAGTTCAAGTCGATTGTTACTGAAGTCCTCACGCCTCATGCCAGCGCGATCTTGCTGGACCCTGAGTTTGGGCTGCCGGCCTCGAAACGCCGCTCCCAGAATGCCGGCCTGCTGCTAGCGTACGAAAAAACCGGATATGACAAGACCGGCCCTGGCCGCCTGCCGGACTTGCTGGACAACTGGTCCGTCCGCCGCCTGAGAGAAGCCGGCGCAGACTGCGTGAAAGTGCTCCTTTATTACACTCCCACTGACGGTCCGGCCATCAATGACAAGAAGCACGCCTGGGTGGAGCGCATTGGCGACGAGTGCCGCGCCAACGATATTCCCTATTTTCTGGAATTTGTTGGCTATGACGAAGGCATCGACGAAAAAGGTCTTGAGTTCGCGAAGAAGAAACCGGAGATCGTGATCGGGTCGATGGCTGAGTTTACGAAAGATAAGTACGGCATCGACGTGATGAAGGTAGAAGTGCCGGTAAATATGAAATTCGTGGAAGGGGCCAAGTCCTATGGAGGACAGAAGGCATATTCCAAACAGGAAGCCATGGAGCATTTCCGCAAAGCGCAAGCGGTGGCCACGCGACTGTTCATTTATCTTTCTGCCGGCGTAAGCAACGCTGAGTTCAATGAGGCTCTGGCACTAGCCGCTGAATCTGGCGTGAAATTCAATGGCGTACTCTGCGGGCGCGCCACCTGGAAAGAAGGCATTCCGGTCTACGCCAAGCAGGGCGCAAAAGCATTTGAGCAGTGGCTGCAATCGGAAGGTGTGAAGAATATCGAGAATGTGAATGCCAGCCTGAAGGCCGCGACGTCATGGTTCTCACTGTATGACGTGCGCGAGCCGGCGATGGCGGGCGATTGATCCATCCCAAAGTGTTTTACCGTTGAGCGGGGCAAGGAGCCGCCCCGCTTTGCTTATTCGTTTGCAGCTTTCGTTGCGTTGCCATTGACTTCCTGTTTCTCTTGCGCCGCGGTCTGCTCCTCAATGTATCGGATGATAAAGTCGGCATCCACATCGCTCACGTAAATGTTGGGCATCCGCACGTTGTATTTTTTCAGGAGCGCTGTTGCAATCGAATCCTTTTCTTCCAGCAACTGGTCGGGGTGCTGGATCATTTGGGTCAGCCATTGCCGGCTGCGGACGTGGACTACACCCAGCAGGTCTGGCCCGACCCTGTCTCCATGTCCGATGGTATGGCACGCAATACAATCCCTTCCGAACAAATATTTGCCTGTATCGAAGTTTTTGAGAGCGCTTCCGTCGGCCGAACCCGCCTGCTCGGCCGGATTATCGCGTTTGAAATTGCCGAGAAAATCGCCAATCATCCTGGCTTGAAAACTGGGGTTATCGAGGGCGGAACTGCGTACCCACTGGCCGATTGCCTCATTGCCGATCAGGAGGTGGGCAATATGACCATCCGCATTCACGGAAGGGGTGGTATATAGTCCCAGTCTCTTACCCAGAAAAATAATGTCCTCTTTCTTACCCGTCAAAAAAGTCCAGCCCGGCCCCACATGAAATTGTTTCATGTAAGCGCGCAATACTTCTGGGGTATCGTGTTCCGGATCAATGCTGATGGAATAAAAAAAGATATCCTTGCCAACTCTGTCACCCAACTTCTTCTGCACCTGCGCCAGGCGCGCCGTTTCCAGAGGACACGCATAGTGGCACGTGGTGTAAATGAGATCGATGGCAACGACCTTGCCTTTGATCAGATCGTCATAGAAATGGACTTTCTTCCCGTCCTGGGTGATGAGCTCGACGTTGGGGAAATGGCTTGAATCGGCGTCACTGGCGGCCAGAGGTTTGGCGGCGAAAGCAAATGCAAAGACTGCAATCGTAATGAGCGAAACAAAAGTTGTGTTCTTCCAATTTCTTGACGACATGCTGTACTCCTTTGGCCCACATTCAAATCAGAAATCAGATCCTGCCGCGCTCCATTTCTGGCGCGCGGCAGGAGTTCGAGTCATGCGTTGGGAAGAATTTCGTCTGGCGCCTGGAAAGTGACGCCAGTCGGTTTTGAAATGGGTGTCGGCAGCGGGCTCAGGAAGGGTTTTCCGCTGTCCAGGTCCCACCGCAACAGCATGGCATTGTCTTCATGCATGGTGTTGTGGCAGTGCTCCATGAACATGCCGCCCCAATCGCGGAATTGCATTTTGATGGTTACCGATCCATTGTCACGCAGGCGATATACATCCTTGCGCCCACTTTCTGCCGGCGATGGCCGCGCGCCGTCGCGGTTGAGGATCTGACCCTCTTCAAAGTGGATGTGAATGGGATGGTCCCACCCGGATCCGCCTTGCAGGGTCCAGACTTCAGCCGTGCCAAATCCCGGCTGGGAGCTGATTCGGCCGTAGTCTGCTGCGAGTGATCCCCCCGTATCGCTGGCGGTGATGACGCTACTGCTGCCGCCGCTGTTATTGGTCTCGATGCCCCAGGGACCGACGCCCCCACCATTCCCCAGGTAGGTGGTGACCGGATCATTCTGGTTCTGCGACCCGTTGTCATTAAATTGGAACGTGCGCTGCCGCACGGTCGTCGGCAGAACGGGATTCGGAATCAGCGCGGTTCGTGGATTGGCAGTTAGATTGACGCTCTGGTCCGGGTGTGGCGGCGGACCCAGAACCTTGAAGCGCAGGAATCGTCCCACGGCCGGGTCGCTCGTACCGGCGAGCGCCTGGGCCACGGTCACGATATTCGCGGGTCCACGACCGTCCTGGTGTACCTGCAGGTTGACCAGATCCACTGTCTGCCCAGCACTGTAGCGGGAGAAATCAATCACGATGTCATACCGCTCTGCAATGCCAAGCTGGTCCGTCTGGGTCAGAGGAACGGTGACAGGCAGCAGGTTGCCGTCATTCGCTATCTGAACGAACTGAGAGCTATCGCTCAATGCCAGCACAAAGAAGCGTGACACGCTGGCGTTCAGGATACGGAAGCGATACCTGCGTGCATACACGTTGAAGAATGGTTTCCAGGCAAAATTGACGGTCATCTGGTCGCCCAGAAAACCATCAAAAGCGATGGTGTCCATGTTGAGCTGTCCGTTGGCGTCCCAGGCTTTGTCTGAGAGCATGAGGTTGACGTCAAAGTCCAGGTTGCCCCAGCCTTTCCCATTGGAGGAGCCGCTGGGCAGGCGCAGGTTCACGCCATCGTTTACAGTCTCGTCGCCGCGATCCAACGAGCTGTAAATGTTATTCATGCCGGCGTTGCACTTATAGACGTTCTGGTCCGTGAAGGTGAACATGTGATCGTGGAACCAGTGCGTGCTCATGGTCTCGCGCCAGTCACCCGGGACTTTGTTGATGCCGCCACTGTCGCTTGGAGCGCCGGCCCGTGGATCGGTGGCGCCGGTATTAATGGTGGTAAACCCCGCCAGCACCCAGGGCCAGTGGTAGTCGTAAAACTGATTAGGCCAGAAATAGGCCCCGGTGAAGCCATCGTTCTCGGCGCCATGATGACCATTGTGTTCATGCGTGGTGAGCGTGTATCGTCCAAAGCCGCCATTATTGGTGATGTCAGTAGTCAAGCCGTTGTGATGGCGGAACAGGACCGGCTCGCCATAGCGGACCTGGGTCAGCTTTGGAGGAAACGTGCCCTGAAACGTCCATACACGATTTGCATTCTGAGTTGGGAAGCCAGGATGAAATTTTGCCGGGATAGGCGTGGCCGGATTGATCCCCGAATTCAAGTCCGAGGTGACTGCCGGATTGTAGGTATTATTCGTGGTCACAGGCTTGGTGGTGACCTCAATCGCCACCTGTGGAGGAAACTGTGCAAACCGCTGGTGCGCCCAGTTTGCTCCCGGGGGACGGCCCTCAATTGGGCCCGTGGTTCCAGCGGGAAACCCGAAACCGGGATCAAGCACTTGCTGCGTCTGGTTGGACTGCGCCTGCGGCGCAGGAGTTAAAGTTGCCACTGCGTTGCGCGCCAGCACGTCGAAGCGCGGCATCGGCTGGGTAAATGGATTGACACCAAACGTTGGACTTTTGGGTAGGCCCGTTGGGATTCCCTGATTGTCAGACTGGGTCGAAAGGATCGCGCTTCTAGATGGCGTCTGCCCCTGCACAGGTCTGACAAATGGATTTAAACCGCCGATTGGCAGCATGAGTCCGGCACTGGTGAACAAGCCCCATTTAACCAGATCACGCCGCCTGATTTGGCCGTGGGATAGTGCCTTAGTGATTTCCGCGCGGTTTTGTCGTGCATTTTCCGCGTCCCGGATTCGTCTTTTATCTGAATTTTCTGATAACCAAATACTGTCATCTCGATCTCTTCGGGACATGCTGGCTTCTCCTATTTAGGGAATCGGTTGTTGTCCGGCTGTGATTCAAGACGCAGTCTGGCAGAGCTACTGAAAGATCTTTTCCCGCAGGTCACAGTTGAAACATTCGATTCCCGGATTGCGAATGCTGGTTATGATTTGGACTGTGGAGTGACCCTCGCGCTGAAGATGGAAGCGCGTGAGGGAGACTTCCACGGGCTGACCTCGACTGCTGTTTGCCCTCCAGAAGGCGGCGGGGAGTGCGCTGGAGGAACGAAGTTTTACTGCGCGCAAGACGGTATCACAGCAGGTTCAGCAAGTCTCAAAATGTTTTAATTTTCTTTTGTAAAGAGTCCCAAAATGGAACTACGGTGTGCTCACGCTAGCCTGTTGCTTCAAAAACTGCGCAGTCCCGTGTCGTGGGCAACATGTAGCGATCACGTATGATTGCTGCGGAGGAAATCATGGTACTTCCAGCATATGCTGGCTCTCTTGGCAGCACGCCGCCCCGCCAGATTGCCTTGATCACCGGGGCGTCCAGTGGCATCGGGCTTGATCTGGCCAAGCTGATGGCGCCGGCCTTTGACTTGATCATCACCGCGCGCAATCAAGGCGAACTGGAAAAAATTGGACAGGAAATTGAAGCCTCCCACGGCAACCATGTCCATGTAATCCCCGCGGACCTCGCCAAAGCGGATTCGCCAAGGCAGCTATTCTCTGAAATCGAGCGCCGCGGCCTCCAGGTGGACGTTCTGGTCAACAACGCCGGCTTTGGCTCCTACGGGGCCTTCGCGGAAAGCGACCACCAAACTGATCTCGACATGATCCAGGTCAATATCGCCGCTCTCACAACGCTGGCCAAACTGGCGCTGCCGGGCATGCTGGCTAGGAAGCGCGGAAGGATTATGAATGTGGCTTCAACCGCCGGATTTCAACCCGGCCCGCTGATGGCGGTCTATTACGCAACCAAGGCCTACGTAATCATGTTTTCTGAGGCGATTGCGAATGAGGTGAAAGGCAGCGGCGTTACCGTGACATGCTTTTGTCCGGGAGCAACTGCCACTAAGTTTGCCGGACGCGCCAAAATGGAAGAATCGAGGCTATTCAAGATGGGCGCGATGCGATCGGAAGACGTGGCACGTGCCGGGTACAAGGGAATGATGGCAGGAAAAACCTTGGTGATTCCCGGCCTGATCAACAAGACTCTTGCCATGTCTGTGCGGTTCAGCCCGCGGAAACTTGTCACGGCGATCTCCAGGAGCCTGCAGGAAAGAGCAAAATAGCTGACGCAATCATCCTCCGCAGGTTAACTGGCCTGAGCAGCGCCCTTGGGAGCAGAAGAAAGAATCTGCCGTTTCACATTTTCCGCCTGTAGCAGATGTCGCCGCTGGTGCGCCATCATCCAGGGCACAACGCCGGCAAGACGCATACGGAAAGCCGAGAAGCGCGGCCCTATCATGATCTTGCCGAGATCCAGGCCCGCTGATTCCCGGATCAGGCGTTCCCATTCGTTCTGCGCCTTCAAAAAATCCGGCAAGAGCTTGAGCGGATTCTCTATCTGTGAAGGAGGACGAACAGTTCGAGGAGCGCGCATCCTGAATTTTGGCGGCGGTTCGGCGATCCAGAACAGTAACCGTCCTTTAAATCCGATGCCAAACGGGCCTGTTCCCAGGGCTTTGTTGCGCTTTCCCTCGGCGATGGCCTTTTCCATCAATGACTGCACAACCTGCGCTGTTGTATTCAAATGCAGGATGCACTCGGCAACCGACCACTTGCCCGGCTCCGGCTGCTTTGTGAGCTGATCGGGCGGGAGGCCGCTGACTAAAGATTGAGCGCGCGAACGTGCGTCTTTGATGTCGCGGGCACAGCAATCAAGATCAAGATTCATGGGCCTAACTCTCCGTGGCGAGAGTTTATCATCAGATCAAGGCTTCGATCAGTAACGAAAGGTGCGGCAGCGCGCCCGTCTTATTCCCATTCAATCGTTCCCGGCGGCTTGGACGTAATGTCATACACAACGCGGTTGATCCCGCGGACTTCATTCACAATGCGGTTGGAGATTGCCTTCAGCACCTCATACGGCAGCGGGACCCAGTCGGCGGTCATGCCGTCTTCAGAATGTACGGCGCGGATGGCACAGGTGTAAGCGTAGGTCCGCTGGTCACCCATCACGCCCACTGACATCACCGGCAGTAGCACGGCAAACGACTGCCAGATCTGCGTATAGAGTCCAGCCCGCCGAATTTCATTCACAACAATGTCGTCGGCTTCCTGCAAGAGCGCGATCCTCTCGGGCGTGACCTCGCCCAGGATGCGCACAGCCAATCCCGGGCCGGGAAAAGGCTGGCGCTGCAGGATTTCCTCCGGCATGCCCATTTCCCGCCCGATTCGGCGGACCTCATCCTTAAACAAATCCTTTAAGGGTTCAATGAGCTTCAATTTCATCTTTTCCGGCAGGCCGCCAACGTTGTGGTGAGTCTTGATGGTCTGCGATGGGCCACGCACGCTGCGCGATTCGATTACATCCGGATAAAGAGTTCCCTGCACCAGCCAGTCCACTTTCCCGATTTGCTGTTCCAGCCGATGCGCTTCCTGATCGAAGACTTCAATGAATTCGTTGCCGATAATCTTGCGTTTCTTCTCGGGATCGACCACGCCGGCAAGCTTTTTGAGGAAACGGTCTGTCGCATCAACGGCAACAACGTTCAGGCCCAGGCGGTCGCGCAGATTTTGCTGGACCTTCTCAAACTCATTCTTGCGCAGCACGCCGTTATTCACAAAGACCGAGATCAGGCGGCGGCCGATGGCTTTATCGACCAGAGTGGCGGCCACGGCGGAATCCACGCCGCCGGAAAGCGCGCAAATCACTTTTCCCTGCTCGCCCACGGTTTGCCGCACCTGGCGAATGGTCTCGTCAATGAAGTGCTGCGGCGTCCAGTCACCGCGCGCGCCACAGATGTTGACTACGAAGTTCCGCAGCAGGTCAATTCCGCGCTTGGTGTGGTGGACCTCCGGGTGGAACTGAACGGCCCAGATCTTCCGCGATTCATTTTCCATCGCCGCTAACGCATTGTTGCTTCTGGCAACAACCTGGAAACCGGCAGGAAGTTCAAGGGCTTCATCACCGTGCGACATCCATACGTTGAGCGACGGCGGCAGTCCTTCAAACAGGCGCGATGGTTCTTTCACCGCGATTTCCGCATGGCCATACTCCCGCTTCGGTCCGGGACGCACTTTGCCGCCAAGCTTGTGAGCGATGAAGTGCAGGCCATAGCAAATACCGAGCACGGGCAGCCCCAGCGCAAGGACACGGTCATCGGCGGGAGGAGCGTCATGATCGTAAACGGAAGACGGGCCTCCGCTCAGGATGATGCCGGCAGGACGATAGCTCTTGATCTCATCCAGTGCAGCGGTACAGGGCAGGACAACGGAAAATACTTTGAGTTCGCGGATGCGGCGCGCAATGAGCTGCGTGTACTGCGAACCGAAGTCGAGAATGACGATGGATTGTTCTTCCACGAACAATTATTCCCGATTCGCGGCAGAGTGTAAAGGTAAATCAAAGAATCGGGGTGTTCTCGACAGGCGTTGCGGAGGAAGTCGCGACAAGCTTTGGTCCAGCGGCGGGATCCACGTACGCGGCGGCCAGCGCGAGATACGCGGCCATCCTGGCCATATAGAGGAAGTCAGCCACCGCAAAGTACGCCAGGGAAACGACAATCAGCAGAACAAAATAGCTTTGCGGCGCAGTTCCCGCCATGCCTGAAGTGAGACCGCAGAGGGCCGTGGCAATGAGCAGGATGACAATGCGGAAAAGGAGAAAGACAAAACCGGTTCCCGCGACGTCAGAACGCTGCGGGCGAATGGTTTGACGTGCCTGGCGGAATGCTCCGCGAAAGCTTTGCCCCTCGCGACCAAAAATTGCCGCCAGTGAAAGATACCAGTTCGCCGTGAGCCAAAAGGCGCTGATGAGAATGACCGAGGGCAGCATCATCAGATAGTAAAGAAGAAGGTCTGGCTTAGCGCCGCGGGAGGCAATGAGCGCCTCGCCAAAAGTTGC
>DASSXL010000015.1:0-31824 GCA_035703825.1 Candidatus Angelobacter sp.
AGCCAGACTGCTTGTAACCACCAAACGGCAGCGCCGCATCCATCACGCCGTAGGTGTTGATCCACACCGTGCCGGCTTTCAGACGCCGCGAGAGCTGGTGCGCTTTCTTGATGTCGTTGGTCCAGACCGCCGCGGCCAGGCCGTAAACATTTTTGTTGGCCAGCTCGGCTACCTGCTCCACGTCGTCAAACGTGAGCGTGGCCAGCACCGGACCAAAGATTTCTTCCTGCGCAATCTTCATGTCATTGTTCACGCCGCCAAAGATCGTGGGCTCAATGAAGTAGCCATGATCGCCATTGACCTGCGCGCGCTTGCCGCCGGCCAGCAGCTTTGCCCCTTCGCTCTTGCCGGCCTCGATGTACCCGAGCACCGTCTGCATCTGCTTCTCGCTGACCACGGCGCCTAGACGCGTCTTGGGATCCAGGGGATCGCCCAGCCGGATCTTCTTTGAGCCCTCCACCAGCTTGGTCACGAACTCGTCTTCGGCTTTTTTCTCGACGAACAGGCGCGAACCCGCGCAGCACACTTCGCCCTTGCCGTAGAAGATGCCGTTCAGCGCGCCTTTCACCGCGGAATCCATCTGCGAATCGGCAAAAACAATGTTGGGCGACTTGCCGCCCAGCTCCAGGGTCACCCTCTTGAGCGATTCGGCGGAGTTGCGCATGATCTCTTTGCCCACTGAGGTCGAGCCCGTGAACGCGACCTTGTCCACGCCCGGATGCCTTACCAGCGCCGCGCCGGTTTCCGGCCCGCCGGTAACAATGTTCAGCACGCCGGCAGGTAGTCCGGCTTCTAGCGCAAGCTCACCGAAGCGCAGCGCTGTGAGCGGCGTCTGCTCCGCCGGTTTCAGGATCACGGTGTTGCCGCAGGCCAGGGCCGGTCCCAGCTTCCAGCTAGCCAGCAGAAGCGGAAAATTCCAGGCGACGATCGCGCCCACCACGCCCACCGGCTCGCGCAGCGTGTAGGTGAAAGCATTGCTGAAGCTGTTGACGGTCTCCCCGTGGATCTTCGTGGCCCATCCCGCAAAGTAGCGGAACACATCCGCCACCATCGGCATGTCCACGTAACGGGACTCAAAGATCGGCTTGCCGTTGTTCAGCGTTTCCAGTTCGGCCAGCTCTTCAATGTTCTTTTCCACCAGGTCGGCGATGCGCCACAGCACCTTTCCGCGCTCGCTGGCGGACATCTTGCGCCACGGGCCAGCCACGTCATCGAATGCCTTGCGTGCCGCTCCAACGGCAGCATCGACTTCACTTTTGTCGGCCTCGGCTACCTGGGTCAGAACTTCGCCTGTGGCCGGATTGAACGTGTCAAACGACTTGTTCGTCTCCGACCATTGGCCATTGATGAGCAGTTTGCCGGGAGAAACTTTTGCTTTAGTTGCTGCGATCATAATCAGCCTCTAGCTGCTAGCCACTGGCTGCTAGCCTGTTTTCCAAAATCCCAAGAGTAACCGAGCACCTAACGCGCAGTCCGCGCATCAGGGTGAGTGAAGAAATATTGCTGTGATCCGCAACTAGTAGCCAGCGGCTAGTAGCTAGCGGCTATTTTGCCTTGAACGTCGCCGGCCGCTTCTCCACGTACGCGTTCAGTCCTTCCTTGGCATCGTCGCTTGCAAAGAGGCGCTGTTGCAGCTCGCGCTCCACGGCCAGCGCGGACTCCATGGGAATCTCCCAGCCCGTCTGCACGCTGCGCTTGATGTTGCCCACTGCCTTGGCAGCCTTGTTCGGCGGCGTGAACTGGCGCGCATATTCCATGATGTTTTCCATGAAGTTGTCGCGCTCGTAAATGTCGTTGATGATGCCCATCTCCTTCGCTTCCTCAAAAGTGAAGGTATTGCCCGTGACCATCAGCTCAATGGCTTTGCTCTTGCCCACAATGCGGCTCAAGCGCTGCGTGCCGCCCGTGCCGGGCAGTACGCCCAGGTTGATTTCCGGCAGGCCAATCTTTCCCGCGTCTTTGCGCGCTATGCGGATGTCCGCCGCCATCGCAATTTCCAGCCCGCCGCCCACGCAGTGGCCGTTGATCGCAGCTATCACCAGCTTGGGCGTGTGCTCCAGGCGCAGCAGCATTTCATTCGCATGCAGGCAGAAGTAATACTTAAACGTCGGGTCCACGCTGGAGAGCATCTTGATGTTGGCCCCGGCGGAGAAGAATTTGTCGCCCGCGCCGGTCAGCAGCAGCACATACACGTCATTGTCCATGCGCGCTTTCAGAATGCATTCGTCAAGCTGCCGGTTCATTTCGTAGGTATATGTATTTGCCGGCGGATCGCAGAGTTCGATCACCGCTATGCCGTCTTCAACGCGATAGTTCACCAGGGTCTTGGTTTCCGTTGCAGTGGTTGTCGCCATGGTTCAAAAGCTCCTTATGAATTTCGAATCTTGATCTTTGCAGGACCGCCCTCAGGCGTCTGCCTTTGCGCTCTTGCGCTTGGTTTTGGCCGGATTGAGCACGCCGCGCAGGAACAGATTGCTCATTTCTTCCGCCAGCTCGCCGGCGTCCAGGTCCACTCGCGGGTTGTGCCAGGTGTAAATCCAGTTGATCATGCCAAACAGTCCCAGCACGGCCAGGCGTCCGGAAAATTGTAGTCCTTTTTCCCGCCGCAGTTCTTCCAGCAGGTCCAGGCAAATCTTGTAGTACTCGCGCTTGATGGCCCTGATCTCACCGCCGCGGCCATTCTTGAGCGTTTCATCCTCGTGCGTCAGGACTTTCATGGCCTCTTTGTTTGCCAGAAAATATTCCAGGTGGTTTTCAATAAAGATGCGAACGCGCTCTTCCGCATCCTTTGACTCTTTCAGCTTTTCCTGCAACCGCTCAATAATGGTGCGGAACGTATGTTTCTGGATCAGGTAAAGCAGGTCTTCTTTGGACTCAAAATAATGATAAAGGCCGGCCAGGGACATACCCGCAGCGCGGGAGAGGTCGCGCATGGAGGCCCCTTCATATCCTTTTTCACAGAAGATCTGCGCGGCGTGGTGCAGCAGTTTCGCCAGCCGGCGGTCAAAGCGGGAGTCCATTACTTCTTCGCCACGCTGAAGCGCAGTCCGGCCCTTGCGGCCATTCAGGGGCGCGCCGGGCAAACGGGTTTCAACGTTTTGCAGAGCCATCAGAGAGGTTACCGAACGTTCGTTCGAATCTCTATTATGTCGCACGGTTGCCTGCCCCGTCAATTTCAGCCGCACTGGATCGCGGATTTACTGGTTCTACCTTATATTTTCCAGCTCTGATGAGCTCCACCATAATGAGTAAGCGGACAAACTCCCAGGCGGACCCAGGCACCTGTTTTCCCGAGCTTCCACTCGTTTGATTCCGGTACTTTGAAGCCGCACGGCCTCATTTTCAATGCTTTGCATAGCTTTCAGGCGTAAAAAGGCGCGTCCAGCAGCCGGAGCCCAAGAAAGTTGTTCCGCCAGAGTCACGGCTGCTGTCCTATGACCAGAGCCTAAAAATTCAAAAGATTTTCGACGGTGGACTGAGAACCTCTGATCTAGCTGCTTGGTCCCCTCCAGGAGAGATACAAATGAACACACAGATTTCCAACAACTCTTTGAGCCGGGTAGCCAGGTTAACCTTAACTTTCATGCTGGTTGCGCTGATCGCGCTGGCCGCTGGTTGCGGCGGCGGGGGATCGGCCTTAACGGGAGCCCCCAGCCCGACCCCAGCGCCCGCCGGGACCACCTCCACACAAGTCCGCTTTGGCGACGCTCCGGCAGACAGCGTTATCGCTTTTGAAGTCTCCGTTTCTTCGCTGTCGCTCACGCCGGCCGCGGGCGGCGCGCCGATAGCAGTCTCGGTCCCGGCCAACAACCGTATTGAACTCACTCACGCTTCAGGCAAATTTGAGCCGTTTGTCGCCGGCAATCTGCCCCAGGGCACCTTTTCCGCCGCCAACCTCACGCTGGTCAATTCTGAGCTCACGTTCCTGAGCAGCACCGGGACCGCGGTCCATATTAACGGTCCGGCCAGCGCGTCCATCACGGTTCCGCTCAGCCCGAACCTCACCATCTCCGGCCCGCTGGTCCTGAATATTGACGTGAACGTGGCAGCTTCCATTACCACCGTGGGCGGAGTCGTGAATGGCATCGCGTTTACGCCAACGTCCTTCAACATCACCGCCAAAGCCCCAGGCGCAGCCGCCAACCAGCAGGATGACGACGGCGAAATCGAAGACGTGCAGGGCACGGTGACCGCCGTGAACGGCAGCAGCTTTACCTTGAAGATTGGCCAGGCCGGATCTTCCCTTACCTTCGCCACCGATGGCACCACGCAATTCAAAGACGGCGTCACCACCGTTGCCAGCCTGCTGAACCAGGTTGTGACCGTGGAAGGCTTCACCCGCGCCGATGGCAGCTTGTTTGCCAAGGAAGTTGAAGGGCTGGAGAGCAATACCGGAGCCGAAGTTGAAGGGCTGATCACCGCCATCAGCGGCACCACGCTGACCGTGAACGCTCATGACGGCATCGGCAATGGAATGGACGACACCAAGGTCGGCGCCAGCTTCTCAGTGAACATCGCCGGGCTCAGCGCCAGCAAGTTCCGCGTAAAAGCCGGCAACGGCTTCGGCGGCGGCCTGCCCAGCGCGACCTTCCCCTTCGACGCGACGACCATCCACCAGGGCCAGCGCATTGAAGTCGACACCAACGCGGCAGTGCCTCCGGCCAGCGGCGCTATCACTCCGGACAAGATCAACCTGCAGCAGCAGGGCGTCTCCGGAACGGTTGCGAACAAGGCCGCCAGCGCCTTCGACATCAACCTGGCAACGGATTCGGCCCTGAGAGTCATCTCCGGCCAGACCGTGGTCCACGTAACCACCAACTCCTCAACCGACAGCCGCGTGAGCGTGGCCAACGGTGGTTCGGTGCAGGTACGCGGGCTGCTCTTCTGGAACGGAACGTCGTGGCAGATGATCGCCCGCCGCATCCGGTAACAACAACTTAGCACGCTCCAAACTGGCCGCATCTCGAACCTGGGATGCGGCCTTCTTTATTGCTATGGCTTCTCTACTGGATTGCCAATTTTTTCTTCAGCCATCGCCTAACCATTTCCTGGGAAGCCCGGTCAAACCCCTTGACATTGCAATATATGTTTGGCAAATATATTGCTTACACATATATGCCTATGCCAACTCTTGATCGTGAGCTCAAAAAAGGCAGCGCGGAGCTGCTTGTTCTCTCCCTGGTGGAAGACCGGCAGCGCCATGGCTATGAGATCTGCAAACTGATTGAATCACGCTCCGCGGGGGCCCTTCGGTTTAATGTGGCCTCGCTCTATCCCATGCTGTATCGGATAGAAAAGCGGGGATGGATCCAGGGCCGCTGGGTGGACAAGCCGGGCCAGCGCCGGCGCCGCTACTACCGCCTGACCGCCGCGGGCAGAAAGGTCCTGCGCACGCAGCGCTCGGTTTGGCAAACGTTTGTGGCCGCCATTAACCAGATCGCGGGGATCGAAAATGCCTGATTTCAAACAAGCAGTACGCCTGCGTGTGGCGCATTTGAACCTGGAGCCGACGCGCGAAGCCGCCATTGTGGAAGAGATGTCGCAACACCTGGAGCAGCGCTTTGAAGAGCTTCTGGCCCAGGGCGCAACCGAACCCGCGGCCGAAGAGGCCGTCCTGAAGGAGTTGAGTGAAGGGAAACGGTTGGAAAAGGAGCTGCTGCGTGTCGAGAAGCAGGTGCGCTTTGAGCCTGCGCTGCCGGCCCCCTCAACCGCGCGCGGCATGCTCGCGCATCTGATCAAGGACGTTCGCTACGGGCTTCGCGCGCTGCGCTTGAACCCTGGATTTTCCGCGGTCGCGATCCTGTCTCTCGCGCTGGGGATTGGCGCCAACACCGCGATCTTCCAGCTTCTCGACGCTGTTCGCCTGCGCACCTTGCCCGTTAAAAATCCGCAGGAGCTCGTGCTGGTAAAAGTTTCCAACAGCCACGGCCGTTCCGGCGATTTTCGCGGAAGCTTTCCCATGTTCACCAACGCCATCTGGGAGCGTGTGCGCGATGGGCAGCAGGCCTTCTCCGGCATGGCTGCGTGGAATTCCATCAGCTTCAATCTGGCTGCGGGCGGACGTTCGCGGCTGGTGCGGGGCATGTACGTGAACGGCGAATTTTTTCAAACGCTCGGCATTCCACCCGTGGCGGGGCGGGTTTTCTCAGCCGCGGACGACCGTAGCGACTGCGGCATGCCCGGCGCCGTCATTAGTTACGCCTTCTGGCAAAAAGAATTTGGGGGTCAGTCTTCCGCCGTGGGCAGCAAACTTACGGTCGAGGGACATCCGGTGGAGATTATCGGCGTGACGCCGCCTGACTTCTACGGCATCGAAGTGGGGCGCGGCTATGACATTGCCGTGCCTATCTGCAGCGAGGCGATTGTAGACGGAGAATTCCAGGTGGTGAACCGCATCGATGGATGGTGGCTGGCTTTTCTCGGCCGCCTCAAGCCGGGCTGGACCGCCAAGCGGGCGACCGCGCAGTTGGAAGCCATCTCTCCCGGCATCTTCCAGGCGACCCTTCCACCCAGGTACCAGAACGAACTGGCGAAGCAGTTTGTGGGTTGGAAGCTGGCGGCAGAACCCGCGGGCTCCGGTCTCTCGAATTTGCGCAACCGCTTTGAAGATCCTCTGTGGATCCTGCTGGCGATTGCCGGCATCGTGCTGTTGATCGCCTGCGCCAACCTGGCCAACCTGATGTTCGCGCGCTCCAATGCGCGCGAGCGCGAGATCGCCGTCCGCCTTGCGTTGGGCGCTTCGCGCCGCCGCCTGCTGCAACAGTTGATGATGGAAAGCCTCCTGCTCTCCGCGATCGGCGCTTTCGCGGGGATTTTGCTCGCGCAGGTGCTCACCCGCGTGCTGGTTTCATTTCTTACCACGCAATTCCGCAGCGTCACGCTGGACCTGGGGCTCGACTGGCGTGTGCTCGGCTTTACGGCCATCGTCGCCATTCTTACGTGTCTATTGTTCGGTTTGGTCCCCGCGCTGAAAGCCACTGCTACACCGCCGATCGTCGCCATGAAGACGGGCAGCCGCGGCCTGGCCGGTGGCCGCGAGCGGTTCGGCCTTCGCCGCGTGCTGGTGATTGCGCAGGTCGCCATGTCGATGGTGCTGATGGTCGGCGCATTTCTCTTCGTCCGCAGCTTTCAGAAGCTGATCAACCTGAATGCCGGCCTGCAGCAGTCCGGCATTCTTACCGCGGAACTGGATCTCACCCAGCTGAAGCTTCCCCCGGAGCAAAGAAATCGTTTCAAGAAAGATATGGTCGAGCGGCTAGGCGCGCTTCCTGGCGTGGTTTCAGCCGGCTCCGCCTCCATTTTGCCGTTGAGCGGAAGCGGCTGGAATGACAATGTTCACACCGATGCCTCCGGCCAGGAGGTGCGCGAAGTCGCGTACTTTGACCGCGTCAGCCCCGGTTTTTTCCGCACGCTGGAAATTCCGCTGGTCAAGGGCCGAGACTTCGGCGACCAGGATTCTCTTGACGCTCCCGCTGCCGCGATCGTCAACAACTCATTCGTGCGCAAATTCCTGAAAGACAAGGACCCGCTTGGCGCGACGTTCCGCGTGGATGAAGGTGCGGGCGTGCCCGAGTCGATCTATGAGATCGTCGGAGTCGTGGCTGACAGCAAGTACCGAGACCTGCGCGAAGATTTCTTCCCGGTAGCCTACGTGGCCTCACAGCAAGACAAAAAACCGGACACCAACCTGCCTGTCATCCTGCGCTCTACCCTGTCCCTCGATGCTCTAACTTCTGAAGTCGAGCGCTCCGTAGGAGAGGCCAGCCCGGCGATCGGGATCCAGTTCAGTGTGCTGAGGACCCAGGTGCGTGACGGGCTGCTGCGCGAGCGGCTCATGGCATCACTCTCCGGGTTCTTTGGTCTTCTCGCGGGAATATTGGCAACGGTCGGGCTATATGGCGTGATCTCTTACATGGTGGTGCGCCGGCGCAACGAGATTGGCATACGCATGGCGCTGGGAGCTGACCGCAGCCGGATCCTCGCGTTGATTATGAAAGAGGCCACAATTCTGCTGGCAATTGGGTTGGGGATTGGCGCAGGTCTGTCCCTGGCTTCCAGCCGGGCCGCGGCTTCGCTGCTGTTCGGCCTGAACCCGCACGATCCCGCAACGATGGCCATGGGGGCCATTTCACTGGCTGTGGTGGCGGCAGCCGCCAGCTATCTCCCAGCCTTCCGCGCTGCGCGCATACCTCCAACTGAAGCTTTGCGCGAGGAGTAGGAGGGCCGGACACTCATGGCAGGCCTACTTTACTAAGATTGAACTCTCGCTGTGATCGCGCTACCAGCGCGGCTCGCGAGGCTGGCGCGCGTGGCCGGAATAATCGTCTCTGCCTCCGCCGCGTGGGCCCCGGTCCGTTTTCGGCCGCGCTTCGTTGACTGTGAGCGCTCTGCCGCCGGAATCTTTGCCGTTCAGGCCGGCGATGGCCTTGTCCGCCTCGTCATTATTCGGCATTTCCACAAAACCAAAGCCGCGCGAACGTCCGGTGGCCCGGTCCGTTACCACCGTCGCGCTATCAACGGTTCCGAAGGGAGTAAACAAAGACCGCAGCTCGTCTTCGGAAAGGCTGAAGGAAAAGTTACCAACAAAAATCTTCTTCATAGATCCTTTGAACAAACGTGTGAGATTGGCTGTTCTCAGCAGAAATAGGCAGGCGACTTAAGCGGCGACGTGTCTATCAGAGTCGAGGACGAAGAAATCATAGCAGGTAAACTGGCCATACTCCACAGCAATCCGGGCACGCCATAGTCCCTCTTGGGCAAGATTTTTCTTATGTTCGATATCACACACACTCAAAAAGGCTTTTTCGCATTGTTCACCGGGTGGGTCCACGCTCTTGTTTCCGAACTTCCTGTAATGGCACACGGACATCCCGCGTTGAGGGGCGGCAATCTTATCTCTGTTACTCACAATTATCCTGCCCTCACGAGGAACCTATGCCACATTTTGTCAGAGATATCCAGGAAATCCGCCAGCGCGCCATCCACAAGATGGAAGACGGGGCCGTGACCGATAGCTATAAAGGCGACGTAAATAAAACAATCGAAATCCTGAATGAAGCCCTGGCGACGGAGATTGTCTGCGTCCTGCGCTATATGCACCATTACTTCATGGCCACCGGGGTTCATGCCAAGAGTGTGGCCGATGAATTTAAGGAGCATGCCGACGATGAGCGCGAACACGCCGATTCGCTGGCGGAACGCATTCAGCAACTGGGCGGCAAACCCAACTTCGATCCCAAGGGCCTGCTGGAGCGCTCGGTCTCACAATACGTCGAAGGCGAGACTCTGGCTGAGATGATTCGCGAAGACCTGATCGCGGAACGCATGGTGATTGAGGTTTACCAGGGAATGGTGCGCTATTTCGGCACCAACGATCCTACCACCCGCATCCTGGTGGAAGAGCTTTTGCGCAAAGAAGAAGAGCACGCCAGCGATCTCGCAGACCTGCTTTATATTGCGAACCCGGAAACCGGAAAGTCAGAAGGCGAAGACCCGGGCGCCGATCCCCTGCGCCGCGAAGCTGCAGACAGGACGCGCGAACGCACGGATGAAGAACTGAAAAAAGGCGGCAAAAAGAAACCGGCAGCGTGAAGAGAAGCAATCAGCGCTCAGCATTCAGCCGAAAAACACCGCCGCAGATTTTCGCTGATGGGCGCAGAACAAAAAGAAAGTAGCCGCGAATTTCGCGAATGGACACGAATCAAAAACTAAATCATGATTCGCGTGTTTCGCGTTGATTCGCGGCTAATTCTCTGACGGCTGAATGCCGATTACTGACTGCTTATTCCCAACTGCGTCAGCATGAACGCGTAATCAAACGCAATTTCCTTCAGATGATCGTAGCGTCCTGACGAGCCGCCGTGCCCCGCGGCCATGTTGGTTTTGAGCAGCAGGACGTTTTTGTCGGTCTTGAGCGTGCGCAGCTTGGCCACGTATTTGGCCGGCTCCCAATACATCACCTGGCTATCGTTGAATGAAGTTTTCACCAGCAGCGCCGGATACGCGCCTTTTTTGAGATTGTCGTACGGCGAATACTTCAACATGTAGTCGTAGGCCGCCTTCTCATTGGGATTGCCCCACTCTTCGTATTCGGGCACAGTCAGCGGCAAGGAAGCGTCAAGCATGGTGTTCATCACGTCCACAAACGGCACGTGAGAGACCACCACTTTGAACAGGTCGGGACGGAGATTGGTCACCGCGCCCATCAGCAAGCCGCCCGCCGATCCGCCTTCAATGGCGATCCTGTCACGCGCGCCATACTTGTTGGCCACCAGGTATTCCGTGCACGCGATGAAATCGGTAAAGGTATTCATCTTGTTCATCATCCGGCCGGCATCGTGCCAGGGCTTGCCCATGTCGCCGCCGCCACGGATTTGCGCATAGGCCATCACCACGCCGCGATCTAGCAGCGAAAGGCGGCCGGACCCAAACGTCGCCGGTAGAATCGCTCCGTAGGATCCGTAGGCATAGACGTAAAGCGGGTTGGAGCCGTCAGCTTTCTTCAGGTCTTTGCGGTAGACCACAGATATCGGCACCTTCACGCCATCTTTGGCGGTGGCCCACACACGCTCAGACTGATACTTTGAAGCGTCATAACCCCCGGGGACCTCGGTCTGCTTCAGCAATGTTGAAGCGTGCTTGTCCACGTCGTAATCAAACACTGAAGGCGGCGTGACCAACGACTGGTATGCATACCGCAGCTTGTTCGTTTTGTACTCGCGGTTGATCTGGACAGACGCCGTGTAGACCGGCTCGGGATAGGTGATCCGCTCCTTTTCCCCCCCGGCAAACTTCACGATCGTAAGCTGCGGTAGTCCGTTTTCGCGCTCCACCAATGTGTAGAAATCCTCAAACACCTCAATGTCAGTCAGCATCACGTCAGGACGAGTAGGAACGATTTCCTTCCAGCTCGCTTTTCCCGGCGCGCTGACAGGCGCGGATACCAGGCGGAACGTGCGGCCTTTGTCATTGGTGCGGATCAAAAACTCGTCGCCGTGATGGTCGGGATAGTATTCAACGCCCTGCTCGCGCGGGGCCACCAGCTTCCATTCGCCTTTGGGATCGGACGCGTCAAGGAACCGCGCTTCTGAGGTGGTGTGGCTGCCTATCTGAAGAATGATGTACTTGTCGCTGCGCGACTTGCCTGCGCCCACGTTGAACCGCTCGTCTTTCTCCTCATATACCAGATCGTCTTTGCCAATCGCTGCGCCCAGTTCATGCCGATAGAGCCGGTATTGCCGCTTGGTCTTTTCTTCCTCAACCGTGTAGAAGAGCGTCTTGTTGTCGTTGGCCCAGACCACCGAGCCGACTTTATCGGCGATGACATCAGAGTCCTTGCCGGTCCGCAGGTCGCGCACGCGCAATTTGTACTGGCGGAAACCTGTGTTGTCCGTGGAGTACGCCAGCAGGTTGCCGTCATCGCTCACCTCATAAGCGCCCAGCGACATGAAGGGCTGGCCCTTCGCGAGCTCGTTCTGGTCCAGCGTAATTTCTTCCGCCGCTTCCAGGCCTCCCTTTTTGCGACAGTAGATCTGATACTGCTGTCCCTTTTCCCAGCGCGAATAGTAAAAGTAGCCGCCATCCTTGTAAGGGACATTCACGTCAGTCTCTTTGATGTGGCTCACCATCTCGTCGTAGAGCTTCTGCTGGAGCGCCGCAGTGGGCTTCATCACGCCGTCGGCGTATGCGTTCTCCGCCTGCAGATATTGCGCGACCTCCGGGTTCGACTTGTCGCGCAGCCAACGGTAATCGTCCACCAGCTTGCCGCCGTTGATGTGGTTTTCCGTGTGCACGGCTTTTGCGACGGGAGGCGGCGGTGGCGCCGGCGTGGCCGCGCCGTTGGCGGTTTTATCTTCTGCGTTAAGGAATGTATTCATGAGGAGAAAAAAAACAACTACTGATTTTTTCATAAATCCGCCTTTTGCGTGGAAGGGAGCGGGAACAGGGAGAGATTATATCAACATGCCGTGATCTTCCGCCCGGCCGGTGTACGCGTTCTGCTGCAAAGAAAATCGCCCAGCTAAGAGGGATTTTATCTTCAATGCCGCGAACAGAGCATAAAATTGCGATAACGGTGACGGCCTTCTAGTGTCCAATTAAGGAGACCGTGCATGAAGAAACGCAGTCCTTGCCCTCCTCGGATTCCGCCGAGGGGAGCCACAGCGACCGCAAAACAGGGAGCCTGTGCAAATGTTTGGGTTAATCCAAACTCAATGATAAAAGTCTTTAGCGAAGGCGCGTGGAACCGTGGTCCATGCCTTCTTTCAACGTACATAAAGCTCGTCGACTTGCGTGCGAAGAGCCATAGAATACCAAGGTCAATCTGTGCGCAATGATCCAATGATTTAACTGAACTATCAGTCCTCAGTGGCCTGCTAACGAAGGCATGGCGCCGAGCTACCTCAGACAGATGCTCCTCAACCTCACGCCGGATGGAGTCGCTCATGGCGGCGCGTCATCAAGGCGTGGGGAGAGGAGCAAAAATCCTTCCCACAGCGACGGGCAGGGCGCCATCTGACTGAGGTTTTTGAAGGCACGCATTTGGGCCGCATGCTCGGCCCGCATGTTCCGGCCCGAAAAACTTACTCCAGCGGTTTGCGTCAGAGTGGGAACGCAGTCATCGGCGGCTTATTGCAATGTCGCGGGCGCAGCGCCGCTGCCGGTGTTGGGTTGTGAGCGCCGTGCAACTCTGCTCTCCAGCGAAGCAGGTTACGCATTGATAGCGGCTTCGCACCGCTGACGCATCCATGGCTACTCCGTTAGGGACGCCCTGCCGCGAGACGTAAATCATCGAGTCGCCCCGGCACATGGAACACCTTCGCTACCCTGTGCTGAAAAAACTCAATTGTCATGGGAATGGACTGCGTTCCATCCTTGCGGACCACTACCAACTGGGCCTCCTGGTCAGGAATTTCAGGAGCCGTCCCCAACGTTGCCAGGATGCTAATGTCACTCCAGTCGTTGACCTGCAATGCAAGGAAGCTTCCGGCGTCGCGATTCAGGATTAGCCGGACCTCGCCCGCGTCCGGCCCAAAGCTGCAGCCGTTAATGATGATGGATGAGCGCGGCTCCAGCGCAAGGTCCGCACTTCGTGTTCGTGTACCCATATGAGCGCTATTGGCGAACGTCTGGAAATCAGAAGTCTGGTCAGCGATAAGTGGGCGCTCACAGAAAACATAATTTGTGATGAACCGCTGCGCTGCATTCAGTTGCAGCGTTGCGTTAGGAACTTCCAGCCGCTGCAATGCAAGCTGTTTGAGGAAAACGCGCTGCCAGCCGCCCGCCTGTTGTTGGGCGGCAAAATGCGCCTTCAATTGTTGATTGCGGCCCTCGATCTGTCCACGCTGGTATTCGGTCAAATCCTCAGTCAGCTCTTTCAGGTCGGGCCTGGGCTGCGGATCAGTGATCGCGAGCGTGACCGAATGCGCCTGCAAGGGCTTGGTTTCCGAAGCAATGCTGACAGTCTTCGCGGAATCGGGGGCAGGCGCTTGATTCGTGGTTTTTTGCGCACTCGCGCTGATCACGGCGACGGCAAGAAAAATAGCGATGATCACGCAGTTCTTCATGGTTCCTCACTCGCAAATTGAATAATCGATGCTTAGGTAGCGCGTTCTCAACACAGCACTGACAGCATGCGGGGGAGGCAAGCGTGCCGGTCAGTAATCTCCGGGCACACTGCAGAATCTATCTGATACCAGGATGGTTAGATAGAAAATTTTGAGTGAAAAGAGTATCTGGAGGCCAGCGAATGAGGGCCGAAAGTACTGAGCGCAATGGAGCGATTGTAATCTCGCTGTTCCGCGTCCAATGACTCCCGGGAAAACTTACTTCTGTGCTGTCTGCGGGGCGTTCTGTGGAGTCGACTCCATCGGACTGGCGGCGTTCTGTAAACGGTTGGTCTCAGTCACGCCCGAAGGGCTGAGAATCACCATCTTGGAGCGGCCTTCGCGTCCGCCGGGAAGAAAGATCATCTTGTGCGCCGGATCATACGCGATGCTGTAGCCCTTCACGTCCGTGGGCAGTTCGTGGTCCACCACGTTGCGGTTCAGGTCGATGGCAAGAACGGAACCGTCGCCCGCAGCGGCGTAGAGCAGATTGCCGCCGGGATCAAGCACCAGAGCGTCCGTTCCGCCGGGAGCGGGAATGCGCGCGAGTTCAGCGCCGGTATCGGCATTCAGCGCCAGCACGGCATAGCGCACGGCAACGTACAACCGGCGGCGCTGTTCGTCCAGGGCGAGCCCGGTGGGCTCAGAGGCCACAACCTTATAGCGTCCGGTAATCTTGTTGTCGTGATCAATCGACGCAACCTGCCCCAGGTCCTGCAAAGTGAGCAGCAAAAGCTGGCGAGAGACGTCATACAGCATGTCTTGCGGCAGGGCGTTCAACTCAAGCACATGCGTTTCCGCCGCAAGGCGAAGATCGATAATGCTGAGCGTGCGGTCCAATACGCTGGTGGCATAAAGTGTTTTGGTCCGCGGGACCCACAAAAGCTTTTCCGGCCGATGCTGCACCGCGATCACTTTCTCCACGCTCCAGTTTCGCGTGTCCACCACGGCGATGCTGTTGTTGCCGGCCAGCGCCACGTACATGACGCCGGAATCGTTGTCCACGGTGATGCCGCGTGGATCGCTGATTTGAGAAATGCGGGCGATAATGCGCCGCTTTACCGGGCTAAAGACTTCAATGGTGTTGGTCCCCGGACGGGTAATCACCACCTGGCCGTTGGCCATGGTGACCTGGCTGAATCCCGGGCTTCCCGGCAAATCGATGAGCGCCACCTGGCGCAGCTTGGCCTGCAGCCCAAACATGGAGCCGCTCAGCCACGTCACAAGGAGAATAAACTTGATCTTCCGCATAAGGGGAAAGGGACCTGCCGTAAAGGGAATTGGATGCAAGTAGCTGGTCCGCTGCTGCCCGGACCAAAAAGATTGGGTAATTTAGTAATTTGGTAATTGGGTAAATGAGCCGCTGGATTCAAGGCCAATTACCCATTTACCAAATTACCCAGTTACCAAATTTTCCTTGCCTCTGACGTTACGTCATACCCCACGATTGATCTGGAGGGACAAATCGATGTACCGCGTAAGTGATTTTGCGGAAAAGGCCGGCGTAACGGTGCGAACGCTGCACCACTATGACCGGCTGGGGCTGCTCAAGCCCAGCGGCCGCACTGAAGCCGGCTATCGCCTCTATGGCGACCGCGACTTTGCCCGGCTGCAGCAGATCGTCACGCTTAAGTTCATCGGCTTGCCGCTCAGGCAAATCAAGGACCTGCTTGACCGGAGCGACCTGGACCTGGCAGCCGCGCTCCGCCTGCAAAGACGCATGCTCCTGGAAAAGCGTCTGCAGGTGGAAGCGGCGATTCAGGCCATTGAAGAAGCCGAACGCTCGCTCAAGTCCAGCCCCGCACCGGACCTGACGGCCTTGAAAAAAATCATCGAGGTAATGGAAAGGCAAAACGCCATGGAATGGACAAAAAAATACTACAGCGAAGACGCGCAGGCCAAGATCGCGGAACGCGCGAAAACCTTTACTCCAGAAATGCAGGCAAAGGTCACGCAGGACTGGAACGACCTAATTCGCGATGTGGAATCGGCCATCAGCAGCCATGACGACCCGGCTGGCGCAAAGGCGCGCAAGCTGGCCGAGCGCTGGTCAAGTTTTACTCGCGGCTTCACAGGCGGCGATCCTGAAGTACAGAAGGGCCTGAACAAGCTCTATGCTGACCCGGGAGGCTGGCCCGCCAGCTTTAAGAAGCCATGGAGCGACGACGTGGAGGGGTTTATCAGGAAGGCCATGGCCGCGCACAAAATCTCCTGCGCGTAAAACGTAAACGGCACGAAGCGGCGGAATCATGGCTGCTTCGTGCCGAAACTTTTGTTATCGAACGGCGAATTGAATTTGCGCCGGATAACTGGCCGCGACTTTAAGCGATCCTTTGCGTGACAGCGCGCCCGGCGCCGAGAGCTGCGCCAGGTGCTCGCCGGTCGATGCGTCAACCAGGAACAACGTCAGCGTTGCATTGTGGGAGAGGTTGCTCCACAGCGGATCGCCGCTGAAGTCGGGCAGCTCCAGAGCAAAGGTGCCGTCGGTTTCCATCTTTCCCTTGCCCACGGAAAATGGCGAGATGGCAAGGCCGGGCATGCCGAAAAACTGCCCTGCCCATCCACACACGTACAGCGCTTCCACCCGCATGTCGCGGCCGGAAAATCTTGAGATGTCGGCCTTTCCCGCCAGCGGAACAGTCGCGAGCTTCTGGCATTGAAAATCAGCTTGCCGGTCTCCCGCCGCCAGATCGTCCGCCTGGATGGTGGCGAACTGGCAGCCCGGAGCGAAAACGATCGCCCGGAAACTCTTTGCCGGTTTTCCCTGCGTGCTGGTCTTGACCATGATCCGCTGCTCATCCGGCTTGGCAATACTGGTTGACTGCTGCACCGTGGCATCGCCATTCAAAAAGTAGCGCACCTGCACGTCTTTGGCGGAGGTGGGTGCGGCCACGGAAATGGTAAACACGTCATCGTTCGCGTTGGTTTGCGCAGCCAGACCAATGGGAACAGCTAAGAACAGAGCAAATATCAATCGAGGCGTATGCATTTTCATCACTTCCACTCCGCCTATTATCGCCCAAGTGGATGGCGGCGGAGAATTTTTATACCTTAGGCAATTAAGTGAAGCCTTGCACCCCGCGATACGTAAAACAGCAGGATCAAACGACCACAGAGGTTTCGATCATGTCACCAGCGCTATATCGCCGCAGCAACTCGTCGGCGCGCTGCATCCATCGCTCCAGTCCCTCCGGACCGGTGAAGGAAAACATGTTCATAAGGATCTTTTTAGTTTCCAGCTTGACCATGGCCCGCTCAGAGTCACTGGTTGGGCTGCCGAAAGCGCCTGCACGGTCAGCAAAGACCGGCAAGCTCTCAATGTTAATCAGATCTTTGCCGATTCCCTTATAGCTTTCACCTGCGGCCCCGATCCGGAGTTCTATGGTCGGCGTGATTTTTTCCAGATCGTATGTTCCTGCGGGATTCAGCGATTCGAGCGAAAGCAGATTGTTGATGTCCACCACACTATTGATCCGGTAAAGCCCTTTGCCGGAAAGCGCACGCCGCAGCAGCGCTTCCGCCGATCCACGATAGCGTGAAGGGTCTTTGCCGAGCGCTTTGTACGCGCTGCGCATGGCGGCAATCTGCGGAATCGAGTTGGTCTGTTCGGGCTTGATCGAGGCAATCAGGTGCGCAAGATGCTGGTCGATTTCGCGCCAGAGCGCCTCATTATGCTTTTCAATTGAAACTTGAGCAGAAACGCAGCCCAGCACAAGCTGCGGAACAAGGGTTTTCAGAGCAGGTTGGATGGAAATTTTTGGCAGCATCCGCAGACGACCTTAACTTACTGATGAGATAAGGGGCCACCAAAAAGAGCCGGCCTTCGACACAAAGCTAAGAGCTAAAAGCCAAGAGCTAAGAGCTGTTCTCTTACGCTAAATTCAGCGCACGCTTAAAGGTCCCGCGCTCTTTCTGGATTTTTTCCTGCAGCAGCGTGATGGCATAAATCAACTGCTCAGGCCGCGGCGGGCAGCCGGGCACATAGATATCCACGGGGATAACCTGATTTACGCCCTGGACCAGCGCGTAATTGTTGAACACGCCGCCGGAGGTTGCGCACGCGCCCATGGAGATTACCCACTTGGGTTCCGGCATCTGCTCCCAAAGCTGGCGGATCACCGGCGCCATCTTCTGCGAGACGCGGCCGGCAATGATCATCAGGTCAGACTGACGGGGTGACGGGCGAAAGACTTCAGCGCCAAAGCGCGCGACATCGAACCGCGACGCGCCCATCGCCATCATTTCAATGGCGCAGCAGGCCAGGCCAAACGTCATGGGCCAGATGGAGCTCTTGCGCATCCAGTTCACCACGTTATCGAGCGAGGTGAGAATTACGCCCTGCGGCTGCTCGTTGCCAAACAGCACATTGCGCATGTGTTGCGCATCGTCTGGATTGCCGGCCGTATTCTCATAGCGCTTGGTCAGCAGCTCGCGCTCGACCCCAGGATTGACTAGATGATCACTCATAGCTCTATTTTAATTGGATGCGGGGCGGATGTGAAGGACGGAAAACTCAGGCTGAAAGCTTGCGCTTTCTCGGGTTAGCCGATCATAATCCAGGTCGTTGGCTCGAAAGGAAACTCTCACTATGCCTGTTCGGGGCCGGATTTTCGCTCGTTTCCTTAAGGGAAGCTGTCGCGATTGTGATCAGGATGGCAATGGCTTGTGCGCGCGATGCTATGGTACGGGCAAGAACTGCAACCTTGGGACGAGTTCGGCATTCTGTGAAGCTTGCAAAGGAACAGGCAAATGCCAGTCGTGTGAAGGAAGAGGATGGCAACTACCCGAGCTCCCTTCGTGGCTTGATCGCTTGCTCTCTGGTGATAATTAAACGCTGATCCAACACATCCCTCATGTCCTCCGACTCCCGCAATTCCGGCAGTCTCGGTGGGTTGTCCCACAAAGTCGCGAACCCCAAGTGCCTGCCGTATAATCCCCCGCATGAAAGAGAAAGACGAGTCCGGTTGCTCCCGCAGAACGTTTGTCAAAGGTCTCTCCGCAACGGCCGTGACGTTAGCGAGCGGCGTGGGGCGTGCTGCCGCAGATGCACCACCCATCGTTGATGAGACTTGGCTTAGCATTGCGGATGCGGCCCTTCTTCTTCGCAACAAGACGCTCTCGCCTGTCGACCTGACGCAAGCGTGCCTGAAGCGCATTGAACGGCTCAATCCCAAGCTCAATGCATTCATCACCGTCACCGCCGAGTCGGCGCTGGCGCAAGCGCGCGCAGCCGAAGCTGAGATCCAGCGCGGTCATTGGCGCGGACCTCTGCACGGCATTCCCATCGCGCTCAAGGACCTGTTTGATACCGCCGGAGTGCGCACCACGGCAGCCAGCGGTCTATTCAAAGATAGAATTCCCACGCAGGACGCTGAAATCGTGCGGCGACTCAAAGAGGCCGGCGCCGTGCTGCTGGGCAAGCTGAACATGCATGAGTTCGCCTATGGCGGCAGTTCCGTCATCAGCTTTTACGGGCCGGTGCACAATCCCTGGTCGCTCGACCACGAGGCAGGCGGTTCATCTTCAGGATCGGCCGTAGCGATGGCTGCCGGCCTTTGCTATGGCTCGGTGGGGTCCGATACTGGAGGCTCGATCCGCCAGCCCTCGGCGTATTGCGGGAGCGTTGGATTGAAGCCGACGTACGGGCGCGTGAGCACCCGCGGCGTGATTCCTCTTTCATGGCTCTATGATCACGCTGGACCCATGACCCGCACCGTGGCCGATGCGGCAGCGATGCTGCAAGTGCTGGCGGGCTTCGATCCAGATGACGCCAACAGCGCAGATCACCCTGTGCCGGATTACGCTGCGGCCATTCGCCAGACTGGGCCGCTGCGCGTCGGCGTGCCTCGCGCCTATTTTTACGAGGGGCTGCACCCTGAAATCGAGAGCGCGATAAACGCCGCGCTTGCCGCGATCGGCAAACTGGCCGCCAGCGTGCGCGATATTGAAATGCCCGCCAGCAATGACACTACGATCCTGCGGGCTGAAGCCTACGCCTATCACGCTGAGAACGCCAAGAAGAGTCCGGAACTCTACCAGCCAGAAACGCTGAAGAGAATCCGCGCCGGGGAAGACGTGACTGTAGCCACCTATATCCAGGCGCGGCGGCAGGTGGAGCAATACCGGCACAACATCCGCAAAGTTTTTGAGACCGTGGATCTCCTGGTAACTCCCACCACTCCGGTGCCGCCGTTCACCATTTCCGAACTTCTGGCTGACATGGACAACCTCCGGACAAAAGAAATTCTTACGCTGCGCAACACGCGGCCTTTCAACATTCTTGGATTGCCGTCTATTTCAGTCCCATGCGGATTCACTAAATCCGGGCTTCCAATCGGCCTGCAGATCAGCGGAGCCCCGTGGGCGGAAGGCAATGTCCTTCGACTGGCCCATGCTTATGAGAAGCAGACCGAGTGGCACAGAAAACATCCTGGCGAGCCGGCGTGATGATTTTGCGATTTTAAATTTCAAATTTAGAATCTCTGCATGGCGTCGCACGACTCCCGCATTCTCGACCAGTTCACCCGCCAGGCAGCGCCGTTCGCCGCCGCGGCGCCCATCCGCAATCAGGAGGCGCTCGACCGTATTGTGCAATGGGCTGGCGCTGGCCCTGATGACACGGTGTTGGACGTGGCCTGCGGTCCTGGCCTGCTGGCATGCGCTTTCGCCAGAGTTGCCAAGCACGTTACGGGCGTGGACATGACGCCGGCCATGCTGGAGCAGGCGCGCAAAACGCAGCACGAACAAGGCCTCAAAAACGTAAACTGGCTGCCGGGGAATGTTTATTCGCTTCCCTTCCCGCCGTCGCAGTTTTCCATCGTCAGTTCGCGTTTCGTCTTTCATCATCTGCAGGACCCGCTGGCCGCTCTGCAGGAAATGCAACGCGTATGCAAGCACGGCGGCAGAATTGTGGTAGCGGACATGACTCCACAGCCTGCGAAGGCAGATGCGCTCAACGCGGCTGAGCGTTTGCGTGATCCCTCCCACGTGCGAGCGCTTCCCGTGGATGAACTGCGCGGATTGTTTACGCAAGCCGGCCTTGGCGCTCCGCAACTTTTCAGTTACCGCATGGAAGGCGAGCTGGAAGATCTGCTTTCGCGGTCGTTTCCCAATGAAGGCGACGCCGAGCGGCTCCGCAGGCTTTATGCCGAATCGATTGCCGATGATGCGCTTGATCTCAACACGCGTCTCGCCGGCGGAAAAATCTATTACAGCCTGCCGGTGGCTGTGCTGGTGGCACAAAAAAGCAATTAGCAATTAGCGATTGGCAGGCTCGTTCCGCTCCCTAAACGGTCATGTTGAATCGAGCGGTCCCCGGCAATCATCAATACACCTCTCATGCATGTTTCTGAAATCTGGCGGTATCCGGTCAAGAGCCTCAAGGGCGAGCGCCTTAACGAAACTGAAATTACAAAGCTGGGAATTCCCGGCGATCGCCAGATCGCAGTGATCCGCGCGATCAACGGAAGATTCCTGACCTCGCGCTCGAAGCCGAAGCTGCTCGGACTGCAGGGTTCGATCAACGCTGATGGCGTGCCGACCATCAACGGCCATCGCTGGGACTCGGCCGAAGCACTGCAACTTGTTCGCGAAGCCGCCGGTGAAGCCGTGACACTCCAACAAGTCCCTGCGCCGCAAGCCTTTGATGTTCTGCCTCTGCTCGTCGCCACCGACGGAGCTGCGCGCTATCTGAATATCGACCATCGTCGCCTGCGGCCCAATATTCTTCTTGCCGATGTCCCAGACCTGGAAGAGCGCAAGTGGCCGGGACGCGCCATCGCCATTGGCTCGGTACGCATCTACGCCGAAAAGCTGCGCGACCGCTGCGTGATGACCACTTTTCATCCCGACACGCAGCAGCAAGACCCGTCCGTCCTGCAACGCATCCTAGGTGAACTGGATGGCAGCACGGCGCTCGATAGCTCGGTGATTACTTCTGGTAAGATTCGCGTCGGCGATGCGGTCGCAATTATCGACCGCTGATCGCAAATCATCGATCGCTAGTCAAACAGTTTAAGCTCCGGCCACGCATCCCGCAGGTTCGCTTTCAGCCCGCGGCAAAGATAAATATCAAAGTATTCATCGCGCCGGGCGTACGGATGCTGCACATGGTCCACAGCTTCAACGCTCTCAAAATGCTCCCGATCTTCACGGCCATCACTGCGAAGGATGATCATGGTGCTGCCGTCGTACTTTCCCGGTCCCCAAAGCCAGTAGCTGTTGTGCTTGCTGATGGCCTGCGGCAGGCCGTAGCGTGGGCCATAAAAATCTACCGCGGCGGCTTCGCCCCATCCATTGGAAAATATCGCCGTCCGCGCTCGCTCTTCCGGCGGAAGGCTGTTGTAAACCTTGGCAACCTTCTCCACCATCTCCTGCCAGCCAAACTCGTCGGCATACCACTGCGGCAGCGGGCCGTTCTGCTGGTGCTCGATCTCCGGCGGCTGAAAGCCCATGGCTTTTTGATAGCGCAGAAAATCTTCCGGCGACAATATCGGCACGGAAAATGGCATGAGCAATGCGCCTACAACAATCACTAGCGCGACGTACGCGCTTCGCATCCAGGTACCCATCCGGCGTCCTGCGGCCAGCCGCTCCAACCCAATCGCGCCCGCGGCAAACAATATGGGATAGATGGGAGCAACGTAATAGTTCTTGGCTTTCAGCGCGATAAAAGCGATCAGCACTGCAAGGTAAGTCCATCCGAGCACGCGATATCGCCCCGTACCGTGCATCGATTTTTCGCGGCTCAAGTCTCGATCCCGAATATCTCTTGCAAAGAAAAGCCAGATCAATCCGCCAATCCACAGAGGGAAAAGAATGGGATTCATGATCATGGCTTGGTCCACAATGAATGCCACCGGTCCGCGCACAACATCACGTTGGCTCATGCGAATGTTGTGGATCAGTTCCAGGAATGGAAAGTGGTTTTGGATTTGCCACAGCAGGTTCGGCAACGAAATTACCGCGCAGGCCAGTACCCCCAGCCACAGGTAACGGCTCTTCAGAAAACGGCGATGCGGCGTGAGCAGCACGCCTACAAGCAACCCGAGCAGAAGAAATGCAATGGAATATTTATTTTCAAACCCCAGCCCCGCCGCCGCCCCGAACCAAAGCCAGTAGCGGGCATCGCCTGTATTGATGGCCCTCACAACCAGCCAGATACAAGTCATCCAGATGAGTTGTTCAAAAACATTGTCCGTGAGCCACGTGTGCGCCAACAAGTACAGAGGAACTACAACAACGGCCAGCGCGGCCAGTCCTTGGGCAAAACGCCCGCCGCCCATCTCTCGCGTGAGCTTTCCCGTAAGCCACACCACAACGGCGCCAGCCAGGATCGGCAGCAGACGCACGCCCAGCGGTGAGCTTCCCAGCGCCACGCGCGAAAACCACGCCATCCACACTGTGAATGGCGGATGGTCAACGTATCCCCACGCCATGTGCCGCGAGCACGCCAGGTAATACATCTCGTCGCGAAAGATGCCGTAGCGCGCCACAGTCAGCAGATGCAGCAACAGCTTGGCGGCCACGACATAGAGCACGACCGCCGGGCCGGACGTGAAGCGGCCGTGCGGCGCTTCGCGTGCCATCGAAATGGCTGTCGATCCCTCAGTCATTTGCTGTATTGCGTCCATTCGCGTTGATTAGCGGCTGCTTTGGTTCATATGCGTCAATCTGGTTCACCCGCTGCCGACTCACGGATTCAAAATCACCTTGCCGAACTGCTCGCTCTTCTGCAGGCGCTCATGCGCGGCAGCGGCTTCGCGCAGGGGAAAGCTCTTGTCGACCACGGGTTTGATCTTGCCGGCGAAGATGTGTTTCATCACCTCATGAAAGTCGCCCATCGTTCCCATAAACGATCCCAGAAAAGAAAGCTGGCGCGCAAAAAGAAACCTGATGTCGAAACTGGCTTCAGGTCCGGTAGTGGCGCCGCAGGTCACCAGCTTGCCGCCCGGCTTGAGCGACTTCATGCTCTCCTGCCACGTGGCTTTGCCCACGTGCTCAAATACGATGTCGCACATCTGGCGGTTCGTAATTTTTTTCACCTCGTCGCCGATCTTCTGTTTGTAATGGTTGATCACGTGGTCGGCGCCCAGGTCTTTGCACTGGTCGAGCTTGGTCTCGTCGCCGGCGGTGGCAATGCAGGTGGCGCCAAACAGCTTGCATATCTGGATGGCGATCGTCCCAATCCCCGATCCGCCGCCCAGCACCAGAACGGTGTCCGCCGGTTTGATGCCGCAGCGGCTCACCAGCATGTGCCACGCCGTGAGCGAAACCAGCGGAAGGGAAGCCGCTTCGTCATAGGTAAGCTCGTCGGGAATCGGCAGGACGCTCACGCGGGGCACGGCAATATATTCGCAATTGCCGCCGTCATTCAAGTAACCAAGCACGCTGAACTGCGGACAAAAATTCTGCTGTCCCTCGGTGCATTTGGGACAGACGCCGCAAAACGTCATGGGCACAAGCAGCACGCGTTGCCCCGGCTCAAGATCGGTGATGTAGTCGCCCACGGCGATGATGTCGCCGGAGACGTCGCTGCCGTTGATGTGCGGCAGCTTGATTCCCGGCAGCCCCTTGCGGATGAACAGGTCCAGATGGTTCAGCGCACACGCCTTCACCTGCACCAGCACATGATCATGGCGAAGAGTGGGATCGGGCACATCTTCAAACTTGAGCACTTCCGGACCGCCAAATTCATGGAAACGGACAGCTTTCATCAGCGACTCTCCTTGGGGCGATGGCAAACAAGCGAGGTTATCAAAAATTCACCACGGAGGCACAGGGACACGTGGGAAATTTGGTAATTGAGTAAATCAAGAATTTGGCAATTGAGTAATTTGGTAAATCTGTAAATGAAGAACCGCTGCTCCCTCCGGCCTCCAAATTACCCAATTACTAAATTACCCATTTACCAAATTCTTATTTGCTCAATTGCAAAGTTTCTCCGTGCCTCCGTGCCTCTGTGGTAGATTTTTTTCGTATGATAACCGGCCTCCACGCCATCCTCTATTCTCCAGACGCCGAAAAGCTCCGCGCGTTTCTGCGCGACGTGCTCGGCCTCAAGTCGGTCGACGCCGGCCATGGCTGGCTGATCTTTGCCGCGCCGCCGGCCGAGCTTGCCGCTCATCCAACAGAGGGAAACGAAAAGCCGCATCACGAACTTTATCTGATGTGTGACGACCTGAAAGCCACAATGCAAGACTTGGAAGCCAAAGGTGTGAAGTGCGGCCCGATCACTCAAGCGCGGTGGGGGTTGTCGACGTCGATCCATCTGCCTGACGGCGGCGAACTCGGTCTGTACCAGCCCAAGCATCCGACGGCGCTCGATTTGGCATAATGACCTAAGCATTTTGCCGCAAACCACGGACGCGATATGGACAAGCACGAACGATTGGTTCGCCCAATACGCGAGATCCTGCTGCCTCTGGCCATTCTGGTGGCTTTTGCGGCTTGTGTCGGCCTCGTGCGATCCGCATTCTTCCCTATTGTCCACGCGCGCTCGTGGCAAAGCGTTAAGCCTGCCGATATCACGCAAGATCGCCACTATCGCGTTCTCATGGAAAATGCCGAGATACGCGTTTTTGAGGTAGCCCTGCCGCCGGGAAGCGAGAGCTTTGTCTGGCATGAAAACAATTTTCTGATCGTTACCCCAACCGCCAGCGACATCATCATGTGGAAGGCGAATGAAGCGCCGGTCCTTCACTCGCTGGTGCCCAGCGGCGAAATCCGCTTCTTTCTCGGTAACTCAGCCCAGGGACTACGCAACGATGCCAAGACGGAATATCGCAGCATTACAGTCGAATTCCTTGATCCCCGCGTCACCAACTACGGCTACCGCTATGAAAGTGGAAATTGGGACTACGGCCCCAGCATTGCTCCGTCGCCCGTGGACCCCGAAGGTCACTTTGTTAATTCACTCGATCTGGCAAAAGCCGTAGCCAGCGACGTTCAATTGCTGCCGGGCGAATCCCTGCCGGCCACAAGACGCGCATCATTGGTCATCGCCGTGACGCCTCTGCAACTTGCCGATGGTGCGGGCAAGACGATCTCCCTTAAACCTGGCGAGGTGGCGTGGCGCGAGATGGGTGAAGCAGTCTTGACGAATACAGGGCGAGGCCGTGAGAGGTTCGCAGTGGTGGAATTTAGACTGCCCACTGAGAACTACTAGCGGGTAGGTGATCAAGCTCTGCCCGCTTACGTCGATTCATCTGCCCGGCGGCGAACTGGGCCTTCACCAGCCCAAGCATCCGACGGCGCTGAAGCTCTGACAATCGCTCATTCGCTTAAAGCCTCAGGCTCGTGCTCCGATGAAAAAATCACCCCATTTTTGTTTGCTCATCCATTAACTTTTTGCCGACCCCACCCCCCTTTTCTCAACTTTTGTTGCAAACAAAACCACTTATTCGATTCGACCCAAGGGTGACCCTTGCGTGACGCTTGGGTGTCCCAGGCGTGATCCAGGCGTGACGCTTGGGTGACCCAATCCCAATCCCTGTCAGCAGAGGGTCGCAGCCCGGCCGATCGCTGAATGCTGATTGCTGACGGCTGAATGCTGAATGCTGGTTGTCAAAGACCATGTCACATCCCGGCCTGGGCCGGAGCTAGACCGCCATTATATCGTTTTTTGTTCGCTTTCGTCAAGCAATCTGGTATTTGTCCTATGGGGACATTGTTTTCTGTTTGCGGTAGCGTGAAAGTATCTGTGGATGCTTCCATTGCGTAAGCCCCCGAAGGGGGCGAAAGCGCGCATTTTTTGCGCGCTTAGCCCAGGCCGCGAGGCCTGGGTAGGCATGTGAAAAAGGAAGAGCCCTGGAGGGGCGACACTCAAGCTGTCTTAGGCGAGCAGCAGATCTGCTTGGCGTCACTAGAGCATTGCTACACAGGATGATCATCGAAAATGATATAGACCCAAATGAATTTAAAGCAAAAGGTGGTGACATCGAAGATCTAACTGATACTGGTCCCTCCGACACAGCGGTTGAAACTTGAAGTATAGGCGGCAGTCGTTTTCGGCTAGATTTTTCCCCATCCGGTAAAATACCCCTGTGGACATCTATGAAGAGATAACCCGTCTCCGCCGCGAAGGCCGTCGCGGGGCGCTGGCGACCATTATCAATGTGCGCGGCTCTATCCCGTCCTTTGAGTCGGCCAAGATGCTGGTGCGTGACGACGGCTCGATCGTGGGCACCATTGGCGGCGGCTGCGTGGAAGCCGAGGTCTGGGAAGCGGCGCGCGAAGCCATGAAGACCGAAAAACCGCAGACTTTGCACTTCGATCTGAACAACAATCCCAAGTACGATACCGGCCTGGTCTGCGGCGGCACGCTGGAAGTTTTTGTCGAACCTGTTTTGGCCGTCTCAACGCTCTACATTTTCGGCGCCGGACACGTGGCCTGGAGCCTGTATAAAGTCGCGCGGCTTGCCGGCTTTGACGTCGTCGTCACCGACGACCGCGAGAGCTATGCCAACCGCGAGCGCTTCCCTGATGCCCGCGACATTTACGCCGACGAATACGAGCGCGTCACCGCGCAACTGGCCCCCAACGATGCTTCTTACATCGTGATTGTGACCCGGGGACATCGTGACGACATGCGCGTGCTGCGCTGGGCTGCCGAAACGCCCGCCCGATATATCGGCATGATCGGCTCGCAGCGCAAGACCATCGCCATCTATAAGGAGCTGGAAAAAGAAGGCATCGCCGCCGAGAAATTGGCTCGTGTCTACGCGCCTGTGGGCATCGATATTGGCGCCATCACGCCGGAAGAGATTGCCGTGGCGATTGTGGCCGAACTGATCGCCATCCGCCGCTATTCCGCCACGCCGCTCCCGCACATGAAGAGCGCGAAAGCCGCGGAGATTCTTAAGCAGTCGTAAGCTCAACCGCAAAGGTCGCAAAGATCGCAAAGGGATTTCGGTCCAAATCTTCCTTTCACTTCGCGCCCTTTGTGGTGAACAATTTTCTCGGCAACCAAGTAAGATATAGTTTCACCCATGGCCCTTTCACCCTCATTTGCCGGCGTCATCCTCGCAGCCGGGGCATCCTCCCGCATGGGCCGCGACAAAGCTCTGCTGCCCTGGCGCGACGGCACATTTCTTTCTGCTGCCATCCGCGCGCTGCAACCGGCAACTGAGCTGGTGATCGTGGTGGCCGGGGCCAACGCCGCCAACCTGGCGCCGATTGCCGACGCTGACGCGGCATTTCTTACGGTAAATCCCAATCCTCAACAAGGGCAGTTCAGTTCATTGCAAGCGGGGCTGCGCGAAGTGCTCAATCGCGGCCGCGACGCTGCCATCGTTACACTGGTTGACCGTCCGCCTGCCGAGGTCGAAACCATCGAGCAGATCAAGGCCGCGTTTCTCTCAAGCGATGAGAACGTCTGGGCGGTGGTGCCGGAATTCGGCGGAAAGCATGGCCATCCTTTTGCGATTGGCCGCGAGATGATTGAGGTGTTCCTGCGCGCGCCCGTTCACAGCTCGGCCCGCGAAGTGGAGCACGCGAACCAGGCCCACATCCGTTACCTGCCGGTAAGCGATCCGCTGGTGGTGGCCAACGTTGATACGCCGGAAGACTTTGAGAAACTCCGGGCAGGTACAGCCATTTGAAAACTGAGATCTCTTCCGCCAGCCACAAGTTTGCTGACTCCATCCTGGCCCTGCGCCCGCGCGTCGCGGTATTTGATTGTGACGGCACGCTGTGGAGTGGCGACTCCGGCGCGGACTTTTTTTACTGGCAGATTGACCGCGGCATGTTTCCCCGCGACGTGGCGGAGCGCGCCGTCGCCCGCTATGCCGACTACAAACAGGGCAAGGTGGATGAAGACACCATGTGCGGCGAGATGGTCACCATCAACGCCGGCCATGCGCTGCAGGCGCTGCAAGAAGCCGCGGAAGAGTTCTTCTCGAGCGTGGTGGAAAAGCGCATCTTTCCTGAAATGCTGCGGCTCGCGCGCGAACTTGCGTCCATCGGTTGCGAGGTATGGGCCGTCTCTTCCACCAATGACTGGGTGGTGCGTGAAGGCGTAAAGCGCTTTGGCATTCCGGGACGGCGGGTGCTGGCCGCCAGCGTCCATATTGAAGAGGGGCAAATCACTGACCGGCTTATCCGCGTGCCCAGCGGCCCCGGCAAGGCCACGGCGATTAACGAGGTCATCAAGAAGCCCGTGGATGCATGCTTCGGCAACTCCATTCATGACGTGGCCATGCTGGAAGTTGCGCGCCACGCTTTCGCCGTCAATCCCAACCCAGATCTGGAAAAGATTGCCGGCGAGAAAAACTGGCAGGTCTACTGGCCTTCAGGGACCAGGTAGCTCTGCGCCGCCGCCACGGCCACCTTCTTTGATGTATCAGCCTCTCCTCACGTATTCTTAGCTGCTTGCTTCGATTCGCCGAGAAGGAGGGTCATGCCATGGCGGTGCGCTTGATGGAGAGCCTGGCAACGACTGCGCCGCTGGCTGAACTTTTCTCTGACGAATCAATCTTGCGCGCGATGCTTGACTTTGAAGCCGCGCTGGCCCGCGTGGAAGGCAGGCTGGGCGTGATTCCCCGCTCGGCGGCCTCGACTATATCCAACGTCGCACGCGCAACGGAACTGGATGAAGCGGCCATCGCCAACATCTCTAACGAAGCGCGGCGGAGCGGTACGCCGGCCATCCCCTTCGTCCGCACATTCACAAAATGTGTGCGCGAGCAAAACAAAGCGGCTGCCGGATTTGTGCACTGGGGCGCAACCAGCCAGGACCTTTGCGATACAGCTCTGGTATTGCTGCTGCAAAAATCTCAAAGCATTTTAGAAAGTGATCTGCGGCGGCTGGAGCGCGCGTTGCAGCGGCTTTCGCAGCAGCATCGCGGCACAGTAATGCTCGGACGCACCTTGCTACAGGCCGCGCCTCCGGTCACCTTCGGCCTGAAGGCCGCAGGATGGTTCGGCGCTGTCAGTCGCGGACATCAGCGCCTCAACGCTGCATTTGACGGCTGCCTGATGCTCCAGTTCGGCGGCGCCTGCGGCACGCTGGCCGCCCTAGGCAAGGACGGGCCACGGATCGCACAAGCCCTGGCATCCGAACTCAAACTGCGCTGCCCTGAAGCTCCGTGGCACACGCATCGCGACCGGCTTGCGTCATTTATATGCGCTTGCGGAGTGCTCACGGGCTCGCTGGGAAAAATGGCGCGCGATATTCTTTTGCTTTCGCAGAATGAAGTGGCTGAAGTGGCGGAGCCCGGCGGCGACGGGCACGGCGGATCTTCCACCATGCCGCACAAGCGCAATCCGGTTGGCTCCGTGCTGGCGCTGGCAGCGGCACAGCGCGTTCCCGCGCTGGTTTCAAGTTTTCTTTCCGCCATGGTGCAGGAACATGAGCGCGCCGCCGGCGGATGGCAGGCGGAGTGGCCGATAGTTTCCAGCATAGTCCAGAGCACGGGGCTGGCGATTGCCTGCATGGCTGAAGTTGCCGAGGGCCTCACGGTCGATAAGGAACGCATGCGGGCCAACATCGAGGCGACGCGCGGCATCATTTTCGCTGAGCGCGCTTCCCTGCTGCTAGGGAAAAAGATTGGCCGCGACCGTGCGCACAAGCTCATTGAACAGGCCAGTTCCAAATCGGCCGTGAGCGGGCTCAGGTTGAGCGACGCGCTGGCGGAGATGCCGGAAATTGCGCAGCATCTCATGGCTGCCGAACTGCGAGATCTGGATAATCCCGCGCATTACCTGGGAGCGGCGGAAGATTTCCGCAAAGCGCTTCTGTCGTCATCGCGTCCAGCCAACCCAGCAAGCGGGCGACAGAGCCGAAGGAAATCCGCGGGAAAGAAGAAGAGGTAGACCTTGCCTTTTGCTGAGATCAATAACTTGCGACTGTTTTACCGGCTGGAAGGCCGGAGCGATCTCCCTGCGCTGGTGCTCTCGCACTCATTAGGCTGTGACCACAGCATGTGGTCCCCGCAGATGCCCGGCTTGCTCCATCATTTCCAAGTGCTGCGCTATGACGCGCGCGGCCACGGCGCGTCTGCTGTTCCCGCCGCGGACAGCACGCTGGAACAGCTCGGGCAGGATGTGCTCGGACTGGCCGACCGCCTGGGCCTGAAGACATTCGCCTTTTGCGGCCTCTCCATGGGCGGGGCCGTGGGCCAATGGCTGGCGATTAACGCTCCGCAGCGCGTCACGCGGCTGGTGCTGGCAAACACCTCTCCCAAGTTTGGCACGCCCGACCTGTGGAACGCGCGCATCAAGGCCGTGCTCGAAGGCGGCATGCAAGCCATCGTCGATGCCATCATGCAGCGCTTTTTTTCTCAGGAAAACCAGTCGGCAGGCAAACAGGAAGGCACGTGGGCGCAGTCCACTCGCGCGGTCCTGCTGGGCACCGATCCCAAAGGTTATGCCGCGTGCTGCGCCGGGCTCCGCGATGCCGACATACGGACATCGCTCGGCAAAATTTCCGTTCCTACGCTGGTGATCGGCGGTGACAAAGACCCCTCAACTCCGTGGGAAGGCAACGGCTCAGTGTTGGCCCGCGACATCCCCAGGGCAAAAGCTTTCCGCCTGCAGACCGCGCATCTCTCCAACCTGGAGCAGCCGCGAGCGTTCAACACTGCGATGCTGGATTTTCTGCTGGCTGAAACGCCCGGTAAAGACCCTCTTGAGGCGGGCTTGAAGGTGCGCCGCCAGGTGCTGGGAGATGTGCATGTGGAACGGTCGCTCAACAATGCCACGGATTTCAACCGCGACTTTCAGGAACTGATCACGCGCTACGCATGGGGCGCGGTGTGGACGCGTCCGGGGCTCGACCACGCCACGCGGCGGCTGCTGGTCCTGGCCGTGACCGCTGCACTGGGAAGGTGGGAAGAGTTTCGCCTGCACCTGCGCGCGGCGCTGGCGCACGATCTTGAAGTGTGCGACGTAAAGGAGACGCTGCTCCAGGTCGCCGTCTATGCCGGCGTTCCCGCCGCGAATACCGCATTCCAAATCGCGAAAGACGAGATTGACCGGCTGGCCAACGATCCGCTCGGCCAGTAACTTCAGTTCTGATCGGCGCCGACGCCCGGGCCGCATCTTTGAATCGGCCGCGGGACGGCATTGCGAAAATATTTTTCCGAATGCGGCTTCCAATGTTGTCCTTTGCTTCAACTCTCATTTATTCTGCCAAGCAGTAGTGAATATCCGCATGTCCGTGTCCAATGAAATGGCTCAAGCGCTGGAAGACCCAGACCCTGCTGCTGCTGGCAGTGATCGG
>DASSXL010000031.1:0-11676 GCA_035703825.1 Candidatus Angelobacter sp.
AAGTGGGCCAAGGCGACATCGCCTGGGACTCCCGTCTTTTCCCACGGCGGCATCGTCTGCACGGGAGAGACATACAAGAACGTCGTCAAGATGACATTTGCCAAGGGGGCCGCGTTGAAGGACCCTTCAGGCCTGTTCAACTCCAGCCTCGAGGGGAACGTCAGGCGAGCCATCGACATCCACGAAGGCGAGGAGATCGATGAGGCGGCTTTGAAGGAGCTCATCCGCGCCGCGGTCGCGCTCAATCTCAAAGGCAAAACCAAGCCCACGCCCCAGCGGAAGCCTAAGTTGACGCCGCGGCGAGCGAGCCGCAAGCGAGCCGGCTAGAGCAGTTTTAGGGTTAGCTAGACCGTGCACAGCCGCCTCGGCTGTGCAACCTAAGCTCCAGGGAGAAGCTGATCTCCAGCCTTGGGGCGTCGCATGCAGGGCATTCAAAAGCCATAGGGGCTTGGTCGCGCAAGGTTCTAGGACCAGAAGTCAGCCGGAGTGGCCGTTCAGAAGGGCCATTGGTCCTTCAGTAACTATATTGAGGTCTTTGTCTTACGCCAAGCGTGACCGATTTGCGGTACTCTATTCCCAGGACCCCAAAACAAGGAAAAAGGATCCTGGTCTGTTGCCCGCGGCAACAGATCGTAACAACTATGCCGGGTCGCGACGAAAAAATTCCGCAGACAAAATTCTCAGTCGTCCAGTATCTGATTCTGGCAATCTTTATTTTTCTTGCGTATGGGTTGTGGACGCTTCAGGTGCGTAAGAGCGATGAATACGTTACGCGCTCAGAGCAGAACCGCATCCGCCAGGTCCCGGTCCTCGCGCCGCGGGGAAAGATCTATGATCGCGACGGGCAACTGATCGTCGATAACTATCCGTCTTTTTCCGCGCTGCTGCTGCGCGACCAGATGCGCGACCTAAACGCTGACGCGCAGAAGATCGCGGACGGTTTGCACATTCCCGTGGAAGACGTGCTCGAAAAAGTCCGGCGTTATCAGCTCGCGCGCAAGGCGAATTACGAACCCATCATCATCAAGGACGACATTACCGCCGATGAGCGCGCGTTCATTGAGTCCCATCGCGACGAATTTCCCGAGCTGGAAACGCTGATGATCCATCGCCGCCTGTATCCCAAGGATGGGTTCATGGCGCACCTGATCGGCTACGTGGGCGAAGTGAGCGAAGACATGCTCAACTCCGAACGGTTCGAGCTCTATCAGAAGGGCGATATCGTGGGCCAGTCCGGCGTTGAACTGCAATACAACGACATGCTGATGGGCAAGGACGGTTCACGCCGCGTGTTGGTCAACAGCAAAGGCAAGGAAGTTGGGCGGCCTCCCAACGCGAACCTTCCCGCGGTCCCCGGGCAGAAGTTGAAATTGACCATTGATCTGGATGTGCAGAAAGCGGCCGAGCAGGCCATGGAAGGCAAGAACGGCGCGGTGGTGGCCATGGACCCGCGCAACGGCGAAATTCTTGCCATGGTGAGCCGTCCCACCTTTGATCCCAATGATTTTGCCGTGCGCATCTCGCGCGACGAGTGGATCCGCCTGGTGGAGGATCCGGCGCACCCGCTGCTGAACAAGGCCATTCAGGCGCAGCTCGCGCCCGGATCGGTATTCAAGATCATCATGTCGGTGGCCGGTTTGCAGGAAGGCGTCGCTCAAAATCTCCACGTGAACTGCGCCGGCGGCGGGGTCTTTTATGGCCGCTACTTCAATTGCTGGGTCAAAGGCGAACATCGCGTGCATGGCCCGGTCGACATCAGCAAAGGCATTTACCAATCCTGCGATGTTTTCTTTTATACGCTGGCGGAGCGCCTGGGTATTGAGAAGATCGCCAAATGGGCCACCGCGATGGGGCTGAGCAAGAAGACCGGCATCGATCTGCCGAACGAAGTCAGTGGAATCATGCCGTCGGAAGAGTGGAAGATGAAGACGTTCCGCCAGAAATGGTATGCGGGCGAAGTCATCTCGGTGGGCATTGGCCAGGGCGCGGTTGTGGTGACTCCGATCCAGCTCGCGCGCACCATCGGCGGGATCACCATGGGCGGAACTTTTTATCGTCCGCATGTGGTGGACCCGGAGCAGATGCCGCCGCAATACAAGAATGTCGGTGTCAGTTCGTCGATGCCCGGCGTGGTGCATGTGCCCATCGATCCCCAGAACTGGATCACCATCACCAACGCGATGGCGGGCGTGGTGAATCCTCCGTCGCCAGGCATGCCCGAGGGAGGAACGGCTCCGAGCGCACACATTCAGGGCGTAGATTTTGCCGGCAAGACGGGCAGCGCCCAGGTCGTAAGCAATGCGTTTCGCAAGACCAAGGGTGGCAGCGGCAAACAGTTTAATGACAACAGCTGGTTCGTCGGCGTTACTCCGCGCCGGAACCCGGAGATCGTGGTCGCCGTGCTGTTTGAAGGTGGCGAGCATGGCAAGCTGGCCGCCAGACTGACAGCGCAGATCGTAAAGGCCTATGTGGAGAAGCAGCGGCGGCTCCGCAATAATCCCATGCTATTCAGTGACAAGGCTGATCCCGGCTCCGTGCCGATTGCCGGAGTATGGAACCAGCCCGATTCGATTGGTTCGGTCCACGCAGACGCAGTAAGCGCACATGCCGCTTCCGGCGAAGAAGTGGCAGAAAACGACAGTGAATTGCATGGCGGCACAGTGTTGGTCCGGCTCGGCAAAACCAGAATGCGCAAGGCTGCGCGACCGGTATCGATAGGATTGGCGGGGTCGGACTGATGCGGCGATTGATTTCTTTTCGCGATTTTGACTGGCTGCTGCTTACGTTTGTCCTGCTGATCTGCTCTCTCGGAGTGCTCGAGATCTACAGCACAACCTACGGAACAAAGTTTGCCGGAGCACACATCCGCCAGATCTACTGGATCATGTTCGGGCTGGCCGTGATGCTGACGGTGAGCCTCATCAACTATCAGGTCCTGCTGGAAAATGCCCACTGGTTTTATGTTGCGTCGGTAGTGTCTCTGTTGGCGGTGACATTTTTCGGGAAGAAATATCTGGGCGCGCGGCGGTGGATACAGCTACCCGGCGGGCAACACTTCCAGCCCTCGGAATGGGTCAAGCTGGTCCTGATCCTTATGCTGGCCAAGTATTTCAGCGGTGAGGGTGAGCGCGAGGCCTCGCTGTCTGACGTGGTCAAGGCCGGTTTGATCGCCGGCGTGCCCATGCTTCTGGTCCTGAAGCAGCCCGATCTTGGGACGGCCCTCACGTATGTTCCTGTGGCCCTGATGGGATTGTTTCTGGGCGGCATACAGTTCCGCCACGCCGCCGCCATCCTGCTGATTGCCGGGGTACTTATGCCGGGGGTGTGGCATTATGGGCTCAAGCCGTACCAGAAAGACCGTTTGACCAGTTTTCTGCATCCTGAGGCTGATTCGCAGAAGACGGGGTATCAACTTGAGCAATCCAAGATTGCCGTGGGTTCGGGCGGAATCTGGGGCAAAGGAGTGCGAAAAGGCTCGCAAACACAGGGTTCCTTCCTTCCCGAGCCGCATACAGACTTTATTTTTGCCGCCTGGTCTGAAGAGCACGGCTTTGTGGGCGCGGTGGCCTTACTACTGTTATACTTCATGGTGTTAATGCGTTTGATCCATAATGCGCAGACCGCGCCAGACAGCGCGGGCGGCTTTGTGGTGATGGGTGTGGTGGCGGTCTTGCTATTCCACATCCTGGTAAACGCCGGAATGGTGGTTGGGTTTATGCCCGTCACCGGTATTCCATTACCACTGATGAGCTATGGTGGTTCGTCAGTGTTGTTCATGTTTCTGGCGCTGGGTATTGTGATGAATATTCGGATGCGCCGTTTTGTGAACTGACAAGAAGGATCAAAATCGCGTCAAGAGGCGCGACAAGCAGCAGAATTTTTCAGAGATTGAACGTTACGCCCTGACGGTTAATAAAGGGCGCCGGCCGGGAGAAGAAAGCCGGAGAGTATCAGAAAGCATTGCCGGGCAGGGAACGGCCCCGCGGAAACTACCCGAGACAAGCGCAAACTATGGCGTTTTGTCCGGGGAACGCAGTGTGGCCACAAACCCGGAGTGCAAAGGTGCACAGATTTTTCAAACAAGTCATAGGCAGATTGCAGATGTTGGCCGGAGAGTTCCACTCACCGCAGCCGAATTGTATTTCCTGCATAAGATCAGATTGAATTTCCGGGCACATAAAGCCAGTCAACCCGCGCCGCAGGCGCCGGTCTCCTGACCTTTTTTCTGGACCCTCCCGCAGCTTCTTTCCGCCGGTAGAAACCGGAGAAGATCCATGGCGAAAGAGCTATATGTTTCTTCCACACCGCATGAAACCAAGGTGGCGGTGGTGGAAGAGGACCAACTTTCAGAAATTTATTTTGAACGGGAAAACGAATACACGCTGGCGGGTTCGATTTACAAGGGACGCGTCACCCGCGTGCTGCCCGGCATGCAGTCCGCTTTTGTGAACATCGGGCTGGAGCGCGATGCTTTCCTCTATGTTTCCGACTTCCTGCTGGAAGAAGATGAAGACGCGGATGCCATCGGCGAAGCCGTGGCAAGTTCCCGGACCTCGCCTGTCATTGAGGTACGCAGCGCCGAAGGCCAGCACGGGCCGATAGAGGCACAGGAAATTATGCCGCCCATCGTGGTGGGCGATGAAGACGGCGAGCAGGGGCCTGAAGCGCAAGGGGCTGCGCCCGCCGAAAACGGCGCGCCGCCAGAGCAGGAGCGCGAAGGCGCTCGCAAATGGCGCGGCCGCCGCCGCCGCGGAAGAGGCGGAAGAGATCGCTTTGCCGACCGCGGCGCAAGTGAACAGGCCGCAGGCGGTCGCGGAGAGAGCGAAAAGCCGGTAGAAACGGAGCCGGAAGAGCGTGGCGAAGCTCAGACTGAAAGCCGTCCTGAACCACGCCATGATCGATACGAAAGCCGCCCTGAGCCGCGCTACGAACGCGCTGAGCGCCACGAAGGCCGTCCGGAACCCAGGTTCGAACAGCGCCCTGAGCCCATCTTGTTGCCGGGCGAATCGATTTCCAAATACCAGCCGCAGGGACAGCAATCATTCGCAGGCGGTTCGCAGGCCCCGGTAAAGACCGAATCCGCAGCCAGGCCCAGGCCTTCGACCGAATACTCGATCGATCCCTCGGCGTTTGCCGCCGGATCCATGGTGCTGCCGGGCGAGTCACTGGCCAAGTACGGCAAAGATCGGCCGGCACAAAGGGCTACCGAGACGGCAAGACCTGAAACGGCGGTTGCGGACGCGCAAGAGCACGGCGTCCTTCAGGATGTCGAGTCCGCCGGACCGGTGCCACGCCAGTTCGAACGCGAAGAGAAGACTGAAGCCCGTGTGGAAGCGCCTACGGTCTTCCATCGGCGCGAGCCGGCTCCGGTGGTGGAAGAAGTGGAGGAAATGGAAGCTCCAGAAGGTTCTGCCACAGTTGAAGAAACAAGCCGGCTGGCCTCTGAAGCTGAAAAGCGCTTTGAAAGCATGAACGTGGCCAGTGTTTTTGGCGGCGGTGCAGCTGAAGTGGAAGAACAGGCGGAGGTCGAAGAAGAGCTGGCTGAAGAGGCTACGCATCTGGATTCGGCGCTTGAAACTCCGGAACGCCAGCAGGAATCGTGGCCTCAGATAAGCCGTCCTTCTGAAGATCGAGGCCAGCAGACGCGTGGCGTGATCGAGGAAGAAGAGATCGAGGAAGAGGAAAGCGAGATTCCCGGCTTTGAAGAAGACGCCGATATGGGCGAATTCGAGGAGTTAGAAGAGGAAGTCCTCGGCCAGTCCGGCGAGCAAATGGTCCCCATGGGCTCTGAGCTAATGGAAGCCGTCCGTGACGCGCACGTGAACGAACGGGCGACCGGAAAATACGAGGCCGAAGGGCTTGATCCGGAAGAGCTGGAAGAAGTGGAAGAAGCTTTTGGTCTGGCCGAAGAAGATGCGGAAGGCGGCGAAGAGGAGGGCGCTGAGGAAAGTGTTGAGGAACTGGAAGGCGCCAGCGCGGAGCAGCGCGCTCCAGCGACAGCAGGGTACCAGCAGCGCACCGAGCGCCGGCCGCAGGACCGGCGCGGTGGCCGCCGCGGCAGCGGACGGCGTCCCATGCGCGGGCGTCCCCGGCACCAGTCGGCGCGGCAGATGCCCGCGATCAGCGATTTGCTGAAGGAGGGCCAGGAAATTCTGGTCCAGATCGCCAAAGAGCCTATCGCGAAGAAAGGCGCGCGCATCACCAGCCACATCGCGCTGCCGGGACGCTACCTGGTTTACATGCCGACGGTGCATCACACTGGCGTCTCGCGCAAGATCGCTTCAGAAGAGGAACGCCATCGCCTGAAGCGGATTGCTCTGAGCGAGCGCGGCGAAGCACAAGGTGGCTTCATTGTCCGTACGGCAGCCGCGGGTGCTGAAGAACAGGACCTGCGTAACGATATTCGCTTCCTGATTAATTTGTGGAATGAGATTCGCGGGCGAGCTGACACGTCAAAAGCACCGGCATTGATCTATCACGACTTGAACCTGGTGGAACGCATTCTGCGCGATCAGGTGAGCGGCAGCTTTTCCGCCATATGGGCTGACACCGAGCAGGAGTACGAGCGCATTCTGCGTTTCGTGAGCCGCTTCCAGCCGTCGTTGGTCAAGCGGGTGAAGCTTTACAGCAAAGACACGCCGCTGTTTGAACAGTTCAACATCACGGAAGAGATCAACAAAGCGCTCAAATCGAAAGTCTGGCTGCGCAGCGGCGGTTACATCGTCATCAACCAGACAGAAGCGCTGGTGGCGATCGACATCAATACGGGAAAATACGTCGGCAAGACGGCCCGCCTGGAAGACACGATCGTCAAGACCAACATCGATGCCATCAAGGAAATTGTGCGGCAGATTCGGCTGCGCGACCTCGGTGGCATTATCGTGATCGACTTTATTGACATGGATGAGCGCCGCAACCGCGCCAAGGTAATGCAGGCGCTGGAAGAAGCGTTAAAGGCCGATCGCGCGCCTTCCAAGGTCCTGCAGTTCAACGATTTTGGGCTGGTCGCCATTACGCGCAAGCGCGTGAAGCAGTCCCTGGAACGCACTCTAGGACAACCTTGCCCAACGTGCTCAGCCACGGGAATGATCAAGTCCGTGACCACCGTGTGCAATGAGATTTACGTGGAAATGCGCAAGATGGCGCGGCACTTTGAGCGCGACGTGATGGTCCGCGTGAATCCCGAGGTGGCCAAGGCGCTAAAGGGCAACAACGGGCGCTGGCTGCAGGAAATGGAAGAGCTGGTGAAGCGGACTGTGCTGGTGAAATCAGATCCCTTGCTCCACCCGGAACAGTTCGATATTCAGTAGCAACGGTTAACCGCAAAGGGCGCGAAAAGCGCAAAGGGAATTAACCGCAGAGGACGCAAAGAGCGCAGAGGAGACCTGGGAAATTCACAAGAAATGAAACGTCTCTGCTCTGCGTTCTCAGCGCACTCTGCGGTAAAAAAGCGGCCAAAGACACGAAAGGATTAACTTTTATTCCTTTGCGTCCTTCGCGCCCTTTGCGGTAAATTCACCGGCGGTTCGGTTAAGACTCTCGATCTCAATCACCATGCCCAAGAAGTTCAAAGGAACGCCATCGCAGGAGCGCGCCCTGCGCACCTACGTTAAGCTGGAGCGCGCCGCCAGTGCCGCGTTTGCGTACGCACGCGTCGGGCTGGAAGAAGAGGGGCTTACGCTGAGCCAGTTTGCCGTCCTGGAGGCGCTGTATCACGTGGGGCCGCAATGCCTGGGGGATCTGGCGCGCCGCATTCTTACCAGCAGCGGAAACCTCACGCTGGTGATCGACAACCTGCAGAAGCGCGGGCTGGTGAAGAGGCAGCAGCAGGGCAAAGACAAGCGCTTTGTCCTGGCATGCATCACCACGGAAGGCGAAAAGCTGATCGCCAGGATCTTTCCAGAGCATGCTCGCCGCATCACCGAAGTAATGGCCCGGCTCAAGGCCGACGAGCAGGAGAGGTTGGGCGACCTTTGCCGCAAACTGGGTAAAGGCGAATGAAATTTGGTAATTGAGTAATCTGCCAGTGCCAGCCGACTGAATCAATTACCAAATTACTAAATTACCCAATTACCAATTCGTCTGTTATCTTAGTTCGCTCATGTGCCCACGCATTTTCCTCTACACAGCCGCCATTTTTTTGAGCAGCAGTCTTCTTTTCCTGGTGGAACCCATGGCGGGCAAGCGCCTGCTGCCGCTGCTGGGCGGCTCGTCGGCGGTATGGATCACCTGCCTGGTATTTTTTCAAAGCGCGTTGCTGCTGGGATATCTTTGTGCCCACTTCATTGCCACCCGACTGCCGCGACGGCCTCAATTGCTGGCCTATGGTTTTCTGCTGGCGCTGAGCCTGGTCCAGATCGCCGCCAACCTTGATCCCCATCCGCACGCCTCCACTACCAGGCCGATTTTCAGCGTCCTGTGGCTGTTGACTGCGCTCATTGGGCTGCCGTTTCTAACATTGTCCGCCACTAATCCCCTGTTGCAGTCCTGGTATGCGCACGACCCATCCAGTGAAGGCCTGGAACCAGCGGCGCCGCCTTATCACCTCTTTGCGCTCTCTAATTTTGGATCGTTGCTGGCGCTGCTGGTGTATCCGTTGCTGGTTGAGCCGAACTTCAGCCTGCGAACGCAGACGCTGGTCTGGTCAATCGCATTTCTGGCATTTGTATTGGTTTGCGGCGTAATCATGGCGGGCAGAAGAAACCTTCCTGTTGTCCGCGAGCATCAGCAGGAACGGGCGGCGCTGGGCATGGCCGCGCCAGATTCGAGCCAAGCCAGCGTAGCGGTGGCTGCACCGCTCATTTCTGATTCTGCGCCCAGCCTAGCGGACAGCCTCCTGTGGCTGCTGATGGCGGCAGGCGGATCGCTTTTGCTTTCGGCAGTGACCAGCCACTTGAGCCAGAATATTGCCGCAATCCCGCTGCTCTGGATCCTTCCACTCACGATTTATCTGCTCACGTTTGTGCTGGCATTCAACGGAGGAAAATTCTATTCGCGCTGGCTCATGATGGTATTGCTGCCTTTGGCCCTGGCTGGCATGGCCTATTTGATCTGGAGCCGGACCAGGGAAATTCCCATCATTGTTTCTATTCCGCTCTTCTGCCTGGGTTTGTTTATCGGCGCGTTCTTTTGTCACGGAGAACTCTACCTGCGCAGGCCGGCAACGCCCTATCTCACGCAATACTATCTGCTCATCGCGGCGGGCGGAGCGCTGGGATCGATGTTTGTTGGTGTGCTGGCGCCGCTCATCTTCAGCGGAAGCTATGAGATGTCCTGGGGCCTGGTGTACACGGCGGCACTGGCTGCCGTGCTCATGTGGCGGCAACATTGGGCCTGGCGGATCTTCTGGCCTTGGGCCGCGATCGCTCTTCTTTCCGTCGTGGTTCAGCAGCACCGGTCGGACAGGCAGGACGCCATTGTGCAAGTGAGAAGTTTTTACGGAACTTTGCGCGTGACCGATGAAGCCACCGAAGGCGAGGGAACATTTCGCACACTGATTCACGGCACCATCCAGCATGGCACGCAGTTTATGGGCAGTGAAGAATTGCGGCGGCTTCCCACCACCTATTATTCACATGATTCGGGCGTGGGGCTGGCCCTGGACAATTGTTGCAAGGGAAGGGCGCGGCGGGTCGCGGACATTGGCCTGGGAACCGGTACGCTGGCCGCCTATGGTGAACCGGGGGACGTTTTCCGCTTCTATGAAATTGACCCACGCGTTGAGGTCATCGCCAGAAACGTCTTCACCTACCTGCGGGAGTCGAGGGCGAAGATTGAGATCGCGCACGGCGATGCGCGCCTTTCCATGGAGGCGGAGCCGCCTGAGAATTATGACGTGATCGCGGTGGATGCATTTTCGGGCGACGCGATCCCAGTGCACCTGCTTACCGCTGAGGCACTCAAGCTCTACCAGCGTCATCTGGCGCCGGGCGGCATCATCGCAATTCACATTTCCAATCATTACCTGAAGCTGGCGCCGGTGGTCCAGGAACAGGCTGACCATGCCGGACTGCACTCGGTGCTGGTGTCAACGGCAGACGATGACGATACCGGGGCCTATAGTTCAGACTGGGTGCTGGTGACGGCCAATGAAAAATTCCTTGAGCTGCCGGAAATCGCCAAGGCCAGCGAAAAGATCGAGCCCCAGCCGGGCCTCCGGCTCTGGACGGACGATTACAGCAGCCTGCTGCCGGTCTTGAATCTGCGTCCGGCGCCCAAGGAGAAAGACGAGTCTGACCAATGAGGGCCGGCCGCGGCCTGCGGCCTCCTCTACTCCACGTCCGCCGCAATCCTGAATGCGCCTTTCCCTGAAACTATTTTGATGTCAAAGCATCTAATGCCAGGAAGCAAAAAAGGCCTCAAGAACACATCGCGGTTGAGGAGATAAAGACATGGTTGCAAAGTGGCAATTGCTGTTGGGGCGCGTCCTGCTGAGCGCGATCTTTATTCTGAGCGGCCTGGGCAAGCTCCCGCATTTTCATGATGTCGCGGGCATGATGGCCGCCAAGGGAATTCCGCTGGCCACGCTGGCGCTGGTGATCACGCTTTTTATCGAGATCGGCGGCGGCTTGTTGGTGCTAACCGGTTATCAAGCTCGGTACGCAGCGCTGGTCATCGCGCTATGGCTGGTCCCGGTGACTCTGGTATTCCATCACTTCTGGGGAATTCCCGCGGAGCAGCAGCAGGAACAGATGATCAATTTTCTGAAAAACGTGGCCATCATGGGCGGACTTTTGGTCCTGGCATATGCCCGTCCGGAGAAAGCCGAAGCAAGGGCCTAATACAGAAATCGGGGGGACAAATATGATTCAGGTAAGAAAAGCCAAAGAACGCGGCCACGCCGACCACGGCTGGCTGGACACGTACCACACATTTTCATTCAGCGATTATTACGATCCAAAGCACATGGGGTTCCGCAGCCTGCGGGTGATCAATGAAGACTGGGTGCAGCCGGGCTATGGCTTTCCCACGCACCCGCACCGCGATATGGAAATCGTTACGGTGGTGCTGGAAGGATCGCTGGAGCACAAGGACAGTATGGGCACAGGGTCGGTCATTCGTCCGGGCGAGGTGCAGAAGATGAGCGCCGGCACGGGCGTGCGCCACAGCGAGTTCAATCACTCGAAGACCGAACTGGTCCATCTTTACCAGATTTGGATCTTGCCGGAAAAGGAAGGCATTAAGCCGAACTACGAGCAGAAGGCGATTCCAGCGGAAGAGAAGCAAGGCAAGCTCAGGCTGGTGGCGTCGCCGAGCGGCGGGAATGGCAGCAACGCTGTCAAGCTCTACCAGGATGCGGAGCTTTATACCGTGGCTTTGCGCAAATCAGAGTCCGTTGAGCACGAACTGCGCGACGGCCGTTATGCCTGGGTGCAAGTGGCGCGCGGTGCGGTGAATGTCAATGGCCAGGACCTCAAAGCCGGCGACGGAGCTGCCGTGTCGAAAGAGACGAAGCTCGAAATCAGCGGCAGCGTTGATGAAAGTGAAGTGCTGCTGTTCGATCTGGCGTAAGGAAGCAATTAGCAAATAGCAATTGGCAATTAGCCAAACAATCGCCACAGATTTGCGCTGATAACGCAGATCAAGAACGACTAAGCCGCGAATTTCGCGAATGCACACGAATCAGTATTGATTCGCGTACTTTGCGTTGATTCGCAGCTAATTTTTTGCGATATC
>DASSXL010000138.1:0-39467 GCA_035703825.1 Candidatus Angelobacter sp.
GCGTGAACTCAGGCGCGCCCAGCTCGCGGACGATAGCTACTCCGGCGCTGGCGCCGATGCGGTTGGCTCCGGCATCGATCATGGTATTGGCATTGGCCGCAGTGCGAATTCCGCCCGAAGCTTTTACGCCGGCTTGGTCGCCCACAACGCCCCTCATGAGCGAAACATCCTCCGGAGTGGCGGAGCCGAAGAAACCGGTGGCGGTCTTGACGAAGTCGGCTTTCGCGGCCAGGCTGAGCTGGCAGCTCAGAATTTTTTCTTCCAGCGTGAGCAGAGGAGTCTCAAGAATCACTTTAACAATTGCGCCGCTGCCGTGGGCAACTTCCGCCACAGCGATGATGTCATTCAGCGCACCATGGCGATCGCCCGACTTCAGCGCGCCAATATTCATCACCATGTCCACTTCATGAGCGCCCAGACGGATGGCTTCGGCCGCCTCAAAGCGTTTTACCGTGGTGTGGTTGGCGCCCAGGGGGAATCCGATGGTGGTGGCAATCTTTACCGGAGTTCCGTGCAGCACAGAGACGGCCAGGCCGATCCACCAGGGATTGACGCAGACCGCGGCAAAGTTGAAGCAGGCCGCTTCCTCGCACAGACGCACAATCTGATCGGCTGTGGCCTCTGATTTGAGTAGGGTATGGTCAATGAAACCGGCAACGGTTTGCCAGTTCCGGACTGAGACTTGAGGATCTGACAGGACCTGTGACATCCAGAACGGATTGTACCACTACTTTCCCGCGTCGTCCGCAAAGACGCAAATATCCGGCAGGTTGCGGTAGCGCTCAGCATAATCAAGCCCATAGCCGACCACGAATTCGTCCGGAATCTTGAAGCCGACATAATCAGCCTGCACGGGCATCTGGCGGCGCGAAGGCTTATCGAGCAGCGCGGCAAACTTCAATGAGCGCGGCTTGCGCGCCATCATAAGCTTCCTCAGGAAGCTGTAGGTCAATCCCGTATCCAGGATGTCCTCCACCAGAATCACGTTCTTGTCTTCCAGCGGCGTGGTCACGTCCTTGATGAGTTGGACCTCACCGGCGCTTTCTTTCTTGGTGCCGTAACTGCGCACGGCGATGAAATCAAACGTGGCGTCCAGCTCGATCTGGCGCGCCAGATCGCTCAGAAACAGGCACGCGCCCTTGAGTACGCCCACCAGAATGACTGACTGGCCGGCGAAGTCGCGGGTAATTTCCTGGCCAATCCGCGCCACACCGTCAGCGATCTGTTCACGAGAGAGGAGTATTTTCATGGATGTCGGCATTCTTGGAAGAGGGATTGTACATTTAGCAATTGGCCATTAGCAATTAGCAGTTAGCATTGGGCTCTTGGCTATTGGCTCTTGGTATTTGGCCTTTGTGGTGCTCGACTGATTTGATCAAAACTTTCGCTCAGCCATCTGGAACTGTTTGCGTCGTGAATCGAAGAATCGTATGGCTCCGTTTTTTAGGTTCGTGAAACAGCACGCATTGGATGTCTAAGAGCTAAGAGCCAAAAGCCAAAAGCCGCTCCTCTCGCGCATACTCTCCCCGTTGTTCTAAAATCTTGTTTTCTGGACAACAACCATGCCGCTGCCTGAGTACAAACAACTGGTGGACGAAGCCAAGCGCGAAATCAAGGAAATCGACCCGGCCGAGCTGAAGCGCATGCAGGAATCAACGCAAAACTTCACGCTCATCGATGTCCGCGAGCCCGACGAAGTAGCGGAAGGCGCGATTGCGGGAGCGAAACCACTGCCGCGCGGACAGCTTGAACACAAGATCGATACCATCACCACGGACAAGGACCAGCCCATCGTCTGCTACTGCGGCGGTGGCGGACGTTCCGCACTGGCGGCGCAGTCGCTCAAGAAGATGGGATTTAAAAACGTAATGTCGCTTGCGGGGGGATATAAGGGGTGGAAGAACAAGGGCGGCTAGCGCCGGGTATTTGGTATTTAGTATTTGGCGGTGGCTCCCGACTTCATCCGTTTTCCACGGTGCTCTTGTTGCCGAGGCATCACGCATTGAAGTTCGTGATCATTTTTACCATGCCGATGGCTGCAGATCGCCAAGTACCAACTACTAAATACTAAATACCTGTTTTAAAATTCCACCTTCATACAAAAGGACGCGACATATGGACCTGAACGGAATCAAAATCACCTGGCTTGGGCACGCAACCTTTCTGGTCGTCACACCTGGAGGGAAGAACGTTCTTCTCGATCCCTGGGTCAGCGGAAATCCTAAGACGCCGGCGAACATGAAGACGTTCGACAAACTTGACTACATGCTGATCTCGCACGGACACAGCGACCACTTTGCCGATGCTGTGGACCTGGCCAAGAAACACAATCCCAAGGTCGTAAGCATCTATGAGCTGTGCACGTTTGTTCAGTCGAAGGGCGCAAAGCAGATTGCGCCAATGAACAAAGGCGGCACGCAGCAGGTGGGCGATATAAAAGTCACCATGGTCAACGCGCACCACTCCAATACGATTGATGACGGCGGCACGTCTGTCCCAGGCGGCGAGCCCTGCGGCTACGTCATCGAGTTTGAAAACGGTCTCAAGCTTTATCATGCCGGCGACACGTGCGTCTTCGGCGACATGACGATTATCCGCGAACTCTATGCGCCTGACCTGTGCATGCTGCCCATCGGCGATCTCTTTACCATGGGCCCGAAAGAGGCTGCTTACGCATGCAGCCTGCTCAAGCCCAAGGCGGTGATTCCCATGCATTACGCCACTTTCCCCCTGCTTACTGGCACGCCGGAAGCGTTCCAGAAAGAGCTGAAAGCACGCGGCGTGACGACAGAGCTGATCACGATGAAGCCGGGTGAGACCATTTCATAGAAATCGTGAAACTTATTGTGGAAGAGACGCGGCATGCTGCGCCTCTACGGTTGGGAACATCGCAATGCCTGGAATCACCGAATCCGCGGTCGATCAATACATGCTCGACATCCTTCCGCCGCGCGATGCCGTGCTGCAGGAGATGGAAGCAGAGGCCGCCAAGCGCGATATCCCTATCGTGGGGCCGGCCGTGGGCCGCGTGCTCTACCAATATGCGCGGCTCATCAATGCCAAAAAAGTCTTTGAGCTGGGCTCCGCTATCGGATACTCAACGCTGTGGTTTGCCCGGGCCGTGGGTGAGGATGGACAGGTCTTCTATACCGATGGCGATCCAAAAAACGCCGATGAAGCACGCGGTTACTTCCAGCGCGCGGGCGTTGCAGAGCGCATTCACGTGGGCGTGGGCGATGCCCTGGAGCAGCTTGCCGCACAGCAGCGCGAATTTGACATCATCTTTAATGACGTGGACAAAGAGTATTATCCGCGCGTGCTTGAGCTGGTCCCCAACCACCTGCGCACCGGCGGCCTGTTTATTACCGATAACGTCCTCTGGTACGGCCGTGTGACCGAGAAGAATCCTAAGGAAGAAACCACGCGGGCCATCCAGGAATTCAACCAGCGGCTCTACGCGATGAAGGGGTTCTTTACCACCATCCTGCCGCTGCGCGATGGCCTGGCAGTGGCGGTGAAAAGCTAGCCGCTTTTGCAAGGCGACTGAGCAGGGACAAGCATTTTCTACAGATACCTTTACTAAACTTTTCTTGCTGCAAGTAGATACGTTTGCTAGAGTGCGTGCTATCCAGAGTTCCTGCTCCAGAGTTACCTGATCGAAGAAAGGCCAGCCATGACCGTCTTACGTGCTGCTGTTTGCGTCCTGTTGTGCCTGCAATTCGCCGCGGCCCAGAACCAGCCGACCTCGCCCGGCGCCTCAGAACAGTCGCAAGCCGCGCAGCAGGCAGCCACTCCGTCCGATCAAAGCTCAGCCAAACCGGAGGCGGCGGCAAAACCGGAGAACGCTGCGGGCCAGCAATCGGCGGAGACCAAGCCGCAGGAAGGGCAGGCTCCAGCTGGTGCGCAGCCGCAGCCTGGAACGCAGCCCAGCGGAGATACAAAACAGCCGACTGGCGCCGCGCCACAGGTCACGCCGGCGCTCACCGGCTTTGGCCTGGAAGATGGCACGCCCATAAAGCTGCGGCTTACGCGCAATCTGTCATCGGCCACCGACAAGAAGGGCGATACGGTTGACTTTGAGGTGATTGAAGACCTCAACGTCAGCGGCGTGCTGGTGATCCCGCGCGGAAGCACAGCCTGGGCCACCATTACTGACGCACAGCCCAAGCGCCGCATGGGTCGCGGCGGCAAGCTGGATGTAAACATCGATACCGTGCGGCTCAAGGATGGCGAGAAAGTGGGCCTGCGCGCGGTCCGTGAAAACAAAGGCGGCGGACACGTGGGCGCAATGACCGGCGCAATGGTCGCGACAGGAATCGTTTTCTTCCCGGCGGCACCGCTGTTTCTGTTCATGCACGGCAAGGACATCAACATTCCCAAGGGCACGGAAATCACGGCTTATGTGGCAGGCAACATCCCGTTGGACAAAACTAAGTTTCAGGATACCGACCATCCGCAGGGAACCACTGTCGCGGCTGCCAGCGTGACCGCCGCAGAAGCCGATGCCATGATCGCCCTGGTTTCAAATCCCGATGGCGCGGAAGTAACGATTGATGACGCTTTCATGGGCAACGCTCCAGCCAAACTCAGGCTGAAAGCGGGCAAGCACAGCATCAAGGTGTCCATGGCGGGATACAAAGATTGGACGCGCGAGATGACCGTGATATCCGGCTCAGAAGTGAGCGTGGCGGCAACTCTGGAGAAGACGAACTAGAGAAGAACCTAACCACTGATGCACACTGATAGACACTGATTTGGAAGTTTTGCGGCCTAACTACCGGTAGATGGTCTGGCTGCCGCGGGCCGCTGCGGCGTGGGACAGCAACCGGTTTCGCAATATCCAAGAACCGGCGATGCGGCAGAATTCAGCACCATATCGCGAAACATGGCGACGATTTTGGGATGTGAGCCCACGGTGCCGGCGCGCACCATCTGCATTCCAATCTGGCCGCACAGCGCACGCGCTTCAGTATCGAGATCATAAAGCACTTCCATGTGGTCAGAGATGAAGCCGATGGGACAGATAATTACGCTGCGCACGCCGGCGGCGTGCTGCTCGCGCAGGTAGTCGCAGATATCGGGCGCGAGCCAGGGCTGCGAGGGCGGGCCGCTGCGGCTTTGATAGACCAGTGTCCAGTTGCCGATGCCGCAAGCTGCAGCCACGCGCGCGCTGGCATTTTTGAGCTGGCGGACGTACGGCGACGACTCCGCCATGCTCATGGGAATGCTGTGCGCGGTAAAGATGAGCTGTTCGGGGGCAGGCAGTTGCTGCATTGCAGCCTTCACGCGGTCCACCATGCTTGCGATGAACTCTTCGCGGTCGCAGAAGTTGGGCAACTTTTCAATCAGCAAGTCCTGTGTCCCGGCGGCCTGCAACGCCCGACCGATGTCTTCACGATACTGCCGGCATCCTGAGTACGAGCCAAAAGCCGAGGTAACCAGTGCCGCGGCGTGGCGAATGCCATCAGCCTGCATTTGCTTGAGCGTGTCCGCCAGAAATGGATGCCAGTTGCGGTTTCCCCAGTAGACCGGCAGCTTCACGCCATGGTCTCTGAAGTCCTGCTCCACGGCGGCAATCAGCTCTTTGGTTTGCTCATTGATGGGGCTGCGACCGTCAAAGTGGTAATAGTGCTCGGCCACTTCCAGCATTCGCTCGCGCGGGACGTTCTTGCCGCGCAATACGTTCTCCAGAAAGGGAAGCACGTCTTCATGCTTTTCCGGGCCGCCGAAAGAGACGATCAACAGTGCATCGAATGAGTTCATGTGGAAGCACGATTCTAAATCATGGCCGCTGGACGCATAAATGAACTGAGAGACCGGCGGCGCGTCTATAATTCACAGCCATGCGCACGCCAATCCTCATCACCCTTGCTCTACTTCTGTCTTCCGCCAACGCCCAAACCAATTCAACCGCAGACCTCGATGCCATCGTGCAGCGCGTGATCGCCCGCGAGCATGTCGTCGGCGCTTCAGTGCTGGTGGCCAGAGGCGACCGCATCCTGTTGCACAAGGGCTATGGCTTCGCCGATCTTGGCCTGGAAGCGCCGGCGAAGGATGAAACCGTTTATCACGTCGTGGGGCCGATGCTGCCTTTTACCGGGATTGCGGTGATGCAGCAGGTGGAGCGCGGCAAGCTATCGCTCGATGATGATCTTTCGAAATTCATTCCTGAATTTCCGCTGCAAGGCCATCACGTAACGGTGCGGCAGTTGCTCAACCATACTTCCGGCATCGTCGACTATCACTATCTGGGCGATCCCATTGAGGCCACCAGCCGCCTGCCCAAGGCGCTGGACGAAGTGATGGCGCTTTATGCCGGCAAAAACTGGGTCAACGAGCCAGGCACAAAGTGGGACTGGTCGATCTCCGGCTTTCAACTGCTGGTCACCATTGTGGAGCGCGTTACGGGCCAGAGCTTCCCGGACTACGTCCAGCAGAACATCTTCAAGCCCGCGGGCGTAAAGTTCACTACGTATTGCGACGACTTTACGCTGACGCGCGGGCTTGCGCACGCATATCGCAAGAGGGGCGCAAGTTACGTGGAGGCGCGCGAGAATGGCATGGCGTATAACTCTGACCTGCGCTTCTGCTCCACCGTGGGCGATCTCTTGAAGCTGTGGCGGGCGATCAAAGACCAGAACCTTGTCCGCCCGGAAACCTTCAAGCAGATGACGACCGCCGAGGGCGCGGCGCAGCACATGTCGGCACAGGACCCCAAAGCGCAATACGGATTTGCCATGATCCTGAACCACGAAGAAGGGCTTCACCAGGAAGACCATCGCCGCATCGGCCAGCATGGATCGCTGATGGGCTACAGCGGAAGCCTCTATGACTTTCCTGAAGACCAGCTCACGATCGTTGTCCTGACCAATACAGAAGACCAGAACGCTTATGCCATCACGCGCGCCCTGGGCCGCGCTGTTCTTGGGCTTGCGCCGCTGCCTGATGCCAAGCCCACAGCAGAACCCACGCTGGCCGATAAGCCTGTTTCCGCCGACGAACGCAAGCAGCTTGCGGGAACGTTTGTGCTGAAGCTCGGCCAGGTTGGGGCGAACCTGCATGATTCGTTCGCGCAATACCGCCGCACGTATCGCGTCTTTGACGAGAATGGACGCCTGATGATCCAGCCGTTGGGAGAAGGCCCGGAGCGACTGCTCAAACAGGATGACGGCAGCTTTGCCCTGCGCTCCGCGACTGAGGCGCATGTTTCATTCGTGGTACAGAATGGCCACGCCACGGCGATGAAGCTGGAGTCACCCGGCTTTCCGCTGGCGGGAGAGCGCGTGGGTGATGGCGACCCGGCAACGTTTCATGGGCAATTGAGGTAGGTCCGGCGGGCAAACTTCCGCCCGCCGGATAATGGCGAAGCTACTTGCACTCCGCCTTGAGGATCTGCTGGAGGATGGCATCAGGCAGGGGCGTTTGGTGTGACGAGGACTCAAAGCTCCGGGTAAACCAGCCGGTTTCCGGATTCTGCGCTTTGCGGGCACAACAGGTGATGAACTTATCGCAGCTTACGCCGCCACAGTCGGCAGAGGTGGAGCAGGGAAAACCGCAACTGCACCGGCAGAAGCCTGTCTTTGGAGGACCGCCGCCGGCAAAGTTGTTAGCCTGAGGCGCCGGGGTCACAGATTGGGGCAGAAGGTCCGGGAACACGCTCTTGATCGAATAGTCCGGCATCAGGTAGTGCCGGATAGCCGGAGTGGTTGTCACCGGCTTGGAGCTGGAGTCAGTGGTTGCGGCAACAGCAGCGGTCGCTGCCAAAAGAAGAACCACAAGCAATGTTTTTCGCATATACAGTGTCCTTCCCAAGAACAGCAAGAATTTTAGCTCTCGTTGCGGCACAGGCGGCGCGGAAAAAGCATTTTTGGCGGGGATGAGATCCCGTTTTGGGACTGTTTACGCGAACCTCAACCGCGATCGTGGCCTCTTCGGCTGGCGTCCTGCTTTGTTGTTACGGAAAGATCGGGCCGCACTATGAAAGTCGAGATGGCAATCTGGGGACGTTTCACGGGCAGTAAGATAAATGGAATTGTTCTAATCTCGGAAATTGCAGAAACATCAAGGAGTCTGTTAGCACTTTATATCGACCTGATTTCGTCGTTATCGCACCCACTTCTCAATACCGCATCTTAACTCCCTGAGAATCCATTTGGTCTAAAAAAGCTTGTGGAAGATTCGGCCAAAAATGATAGCGATGACGGCGAAAGGGATTGCAAGACAAGTCACTGGCCAGAAAGCAGCAACGATAACCGCGTCAGCAGGCGATTCTGGTGAGGGCCATGCTGATGTCGATGGCAGCCGAAACATCTTATTGACTTCGTCAAAAGTTGATCTTATTGCAAGAACTACTAACTTTCCAATTCGGGGATGAATCGGTGCATAAATACAGATGACAGCTAATCCGACTAGCCAACGGTAGTCATTGATTTCTGCTGCCGCCAATGCGCCGACAATAACACTGAATACCAGCGTAATTGCGGTTGCGATAAACACACGAACTCCACTAGCTTTCTCTCCGAACACAGGAGCACTTCCGCTCATAAAACATATGATAGCTTATGTGACGTGCAAGGGGCCGTAGGTAGCTTCCCTCTTTTCAATGCAAAAGAGGTGCCAGCTGTGCGGGTAGGGCAAGGATAAGGACCAGAACGACCACGAGTTCGCGGAAGGGTAAAAACTCTGAGAAAACCAAGAACGTCCACGCGGCGACGATGAAGCTTGATTCATCCGTTGACAGGCCAGCGCGTTGGGGGTGGCGATCCCGAGAAGCTTCTTGGCGAGGGCGGTAAACAAGGCTCAAATGGGCAAATGGCAAGGATGATCCAGCGTAGAAAAGCCAAATTTATTGGTTTTTGATACAGTTCTGTAGTGAGGAGGCGGGTGAATGGCAGATGTTCGCGTAACGTGTATCACCAAACCCAACCCAATGAGTCCGCATGAACACATTACATACATAGGCGGCGACGGCTGGAAGTGGGACAGAGAAAAGGTGATACAGAGCATTGAAGGTAAAACAAACACGTTTTATGTGTTAGACCCGATTAGCGGGAAAAGGGCATATGTTGGAGTGGTGAGACCCACTGACGGGCGTTCTCCTTTCCTACAGACATACGCTGATGGAAAGTGGAACAACAATTTACTGTCCTTGCCGCAGTGTCCGTAAGGAATTCAAGAACGAATTTATGACCAGTACAACCGCGGGTAATTCCGACAACGCCATAGATGGCACCGCCAACAAGCCTACTGAGCCCACTCCAAAGACCCCCGAGGAGTCAGCGGCTGAAGCCCCGCCGCCCCCTCCGAAATCAATCTTCACTATTATTTACGAGGCGGCTGACGAGAACTCTCCTAAAGAACACATTACGGCGACGATTCAAGGATTCATCAATGAATCAGGCCTAGAAGCAGAATACGATCTCTTCTTTCTTTATGACGAGTTCTCATCCATAAACCGGTTTACCTCAGACCGGCTTTATTCCGCAATCACGCGTGCCTCTCATTCCCAAGACAAGCGACTTTTTCTTTTGTTACACACTACTGGGGGAAGGGTCGAACCCGCGTATTTGATAAGTAAGTGCTGTAAGAAATTTGCTTCACGATTCATCGTTGCCGTGCCGCGGCTGGCGAAATCGGCAGGGACGCTCATTGCATTGGGCGCGGCCGAGATACACATGGGCATCATCAGTGAACTTGGCCCGATTGATCCACAAATTGGCAATTACCCCGCGCTGGGGCTCGGGTCTGCGGTTGAACACATCGCTACCCTCTGCAAGAAACATCCGGATGCCACTGAGATGTTGGCAAAATATCTTGCTTCAAATCTAAATCTCCACGACCTCGGCTATTTTGAGAGAGTATCTGCGTCTGCCGTCCAGTACGCTGAGCGTCTTCTTAGCGATAAACCTCTCCCTGTAAACGCAACCGCCAATGCAGTTGCTAACAAGTTTGTTTACGGCTACAAAGATCACGGCTTTGTTATTGACATCGATGAAGCGACAGAGATATTAGGGGATGAAATAATCAAGTTCGACACTCCTGAATATCAGCTCGCTAACCGGATTCACGAATACATGGAAAATGTCAATATCGCATATAGCATTTTCAAGAACCATCGATGCAAGATCATCGGAACGATTCGTGACATTTCAGTAAGCAAAATAGAATAAGCATTCACTGACTCCACCACACCGTGGGTGCCCTACGCTCTTATCGAGGGGGCCCACCGTATGGTAAGGGATGAAAAGGAGCGGGAAGGCTGGGCACCCGGCAGTCAGCCAGACCCTTACCCGAGAAAATCATATGTTTCCTGGAGCAGGCTTTGTCAAGATGTCCTAATTCCTACTTGATTTCGCCATAAAAATGCCCTACCCTCCAGCGTAGGATTGCCGTAATCGGAAAGGCTAGAAACCCTTACCGCGGATCGACGCGGATGCGCGCGGATCGGCCTGGGATGGGTTTGGGATGCAGCCAGGTAAGCCCTTTGGAATCCTAGTTAACGGATAGGGGGCAGGGGCGCCTATCGCCGAGATCGGGAAGGCAAGACCTTACCACTGATAAACACTGATGACACTAATCAGGAAGGGCGAGTCGGCTTAGGGCTCAAGTCCACGCCAATCTGGGATGATCTGGGATGAACCGGGAGGGGTAGGGGCAGTGGTGAGCTGTTCTAGCTCTTTGCCGCCGAACTCGCTTGGGGCATGGCAGTGAAGCTATCGGCTAGCGCCTCTTCGCAGGTGTGTTCAATCACCGAGCGATAATGCTCGCCCAGAAAGACGCGCAGGCGCGCCGTGTCCATGGTGCTGGAGCCCAGAAGGTAGGGAAGCGCTTCCGGCGGGATATCGGAGACGCCAAGGTCCCAGAGCACGCGCAGAGCTTGCTTGCAGATCGTCCTGGCGGGCACGCGCTGCACCTCGATTTTTGCGATGTCGATGCACCGGCGCAGCTCCAGCGGATCGCCGCGGCCGGCGACGTTCAGGACGGTCAGCTTGGGATCGGATGATTTGCGCCGCAGGATATGCGCGATCAGGCGGGCGACGTCGTCCACGTGGACGAACTGGAACTTGTGCTCCAGGTAGTCGCCACGCGAGGGCAGCCACAGCGGCAGGCGTTTATTCTGGCGGCGCAGGCGATCGCCCAGCCGTCCTTTGCCGCCGGGGATGCCGCGCAGCACGCCGAGCTGATAATTCTGCACGGTCGCGCCGGCATAAACGTGAGGCCGCAGAATGTATACCTTGCACTTCATGCCCCGGGCGCGCGATTGCACGGTGCGGTCAGCCTCTTGCTGGTGCAGAGCATAAGGCAGGCTCTGGGCGTTTAAGGGCGCGTCTTCGGTCACCGGCTTGGAAAGCTCCGGGCCGTAAACCAGCGCGCTGCTGGGGAAGATGAATTTGTCGATGCCGCCCAGCATGCGGTTGTGCTCGGCGATTGCCTCGGTAACGCGGCTGGTTCCGGCGACGTTGATCTGCCACATGCGTTTTTTATCGACCACGCCGGTGCGCAGCGGGTCGAGCACAAAGGCCAGGTGCACGACGGATTCCGGCCGGTAAGCGCGCATCAGCTCCAGAAGTTGGTCGCAGGAGCGCTCTTCCGCCAGATCGATCTTCTCAAAGCGCGCGAACGCCGAAGGATCTTCCGGCTCCCGAACGTCGGCGCCGATGACCTGGAAGTCCGATAGCTGGTGAAGCAGGCGAAGCCCCAGGTTGCCGGAGACTCCGGTGATCAGCGCCGTCGGTTTTTGAGATGTTGCCATAATTTGCTGGCGGTTAGACGATGCCATCATTCAGGACACCGGGTTATCTGGCGCATTCGCTGTGGCGTTCCGCCGCGCCGTTTTTATCGCGCTGCTCCATCTTTACCGGCTGCGACGTTTTTATCGCGCCGCGCCATTTTATCGGGCTGCGCCCGGCGGCGTTGGCGGACCCGCCGGCACGGGCGGACCAAAGTATTTGTCGTCGTATTCGGCATGGACTGGCGCGTTAAGCTCCTTGGTCTTTGCTTCCATCTTCTGCCGGAAGATTTGCTGTGAGATTTCAGCCTTCACGCTTTCCAGCGGGCTGGTTTGGCGGCTGTCGACGCGATAGATCATGTCGCCGCCGGCTTCGTCAGAGCGGAAAACTTCACCCGCTTTGTGCGAGAAAATCTCTTGGTCAAGCTTGGGCGGGAAAGTGCCATGGCGGGCCTGGCTGAGCTCGGTATTTGGGGGAGCGGCGGTGATGCCCAGGGCGGTGTATGCCTCTTTTTGCAGCTTGGCCATGTCTTCACCCTTGGCTGCCCGCGCCTGTATGTCGTCGGATACCTGCTGGATTTTCTTTTGGAAATCCTGTTTCTGTTCCGGCGTGGCCTTGGGATCGGGATCGTTTTTGGGAAGGTAGATGCGGCTCAGCTTGGCGCTTTCATATTTCTGCTGGTTGGCCTGGTAGAAAGCCTCAATTTCCTGTTCAGGAGGATTACGGTATTGCTCAGCGAGCTGGTTGAGATAGAGATCGCCCAGAGTTTTCATGCGCAGCACGCGCATGACTTCAGCATACGTGGGAGTATTTTCCACGCCCGCGGCTTCAGCGGCCTCAGAAAACACCAGCAGCTCAACATATTTTTCTGCCAGATTTCGGCGCTGTGCCTGGGTTATGGTCTGGTTGTTGCTGTTGAAGGCCTTTACCAGCTTGTCAAACTGGTCCTTGGTAATGGAGATCGAGCATTCCGAGGTGCTGGGCACTTTGGCGTTGGTGGCCACCTTCGTTTCTGCCGGGCAAAGGCCGCGGATGCTGATGACGGGCTGGTTCGGCGGCACTTCAGCGGGCTTTTCGTCGCGTTTGAGCAGTGAAGGCGGTGCGGTCTGCTTTGCCGGAGATGCCGAAGGAGTGGCCGTCGGGGCTGCCGGCGCCTGTTTCGGAGGGGGATTTTGCGGCTTTTGCGCCGCCGCGGTAACAGCAGTTAAAAAAATGCAAATGATCAGACTACGGGTCATCGCTTCAGGTCCTTTCGCGCTTCTGGGGAATCAGGCGGCAATATCCTAGCATAATGGTTTTCCGGCAAATGCAGGCAACAAGAATGGTTACTGGTGTACTAGAACCAAAACTTGAGACAATGTCCAGTGTGTCTTCCACTGAGCTGAATCCTGTACTGGAAAGCATGCAGAGGGAAAAGCGCACGGTCGCGCGCAACTCTCTGCTGGCTGCCATCGCGATCACCTTTCTCAAGCTGATCGTCGGCATTTCCACGCGCAGCCTGGGAATTCTCTCTGAGGCGGCGCATTCCGGTCTCGATCTCGTGGCGGCTCTGGTTACTCTGCTTTCCGTCCGGGTCTCAGACAAGCCCGCCGATGCCGAGCACCAGTACGGCCACGGCAAAGTGGAAAACTTTTCCGCCTTTATTGAGACTGGCCTGCTCCTGCTCACCTGCGTCTGGATCGTCTGGGAAGCAGTGCGGCGTCTCAACGGCCATCACAGCGTCCACATTGAGCCCTCGCTCGCGGCCTTTGTGGTGATGTTTTCCTCCATGGTGGTGGATTGGTGGCGCTCGCGCAGGCTGCAGGTCATCGCCGAAAGATATGACAGTCAGGCGCTGGAAGCCGACGCGCTTCACTTCAGCACTGACATCGTATCCAGCGCCGTGGTGGTGCTGGGCCTGGGACTGGTGTGGGCCGGCGACCACTGGCACGTCGCGTGGCTGGCCAAGTCCGATGCCGTCGCCGCGCTGCTGGTGTCTGTTGTCATCGTCTACGTGAGTTCGCGGCTGGCGCGCCGCACCATTGACGCGCTGCTGGATGCCGCGCCCGCAGGTTATCGCGGACGCATCATGGATGCCGCGCTGAAAATCAATGGCGTCATCGAAGTGGAGCGCGCGCGCATCCGCCGCGCTGGAAACCGCTACTTTGCCGATCTTACCGTCGGCCTGGCGCGCAATGTCACCTTCCAGCGCTCCGGACAGGTGGTGGGCGAAATTACACGCGCCGTGCATGAAATCCTGCCCGACGCCGATGTGGTCATCCACTCCATCCCGCGCGAGACCGGCCACGAAAATATTTTCGATCGCATCCGCGCCGTCGCTTCACGCAACAACTTCAGCGTGCATGATGTGAGCGTCCAGGACCTGGGAGGCCGCCTGCACGTGGAACAGCATTTGGAGCTCGATGAGAATCTCAGCCTCAAAGACGCGCATGATGTGGTGACCGTGCTGGAAGCTGAGATCCGCAGCGACGTGCCGGAGATTTCCACTATTCTCACGCACATCGAGAGCGAGCCTTCTACCATTGAATCCGGCAACACCGTGGTGCGTGACGCCGTGCTGGAGCAGAAGCTCAAGCCGGTGGTCCACGAATTTCCTGAGGTGGTGGACATGCATGACGTGGAAATCAAGCGCGTCCGCGGCAAAGTTTATATGTCGTGCCACTGCACCATGTCTGACGATCTGCCGCTCTCCCGCGTGCATGACGTTTCCACCGAGCTGGAGATTCGTTTTAAGCAGGCTGCGCCGGAGCTCTTTAAAGTGCTGATTCATCCCGAGCCGCGGACGGACAATCGCCGCTAGCTGAAAATAAAAACCGGGCGTTGCCGCCCGGCCTTCACCAACCAAAGGAGGAGAGAAGAGGCTACTCCTTTGACGGAGCTGCTCTGCGACGCAGTTCGATAATCGGTTCCACATTCACTTTGGCGTTTGCCGGTGGCTGAAAGAGAGCTGTATCCGGCTCGTTGCGCTTGATGTCGGTGAGGCGATAGACGCTTTCGCCCTGGCGCGGGTCAGAATGCTTTCTCAGCACCATGGTGTGCAGCTCAGATGAGAACCATGTTTCCGTCACGATTTCGATTGGCCGTTCATTGCCGATCTGTCCGGCGGGAATCGTTACCGTCTCGCGCTTGCCCTGCGCGGAGACGCCTTCAATCGTCTGCGTGCCCAGGTCTTCATGTTTTACTTGTTCGGCGCTCTCTTTGTTTTGCTGGCTCGCATGCATTCCCTGCACGTTAACGATAACTTTCTCTTTCGCGTGACGCTCGCGCGCGCCGCGCAGGTCAATGATCTGTGGCGACTCTTTCCAGTTGCCTTCGCTGCGGATTACCTTTGTGGCTTCGCCGCCGGGAGTGAAAATGTACTGCGTGTGCGTGGTGGGATCGTTGATGAACACTGTTTTTGGGCTATCCACCTGCATCGTGCCGATGCGATGCAATTCGGTTTCGCGCCGCGTGCGGCCCTGGCTGTCACGCGCCACGAAAGACGAGGTCTTATTCACGATCTTGTTGCCGTCGGCCAACACCTGTGTGCTTTCCGTGGTGGCCGTGGCGGTGTAAGGCGCGGCGGTCACTACTTCGCCTGCGCCGGCCATTTCAGCCGAGAAAAATTCAATCTTGCCTTCAGGCAAAGCTTCGTACTGCATCATGCCGAACGGCGCCCTCATGGTGATGGGCTCATCCTGCGTGAATGTGAAGGTGCGGACTTTTTCCTTTGGCGCGGACTCCTGCGCGGCCACGCTGCCCGCAAGCACGCATGCGCTAAGCAACAAAACAGCAAATCGGTTCATAAAGCACTCTCCTTGGAAATTGTTATTGCACTAATCTCACGGCGTAAGGCGTTCCGTCCTGGCTCACCACAAAGTCGGCCATAAATTTTCGCGCTGCTAGATCGGGACTTACCGGCGCTCCCATCTGCCAGAGCGCGCTTCCGGGCAGTTGCACGCGGACTACATGCAGCTCGTCGGCTGGAACGGCGGGATCGTATCCCGGCAGGGCAAGAAACTGGCGGCGCGAAGCGACGGTGCTGTTGCCGGCCTTTGGTGGTTTCGTGTGCTTCGTCGCAGGCTGCGGTAAAGTCTTTACCGCCTTTGCGACGGGCATCACCTCTGGCGCTTTTTCCGGGACGCCGCTGGGCTGTGGCTGAACGTCAGCTTTTGCAGGTGGGCGATGCGCCGGGCGCGAGCCCAAAGACATCAGGCCGATCGCCAAGGCCAGACATGCGGCCAGCGCGCCGATGCTCACCCGCCGAACGAGCCTGCGCCGCGCGTGGTGACGTCGAAAAACCGTAGCCAGGCCAGCCCCAAGCTCAGCGGGTGCGCCCTGGCGCGACGAAGCAGCCAATCCGCGCAAGGCGCGGGTCAAACGCGGGTCCTGCGGCGCGCCTTCCAGCGGGTCTCTGGATTGTGGATCTATTTCACGCATTTTTGGCAGCTCAATTTCATCTTCAACATCGTCCGCGCGCGATGCAGCCGCGATGCCACCGTTCCCGGCGAACACTCCAGCAGCGCCGCCGCAGCGGCATAACTCATCTCTTCCAGGTCACAGAGCGCAACCACCTCGCGGTATGGCTCGGGCAGGGCCAGCACGGCCTTGCGCAGAAACTCCAGCAGCTCAGAGTTGCTCAGCTCGGAGAGAACATCCAGATCGCTGGTAAACCCTGACTCTCCTGAGTCCAGCCATTCCTCTTCAATGGGCATATCAAGCCGCGACTTCTGAATCATGCGCCGCGTCAAGTTGCGCGCGATGCCAAACAGATAGTTGCCGACCGGCCCTTTGCTCGAGTCATATCCTTTCGGGTTTCCGATCAGCAGCATAAATACTTCTTGCGTTACTTCCTCCGCCGTAGCGTTGTTTCCGCTCATGTGCAGCGCAAACCGGTAGAGAGGCCCCTGGTATCGCTCATACAGAGCGGCGAACGCCGTCTCATTGCCTTTGCGGAGCTGCCGGAGCAGCTCCTGGTCTTCGCGTGGCGAATGTGCCATGGCTCTTCTGGGCGCTGCCTTCGCTCCTGTTATCCATTGCTCGATTTGGGAAGATCGTTCCATTATTTTTTCGCGTGAAATGAAGGGCCGATTGGCCCAGATGGTGAGACGTTTAGTCTGGCTTTCGGTTATCTGACTGCAGCACGCCGGCCCTTCAGGATCACGCCGCGCAGGCGGCCTTTCTTCCCACATTGAACAGCGCCGCTTTACGGTCCGCCAAAAAGGGTAAGCAGGATTGTTGTTGCCTGGCGGGATTGAATGTAACGTACTGGCCACAGTCCTCACTACCTTTACGAACGCTTATCTAACACTGCTTTCGTTCTTGCCACCCAGCCGGTCAGCGCGGACCGATAGGAATGGTCTGTCCGCCAGCAGCGAAACTAACTAATCCGAGAAAATTACGCAGGTCATGCCCAGGACCCGGGGAAGAGGTCCACTCAAAAGGGGAGCAAAAATGAAAACCGCTAGTGTGTCACATCAGCAGGTAACAGCATTGGACAACGAAGCCGCATACCAATCCAGGAAACAATTCACCACATCAACACTCGATGTCGTGGTAAATAACCAGCGAGTGATGGGGTTGGATAGCGAAACTGCGCACCAACTCAAGACACAATTAAGGCTTACTGCCGCAGAGCCCGATGCCTTCGTTGATTCCATTCCGCTTACAAGGCTGCCGCAAATAACTCAGACAGTTGCGGGAGGGCATTTTACCCTGCCGAAGGGAAGCCCTTTCCTTCATCCGGACAAACCGGTCCCGACTTTGGACAAAATGATGCTATTGGCCGAGCACGAAATCGGCATCAAGGCCACGCAATTGAGCTGGGTTGGCGCAGCGACCTCGCAAATCGAACAGGTGGGACATGGATATGTTGTTCGATATGAAGCTGCCGATATTTACTATTCCACGGCGACCGGCGCGCACGAAGTTCACGGTGACATTCGCGCCAAATACAACGTGTTCGGCGCGGCAAATGGAGTGTTGGGTTTGCCCGCTACCGATGAAACAGGAACGCCCGACGGCATCGGACGTTTCAATCACTTTGAGAATGGCTCGATTTACTGGACGGCTCATACCGGACCGATGATGGTTCGCGGCGTAATCCGTGACATGTGGGCGGCGCAAGGCTGGGAAAACAGCCAATTCGGCTATCCCGTTATCGACTATCTAACTACGACCGGCAATCCTCCGGAACATTGGAACGGATTTCAAAACGGTGGGATCTACTCAAAAAACGAGATTGCGGCGGAAGCTCTTGTGGCTGAGATAGCCCCGCAGGAACTGGCGTCCGTGGTGCGGAAAACCTTCGACAAGGCGTTGAAAGCTGCGGATCCGGATTTGGGGATTGAAGGCGGCGTGAATGTCTTGAACGTGTCAGACTGGGGCTTTGGTTTCTGGGAAAGTCGAAAACGGATAATCACCTATGAAATCAATGGGTTTTATTCGAACGGCGTGCCGTTAGTACCAGATCCCACTTTTCGCCTTGAACTGCAATTCCTGTTCGCTCTAACTACGTTTACCGAGCACTGTGATTCACTTCGTGCCGCACTTCGTGATTTGCAAGCAAAGCTCAGGAGCACTGACAGGTTTCTTGTAGAGCCGGTCCCTGGGGAACAGCACCCGCCGAAACCCGTCGTTAACCCGGCGTGGCAGGAGTTGAGCAACCGAGTCAACGCCACCGGCTTCGCTTTGCAGGCATGTGAAAGGTCGAACACTTCAGCCTACTCCACGTTGAGCAGAGTCGACAAAACGCTAGCTGTCTATCTGCCGCACTGGCGCATTTCCACCTCAGGTGTGGGAAGCGGCAAACTTCAGGACCGTCTGGTTGCAGCCATCCCTGACAAATTTCCTATTGCCGTGACGACGATCCCGGCGAAAGCGTTATTGATTGACGTTTTGGTTACCGCGGAGGGCGGCCTGAAATTCTTGCTCGAACCAAATGTTGATCTTCCGGTAGAAGGCGTGTTTCGGAGCCTCATTTTCCAAAACCAGTTAAACAGCTTTATCGAAAGCTAGATCGTATCTTTTCCACCCTGCTGACAAGAGCGCCGCCGTCCCGGCACGACCATCAATAACGGGCGGCGCGCTCTTTTCTGTTTAATGCGCTCTGTGGATTACCCAGAGGCATGAATTCTGCCCATCTTTGACCTTGCGATGACTGGTGATCGCAACTCTCCCGTATGATAAAGTTTTCGTCGCCGAACTAGGGAGGCAGGGCCATGAACGTGGAAGCGCAGGTTACATGGACAGATGGCGAAAGGTTTGTCGCCAACGCGAGCAGCGGCCACGCCATCGTGATCGATTCCGACCGCCAGCGCAACACCGCCGCGGGTCCCATGGAGATGGTCCTGATGGGGCTGTGCGCCTGCACTGCCACGGACGTTGTGAGCATCCTGCGCAAGAAGCGCGAGTCGTTTGTTGGCGTACACGTGAAGGCGGAGGCGGTGCGCGCCACGGAAGCGCCCACAGTTTATACTTCCATCAAACTCATCTATACGGTTTCCGGGCAGGTTTCGCGCAAGTCGGTGGAAGACGCGGTCAGGTTGTCTGAAGAAAAGTATTGCGGGGTTTCCGCGATGCTGAAATGTACGGCGAAGATCGTTACTGAAGTGCGCCTTTCCGGGGTGGAAATCGCGAGTCCGGCAAGGAATAAATGAAACGCGACGGATCTAAAAGGAATCTAATCTTGAAATGGGGGAGGAATTCTTTTCATGTCGCAAAAGAAAGTTGTAGTGTACAGCCAGCCGGGTTGACCGCCGTGCTCATGGGCTGAGTCCTACCTTTCGGAGAAAGGTATTGAGTTTCAGGTAAAAGATGTGAGTTCTGACCAGCAGGCGGTGTTTGAGCTGGTGCGTACCTATAACAGCCGTTCCACACCCACCATCGTCGTAGGAGAAAAAGTCATGGTCGGGTTCGATCCTGAGCGCCTGGACCAGATGCTTGCAGAGTGACGCCGCAACCGGACCCGGTCCCCGTCTATCGACAAGCCCCGCGCCGGAACCAAGACATCCATGGCGGGGCTATTTCTTTATCGCGGCAGCCACGTTCTGCTGGGGCGCCGCGGCCACCTTCGGCAAAGCCATCTTCAACGGCAGCCTCTTTGCCGGCCACTCCCTGATTTCTCCCGTGGTGCTCACGCAGACGCGGACCACCTTCGCCGTCCTGGTGCTTGCTGCCATCCTGCTGCTGCGCTTTGGCCGCCGCATCTTTTCCATTCCCCGGCGCGATCTGCTGCTGTGCGCCCTGGTGGGAACGCTGGGCGTGGCATGCTCAAATTATTTTTATTATCTCGCCGTGCAAAAGTCGACCGTTTCTCTTGCCATCACGGTGCAATACATCGCGCCCGTGTGGGTCTTGCTTTACATGGTGGGCCGGGGCAGGGAACGGGCCAACCTGCAAAAGGCAGCGGCAGCGCTGGTGGCCATCATCGGCACGGCACTGGCCATCGGGGTATTCCAGTCCGGGGTAAAGTTCAGTCTTGTTGCTGTTGGTTCAGCGCTGCTGGCGTCTTTTGGCTATTCCTTCTATAACATCGCGGGCCCGGGCCTAGTGACGCGCAACCATCAATTCACCGTCATGTTCTACATATTACTTAGCGCCGCGGTCATGTGGCAGTTTGTGGACCCGCCGTGGCGGCTGGCGGCCCAGCATTACAGCGCCTCGCAATGGGAGTTCCTGTTTGTCTTTGCCTGCCTCTCCATGGTGCTGCCTTACATGCTCTACCTGAGCGGCCTGAAATACCTTGATCCCACGCGCGCCGTGATCACCAGTTGCCTGGAGCCGGTCTTCGCCATTGTGTTTGCGTGGCTCTTTGTTCATGAGGCCTTGCGCGCCCTGCAAGTGGCTGGAATCGTGGCAGTGCTTGTCGCCACGGTAATGGTGCAGATGCGGCCGCGCTCTGCTCCTCTTCCTGAAACAATCTAGAAAGAAGATGGCCCCCGCGGACCGACTTGGTCCCTGGATTGGACGTGCATCAGAAAGTCATGGAGGGGCGATTGGGACTTCCAAACCGACGCCATACGCCCCGATTTCCCGATACGGGCGGCATTAGCTGTAGAATAGGATGAACCATGAATATCCAACGCCCAGCCCTCGTTTTTGTGTGCGGCATGCTCTTGTCGGTGGCGGCATTCGCAGGGAAGAAACCCGCGGCTCCGGCGGAGAAAACCGCCTCGGTGAACCTTATTGTGGTGAGGGACGCCAACGGCAAGCCGGTCAAGAATGCGGAGGTCGTGTTGCATCTCATCGACAACCATGGCAAGCAGCGGCAGGAAGGCATGGAGTTGAAGACGCATGAAGACGGCAAGGCGGAAGCCACAGGCATTCCTTACGGCAAAGTGCGGATTCAGGTGATTGCTCCGGGATTCAGGACGTACGGGCAGGACTACAGCATTGACCAGCCCACCGTGGAGATCACCATCAAAATGCAGAAACCAGCGGAACAGTTTTCCATTTACAAGTAATTGGGCGGCGCGCGCCGGCAGCCGGTTTTTGCTTTCCGGACCGCATTCCTTCGCAGTTGAAACAGCAGCATTGTGGGCTGGGCTCGATGTCAGTGTTCTTGACATTACTGCTCAGGAGTGTCATTTCTAATAGCTTTACCAAAATGCCATATCGGAAAGAGCAGGAACAGGTCATTTGAAAGTAAGGGTCTTCTTTCACGGCAAATGCTTTGACGGCACTGCTTCGGCGGCGTTGTTTTCCCGCTTTTACCGCGAGCGCATCCGTTCCGACGCCGATTTCCAGTTCACCGGCCTGGTCCATCGCGCCGGAGCGCTGTTTAATGAAGAGGACTTTGACGGAGACGAGAACGCGATCGTCGACTTCAAATATTCTCCGTCGCCCCGGATCACCTGGTGGTTTGACCATCACCAGAGCGCTTTTCTTACTCCGCAGGATGCGGAGAGCTATCGCACCGGCGACAAGCGGCAAAAGTTCTTTGATCCTGATTTCAAGTCCTGCACCAAGTTCCTGGCCCATGTGGCGGAACAGAAGTTCGGTTTTGATCCGCGGCCGGTGGAAGAACTGATCACGTGGGCGGACATTATTGATGGCGCACAGTTCAAGAGTCCTCAGGACGCCGTGGAGATGGCTGCGCCGGCCATGAAGCTGACCATGGCTATTGAGTCCACCAACGACCCGGATTTTCTTCCCCGCCTGATCCCCTATCTGGTGAGTGAGCCCCTGGCGTGCGTAATGGAGGAGCCATTTGTCGCCGCCGTAATCCCGCCGCTTCTGGAGCGGCACCGCAAATCGATTGAAATTCTGCGCCAGCGTTCAGAGTGCAAGCAGGGCACTATTTACTTTGACATCAGTGACCAGGACCTGGAAGGCTACAACAAGTTCATTCCTTATTATTTACACCCGGAATCGGTCTACAGCGTGGGCTTGAGCAGCAGCAGCTTCCGGGTGAAAGTGGCGGTAGGGTCCAATCCCTGGACCAATCGCCAGAACATGGTAAATCTGGCCAGGATCTGCGAACGCTATGGCGGCGGTGGCCATGCGCGGGTTGGCGCAATCTCTTTTCCTCCCGACAAAGGCGATCTGGCGCGCTCGGCCGCGGCGGAAATCGTTGCGGAATTGCGGGCGGCTGAAGGGGCGCAGCGCGGGTAGCCGGGGGTAGACGTTCATCGCCGGGCGGCGGCGACCCTCAATCCAAACTTGCGCTGACCATACCTTTGGGTTAAGGAAAACACTTAATCCTCTTCTAATTCTGCATCTCAGAATATTGCGCGGATTTCTTGCCGGGGCATTGAAGCAGAGTAGATGCTTCGTTAACCTCGGAACAGTGCTTGCCCACGGGTGAGAATCATAAAAATTTTGGAGTAAAGAGCAGTGCGGAACATACAAAGGTGTCTGGCTGCTGTTGCTGTCCTTGGTGTATCTCTAATGGGGACGGCCCAGCAGCAGAGCAACCCAAGCCTCAAGAGATCAGCCAGGCCGCAGGCCGGCGTGCAAAACGCGCCCGCCAAACTTACGCCGGGGCAGAAGTTTGTGATGGATACGGTGCGGATGGCGGTTGCGCTGCCTGAGCCCGATCCACAGGACAGGTTGCGCGTGCTTTCCGCCGCCGCGGACGTAGTTTCCCCCATCGACAGGAAGATGGCGAGAAATTTCTGGCATGAAGGAGCCAGGATCGAAAGCGAACTGGTGCGGCTGGGACAGACGCCGGCGATTTCCATGATGTCGGGCGGCCAGGTGGATTGCTCCGCCGCGCTGAGCTTTGTAGAAAACCTTCCCAATGACGCCGCGTTGCGGGCCGAGCAGTCAATGATCGGCGCGATCACGTCGTGCCCGAAACAGACGCTGGATCCGGTGTCACGCAAGCTGGACGCCGCGCTGGAGAAGCGCGTGGTTGCTCCCAGGGCTCTTATGGCCGCGATGGCAGCCCAGGGAGAGAGTTCCCCCTGGTCGCAGCAACATTTTGAAAAAATGTTCAGCTCTCTGCCTGATCCCAGCGAAAATCCTGCCGAAGGAGAAAACTTCGCCGCCATGTATGCGCAGATGGCTCCTTCTGTCGCCAAAGACATCGCCGCGAAATCAGGGTTGCAGCTTTTGACCTGGCTGGGCAAGGTGGAAGACTCGCCATTGAGAACGCTCTCGATCCGCATCAGCACGGAGGCGATGCAGCAGGCGCTGGGCAAAGAGGCTTACGAGAACGCCTTGCAGTCTGACCTTGTGGCCAACACCACAGTGCAGAATGCAGGTCAGGACCGCGAAATTCAGCGCCCGGAGCCTGAGAATGTTTCAGTTCTGGCGGCCATGGACAACCGCGGCTCGGACCAGACAGAGCGTTTGCGCGGATTGCCGCCATCGCAACGGGCGCGCGAAGCCGCCGCCAACGGGTTCGCCGCTGGCACCGGCGGCGACAAGCGGCAAGCGGGCAAGTATTTCGATATGGCTTTCAGCGCCGCGGACGAGGTTTGGGAGGCGCGCACGCCGGAGACCAATGCCGCGGCCGTAGTGCAGGAGATCAGCGAAGCGGCCGCCCAGGTGGATTCATTGAATGCGCTTACGCGCGCCCAGAAGCTGCGCGACAGCTCCGCCCAGGCCATTGCCATGCTGGCCGTTGCCCGTGTGGTGGCCAGTAACGGCGTTACACGTTAAGCAATCGTTTTTATTTACAAAAGATAACTTTCGTACAGTTGTCAGGTAGGTTGATACGTTGGTAGGCTATCAAAATATAAATCCTTTTGATCAGGGTCCCCAGTTGGTGCATATCATTGATGTCCAATGCCCGAAGTGTCAGCGCAAGTTCAGGACGGTTCCTTCCGTGGTGGAACACGCCGGATGGGTCTACTGCTCGGTTTGTGGGACGCGCATGACGGTATCAGAGCCCCAGCCGGTGACTGCGCTTTCACGCGATCGCGTCAAGACCCCTGGGTAGGCCGCAAGTATGCGGCAGCCTGTGCTTGTTCGGCTCTCAAGCATCGGAAAAACACAAAAAGAGCAGCGGTGGAAGCACAGGGGCATGCCGTTGTCCTAAAGTTACCTGTTAAGGGCCCTTTCCCGTTGAAACCAGTATATTAATTCACTTATGCTTGCGCCAAGAGAGCAGGAGAAGGCGCAGATATGTTCCACCGCAGGTTCCGGCTGGCGATCACACTCGTGGGCGTTCTGGCTGGAGTCTCGTCGGGAGAGCGCACCATCACGGGTGATCAATCTCCGCGTCAGGCCCTGATAGAGATGTTGTCCGGAGGCGAAGCGCCTTTCAAGAAACATCTGACCGTCGAGATGCAGGGCAAACTTCAGAACCTGATGAAAGCCTCTCTCGACAACGCGCCGGGTCCGCTCCAGATATTGCTCGGCGTGAACTCTTCCAGCGGTAATAAGTTTCAGTCATTTGATATCGGGCCGATTCTATTTGCGCTCTACAATCCCCAGGAACACCAGCGATATGAAATCTCGGTTGACGGCGAAGACCGGCGCGGGGACCAGGACATCATGGAACTCTCCCTGCATCTGGTGCGCAATGCCGTGGAAAAGGAAGTGCCGGGGAGCCTGCGCTTTGTTGTGAATATGAAGCGGCAGGAAGGCATCTGGCGGCTGAATGCCCTTACCATGAACGCCACGCTGCCGATCGGCGATCCGCGCATTCTGGATAAATCCTGGTGGACTCCGATGATCACAGCCGCCATGGGCTCCTCGGACGAAGTCACACCCGACACGCCCGTGGTAATGGAGGAGCGCCCAAAGATGACTCCGCTGCGCGCCATCAGGATGATCGGCATGGCGGAAACCATCTATGCGCAGAAACATCCCGGGCTGGGCTATACCTGCGCTCTCTCTGACCTGGTCAACATCGGCCGGGGCATGGATGAAGACGGCATGTACAAGTTTATGGACGCCGATATAGCCGATGGCGTCTATAACGGCTACCGCTTCACGCTAAGCGGATGCGACCACAAACCCTCCCGCATGTTTCGCGTGACCGCTGAACCGATCACGGGCCGGGGCAAAGCCTACTGTTCTGATAGCTCCAGCACTCCGCGCGCCTCCGACGATGGCCGCGGAGTTACCTGCCTGATCTCCGGAAAGATCGCCCGCAAATAGCAGTCATTGTGTCATCCTGAGCGCCGCGCGAGTGCCCGGCGAAGCCGGGATGAGCGCAAGTCGAAGGATCCCGAGAATGTGTCCTCTGCCATACAGCTACAGGGAATTCTCTTAAAAACATTTTTTCATCAGAGTCGCTTACCTATTGCGGTATGGCAGGCAAAGGGACACAGGCAAACTCAAACATACTCAAATCTCAGCAGAACCCGCTGCGATTTCCACTTGTTCTGCGCTTGAGGTACTTCCACCGCCCCGCTCAGGACCTCTGTACCTGAAGATGGTTTTCCACGGAGAAGACCCCGGGCACGCCGTTGGCGCGGATGCCTGCCTGGTCCTTGTCCGTTTGTGAATTCACCACGCCTTCCAGCGTCACATGGCCGTTCTTCACAATGATGTGGATCGGCGGCACCGAGCCCATGGAATACGGGAAAAGGCGTTCATCATTGAAGATTGCCCGCGCCACTTGCCTGCGAATACGGTCGTCATTGCCTGATGTGGGCAGGACCTCAATCTGGTTGTTCACGCTTTCCACGCCTTCAATCTTCTTGACCACTTTTTCGGCAGAGTCCTTTAAAACAGCGTTGACGACCTGTCCCGTCAAGGTGACTTTGTTTCCGTCTACTTTGTATTGAAGGTTATCAAAGATGGTGAGTTGCGGCAGCATCACCAGTTCGTGATAGACCTCGCGCGTCACCCTCTCCTGCATGCGCTGTGGCCCGGTTGCTGTTTGCGCGGTGCCGCCGGGTTCCTGTGCTGTTGCGATTCCAGACAGGCCAACGCACATCATGCCTGCAGCCATCCACCCAAGAAATCTATTCATCGCCCGCTCCTTTCCGCGTATCGGCTGTCTGGAGAATTTAGATGCGGACGCAATCTGCGGCGTTTTGCCGGAGTCGGTCGTGCGCCGCAGATCGGCGAGAGCGACGCAGTTGCCATATATGCAAAGAATTTCGCTTTTTGCCCCTTGCTTGACCGGCGCGTAAGGCGATTGCCCAAGGCAGACGATAAGGTGAACCACCGCTTGTCGTAATTCCTGCCGCTGGTAGACTCGCATTCAAGTCTTCCCCAGCGCTCAGACCTTCAAAATCAATTGTGGAGTCGCGCAGTGTTTTGTGCGAATTACTGAAGTACTGTTGTCACTAATCGAGATTGCCTTAAGAATGAGCAAGTATGTAGGCCCGAAGGCTGTTGATTCTGATTGTCCGGCGGGCGATTCGAGCGGGAGGAGAAAGCTTCTAAATGAAAAAATACTTCATGATTTTTGCGCTGGGGATGATGGCCGTGTCTACAGCGGCATTCGCTGGCACAACGGCGACCAACTCCAACACAGTGTCGCCGACGTTGCAAATTTCGGCCACCATACAGAGCGCAGTCCAGTTGACGCTCAGCACCGGCACGGCCGCGGTAACGCATTGCGCCGTGACGCCAACGGGCGGCACGCCGGATTACACCATGAACTTCGGAACCGTGGACGCGCTCGGCATCAACGCCGGAAACTGCAACAAGTTTGCGCCGACGACACCGGGAGTCACGAACGCGATTTACTGGTCCGATTACAATCTGAATCCGGTTTTCACCAGCCAGACGGCGACCACGAACACCATCACGGCGCAGGTGACCACTGACTTTGCCGCGCCGAATAACATCCAGATCGTGCGTGACAGCGCCAACTCGAGCACGGTACCGGCCAGCGCAGCTTCATTTACTCCTGTAAGCACCGCGACTGCGGACACCATTGTGACCAATGCGGCCAGCGGTTCCACGCAGACGCGCTTTATCGGTGTGGCAGTAACACCGGCAAACGGCGCGGGCGTGACCGGCGCGAAATCGGCCACCGTAACCTTTACTTTGACAGTACAGTAAGTTCGGCAAGACCTGCTCTGAGTTGCCGTAGTTGCCCTGTCGTTATTAGGGATGATGAGAGTTCGAGACCATGAAGACCTTCGACGCACACACCTCCCCGTCGTCAAGTCCGGCGGGAGCGTGTGCGGTGCGTCCTGGAGAACATGGCCGCTCGCTCTCACCATTCTTGTTCTTGTTTTAATGGCGCTGGCGGAACCAGCCACTGCCCAGAACGGCACCTTCTCGTTGTCTTCAGCCCCCGGCGGCATTGCTTTTACTATCGGCGGCGGAGGCAATACTTATTCCAGCCAGTTTGGCGTGATGAACGCTCTCGGCATTGGCACGCCATCGGCCGGTGTTACCGTAATTCCTCTCAGTAACGGCGCGTTGTACTTCACAACCTATCGACTGACCATGACGGGTCTGCCAAACCCGCATCTGGCGGCCATAACCGCATTTGTCAATTCCAACTTCACGCATCCCGCGGCGCTAATCCTGCAGAGCTGCCCGAGCAATTCAGCCTGCAACGCATCAGGAAATTTTTCCGCCATGTCCACGGTAGCCGGCGCGCCCACGACGGTCGTTCCTGCTCCGGGCATTAATGATCAGACGGTCACCGCCGGCCTGGGAATCTTTTTGCCGGACAATGACGGCGCCGCAGCTTTTACTGGTCTCGATACGGCGCGCATCACGCTCACGGCCACCGACACGACGAATAATAAAACGATAGGCACAGTGGAAATTCGCCTGGATACCCCTCAAGGCGAGACTGTGCAGAATGCCGTGCGACTTACTCTTGCCACCGCAACCGGAGGCCTGACTGTTACACCGGGTTCTGATTTTTCCATGAACTTTGGCAGCGTCAACGGCTTGGGATTCGGCCCACGCGCTGGACTGACAACAGTTGCATCTGCCGGAGGCGTGATTTATTCCACGCCGTATCTGCTGCAGCCCGCGTTCACCGGCTTCACTTCAACCACGGCGACGATCAAGACGTTCGTCAGCACAACCTTTGCCCATCCAGCAATCCTGGTGTTGCGCGACGCCGCAGCCAGCGCCGGGCCTTACAACAACATTGGGACCACAGCCGGGACAGCGACGCAAATTACAAACGCGGCTGCCGATCGCAGTTCGATCACGCGCTTTCTGGGATTGTTTGTTTCCAACGTGAACGGAGGGACCGCCTTTACCGGAAGCGATTCCGCCACGCTGACTTTTACTTTAACGGTGCCCTGATCATGATGATGACGTATCGACGCTTTGCTATCCTGTTCCGCCTGCTGTGCGGGTTCGCGCTCCTTGGCGCCCTGTTCGGCCATGCCCGCGCACAATCGCTGGGTCTGGCGCCGGCCCAGGTGGTGGAAAAATTCAAGCCCGGCGTCCCGTTTGAGTTTGATCTCTCCACCGTAAACTCCGGTGAAACGCCGGTGGACATGCACGTTGAGATCACCGATTTCTGGTACGACGAGAAGAACGAAAAAGTATTTTCCTCTCCCGGCACCTCGCCGCGTTCCGCTGCCAACTGGATACAGTTCGTCCCTGACCGCTTTGAAGTGGCCGCGCACGGCTCGCAAAAAATGAAGGCCATCATTACGCCGCCCGCGGACGCGCGAGGCGGTTATTACGCCGTGCTTTTCGTGCAGTCCAAGCCGCAGCTCTCGTTTCCCAAAGGTGAAGGCAAAGGCGTCTCCACCAGCATGCGCATTGGATGCCTGGTGCTGCTGCGGGCAGAGAACACTGAGGAATACAAGATTGAATTGAGCGATGTGAAAGTGACTCCACCGGCTGAAGCGCACGGGCTGAGCGTGGACTTTGAGCTCTTGAACGCCAGCAACACGCATGTGTTTCCCGTGGCGCGGGTGGCGGTGCTGGATACAAACCGCAAGCTGGTGGCCAAGGCTGAAAGCCCTGAAAAGCGTTTTCTTCCCGGACAGAAAAACTCCATGCACGTGGAGTGGGCGGGCAAGCTGCCGGCAGGGAATTACACCGCGCTGCTGACTGTGGCATACGGCGAAGACCGGATTGAGACGCAGCAGATGGCGTTTAGCGTCGCAGAGTAGGTCCAGACTTTGAAGTTGCAACGGCACATAACGGTGATGGTCGCGCTGCTGGGCAGTGTGCTGTCGCTGTGTGCCTTTGTGCCCCGCACAGCCGCTCAGTCTACAGATGGCGTGCCCTCATTGGTTGAAGTGTACTGGCAGTGGTCGCGCACGATCACCGCGCCTGCGTTGACCAACATTATTGTGCTCGACCAAGACATTGCGCGCGTCGATGTCACAAACGATGGTATTCAGATCTTTGGACTGGCGCGCGGTGAAACCGTGCTACTCGGCTACCTGCATGAAAAGCCTGTCAGCATTCGGGTAAGGGTAGTGCCGCGGCCGCAAGTCACAATTTCACCGACACAGCTTCGCCGCCAGGGCGAGATGGCGCAGGGAAGCTTTGGCTCCAGCGTGCAGATTGCCAATTCCGGCGGAGAGACTACAACGGCCGTAGTTAACGACTTCAACTGGACGCAGCCCGCCGGGCCGCAAGGACGTCTTTTGATCAGCACGCAGGTGGAAGACAACGATTTACAGGGTGGCCACGCTTTCAATATCCGGCATGGAAGCATTGCCTATCGCAGTCCGGGCATGGACATTAGCCTGATGGACAATCTGGTGAGCCTTACCGACAACGGATATGAGCGTCACTTCAGCCCCTTCACCTATTCGGATTCCGTAGAGCTGCGCGGCGCCGCGCTAACCGTGCACCATGGCGACAATCAGTACATGTTTTTTGGCGGCTCCACGATTCCGTTTTACTTTCTCACGCTGGGCGCCACGCGCGATATCGGCGGCTTTTCTTTCCAGCGCAAGCAAACAAAAAAGCTCAATTTGTTTGCCACCACCAGCTACATCAACTCTCCGGTGGACTTCCTGAATCCGATTGGCGGGCGGCAGGATGACTGGATGCAAACCGGCGGCTTCGGCTACCAGCCGAGCGAAAAATGGAGCATACAGGGCACGGGCGGCGTGAGCACGCATGGCGGCATGGGACGCGGCGAAATCAATTACGTGAGCCCGCGTTTTTCATTCTTTGCCGGCGGCGGATCCTCGTCACTGCTGTTTCCGTTGAACCGCGTGCAGTCACTTTTTTCCGGAACCACGGCGGCCAAGGCCGGAATCACGGTAAAAACCAGCGAGCGTTTTACTGAAACAGTGTTCTACCAGCACACGATTACCCAGGCTTTTGGGACCATCCTGCATGCCGGCAACTCAGATTATCTGGCGCCGTCATTTTCGTGGCGCATAAATCATCGCGACGACCTGGGTTTTGGCTATACCTTCAGCCGCAATGAAGGCGGCTTTTCCAATCAGGCCACCACGGGCAACCGTTTTGATACCAACTGGCGCCATCAATTGAAGCCGCGCGTCTCCAATGCCATGCAGCTTACGGTCGGCTCGGTGCAGGACCCGCTGCAGCTCAGCTCAGAGGATGAATTTTCCTTCCGCGACTCGCTCACCTTCCTGATCAAGGGCGGAAGCATGTCAGTAGGTTTTGAGCATGACCGCCGCAATCCGTCACTGGTGCGTAAGCTGGGGTCGGAACTGGAGCTGCTCTCGCCCGCGCTGCAAACCTTGTATTTACAGGACCCCATTTCGTTCGTGCAGTCGAACAACCTGCCGCCAGAGGTGAAGGCTCTTCTGGAGGCGCAGGTGCCAATCAGCACGTCGATTTCGGCGTCTGCGCAGTTGCGCATGGGAAAGAAATTCAGCTTCAATCCCAACTTCTCTATGGCGCGCGCTTCCAACGGCAAGACGGATTCGTGGACCCCGTTTGTGGGATACGCGCTGGCGTATCAGATACGGCCGTCGCTGGATTTCAACTCGGGGCTCACCAACGTCTGGGTGCTTGGCAACACGGCAAACACGGTGCAGCGCAGCACGCTCATGTACTTTGGCTTTACCAAACGCTTCAGCGCCATGCCCGCCGCGTTCTTCCCCTCGCGCCACGCCGGACGGATCATTGAAGGCCGCGTCTTCCGCGATAACAACGTCAATGGCGCGTTTAATTATGGCGAGCAGGGGCTGGTCGGGTTCCGGGTACGGCTAGATGATGGAGAGGTTGCGGAGACGGACGAGCAGGGACGCTACAAGTTCACTGACGTGAGCCAGGGCGAGCACACAGTCATGTTTGCGCTGACGCAGTTTGCCGAGCCCGTCCGTATGACCACCAAGAACCAGGCGTCGGTGGACCTGATCCGGCAGCGGATCGGCGTGGTGGATTTTGGCGTAGTGGATTTTGCCCGCGTCACCGGCAGCGTCTTTAACGATCTGCGCTTTGAAGGCACGCGTCCGGTGGACGCCAAGGGTCTGGCCGGAGTCCACCTGATGCTGGACGACGGCAAGCGCCGGCGCACGATCATTGCGCAGGACACGGGAGACTTTGAAGTTGACGACGTTGCTCCGGGCGACTACATGATGAGCGTGGACGCCAGCACGCTCCCGGCGAACTACACGCTGCCGCAAGACACTTTTACGCTGCACGTAACTCCGGTTTCAACCACGGTGCAAAACATTCCCGCGCGGGCCATGCGGTCCATTGCTGGAAGAGTGTTTGTAAAGGTCCTGGCCGAGCCTGCCGCACAGCCGTCTGATTCCGAAAAGCTGAAGATCGGCGGCATGCCCGCCGGGTCTGTTCGCAGCCAGCGCGGCGGCCAGGCGGGAGGAAGAACCAACCAAGCGGGACGCGGACAGGCGCAGGGAACAACCGGCGCTGCCGCCGCCGGCGATTACAATCTGGTCCCGCTGGCCGGAGTCCAGATCACCTCCGGATACGGCATTGCCAGGACGGATGAAAACGGAAGCTTCCTGCTGCGCGATCTTCCGGCAGGCGACCTCACGGTAACGCTTGTTCCGGTGAAAGAACTGCCGGCGGGGATGAAGGTCCCGCTGGGACAAGTAAAGATGCCGGCTGAGCCAATACAGGTGCAGGGCGCAACCATCGTGATCAGCAATCCTGACCTGGCGCCCTATCTGGTGGATGCGCCGAAGAAGTAAAGCGTCTCCGCTCTTATCCTTTCCCGTGAAATAAGAAGAAGAGTTCAATTACCAGGATCAGCACCACGATAAATTCCAGCAGGAAGGCGCGCGCCTGGTGAAATTCCTCGATCATGAAATCGTAGAGCTCGTCGGCGGTGCGCAATTTTTCATGCACCAGGGCCTGATAGTCGGTTACGCCGATCTTGACGGCGCAGAGCTTATAAACGCGGGCAAAAAACATGTCGCCGACAAACTTCAGGGCGTTATTGGTGCGCTCCGTCAGTTCGGTTACGTCCAGCAGCATGGTGCGCAGGCGCGCGGCGGTGGAGCGCATGCGCCAGCCATAGAGCAGGCCCTTGCGTGTCTCCAGACTGTCATAAACGCGCTCAAGCTCGCGGGTGAGAATCTCGTCATAATGCCTGAACTGCAGGAGCTGCGAGTTGGCATACTCCAGCAGCAAGATTGTGGGTTCGGCGCCGGCGGGCGTGTCGAAAACAAAGGCCGCGTTCCATCCGGCAACGATGAGGTCATTCGGGTAGTACGACATGTAGCCCTGGAGCACTTCCATGCGCTCCTGGTCGGCCAGGGGGATTGTTTCTCCGCGGACGATCTGGCTGATTTCCGCTCCGTGCTCCTGCCGCAGGGCCGCGCCGTTTGTTGTCCCGGGGACGGAATGGAGATGAATTACGGCATAGTCTTCCATGAGCCAGTTGGTGTATGGCTTTACCAGCGCGGCGCTGACTTTTGCCAGACGCTCGCGGATGGTGTTGCGGCAAAGATCATCGAATACCGTTCCTGAAACCCAGATGCCTGCGAGACGCTGCAGGTCCTCCCATGAGCCGGAAAAGGCAAAGCGCAGGAGCACGCTTACGACGCCATAATCGTAGTACTGCAGCGTGGCCTCAAAGCGCTCGCCGGTAGGGAGTGATAGCGGCGGCAACGGCTCGACGACCGGCGGCCTCTCAAACCGCACATGTGCCGGCGTGGAAGGCTTGAATGTGGGCGAGAGCCGCGTGCCGCCGGTGAGCGGCGGAAGATCAGCGAGCCTGATCTCTTCTGCAAGGTCGTACAAATTTAAAACCACGATCGAGCCCTGAAGGTTGGCCATAAGTGTGCGTCCTGACGCGCTGGGGCCTGTCTATAGTCTATCCGGCCAGAGAGACGCGCGTGCAGGGGAGCGGCAGCTATTTTGGCACTACCGTGATAATCCGCACCCGTTCCTGATGGGCCGCATTATCGCCGGCGTCGATAAGCATCGGACGCACTTCTTCGGTTACGGCAAATTTCTCTGTCTGAGGTTGAAGATCGTAGATGACCGCGCCTTCGCCGCGATCTTCATCTTTGTCCTTGTCCCGGGGGTGGCGGTGAATCGCTATAGCAGGAACAACGATTGCATGGATGCTTAACTCAGCCTGCGTGGTGTTGCTATGGACCTGAGCATTCTGTGCGGATAGCGGCAAGCCTGTGGCAGCAAGTGCGAGGGCGGCGCACAGGGCGCTAAGGGGTCGCATGCGAGGGGGAAAGTGCGTGCGCATAGATTCCTTCCATTGTGATACCAATCGGCGGAACAGCGTTGTGCCCGAAAAGAAAAACCTGGGTCCGGAAACGGAATGGCTGAGGCAGTTATACACTTGATGCAATCCGCCGATCGTTTGCACCAGGGCTAAAGCCCGCAGTCTTTGAGGCCCTTAACGCGGCCCTAAAGGGCCGCTCTTCCACCAATCACAGCCAAATCTGAACTGGCGCGTCAGCCGAGCGGAACTTTTTCCAGCCAGTGGGCGATGTTCACGTTCCATCCCAGTTGGGAAGAGATCGCCTGCTGCAACCGTGAGCTAGCCTCCGGTTCACCGTGGACCAGGAAGGTGTTCTTTGGACTTTTCTTAAACGTCCGCAACCAGAGCAGAAGTTCATCCGTATCAGCATGATCGCTGAATTGCTCCAGCGCCGCCACCTGGGCGCGAATGGGGACAACTTCCGAAAAAATCCGCACGGACTTTGCTCCGCTCTTGATGATCTCGCCACGGGTGCCCGGCGCCTGGAAGCCGATGAAGAGCACCTGATTCCGCGGATCGGGAAGGCGCAGCAGCAGGTGGTGCAATATGCGGCCACCTGTGACCATGCCGCTGGAAGAAACGATGATGCAGGGGTAGCGCATCTCATTGATTTTTTTTGAGTCTTCCTGCTTGGGCGCGAAGTGGAAGCCATCCCAGTTGAGCGGCGATCCAAATTTCTGGACCAGACGCCGCGATTCTTCAGTGAATTCGTCGGCGTACTTCAAAAAGATTTCCACCGCCTTTATGGCCATGGGACTGTCAACAAAGACCGGGACGCGAGGAATCTGATTGGCTTCCATCAGTTCCTTCATCAGGAACAGGAATTTCTGGGTACGCTCCACGGCGAATGCAGGAACAATGACGGAGCCTCCGCGCTGGACGGTGTTAGAGATGATCTGCGCCAGATGCGGGCGAACATCGCCATGGGGATGGGCGCGGTTGCCATAGGTGGATTCCATCACCAGGATTTCCGGGTCCTCATTTCCTTCAGGACCGGCGTACACTACGCGGCCGGGCGCATTTGGCTGCTGCAAAGGAACGCGGCCAATATCTCCGGTGAAAAGAAACTTCCGCGCCTTGCCTTCATCGCCAATAAAAAGCTCAACCATGCCCGAGCCGAGAATATGTCCGGCATGGACAAAGCGAAAGGCCAGCTCGGGACTGATGCGCTTGCTCTCACCGAAGGCGATTGGGTTGAACAAGTGCATGCAGTCCTCGGCCTCCTGCAAGGTATAGAGAGGCAGAGCAGGATGGTGCTTGGAGGACTGCCGCTGATTGTGGAAGCGCGCTTCTTCTTCCTGAAGATGGCCGGAGTCCGGCAGGATCACCGAGCAGAGATCGATTGTGGGCTGCGTGGCATAAATCGGCCCCTTGAAGCCTTCTTTGACCAGCCGGGGAATCCAGCCGCAATGGTCGAGATGGGCGTGGGTCAACACCACGGCGTCAATATCGCGGGCCGCAACCGGAGTATCTTCCCAGTTGCGCGAACGCCATTCCTTTTGGCCTTGAAAAAGACCGCAGTCAATGAGGACTTGAAGACCTGGTTTGTGCGCAGAATCGTCGCGCGTATTGATGAGGTGTTTCGATCCGGTCACGGTGCCGGCGGCGCCAAGAAATTGAAGGTAGGCCACAGTGCTCCCTGGAAAAGTTTTTCTAACGGCGAACCATTTCACAGCAAGAGCCGCAATGAACGCAACCGGCAATTGATCCGGCACGATTCCTCGCCCGAAAGCAGATGAGATTTGCCCTTAAGAATGCTGCGGAGTTTTCGATTTTGGTCTGCAAAACCGGGCCCAAACCAGGGCAAGACGGCCTGAAAGGGTGTTCGTTTCCGAACAGCTTTTTGCGTTAGCGAACACCTGAAAAGCCGGAAATCGGCACTTAATCAGCAAGTTTAGTGATTGTTTTGTTATATTTACAGGTAATGCGACTTCGGCCTAATAAGTGCGATTTACTAGTAGTGCCACGCTGTCAGGGCACCACGAAATGACGATTACGGCGACCAGCGCCGCTGCCCTCTGAATAAGGAGTTGGGTATGCGTGAAGTGAGGAAAGCAGGCTTTGCTCTTTGTGTAGGAGTGATGGTCTTCATTCTTACGGGTTTTGGCCCCAAGCGCAGCACCACGATGGCAAGCGGTGGAGAAACCGATGCCGTGGCACGGCATATCGCCATGCTTAAGACAGGCAGGCCGCAACAGAAAGCGGCAGCCGCATATTGGCTGGGACAACAACGGTCCGCCGCAGCGATTGCGGTTGACCGGCTTCTGGAGTTTCTGGGTGATGCCACCGAAGTGGACGCCAAACAATACCGCCAGCACCCATTAGAGAAAATGACCCTGGGCGAGGAAGTTGCCGCTGCGCTGGTTAACATTGGGCATCCTTCCATTGAACCTTTGATTCGCGTGCTGAAGACGTCCCCTCAGGCCGAGGCGCGCAAGAATGCGGCCTGGGCGCTGGGGGCCCTGCACGATACCGGGGCCACAAGCAACGAGATATAAGCACCCGCCGCTACAAAGCGGTAAAAAGCGGGACGCGTTTCGCAGCCGGATTACTGCCGCACGAGAATCTTCTGGATTGGTGAACACTGCTTGTGATATTCGAGCCTTTCTTGCCGCTTCAGCGCCTGATATCTGGCTAACTCATGGGGACTCTCTTTCAGGACGTTCGCTACGGTTTGCGCATGCTGCGGAAGAACCCCAAAGGTCAATTCCATGGCAGCTTTGCGCTATGAATGAGGGAAAATTGGTAATCTGGTAATTGGGTAAATTGGTAATTGATAAACTCGAACGCGGGTAACGACGAGCATAAAGCTGAGGGTGGGTTTATGGTTGAAATTACCCGTTTACCAAATTACTCAATTACCAAATTGCGGGCGCGATAAAACGGTTCTGGCAACGCCAAATTTGCTGATCTCAGGACGGTCCAAGAAAAGGACACATGATTCAACTTCGCAATATAGAAAAAACGATTAAGAGTCCGGCCGGGACGGTGTGGCTGCTGCGGCGCATCAACATCGACATAAAAGAGGGCGAATTTGTAACCATCATGGGCCCTTCCGGCGCGGGAAAGACCACGTTGCTGAGCATCGTGGGCATGCTGGACGATGGCTGGGCAGGCGAATACACCTTTGCCGAACAGATGGTCCACAAGCTGGACCGCAAGAAGCGCGCCGACCTGAACCGCAGGTTTGTGGGCTTTGTGTTCCAGAGTTATCACCTGCTCGATAACCTGACGGTGCAGGAAAACATTGACGTGCCGCTTTCATACCGCGATATTCCGCGCGCGCAACGCGCGTCGATGGTGGCGGACATCCTGGACCGGTTCCAGATCGTGGGCAAGAAGGATTTATATCCCAACCAGCTTTCCGGCGGACAGCAGCAGTTGGTGGGCGTGGCGCGCGCTGTGGCCGGCAATCCAAAACTGATTCTGGCCGATGAGCCCACGGGCAATCTGCATTCCGGCCAGGCCAAAGAGATTATGGAGCTGTTTCGCAGGTTGAACCAGCAGGGAACTACGATCATTCAGGTGACGCACTCGGAAGCGAACGCAGCTTTCGGCAATCGCATCATCCAACTGAAAGACGGATGGATTGTGGAAGATTCAGCGACAGTCCCGGGCAGCGCAACCGCCTAGGTAAGCAGGAGAATTTGGGTGTCGACTAAAGCGCAGGAACTCGTGAGCACAACGGCGGTCAAGTCCGAGCCGGTCCGCATTCTTATTGCAGATGATCAGGCGGACGTTCGCGAAGCGCTGCGCCTGCTGCTGAAAGCCGAGGGCTTTGCCACGGAGACCGTCAGCAGTCCCGGGGCGGCGCTGGAAGCCGTGCAGACCAACGAGTTTGACATCGTTTTGATGGACCTGAACTACCAAAGGGACACCACATCCGGCCAGGAAGGCATTGACTTGCTCTCGCGCGTGCAACAAGCGGACAGCAAACTTCCCATCGTGGTGATGACGGCGTGGGGCAGCGTGGAACTGGCGGTGGAAGCCATGCGCCGCGGCGCGCGCGATTTTATCCAGAAGCCGTGGGACAACCATCGTTTGCTGAGCATTATTCGCACGCAGGTGGATTTGTACCGCATCATGCGGCGCGCAGAACGGCTGGAAGCGGAAAATAGCTTGCTGCGCGCGCAGAACCGTCCAGTATTCATTGCGGAATCGAAAGCGATGGAGCCGCTGCTGACGCTGCTGAGCCGCATTGGGCCAAGCGATGCCAACGTCCTGATTACAGGCGAGCATGGCACGGGAAAAGAAGTTGTGGCGCAGACGCTGCATGCGCTTTCTTCGCGCAGCGGGCGCCCAATGATTACCGTTAACACCGGCGGCTTGCCGGAAGGCACTTTCGAAAGCGAACTGTTTGGCCACGTGAAGGGCGCGTTTACTGACGCGCGCGCGGACCGAGTCGGACGCTTTGAGCTGGCTGACCGCGGAACGCTGTTTCTGGACGAGATTGCCAACGTCCCTATGAAACAGCAAGCGAAGCTTTTGCGCGTGCTGGAAACCGGCGAGATGGAGCGCGTGGGTTCGTCGAAGACGCACAAAGTTGATGTCCGCGTGATTTCCGCCACCAATGCCGACCTGAAACTGGAAAGCGCTGAAGGCCGCTTCCGTCCGGATTTGCTTTTCCGACTCAACACTGTCGAGCTTCCTATTCCGCCGCTGCGTGAACGCAAGGAAGATATTCCGCTGCTGGCGGCGCATTTCCTCAAGCTGTATGCGCAGCGATATCGCAAGCCGGTGAAGGGTTTTGATCCTTCAGCGTTGCAAAAGATGCTGGACCATCCATGGCCAGGAAACGTCAGGGAGCTTGACCATGCTATCGAACGCGCCGTTTTGATGAGCACCAGCGACCACATCCAGTCCGTCGATCTTGGCCTGGAAACCGACAAAGCCGTTACCGGACGCATTGAAGACCTGAGCCTGGAAGAAGTTGAAAACCTGCTGATCAAGAAAGCCCTGGCGCGCCATTCAGGTAATATCAGCCATGCGGCGGACGCGCTCGGTTTGAGCCGAAGCGCGCTCTATCGTCGCATGCAAAAGTATGGCGTCTGATCCGCACCCTCAATCCGTCCGCAATCTCATCAAGCCGGACACTCGGATCAAGCTGAATTTCGACACGCGCATTCTCCTGATGACCCTGCTCATCAGCCTGCCCGGCGCCATCGTCGCCGAACTTTTTCTTTGGCTGGGCAATCATTCCATTGAACTCAAATGGACCGTCACGCTTTTCATCGCGCTGGCCTGGATGATCGGCAGCTCGATGCTGCACGGCCAGGTCATCCGCCCCATGCAAACGCTTTCAAACATGGTGGCCGCCATCCGCGAAGAAGATTTTTCTTTTCGCTTGCGCGGCGGCGGACGCGAAGACTCCCTGGCCGACCTGATCTATGAAATCAACGCGCTGGCCATCCGGCTGCAACAGCAAAAAGTAAGCGCGCTTGAGGCCACGGCGCTGCTTAAAAAAGTAATGATGGAGATCGACGTCGCGGTCTTCACCTTCGACCAGCAACAGCGTCTGCGCATCGTCAACCGCGCCGGTGAGCAGCTTATGGGACGCATCGCTCCGCGCATGCTCGGCCTCACCGCGGAAGAACTCGGCCTGAAAGAATTTCTCCAGTCGCCCGGCCCGCAGACGGTGCAGATGACGTTTCCCGGCAAGCACGGACGCTGGGCCATCAGCCACACAGAATTCCGTGAGAACGGCGTGCCGCACCAACTGCTCATCATCTCCGATCTCAGCCGCGCCCTGCGTGAAGAAGAGCGCCAGGCGTGGCAGCGGCTTATCC
>DASSXL010000209.1:0-38379 GCA_035703825.1 Candidatus Angelobacter sp.
GCCGTGTACATTCCTGCGAAGTAATACTTGCCTGTGGCATGAAAGTAGTAATTCGGCATATTGGCAATGTAAACGCCATTCTGAAATGTATGCGAGATGCTCTGCGCATGCTCAGGGCTGAGTGCAGGTCGCAGCAGGGGAAAAACAAAATGGGTAAACTCCGCTACACCAGGACCTATGAATATGAACCACGCCAGGAAGCCAGCGAATCGGACGCGATAATAAAGCCCCAAAGCTGTTAGTGCATATAGGGCGGGGCCGACGAAGGCAAAGACCAGCAGGAAACCTCTCTCCGTCCACGTAATGTTGAACAACCTGCTCATCGCGGGCCCGAAATTTGTCAGATACTCCTCCGTCATATGGACTTCTAGAGCAGCCACAGTGAGAAGAAACACCGGCAAAATGATTTTCGGGTCCGCAGGCCGTTGCAAATAAGTTCTGGACCAGGCAATGAACGCGATAAGGCCAGAGCCGCCGACAATCACTACGGGCGGTATGCCGATAAATTTGTATCCGGCAACTGCAGCTGCAACAATGCAGGCAAGCGCAATAGCCGCATTCGCTATTTCGATAACCGTGCTTGAATTCTTTGGCCAAATCATCGGAACCCTCTATTGCTGCCAGCCGCCGCCGAGCGACCTGTAGAGCTGCACGACAGATACAAGTTCGTCCCGCTTGACCTGGGCAAGTCGCAGTTCGGCGTCGAACAAGTCTCGGTCTGCATCGAGCGCGTTCAATAGCGTATCGACGCCTCCCTGATATCGCCGGTAAGACATGCGTGACCGGTCTTGAAGAGTCGCGACCAGCGCTTCCTGATCGCCTCTGATCTCGCGCACCTTCTGGTATTGCACCAGCGCATCTGCCACCTCGCGGAATGCTGTCTGGATCGTCCGCTCGTATTGCACCAGCGCGATCTGCTGTTGCGCTTGGGCCAGTCGTACATTCGACTTGAGCCGGCCCGCAGTGAAGACGGGCTGGGTTACCTGCGGCGTAAACTGCCACGCCTTTGCCGGGCCCGTGAAAAGACTGGAGAGCTGGTTACTCTGAAAACCAAATAAGCCAGTCAAGCTGATCTGGGGAAAATATGCGGCCTTCGCGATGCCGATGGTGGCATTGGCAGCCACCAGATTTTGTTCTGCGGCGCTGATATCAGGACGCCTCTCCAGCAGGGATGACGGCAACCCTGCTGGCACCGTCGGCGGCAGCTCCTGCTCCGTGAGAGGGCGATTGCGCGCGACCGGCGCCGGATTTTCACCCACGAGCAGACGAATCTGGTTTTCCGTCTGCTCAATCCGTTGTTCCACGCCCGGGATCACTTCCGCGGCAACCTGGACCAATTGTTCACCCTGGCGGACCTCGAGCAGAGACGTGAGACCTCTGCTCTGCCGCGCCTGGATGATCCGCAGTGAATCCTGACGAGTCGCCAGCGTGCGTTTTGCAATCTCGAGTTCCAAGTCCAGTTCGAGAAGATTAAAGTAAGCGGTGGAGACGTCGCTCACCAGCGTCATGGTGACGGTTTTGCGGTTTTCTTCCGTTGCCAGCAAGTCCGCACGCGCTGCTTCCGTCGCGCGGCGCAAACGGCCCCAGACGTCCACTTCATAGGACAGAAGGCCGGCGGTGACGGTGCCGAAGGTGCGGTCCTGCTGAAATCCCACGGGCAGGGCAAACGAGCCGTTTCTGGCCGAGCGTTGCGTAGTGATGTTCGCGCTGACAGCCAGGTTGGGGTATTGATCGGCTCGGGTTATGCCGAGTACGGCTCGCGCTGCCTCGACCCTGGCCACGGCTTCCCGTGCGTCATAGTTGTGCTCGAGAGCTGTGCGAATCAGACTTTGAAGTTGATCGTCCTTGAAAACTTCAAACCATTTGGCATCGGCCAGTGAAGCCGGACCAGCCGGCCCGACGTCGCCGCGGAATGTAGCCGGCGGCGTTACCGTTGGCCGGTGGTAGTTTGGCCCAACCGCACAACCGGACAAGAGGCCGGCTATGGTCGCAATCGAGATCAATCTGGTCTTTGTTTTTGCGAACCCCATTTTTGCGAACCTCGTCATTGCGAGACCTCCTGAACAGAGGATTGATAAACCGGCAATGGACGCGACGGAAACGGCTCTGTTGTGATCTCCGTCTCTGTTTCTTTCAGGGGGACATCCGCCGTGTGCGTGCGCGCGATCAACACGTAAATCGACGGCACTACAAACAATGTGAAGGCCGAACCGATGATCATTCCGCTGACCAGCATGATTCCGATACTGTTGCGCGCGCCTGCTCCGGGCCCGCTGGCCAGAATCAGGGGGAAGTGTCCAGCCACGGTGGCCGCCGTCGTCATCAGAATCGGGCGGAGTCGAGTGCCTGCAGCTTCTATGACAGCGGCAAGCTTGGACTTCCCGGTTTCCTGCAGATGGTTGGCGAACTCCACGATCAGGATGCCGTTTTTTGAAACCAGGCCGACGAGCGTAATCAGACCCACCTGGCTATAGATGTTGAGCGTGGTGAAGCCCAGGAACGAGAAGAGCAACGCCCCGGAAATCGCCAGAGGCACCGATCCCGCAAGAATGATCAGGGGATCGCGAAAGCTCTCAAACTGCGCCGCCAGCACCAGGTAAATCAGGACTGCGGACAGCAGGAATGTGCCAAGAAACTTGCTCCCTTCGGTACGCAACTGGCGCGACTCGCCCGCGTAATCCAGCGTGAAGCCCTGTGGAAGCGTCTTTCTCGCCTCTGTCTCCAGGAAGGTCAATGCCTGATCTAGCGATACATTTGGCGGAATCACACCCTGGATGCGAACAGCGTTGAGCTGCTGAAACTTCTTGAGTTCGCGTGGCTCCGTCGTAGTTTTCAGCGTCGCAAAGGTTGATAGCGGCACCAGCTTGCCCTGCGAACCCGTCACATAAATCTGCGACAGTTGGTCAGGCGTGAGTCTCTCCACGCGCTTTACCTGTGGAATGACCTTGTAGCTGCGGCCCTGAATGCTGAAGCGGTTGACATAATCGCCGCCGAGCAGAGCCGAGAGGTCGCGGCCGGCCTGACTCAGATCGATGCCCTGCGACCGGAGCTTATCGCGGTCAAAGACGACCTCGGCCTGCGGCTGGTCGAACTTTAAGTCAGAATCGGCGTAGATGAACATGCCGCTCGCGAATGCCTTCTGAACGAGTTGATTGGCCAGGTCAGTTAGCTGTTGCGGCTCAGCGGCGGATGCGATCACGAAGTCCACCGGAAAGTCTCCGCCTCCCGGCAGTGGAGGCGGCGTTAACGGGATCACGCGTATGCCGGCAATGTGCGAAAGCGAGCCGCTCGATTCCATCATTAGCTGTTTCGTACTTTTCTTCCGCTCGCTCCAGGGCTTTGTCACCATGCCGCCGAAGCCACTCGTTGATTGCGTAATCTGGAAGATGCTCTTGGTTTCCGGCAACGAACGATATACATCGTGGATCTGCTGCGTGAACAGCTTCGTCTGGTCGAGCGTAGAGTTGGGAGAGGTCTGCACCACGCCAAACACTACGCCCTGGTCTTCCGCCGGCGCCAGCTCTTTCATCGAAAACAGATAAAAAGGAACCGCAAGCAGCGTTACGATCGCCCACAGCGTTAGAATAACGGGCCGATACCGGAGCGTTCCTCCGAGGGCGCGCGTATAAGCGGCACGGATTCTTTCGAAACGACGATTGATCCAGCCGGCAAACCCGCGCTCGCTGTGCCCTGCGCGCAGGAGTTTGGATCCCATCATAGGCGACAGGGTCAGCGCTACCACGCCGGAGACGATGACCGCACCGGCAAGGGTGAATGCGAACTCCCGGAAAAGTGCGCCCGTCAGCCCGCCCTGGATGCCCACCGGCGCATAGACTGCGGCCAAGGTGATGGTGATGGAGATCACCGGTCCCACCAGCTCGCGCGCGGCGTCAATGGCGGCACGTTGCGGCGACTTGCCGCTTTGCAGATGCCTCTCAACGTTTTCCACCATCACAATGGCATCGTCCACCACCAGGCCGACCGAAAGCACGATGGCGAGCAAGGTCAAGAGGTTGATAGTGAAGCCGGCTGCCAACATCAGGAAGACGGCGCCGACCAGTGAAATCGGAATTGCGACCACCGGAATCAGGACGGAGCGGACTGAACCAAGAAATAGAAAGATGACCACGACCACAATCAAGAGCGTCTCAGTGAGCGTGCGCAGAACCTCGTTGATCGCGTCCTGAATATATTCCGTCGAGTCGTAGGGAACACCGAGCTTCATTCCCGTCGGCAGCTGGGACTGTATCTGTGGCAGAGCCGCACGGACGGCTTTGATCACTTCCAATGAGTTGGCCGTGGGAAGGACCCAGATGCCCATGAAGGTGGCCTGTTCACCGTTGAAGCGAACGTCGGCCTCATAGTTTTCGGATCCCAGCGCGACGTCAGCGACCTCGCCGAGTCGGACCACCGTCCCGTTCTGCTCCTTTACTACGAGCTGGCGAAACTCCTCCGCCGTGCGTAGATCGGTATTGGCCACCAGGTTGACTGAAACCATGGAACCCTTTGTGCGGCCCAGCGCGGAAAGATAGTTATTGCGCGCCAACGCGTCCTGCACCGCCGAAGGCGAGATGCCAAGTGCCGCCATCTTGTCTGGCTTGAGCCAGATCCGCATGGCGAAGGTGCGGTCGCCCAGGATTTCCGCCCGCTGCACTCCGGTGATGGCGCTCAGCTTGGGCTGTACCACGCGGCTCAGGTAATCGGTGATCTGGTTCTGATCAAGGTCCGCCGACGAGAAGCCGATGTACATGGCAGCGAACTGGGTGTCCGCAGTTTCCAGTTCAATCACCGGCGCCTCGGCTTCAGGCGGCAGATCATTGCGTACCTGTGCTACTTTGGCCTGGATCTGCGTGAGAGCCGCGTTCGTGTCGTAGTTAAGCTTCAGGTGCACCGTGATCGTGCTAAGCCCCTGGGCGCTGGATGACTCGAGGTAATCGATGCCGTCCGCGCTGGCAATCACGCGCTCCAGCGGCGTGGTAATGAAGCCGCGGACGAGATCGGCATTCGCTCCGATGTAGGAGGTTGTTACCTTCACGACCGCAATATCACTGCGCGGATACTGGCGCACGCTAAGTGAGCGGATCGATTGCAAGCCGGCGATCAGAATCACTAGACTGACCACAATCGCAAGCACGGGGCGCTTGACGAAAATATCTGTGAACTTCATGGGCCTTCCTTAATTGTCCTCGGGTTTGGGAGCCGGGTTGTTTTCAGGCTGAACTTTGTTATTGACTTGCACTGCGGCGCTATTGCGGAGCTTGAAGACGCCCGACGAGACAACCTCGTCACCGCCCTTTACTCCCGATGTCACTGCCACCTGGTCGCCCCGCGAGCCCTCCACTTTTACGAACTGCTGGCGGACGCCGCGATAGGTGTGGCCGCTCTGGTCCTGCATATCGCTTACGACGAAGACGGAATCGCCATACGGGGCGTAGCTGATCGCCGAAGCAGGCAGCGTAACCGTGGGTCGCGCTGCGCCCATCGATAGCTGCGCCTTTACGAACATTCCAGGATGCAATTTGTTATCGCCGTTCGCCACGGTTGCCTGTACCTGCACATTGCGCGTCTTTTCATCCAGAACTGAGTCGATGGCCGTAACGCGTCCTTCAAAGTTTCGGCCGGGCAGGTCATCGGCAGTGATCCGCACGTTGCGGCCAACCATCACTTGCCGGGCTGCTTCCTGGGGCACGCCGAAGTTGACGTAGATCGGATGCAGCGATTGCAACGGAACCACGGCGTTCCCGGCGGACAGATACTGTCCCAGGTTGACCTGCCTGATCCCGAGCGTACCGGAGAATGGTGCGCGGATCGTTTTGCGCGCGATGGTGGCCTGGATCTCTTTTACCTTCGCCTCCGTCGCGCGTTGTTCAGACTCTGCCCGGTCATAGTCCGCCTGGGGGATCACGCCATCCTTGACCAGCCCCCGCAGGCGTTCAAAGTTGACACGCGCCAGGTCGCTTTGCGCCTGCGCGGCGGCCAACTGCGCGCGTTCCTGTCGGGTATCGAGTTCTACGAGCACATCTCCCTCGCGAACGGATTTGCCGGAATCGAACGCAATGCGATCGACGATTCCAGGCAGGTCCGCGCTGACAGTAACGCCCTGGACCGCCACAACCGTGCCGATTGCATTCAGCGTTGCCGGCCAATCCTCCTGCCGCGCCACGACCGTGGTCACGGCCGTAGGCGGAGGTTGGAATTTTGCAAAGTTCTGGGTGGCCGCTTCAATCTGTTTGAACTTCACGAAGCCCAGACTTGCGATCAGGGCCACAACGATTGCCAACATCAAAGTCATTTTTTTAAGCATGATTTCCTCTTAACGTATGAACGACGTATGAACATCGTGATTTCGACTTAGTGGAGGGTTAAAACCGAACTTTGTGTGCCGCGAGAACTGCCGTCGTACGGCGCTGGCGCAAGATTTCGGCTGTCACCGGCGAGCTGTTGCAGAGCACGCACTCGCGCCTGCTCCGCCTCGCGGAGGCTGGAGCCCAGGAGCGCTGCACATTCCCGAAGCGTGTAGCCCTCAAGCACGGAAATCACAAACACGAACCGGTCGAACGCGTTGAGCCGAAGGACCGAGCGCGCAGACGGATCCATCTGATCCGCAATCGGATCTAGCGTGGATTCTGAGGCGCCGGCTGCATTTCCCGGCACGGGGACGACCAGGCGGATCGCGTTCTTTATGACTGCGCGCCTGCTCCATGAGCGCGCCCACTCCGAAAAAACCGCGTTACCTGTTCGACAGTCATCCAGAGAGGCCAAATAACACTGGTCAGCTTTTTCATGGCTTCTTGTAAGCGCGAGCGCCAACGAATACAAGCTGTCCATGTCCTGCGTGAAAATTGCGCAGAAATCCTCAGGGGAAGCGTACGCCCCAAGATGACGACCCGCATTGTAGCCGTGCGATGTTCCAAGATTAATAGCGACGTTTTTCATATAGGCCCTGGCCCTTCCTGAGCTGTTCATCTCGCCTGTGCTCCAGTTGCTTCACAACATGCCTCGTCAGGACGCCACGGCAGCAATTGAATGTTGCGCCGTCGTTCATCATCTGGAAGAGCAGGTTCTCCCCGTTCTGACTGATCACAGTCACGTCTTTCAGATCAATCACAACCGTGCGCGGATCCCCTGCGCGTTGGACCTCGGCCCAACTGTTTTTAAGCTCAGTCACCCACGGGTCGACCAACTTGCCTTCCAGTACCAGCGTTCGCTGGTCTCCACGATCCATTGCAGTTATCTTCAGCATGATGTTTCATGCGTATGTAATGCACGGTTTGTGCCAAAGAAGGGAGTGCTGACGCACAGGAGCTAAACATCTCATTAACAAAGGGATTGAAGGAATGATGGGGAAGAGTCGGAAGGAACGGTGTCGACTAAAGCATCGACTTTGTTCGACAGGTGTCGAACTCTACGACACCTGTCGAGCAGAAAAGTTGATGCCCAGTTTTTTCATGCGCGAGATCAGCGTCGTGCGCTTCAGGCCCAGGCGCGCGGCCGCGCCGTTCGGACCTCCCACCTGCCCGTTGGATTCCTTGAGAATGCGTACGATTTCGTCACGCTGATTCAAGCTGCGGCTCACCGATGCAGAAGAATGCGAACTGCCATTCTTCAACTCGTCGATCGGAAACTGCAGGGTTGTCCCGCGTGTCAGAATCACTGCACGTTCGACGAAGTTCTCAAGTTCACGGATGTTTCCCGGCCAGTGCCATCCCGCCAGGTTTTTGAGTGCCGCCGCAGGTATGGAATCGATCTGCTTCTCCATACGGCGTGAGTACTTCTGTGTGAAGTAGTGCACCAGCAAAGGAATATCTTCTGGACGTTCGCGCAGAGGAGGAATTCGGATGGGAAACACGTTGAGCCGATAGTAAAGGTCGTTACGGAACTGGCGGTCCTCAATCATCTTTTCCAGGTCGCGGTTGGTTGCCGCCACCAGACGCACATCGACACGCTTGGTATGGGTGCTGCCCAGGCGCTCGAACTCCCGTTCCTGCAATGCGCGAAGAAGCTTCGGCTGGATTTCAGGCGGAATGTCGCCCACTTCATCAAGAAAGAGGCTGCCACGGTCTGCCAGTTCCAGGCGGCCAATCTTTTGCGATATTGCGCCGGTGAATGCGCCCTTTTCGTGTCCAAATAGCTCGCTTTCGAGAAGACCTGTCGGAATCGCTGCGCAGTTCAGCTTCACGAAAGTGCGGTCTTTGCGACGGCTGCGCTCGTGGATGGCGCGGGCGATCAGCTCTTTTCCTGTCCCCGTCTCTCCCAGCAGCAGGACCGTGGAATCACTTCCCGCCACTGTTTCCACCAACTGCAGTACGTGTCGTAACCCCGAACCCTGGCCGACGATACCTTCAAAATCCATTTCTCCGCGGATTTCGTCCTCCAGGTAAAGCTTCTCCTGTGCAAGCTTTTCCTTCAACTCTGCGATCTCCCGGTAGGCGAGTGCGTTCTCTACTGCGATCGCCACCTGTCGCGCAATCTGGGTCATGAAGTCAATGTCATCCGGCGTGAATGCAACCGGCGCGAAGCGCGAGAGGGCCATAACACCCAGGGTCCGGTTACGACTGATGAGAGGCAGAAAACAGCCAGACCTTAGACCTTCTCGCAGGGCCTGGTTCGTGCAGGCTTCAGGACAATCCGCCTGTATCTGTGGTTGACCTCGCAGTTCAACTTGCCCAGTCCGAAAAGCAATGCCGAGCGGCGAGCCTTCAATAGGGATGCGCGTGTCTTCCGTCAGGAACCCTTTGCTGTCGGGAAAATCCAGGGCATAAAAGCTGAAGTGGCTGCCTTCCGGGTCGGGCAACGCCACACCGGCGGCATCGCATTTCATCACGCGGCGGACGTGGGCAGCGACCTCGCGGAGCAGGTCGCGAAGTTCCAGGTTCGAAACCACTCGGTTGGTAAGGTCGAGCACGAGTTCCAGTCGCTCGTTCTTACGTTCAAGCTCCGCCTGAGCGTTGTGCGAAGCCTCAAGATTCAGGGCACTGTCGATCGCCAAAGCCAGGTGGTCAGCCACCAGGGTTAGAAACTCAACCTCCTCGGCCGAGTACGCTCCCGGACGAGAGATTCCCATTGCCAAAACGCCTATGCGGCGATGCACGGTGGTCAGGGGCAGCACGCAGGACGAGCGGATATCGAATTTACGTAAGAAATCCCGCAGGAGCGGGAAACGGGTCTCACGGTCCCAATCCTGGATGATGACCGGCTCCTGATTGTCGTACACCCATGCAGTGGGCGTCTCATCAGTTTCAAACATCGGCAGCCCTACTTCATCGTTTCGGCCAGGCGCATCGAACATGCGCCACTGCACCACATGCGTCTCGCTGTTGAGAATATTCACCAGCACGTAGTCGAACGAGATAAAGCGCTGCAATTCGCTGGCAAAACGCTTGCGGAAGGTCAGGATGTCACGATATCCGGCGATAGCCGTCGTCGCGCGCAGCAAATCCTGGTAACGGCGAATCGACGTTTCTTCAGGCAAGAGGACCGTTTGCGCGTTGGTCGCCATACTGGTATCCTACATCTCCTCTCCACGTACTTTATCCTTGATTTCCTTAGATTTATAGAGGCTGTGGAAGGATTCAGAGAGATCTTCGATTCTGTGAATTCCAGAGATCCAGCAGTTGTGCTCTACAGTTGTAGGGGGCAGAAGTCTCGTTGACAATCTGATTTCAGAACAGCTCCTCCCAAATCTGGCTGACGGCCTGCCCCCAATTGCTGAGTTAGGCGTTTCCAGAGCCTTTTGGACCGGCGGAAGATCGATGGGGATTAAGGCAAGACCAAAATCCAGCATTCCAGCCGCACGAACCCTTGCACCGAAACGCAACTCATCCTTCCTCGTGATTTCTTAAGAGGGCAATGTGTTCGGGCGTTTCAAGACTAGATGATTATGGAATGGCAGATGCCGAGCTTCGCTTGTTGTCATCTTTATGTCGCAAGCCTGAAGTCGGCAGCTGTAAGTAGAGCTCTCATTGATGTAACGATGAACCAACATCCTGCATCAGAAAAGCCGGGCCGACAGAACGACTTTCGCAGGCTTTGAAGAGTTATGTGATCTCCTGGCAGCTGTTAATGATGCGCGGGGCACAATCATGATTTGAAATTGTGACGAGCGAGGACAACCACCAATCGAGCCTGCATCACCCAACATGCACCACAAGATCGTGTGACCGTGGTATCGATGCAGTGTGCCGCCAGAATCACCCTGAATCACCCCAAAAAGCATGGGCGACCGGCTAGGTGTTCAAACTGAGTCCAAGCCTATGCGCAAACTCATGTATTAGGGACAGGTCTTTTTGGGTGTCCTGAAGGTCTGCATGCATTCTTTCAAGCACTTGCCGTGCATCCTCATCACGATGCTCTTCGTGAAGCAGCGCCGCAATCGCAAAATCGGAAATACGCACCCGCAACCGCTCTTTCTTTTCCACTGTCTGCCAGGATTGGAGGATTGCTGATATCTCGCCCCATCGCTCAAAAAAACGGGGGACTTCGGCTTGGATCGTTGGCGCCAGTTGCCTGGCAGTTTCCTGGCTACCAGAATCCCACCAAGTATCTTCACCTCCGGCAAAGATAGAAAGCCGGGAGACGATCTGGCACTTGCTGATATCAGGAAAAGGCGGCGGAGATTGCGACCGTCGCACCTGGTAAACGGAAGGTAGAAACACCCCCAACACGATCGTAAACTTGCCTGCCAGATGCGTTCTTCCTGGCTGGACAAAAACCATCTGAACTACTCTCTGGTCGCTGCTCTTTTTGTAAAGGCATGTCCCTTTTGGCGAAAATCCAAAAGGTCGAATGATTTTGATGACTTCGCTAACAGCAGCGGGGTTCTTCATGCGTTTTGCTTTTTGGAGATAGGCCCTCCTTATCAGTAAGTTATAACCCACTTGATGCCATATTTCTCGAGTAACTCAAAAACCCTGGGATCCGCGCCTACTCTTCCGGTATACGGGCTACGGAAGAAGTGCCATTCGTATTCCTTGATCGGTATGTCGGGATCATTTAAGAGTTCTCCATCTTTTTCGATTTGCGTGATTATCCTGTCGGAATACCGAACAAACCCTGATTTGGATTCGGCAGCAACCTCCGTTTCGGGATTATAAGCGTCTACGATTCTCGCTCCCCGGCTTGTCTCAAAATATTCTTGCGGGTTTCCCCCGATTCTCTCAGCTGTTTCCTGCTCCGCTTCTCTCCAGTTGAACGACGACTCAAAGGCAGAATCGGTCTCTGCCTGGGCCGCTTCCAAGGCCGCGTCTTCGGCTGGTCCTGCCTCCACCGCCGGTATAGTGTCAAGAGTCTCGCTGATTGACTCGCTGACACTGAGCTCGGCAAGATCGTCGTATCCACTGGGATCAATGCGGTTGGCCGGGTTATTCGCTGCATACAAGTAACGGTGCAGCGTATGGGGAGCCCGGATATCGGGCTGCGCCTGATCCGCCGTCAAGAAGCGCCCAGTAATGGTGCTCAGGTAGCGGGCACGGTTGTAGTAAATGCCAAGTGCGGAATCGAATTGCTCGCCGGCAAACAGATAATTGTTGGGCGTTGAGCCAGTGGACTCGATCAGATTGCCGAATGCGTCGTAATCGTAGGTGTCCGTGACGGCTCCGGTGGCGTCCATTAAGAAACGCACCGAGCCATGGCCGTCATAGCCATAGAAGCTGGTTGAAGGCACTCCGCCAAGGGTCTGGCGTTCTTCAATCGTCCGATACCCATAGGTATATGCGCGAGTGACAGCGCCAGCCTGAAGCTCCTCGAGTACCTGCACATAGCCGGTAGGATTCTGATCGGTTACCAGATAGATGGTGGTGGTACCAGCAACGGTTTCGCTTACGCGATTTCCGTCACCGTCATAGACAAGAGTGACGCCGCCGCGCTGGACCAGACGATTTTCAAAGTCATAAACGTTCTGAATCCCATTGTTAACAGTGCTTCCATTGTTGTCATAAACATCCGTGGAGATGCGATCATTGGCGTCATAGTTGAGAAGCCCGCTGGCAGGTATAGCTGAAACTGTAGAGTCGATCCCAAGCCGGTTTCCAACAGCGTCGTACTGGTAAGATAAGGTCCCGTTTTGGGTGGAGGGGCCGGATATGGATTCGGAGGTCAGGCGATAGAGATCGTCATATCCATAACGAACTGTGCGCCCGCTCAGTTCAGCCACGCTGAGGCGATTACCCGCTGGCGCCAAGGTGTACACATAGCTCGCGATTTGAGCGCCAGGGCTTCTGCATCCAGTGCCTGAGCCGCAGATGGACTGCATGCTCGTAAGCCGGTTCAGAGCATCATAGCCATAGCTGGTAGATATGCTGTTGGGATAGGCAAAGCTGCTGAGATTTCCGACAACGTCATAGGTATACGCCGTTTTTCCGGAAGCGCTGGTGACGGAATCCAAGCGATTCAGAACATCATACGTGTACGTCATTGATGCGCCGCCCGCATTGGATGAGTTCAGCGAGAGGATGTTTCCAGCGACGTCATAGGTATATGTCAGCGTCCCGAAAGGCGTTGTCTTTGTCAGCAGGCGATCTCGCGTGTCATAGGCATAACTGCTGATGCCGGAAGCGTCCGTCATAGAGAGACGGCGACCGGTGGCGGTGTAGGTAAAGCCGATCTGCGCTGCTCCAATAGCATTTTGCACAAAGAAGGCATCGGCACTCTTCTTTGTCAGCCGGTTCATGGTGTCGTACTGATAGGTCGTTGTATGGCCGTTGAAGTCTTGCTTAGAAAGCAGGTTTCCGGCCGCGTCATAGCCATACAATTCCGTCATGCCCAGCGGCAGATTGCGGCTTGTGCGCCGGCCACGCTGGTCATAGGCGAATGACGTTACGTGCCCGTTCGCATCGGTCTGGGCAATCCGGTTACCCAACTCATCATAGGCATAGGTGGTGGTGAGAGACGCGCCATTCAGCGACTGCGTGACAGAGGTAAGACGCCCTAAGGGGTCATACCCATACTGGGTGACTTTCCCTGCCTGGTCCGCCTGAGAAATCTCCCTGCCCAGAGCATCATAGGTGATCGATGCAGTTGTCTGGTCCGGATAGATGGTCTTCACACGGCGATTCAGGCCATCATAGACATATTGGGTTACGCGACTCTCGGCGTCTGTGACCGCGACCTGATTGCCGATTGCATTGTAAGCAAAGTTGGTCACATGCCCCAACGCATCCGTCATGGAAGTGCGGTGGCCGGCGTCATCAAATCCATAGTGAGTGGCATTCCCTAATTCGTTGATAGACGTAATGGCATGACCGTAAGCGTCATAGACGGTTTGTGTATTGGAGCCGTCCGGGTAGGTGGTCTTGGTCAAATGACCGACCGCATCGTAATTATAGGAAGTGACGCGGCCTGCCCGGTCAGTGCTGCTTAGACGGCGGTCGTTCGCATCGTACGTAGTGGACTCCGATGTCCCGTCTGCATACGTGGTCTTGATTAAGCGGCCGTTTTCATCATAGTCATAGTGGATCTTGTGATTTAATGCGTCAAAAATGTCACTTTGCCGGCCAGCGACGTCGTAAACGGTTTGCGTGGTAGAGCCATCAGGATAAATGGTCTTTACCAAGCGGTTATTGCCGTCATATTGATATTGAGTGGTGAGCGTTTCTTTTGTTCCATCGGACCGGGTGCGTATAACCGCCTGTGTAAGCTTGTTGCCGTTCGAATCGTAGGTAAAGCTGCTTACATTGTTCAAGGCATCGGTTTTCTGGATGACGTTGCCATTTCCGTCATACTGGAAGCTTGTGACGTGATTCAGCTTGTCAGTGATGGTAAGGGGCAGGCCTTGCGCGTTGTAAGTACGGCTGATCACATTGCCGGCAGCATCTTTCGTGGTTAGGAGATTACCGCGATTGTCATAAGTATTCGTAGTGACATTTCCGAGAGGATCGGTAATCGTCAGCGCCTGCCGGTGCGAGTTATAGGTGTAAGTAGCCTTGTTGCCCAGCGGGTCGGTTTCGCTGGTGCGATTGCCGATAGCGTCATAGGTATAAGTGGTTGTTTTACCGAACGCGTCGGTTTCTGTCAGCTTGTTGTCATTAGCGTCATACGTCGCTGAGGTGACGTTCCCCAGCGGATCGGTCGTGCGGGTTATATTCCCATCCGCGTCATATTCATAGAGCGTCGGATTACCCATGCGGTCGATCACCGTCTCGTGCTGCGCCGCGACATCAGCAGAATAGGTAATCGTGTTGCCTCTGGCATCGGTTGTGCTCAACAGAACCCCGTTGTCGCTAAAGGTATTCTTCACTGCCTGCACGCCGCGAGGATCGATGATATCGGTAAGGGAATGGTTGGGGCCGTAATCGAGAGTTGTGCTTTGGTTGGAGCGGTCAATCACCTGCACAAGGTCGCCATTGCCGTCGTAACCATACTGGATCGCAGCGCCGTTCGGATCGGTGATCCGGGTAATACGGTTCTGGGCGTCGCGTACAAAAGCAACGCTGGCGCCGGTGGTGCTGGTAATTCCAACGGCGTTGATTGTGAGCTTGTTGCCGTTCGGATCAGTGACCGAAGTTACGCCCAGCTTCTGGTCCAGGATATAGGCATAGCCTTCTGCCGTGGTGAGCTGGAACTGCGTGAAATCACCAAACTCAAGGTCGAAATTGATGAGATTCACCGGCCCGGGAATGCTGCCATCGAGGAGCAGGTCAGTATCGCTAATGGGGGTGAGCGTGGCTCCCGCGGTGTCCGACCCAGTTGGGACCTGAACGAATCCAATCTGCGGCGCGGTAATCGGCACGAACTGCTGGCACTGTGGCGTGTTGACAGCTTGGAACTTGTATACCTTGCCATCGGGGAACGTAACACTTACCGTATGGTTCTTAAGCGGCTGCAGGCAATATGTGGGGAAGAAGCCGCTCCATTGCGTTTCTTCATCCCATCCAGTGCCAATCGCTCCGCCGGTCTTCTGCACACGGACATTGGCTACGCTCAGCGTCCAACCCACGCCAAAGTCTCCGACGCGTTTATCGCGCGAGTCATAGGTCCGCGTAACAGTGATTGGCAGGCCGGGCAGCGGCACGCTGAGATCGTTGAAAGAGAGAGTGAAATTGCCGATTTTCGTATTGCGGCTCACATCCACCGTGTTGGTGGTCGTTGAAGTCTGTCCGGCGTTGTCTGTCGAGCTGAAGCGGACGACATATTGGCCGTTCAGCAGCACCGTAGGATCGAAAGTTCCAAGCGTGGCATTACTCACAGGAGCAACGCCGGACGCAAAGGTAGTAAATGTAGTTGGATTTCCGGCGCCGTCAAGCAATGAGTACTCAAGCTTCCATGAGCCCGTGGTCACAGAACCGAAGATCGGCGTAGGTTTGGTGATTTCCTGGCCATCAGTAAACCCGCTGAAGCTCACAGACGGAGGCGTTGGAGGCGGTACAAATGCATTGGCGACAGTAATGGTTACCTGGGCCGTTGTTTGTAGCTGGGAATCACTGGCGCTCAGTTGCAAAACGTATACGCCGGCAACGCTGAAGGTCGCTTGCGTAACCACGGAGCTCGGATTGCTGAACGAAACACTGGCAGGACCGCTGATCTCAGTCCAGTGCACCACCAGAGTGCTGCCTGCAGGCAGGCCATCGTCTGCCGCATATCCATTTAAAGTGACGGTATTCTGAGGAAGCTGAATAGACTGGCTTGGGCCCGCGCTAACGGTAGGAGGCTGGTTCCCTCCGGAAGTCGTCACCGTGATCGTGATCGTGGCTTCACTGGAGAGCTGTCCGTCATTGGCGGTGAGTTTAATCACGTATACTCCCGCCGCAGGGAATGACACTTTCACCGAGGTCGATGTGACCTGGGCGATGTTGACGGCTGCAGGGCCGCTGATTTGTGCCCATTGAATACCAATGGTTCCATTTGGCAAGCCATCGTCATTGATCACGCCGTTCAGCGTGACCGTGTTGGTGGGCAGCGTGACGGAAGTATGGTCGGCGATGATCGCCACCGTGGGAGCCTGATTTGTGCCGACAGAATTGACTGTTATCGAAATTGTGGCGGAGCCGGTCAGTTGTAAATCAGAAGCCGCCAGTTGCAATACATAAGTTCCTGCCGCGGGGAAGCCAACCTGCGTGCTGCTGCTGGCGGGAGTGCTGAAAGTAACAGGCAGTGGGCCGCTCACCTGCGACCATTGCGTGGTAATCGGAGCGCCGAGAGGCAAGCCGTCATCTGAGATCTTGCCTGACAAGGTCACGACATTGCTGGGCAAGGTGATAAGCGTCTGGCTTGCGACGATGGTTACCGTGGGCGCTTGGTTGGGTGCGGGCGGATTCACCGTGATCGTTACATTCACAGACGAAGTAAGCTGTGAATCGGAAGCGCTAAGCTTCAGAACATACGTTCCCGCAGCGGGCAGGGTGATGCTGGTGTTCGGGCTGTTGGGAGTGCTGAATGTTGCCGCGGCAGGTCCACTTACCTCAGTCCACTGGATGGAAAGCGTTGAACCCGTCGGGAATCCGTCATCGGTAACGGTTCCTGTGACGTGGATAGAATTTGCGGGTTGAGTAATAAAAGTGCTATCCACGCTGATGCTGATGGATGGCGCCAGGTTTTGCTGGTTGACCGTGATGGTCAAATTGGCGGAAGTGGTCAGTACAGAATCCGAAGCACTCAGCTTGAAGACATAGCTTCCTGGTTGAGTGAAACTAACCACAGTCGTGAGTTGGTTGGGGTTGGCAATTGCAGCCTGCACCGGACCGCTAACTTGGGTCCATGTAGTTGTCAAAGTGCCATTCGGCAGGCCGTCGTCCGTTGCGGTGCCGCTCAAAGTTGCAGAATTGGTAGGCAGTGTGATGGTCTGGTTGGTTCCAGCATTCACCACCGGCGCGGTATTGGCCGCGCTATTCCAGGTGACCAGCGTCTGGTTGGAAACCGCGGTCATGCCGGTGATTTGCGCGTTCGCCTGGACGATGTCCGTTCCAGTCCTGAAGCTCTGGTAACTGAATGTTGCTCTGCCGGTGCTGTCGCTCACACCCTGGAACTGAATCGTGTTGGCCCCGGCCACGTTGAACAGCACCGGAACGTTGGGAATGATCGCGCCGGAGGCATCCGTCAGCAGCGCGGAAAATGTTGCGGTCCCTCCAATGTTCTTTGAAACATTGGTGCCCGGAGTAAGAGTGACCGTACCACTGGACGGGACTCCATGGTTCCCGCTCAGGCTGGAAGTCATGGTGACCGCCAGTTCTCCTGCGCAGCACTCCGAGTAGTCGATTTCATACTGGTACGTGCCGGGGCCAGGGAAATGGACGGTAATGCTGTTTGCCACAGGTGCCGTAGCGGTGTTGAAAGCCCCCATCACCGGATAGCCCTGGAACGGGGTAAGGCCGGAAGGCGGCGGGTTGAACAGGCTGCCACTGACGCGCGTCGCGCCATTGTTCACGCCGAAAATGAAGCCGTCATCGCTGAAGAAATTGAAGGTCACATCCCCGGCTGCGGCAACCGTGTAGCTGCCGGTGAAGACAGCCTGGAAATTGAACAGCGCACCTACGCCCGCTTGCAATCCATTGCCTTGCGCAATGATGCTGCCGGTAAAGTTCCCGTTCAGATCCGTGGTTACATCAGTAAACGGCCGCGTGTTCACCCCGATCGAACCTGGCATTCCTGGGACCGTGCCGGTGGGCGGATTGAAATTGATTGTGGGGAAGTTCTGGACAAATGCAGGCGTCGCCGTGGGAGGCGTATTGAATGTGCCCGAACCGTTCGAAGCAAAGATACGCCCGTTGATGGTTGTGGTTGAGATCGGCTGCGCCGGAACTACCCAGTTAATAGTGCTGGTGTTTGAATTGAGAGTCGTTGAACCGGCTGATGTGCTGGCGACGATGGAATCCACGCCTGAGGCAGCCCCGGAATATACGAATTTTGCTTTGCCGCTGCTGTCTGTAGTTGCAGTGCCGGTTGTGGCGTTTGGCCCTGTCACCGTAAACGTAATCACCGCATTCGCAACCGGAGCATTGTTGCCGTCAGCAAAGAACGCCTGAAGCTGCTGTGCAGTTCCAACCACCACGGGCCCCGCGCTCGCGGGCGAAAGCACCAGAGAGCCGAGAGGACTGATGCTTGATTGCGTGACCACATTCAATACGTAAGATTGCGTATCAAATTGGCCTGAGGCCTCCCGCACTTTTATTGCAACAGTGTGCGGTCCCAGGTCATTTTGTGTTGGCGTCCAGGTGATTGCACCAGTCGCGCTGTCAATCGACATGCCAGCCGGGAACGTGGTCAGCATGTAGTCGAGCGGATCATTTTCCGGGTCTGTGGCCACCACAACATAGGTATAGGTCGGTAGAGGAGTCGCAGAAGGGTCCGTGATGAACTGCGTGATCGGCGAGCTGATGATGTGGGGAGGGCCATCAATCAGGCTTCGAACGGTAATCGTGACATCATCGCTGCTGCGGAATTGCGAGTCGTCCGCGGTCAACCGCAAAATGTAAGTTCCGGGAGAATTGAACCGCACAGTCGTATTCAGCACAGTGGAATTGCCGAACAGAACTGCCGTCGGACCTGAAACGAAGGCCCAGTTGGTCTTCAAAACGCTGCCCGCGGGCATTCCATCATCCGTAGCGATGCCGGCAAGCGTGACCGTATTTGCGGGCCAGATAATCGTCTGGTCCGGACCGGCATTGACCACTGGAGGATCATTGAACGGAAGGACGGTCACCCGCATCTGCGCGCTTCCCGTCAGTTGAGAATCGGATGCCGTGAGCCGCAGGAGATAGGTCCCGCTTTCGCTGAATGTGGCAGGTGTATTTGGTGAAGTGGCGTTTGCAAACGTGACCGTGCCCGGCCCAGCGACCTTGCTCCACAAGAACGTCAGCGTGCTGCCGGCCGGCAGTCCATCATCCGAAGCGCTGCCGGTGAGGGAAACTGCGTTCACCGGGAGCGTGATTGTCTGGTCGGGACCGACTTTCACCACGGGTGGCAGATTCGCGGAAGTCGTGGTGATAGCAACATCAGCGCTGGCTTGCAATTGAGAATCGTCAGCAGTGAGCCGGAACACATAAGTTCCCGCAGTACTCAAAAAGACGGTTGAAGTCGGAGAATGCGGATCGGCAAACGTGACCACTGAAGGACCGCTGATCTGAGTCCATGTCGAGATCAGCGTCGCATTCGGCAGACCATCATCAGTCACGTGTCCCTGCAGGGGATAGGCATTGGGGAAAGGCACGATCTGATTCGGCCCCGCATCCACAATTGGTGGTTGATTCGGTTGTGTGAGCGCAGTAGCAGTAGAAGCACTAAGTGGGCCATAGCTGTTGGTGTTGCCGTCCTGCCAGATTGCAGAAGCAGTCGCAGTAATTGGTCCGCTGGCTTGAGTTCTGGGTGTGCTGAACGTGAATGTGCCTTGTACGCTTGCGCCAGCCGCGATGGTGCTGAAGCTGAAAGGCTGCTGAGTACCGTTCGGCAGGACGATGGTTCCGCTGGCCTGAGCTGCGGTCGCATGGCCAGCGTTGTTGAGGGTGACGGTATACGTAATGCTGTTACCGGAATTGGCATTGGCTGGAGCAGCGAGGCTGATGGCGATGATCGGGAATTGCTCCGTTATCGAGGTGGATGCGGAGACCGGGCCAAACACGGCGTTGCCTAGATCATTCCACGCCAGGTTCGCCTGCACGCTCGTTATCTGGTTTTCAGAACTCTGCAAACGGGAGAGATAGGCCGCATCGTTTTCGGCTGCATCTTTGGGCGCAACCGCAGGAACGGAGACACTGAAAGTAGACGGCAGGCTTTGTTCCGGTGCAACCGCTCCTAACGAAACGGTGGACGCGCCCTCGGTCACGGCTGCTCCCTGAGCCGGCACATTACCCGGATTCGAGACAGTGAACTCCAGAGAAACGGACTGCCCTGGCAGCGCCGAAACGCCGGCTGGAGCGCTCAATTTCAACTGCGGCGATTCGGCGGTAATAGTTACCGTCATTGGAGGGCTGTCAACTTTGCCATCATTGACGATGAGCTGCACCACATATAGGCCTGCGACATTGGCGACAAAGGTAGGATTGATGCTATCCGCATCGGACAACAGCGCTGTGCCGCCGCTCGGTTGCGAGAGAATGGCCCAGGTGAATGTCAGCGGATCGCCATCGGCATCACTGGAACCGCTTCCATCCAGCGCTACCATGCTGCCGCTCTCCACGCTCTGAGCTGCGCCGGGATTGGCGACAGGAATCGAATTGATGGTGGAAATCATCACCGTGGCCGGCTGGCTGTTCAGGATGCCATCGTTCACAATTAGCTGGATGACGTAATTGCCGGCTTTATCAGCGATGAATGTCGGCGTGCCGCTGGTGGGCAGATTCAAAGTTGCGGTGCTGTTGGCAGGCGTACTTAGAATGGACCACGCATAGGTGAGAGTCTGGCCATCCACATCAGAGGAGCCTGTACCGTCGAGGGTCACCACGCTGCCGAGCGGAACAGTCTGTGCCGGTCCGGCATTGGCTACGGGTGGCGAGTTCTCTGTGGTGATCGTAACGGTCGCCGGAGTGCTATTGACGGTGCCGTCATTCACGATCAGCTGGATTACGTAGTCACCCAGCAGATCTACCGTGAATGTCGGCTTCACGGCATGAACGTCAGACAACACTGCGGCGCTGCCCGCAGGAGCATTCAGGATGGACCATGTATATGTGAGGGAATCACCGTCCACATCGGTTGAGCGGCTGCCGTCCAAAGTGACCAGCGTGTGACTGACAACTGTCTGCGCCGCTCCCGCGTTGGCGACCGGAGGAGAGTTGACATCGCTGATGCTGACTTGCGAGGGCGCGCTGTTGAAGGTGCCGTCATTGACGACCAGTTGGACCGTGTAAGAGCCCTTTTTATCGGCAACAAACGTGGGATTTACGATGTGGCTGTTGGAAAGCGTCGCGGTGCTGCCTGCAGGCACACTGACGAAGGACCATGAGTATGTAAGCGCATCTCCATCCACGTCGGTTGAGCGGCTGCCGTCTAGTTGCACCATCGCGCCAGTGGTGATGGTCTGGTCAGGGCCTGCATTGGCGACCGGAGGCGAATTTTTGGTGCTGATGGTTACAGTTGAAGGCGAGCTGTCAACCAGCCCGTCATTCACAATCAGTTGGACGGTATAGCTGCCCGGCGCATCCGGCACGAACGTCGGTTTGACGGTGTTGGCTCCATTCAGGGTGGCCGTGCTGCGGCTGGGAATGCTGACAAAGGACCAGCGATAGGTGAGAGGGTTTCCATCCTGGTCGGTAGAACCGCTGCCATCCAGTTGCACCGTGGTGCCTACGAAAACCGTCTGGGCCGGTCCGGCATTTGCTACTGGCGGATAGTTAGGAACCTCATTGAGAGGGAGAACGCTTGCCGTCGCGCTGTATGAGCCCGTGTAATTTGAACCGCCGCCTCCACGGGCTCCGCCCGTAACAAATGTCTTATAGGCTTCGGGTGTTCCGGCGTGATCGGAATTCTTGTAGACGCTGGCAGAAGTGTCGTCAACGGGTTTGACATTCAACGTACGGTAGTCGCCGCCAAAGGAGGTATAAACTGCCGCCGCCCACTGCCAGTTGATGGAAACACCACTCGTATCGCTGTAAAACGTCCCCGACCACGTAACCGGATTAATTCCTCCCGGAAGCCCATTGGCGGGAACTGGAAAAGTCATGCCTGATAAAAAGCTGTTCCCAGCCAGCCCTGTGGACGGCAGATTCGTGATCCATGCATTCTTGCTGGCATCAAAAGATGTTGTCGCCGAGGTTGCGGTGGGGGAAAAGGTGATAGTCGCATCCGGAACCGGAAGGTTATAGGTTGCCCCTCCGGCAGTAAATTGCAGCGAAGCCGCCCGCAGGAACACTCGCACCGGTTGCGATCCCAGCCCGCTGGCCTTGATAACGCTGCTGAACCAGAGGAAGCTACCGCCTGGAATAGCCGTCCCGTTGAAGTTGGAAGCGATCGAACTTTCTCCAGGAACGGTACTTTGGAGCAGCGCGTGGGTACTGCCCAATCCGGCTGGTGTTTTCAAGCTGGCCAGCTGAATCCTTCCAGCTCCGACCCGCTCTTTCCGGTGCTTGAGCCCAGACAAGCTTGCCCCATCAAGCTTGTGGCTGGTTTCGCTTTGGCCGGACGAAGCTTTCTGCGGCCACGTTTCCGCTAATGCACCATCGCCCCCGCGACTCAGCACCCACTCCGTGCGAGGCTGGTCCGTCGCATAGACCGGCAGTGAGCTCATGACCATCGTCCACGCCAGCAGCACACTTATCAACTGAGCGAGAAGACCATTGCGATGAAAATAGCCAGCGGATTTGCGCGTTGAAGCCGGACCATGGGAATGCATCATGGACAAAGTCCTTTCCACAAAACCAAGTCAACTGAATTTGGGGGAATATCCTTCTCCATGAAGCGTTTGGGCGACACTTCACCTAACAGAAAGCAGGAACTCTGAAAAAGTTGATTGTTTTTAACACTCCTCCTTGTGTGAGTTCAAGGAGAAAACCTGTCTTTCAAGAAAATATTTTTACTTAGATATAAAGGTGGTGGTCTCTCGCCTCAGCGCACACGGCAAATGTGATCGTGAATAGGGCGAATCGGCTCCGGCACGGTTTGCCACGGGACGCGTCTTGCGATCCTCTTCATCCAAGGTTGATTTCCGAAATCGACCGACCTTTGCGACGACCGGCGATATGAGGAGCTACGCTGCCTTTTTGGGCTTAGTGTCCGGAAGGCAACAGGAATGGACGTGACGGCCCCTTCCATAATCATGTGATTGTGGAACAAATCACCTTACCTTGCTGAAGGCCCGCCGCCTTAACGAGGTATGGCATTTCCAAAGGCTTTTGGAACGGCGGAAGATCGATGGGATCCGGTCAGCCAGATTCCAATGTTCCAGCAGCACCAACTCCTGCTCCGAACGCGGCCCAGTGCTTCCTCGTGCCTTCTAAGCAGCTCATTCTGAAAGTGCGATCACTAAACGGTAAGTTTGGTGATCCCCTGCCGCTGGCGAGTGGAGGCGGCCGCCGGTATTATCCCTAGACTTACACTACTTCTGTGCTTGATCCCTGAATCGCCTGATTCGCTCAGTGACCGAGTTGCTTTGTCGCGGCTCCGGCTTTGGGATATGATCCGCTACTTCACTTTCATTCTGCTGGCCCCCAAGGAGATCTCGAAGGACAGCGAGCGCAATTGGCCTTCGCAACACTCCTAACTCGAGATGAGCCTGGCTAGCGGTAGTAAGCAAGCAGTTCAGACAAGCCGAAGTACACTCTCGATCGTGGTCAGGGTCACGATAAAGCAAGGCCGCCGTTGTCTCAACCCAGTTTCTGGCATTGGTATTCGCGGCTAGCTCGGAAACATGTCCAGCTCCGCCAGCGGCGTTGTCGAAAACGTAGATTCCCCATCTGGCGGCCTGGCCAACTGGTGCATAGTGCACACCGAGTTCCCGATGATCGATTTGCAGGAGCTCGGCACCAGCTAGTCGCAAAGCGTGGCCAAGTGTAACTATGACATCGCTGGAGAGCGCGCGATGACGTACCGCGGCAAAATCAATCTGCAGGATGTCCGTGACATGAGTCGCAGCCAGCAAGTGATTTCGAAACACAGGAGATACATCACGCGGCCAACATGTTCCCCGACCTTTGCCAGGAACCGGGCGAAAACATCACGTTGCGGCTTCGCGCCCGACGCGGGAATGATGAGCCGTCTGATCTCTCCGGAGACAATTCCGCCTTCGGCCGCGGGTTCCGCGTCCATGTAAAAATCCCCGCGCGTACCCCGCATCACTTCAGCCCAGTACGCATACAACTCTCCCCCGCGTCGCGTGACCGGGCAACAGCATGGCCGGCAGCAACGGCATTTTGTCGCGTTTGTTGGGAATAAGCGCATTAAAACGGGCAGTCACGAAATGCCTGGATTCCAAGACTGGCTGCTTCTACGCCGCTGGCAAAGCAGTTGTTGCACGCATCGCAGACAATGCCCGTAGGAAAGGTGCTCCTTGTTGCCGAGCGATTCCGGAAGTATGTGTTCGATGCTTCTGCTGCCACTGGAGTCGTTCTTGCAGAATATGCATCGCTTTGTCATGTTTTCGATTGTCTATCCGAACAGGGATTCCTGACGGATCTTCGGAGGCCAGAAAATCCCGATCACCACCCAGGTATTGTAAGGGAAGACGGTCCCCATGAAGAATCGCGTATCCCTCGAGGCATCGCAAATCTCGTTGAAGAATTTCTTCCGGACATTGGCAACGGCAGCCTTCTCATCCCCGAGCCTCTCCACTTCTTTGCGGTACAACACGCCAAGCTCCCAGTGGGGCCCCGAGGCAATTCGCCGCCAGCTGAGCTTTGCACTCTCAGGCGCGGGAACCGTTGGGGTTGAGATGGCCGGCACACTCGCTGAAATGTCGCGCATGGCGTTAGCGCACGACTTTCGGCATAACGAACCGTATCTGCACACTGAACCTGCAAGAGTTACGCAACCTCAATTTCTGAAATCATTGATTCAGAAAAGCTTAGCCTGACCATCCAGGAAAAATCCGGAGACGTCTTGCAACTGGCTGCTACAGATGTTTAGACTAACAAGAATGGACAACAAAGAAATTTAATGTGTTGTTAACGCCAAGCCCGATGCGGCAGGCTACAGTACTCAGAGAACCGGCAACTCCAAGCCTGTTTTGGGCGTCACGCGCACGGCGCCTTCTGAGGTATCACAGTTAGCGCAAGCTCTTCGGACGAGATTCCACTCCCGGGCGCCTGCAAAAACTTTAAATTATCTGCACAAAGCAGAGTAATGGCTTCACTTTTCTCCATGGTTTGGATCGAACAGCATCACTGTTCCATTTATCGGAGAGAAAATATGAGATCTCTTATTTTCATAGAGGCGATATAAGATGTTTTTCTTTTTTTCGCGCGCCGCTCGTGTTCTGTGTTCTTGGAGCCGCAGGTGAATTCAGTTTATTACGCTCAGGAGCGCCAACTTTCCGTTGCCCAGTCCGGCATCTGGCTCGCGCAAGCGCTCGAGCCCGCGAGTGCCGCCTTCAATATTGCAGAATATATTGATATTCGCGGGCCGCTTCGTCCAGATCTTTTTGCATCTGCATTGCGCCAGGTAGTGAATGAGAGCGATGCTCTGCGTCTACGGATTTCCGCGCATCCCGAAGGGGCGCGGCAGTCCATTGCGGCCTTCTCAGATTGGGACTTGCCCTTTGTTGACTTGAGTTCTGACGCTGATCCCACGGCGACTGCCGATGCATGGATGCGCAAAGATCTCATGCGCCCGCTCCAGCCCAATCGGGATTCTCTGTTTTTGTATGCATTGCTTCGTATTGGCCCCGAACGCTTCTTCTGGTATGTGCGCTATCACCATCTCTGCATGGACGGCTTTGGCGGCGCACTCATTGCAAAACGCGCGGCCCAGATCTATTCGTCGCTAGCCCAAAATGAGGCCGTTCCGCCGTCAACTTTCCAGTCCTCTTTCGATCTGCTCGATGAAGAAGAGAAATATCGCCGCACCCAGCTTAGCCGTGATCGCGAGTACTGGCTGGCTGCCCTGAGCGCCCGCGCTGATGCCGTCACGCTCTCCGGCAAGTCCCCCGCAAAATCCCGCACCTTCATTCGCCACAGCGATTGCTTGCCTGCAGGCCTTACTGCATCGCTGGCCTCCGTAGGAAAAATCTATGGCGCCAGTCTGGCGCAAGCGATTGAGGCAGCCGCTGCGCTTTATCTCCATCGCCTTACCGGAGCAGACGAAGTGCTTCTAGGATTGCCGCTGGCAGCCCGAGTGGGGCGCAAAACGCGCAGCATTCCTGGCATGGTTTCAAACATTTTGCCATTGCGCATCACTTTTGAAGAGACCGAAACTTTTGCTGATCTTGTAAAGCGGGTAGCTCAGCGCAAAGCTGAAATGATGCGCCGACAGCGCTATCGCGCCCAAGATCTGCGGCGCGACCTCGGGCTGCAACCATCCGATCCAGACATTTACGGCCTGCTGGTGAACGTAATGTCATTTGATTACGATCTCAATTTCGTCGGCTGCAAAGCCACGACACACAATTTATCCAACGGGCCGGTAGATGAGTTTGCCATTGTTGTTTATGACCGCCAGGATGGCTCCGATTCCCGTATTGATTTTGACGCCAATCCTGCCCACTACACGCGAGAAGAAGTTGCCACTCTCCAGCAGAGATTCATTGCGCTATTGCATCAGCTTGTTTCCCGTGTGCTTCCGCTTCATGCCTATAATCTTTTGCCGCGAGACGAGCTGAATACAGTTATTTGTAACTTCAATGCGACTGCGCATCCGGTTGCTGAAGCTACCTTGCCGCAGCTCGTGGAAGCTCAGGTGGTCCGCACTCCAGATCTAACGTCTGTTGTATTTGGCGAATGCTCTTTGACCTATGCTGAGTTGAATGCCTCTGCTAACCGGATGGCTCGTCGCCTTGCAGCCATGGATATCGGCCCGGAAGCGCTTGTCGGAATTTGCTTACCGCGCTCGCCGGAGATGCTCGTTGCTTTATTGGCCGTGCTGAAAGCAGGAGCCGCTTATCTGCCGCTTGATCCGGAGTATCCGCAAGCTCATCTTGCAAGCATGCTGGAAGATGCAATGCCTGCTTGCATACTCACGACATCGGCGCTCTCTTCACGTCTGCCGCAGGACGCGAAATCTTTCGTACTCGATTCTGTAGAGGTAAGCCAGGCTCTGAGTCATGCATCAGATCACAACCTCAGCGACACTGAGCGGATTTGTCCCCTTCTGCCTCAGCATCCGGCTTATGTCATCTATACGTCGGGCTCTACTGGCAGGCCCAAAGGCGTCGTCATCGAACATCGGAGCGCTGCCACGTTTATCGCCTGGGCAGGCAGCGTATTCAGCGCCGAGGAGTGGAGCGGCGTGTTGGCGTCAACATCAATTTCCTTCGATCTTTCCGTGTTCGAGCTGTTTGCCACGCTCAGCCATGGCGGCACCGTGCTGCTGGCCAATTCAGCGCTGGATTTGCCAAGGCTTCCCGCGCGTGATCGAGTGCGCCTGATCAACACTGTTCCGTCCGCTGCCCGAGCTTTGCTGGACTCTGGCAGCCTGCCTGCCACAGTCCGCACCATCAACCTTGCCGGTGAAGCGTTGTCCAATGCTCTGGTGCAAGACCTGTATAGCCGTGAGCACATCACGCGTGTGTTTAATCTCTACGGGCCCTCTGAAGACACAACATATTCAACATTTGAGATGTGCCGGTGTGGTGCGCTGCATGAACCCAGCATCGGTTCGCCCATCTGGAATACTTGCGTGTACGTGCTCGATCGTTATCTGCAGCCTCTCCCAGTGGGATGTACTGGAGAACTGTATTTATCAGGCGCTGGCTTGGCTCGCGGATATCTCAATCGGCCCGGACTCACGGCGGAGCGTTTCACTGCCGACCCTTTCTCTCACGGCTTGCGCATGTATCGCACTGGCGATTTTGCTCGCTGGCGGCCGGATGGGAGCCTTGAGTTTGCCGGCCGTGCCGATCAGCAAGTGAAGATCCGCGGCTTTCGCATCGAGCTTGGCGAAATTGAAACGGTACTCACAACCCAGGCGGGAATCAAGCAGGCAATCGTCATTGCCCGCGAAAATGGCGCTTCCGGCAAACAGCTCGTGGCGTATATCGTTCTTGCCGACCAGAGACCATTTGATCAGGCAGCTTTACAGCAGAGCCTGGCAAAGTCATTACCCAGGCACATGCTGCCAGCGGCGTATGTGTTGCTGCCAGCACTGCCGCTTACGCCCAATGGTAAAGTCGATCGTCGCGCTTTGCCGGCTCCGGAGTGGCGCGGCAACAGCAATGCTGCTCCGCGCACGCCGGAAGAAGAAGTCCTGTGTCATATCTTTGGCGAAGTCCTGACACTCGATCGTGTCGGCATCCACGACAGTTTTTTTGATCTTGGCGGCCACTCGCTAATGGCGATGCAGCTTCTCAGCCGCATTCGTGCGGCTCTGGGCATTGACCTGCCCATGCGTTCATTCTTCGATTCACCGACTGTTGCGCAACTGGCTGCGCAACTCGGCGCTTTCAAGAAAGAACAGTTACCCGCAGCGTTTCAGCCACGTCTTGAGCGTCTGCCGGTTTCTTTTTCGCAACAGCGGCTGTGGTTTATTGACCAGCTTGAAGGAAGTAGCGCGCAATACCACATTCCTGAAGCGTGGCGTCTCCGCGGCGATTTAGATATTAACGCCCTTCGATCCGCCGTAAACGAAATCATTGAGAGGCATGAAAGTCTGCGCACCTCCTTTGCGCAGATTGACGGCGAGCCCGTGCAGATCATCTGCCCGCACCTCGCACTTGAAGTGCCTTTGATTGACCTGAGCGCGCTCGATCCGCACAAGCAGCAGGAAGAATTAAATAACGGTTTACACAGCGAATGGGAAGAACCATTCGATCTTACGCGTGGGCCTCTACTGCGCGCAAAGCTGATCAGGCTTTCAGCACAGGAGCATATTTTTCTTCGTACCTTCCATCACGTTGTGGCTGATGGGTGGTCTGAAGAGATTTTTAATCGTGAGTTCGCAGAGTTGTATGCGGCATTTTGCGAAGGACGCCGGCCCGATCTTCTTCCGCTGCCCCTACAGTACGCTGACTATGTTCTTTGGCAACACAGTGCTGCCGGAGAGCCCCGCCGGTCTGCTGCTTTGGATTACTGGACCAGGCAATTGCTCGAAGCGCCAGATCAACTGGACCTTCCGCGAGACAGGCCTCGCCCGGCACGCCAGAGCTTTTCCGGCGCACTATTGCATGTAACTATTCCGGAAGGCCAGCTCTCTTCTCTGAAAGAGCTCGCCCGCAGTAACGAATGCACGCTCTATATGGCTCTGGTTGCGGCATTCTCTCTGCTGCTGCATCGTTACAGCGGGCAAAACGATATTCTTATCGGCTCTCCGGTCGCTAATAGGCATGATCCGCGTCTGGAACAAGTCATTGGCTATTTTTCCAGTGCCATCGTAATGCGGATGCGTCTCAATCCTGAAGAGAGTTTTGCTGACTTGCTGAAACAAGCGCGCACAACGGCACTGGATGCCTATCGCCACCAGGATGTTCCATTTGAGCAGCTAGCGCGGGAGGCTTCTGCGCAGCGCAGCCCCAATTATCCGCCAGTCTTCCAGGTGATGTTTGCACTCCAGAATGCTCCGGCCAGCGTGCATGCTCTTCCTGGACTTGAGGTTGAATCTTTGCTGGATGATCAACCGCGAGTTCGTCTTGACCTGGAGTTGTATGCCTGGCAACGGGACAAGAAGCTTGCGCTCTATTGGATCTATAACCGTGATTTGTTTGATTGCTGGCGTATTGAGCAGATGGCTGGCGACTTTGGCCGCTTCTTGGAGTCGGTAATTGCAGGACCGAACTTGGCTCTGCGTCGCTTGCAAATGATCTCCAGCTCGGATCGGCAGCGCATGTTGAGCGAATGGAACCAGACTGCTGTTGAATATCCCAATAAGTCATGCATTCATCATTTGTTTGAACAGCATGCCGTAAGAGCTCCCCAGTCGATCGCCGCCGAACTAGTCGAACAACGCCTGACTTATGGTGAACTGAATCAGCATGCCAACCAGTTGGCGCACTATCTCGTAAAGTTGGGCGTGGGACCAAATGTAAGAGTCGGAGTTTGCATGGAACGCAGCCCGGAATTGTTGGTTGCGCTTTTGGGTGTGCTAAAAGCCGGTGGCGCGTATGTGCCTCTCGATCCAGCTTATCCTCAAGAGCGTCTCGCTTATATGCTTGAGGATTCTGGCGCGAACGTACTGATCAGCCAGCGTGTCCTGCTCCCCAATGTGCCGCAAAATAACGCCGCGGTACTTGCGCTTGATGCGGAGTGGAGCCGAATCGCGCAAGAGCCTCATCATCGCCCGCAAGTTGAGGTCAATCCGGAAAATCTTGCCTACATCATCTATACATCAGGTTCTACCGGCCGGCCCAAAGGTGTTGCTGTGGAGCACCGGCAGGTCTGCAATCAGTTGTTCTGGGCTGGAGAAGCATTGTCTCTAAGTGCAGCGGATTGCGTGCTGCAGAAGGCATCATTCAGCTTTGACGCGTCGATCCTGGAAATCTTTCTGCCTTTGGCTTGTGGAGCTCGTATCGCCATTGCGGCGCAGGGCGGCGAGCGGGATGTTGACTACCTGGTGCAACTTGCGATTGAGAAATCAGTCAACTACGTCGATCTGGCTCCTTCTTTGCTGGATGCGCTGCTGGATCATCCGCTGATTCAACAATGGAAGTCTCTTCGGATCATAAGCAGCGGAGCAGAGGCGCTGAAGCCTGAGCTAGTGGATCGCTTTTACCAAAAGCTCTCTGCCGAGCTTTGGAACACCTACGGCCCGACCGAAACTACAGTTCAGTCCACGTATGCCAGATGTAAGCCGTGCGCGCGCACAGTTCCCATCGGCAAGCCCATCGCAAATACCAGTTTGTATGTGCTGGACACGTATCTTGATCCGGCATCGGTAGGTGTAGCTGGTGAGTTATACATCGGCGGCGCGGGAGTGGCGCGCGGTTACTGGAACCGGTCCGGACTCACAGCAGAAAAATTTATTGCCGATCCGTTTGTGCGAGAGATGGGAGCGCGATTGTACCGAACAGGCGATCTGGTTCGATGGTTGCCGGACGGTAATCTGGAATTCCTGGGCCGCGTTGATCATCAGGTAAAAATTCGGGGCTTCCGAATAGAGTTGGGTGAAATTGAAAATGCGCTCAGAACTCATGAGAGTGTCGCCGATGCCATCGCGATAGTGCAGGAGCGGGGCAGCGTTCAACAGCTCGCAGCGTATGTGATCGCCCGGCAATCTGACGCTGGCCTGGAAATAGATCTCGCAGAAGTGCTTCAGAAACATTTGCGCCGATCATTACCAGCTTACATGGTGCCTGGCGTTATTTCTGTCCTGCCGTCCTGGCCGCTGACGCCTAGCGGCAAAGTTGACCGCCGCGCTCTCCCATCTTTCGGCCAGAAGAACGATGAGCAACTATCGCCGCGAACGCCGGAGGAAGAGGTGCTGTGCGCGGTGTTTGCGGATGTGCTGGGAGCGGAGCGGGTGGGTATTCACGAAAACTTCTTTGAGCTGGGCGGGCATTCGTTGCTGGCGGCCAAGCTGGTGAGCCGGGTGAGGGGGGCATTGGGGAAAGAGGTGAGCATCCGGGAGCTGTTTGAATCGCCGACGGTGGCGGAGCTGGTGGAGCGGTTGAGAGAAGAACAGCATCCTCGGCAGGGACGACCGATGCTCAAAGAACGGATGGACAGGCAGGAGCGAGCGGAAGAAGAGCAATTGCCGTTGTCGTATGCGCAGCAGCGGTTGTGGTTTTTGTACCAGATGGAAGGAGCGGGAGCGGCATACAACATACCGTTAGCGATGAGGCTGGAAGGCGAGCTGAATGTGAGGGCGCTGGAGCAGGCGTTGAGCGATGTGGTGGAGAGACATGAGGCGCTGCGGACGGTGTATCCGGAGGAAGAAGGAGTGCCGTACCAGAAGGTGCTGGAAGGGGAAGAAGCGCGTCCGCGGCTGACGGTTGAGAGCGTCAGCAATGAAGCGGAGCTGAGCGAGCGCTTGGGTGAAGCGGCGGGCGTGGGGATGGAACTGGAGCGGGAGATGCCGCTGCGGGTGTGGCTGTTCCGAGTAGCCGAGGACGGTCGCAGGCATGTGTTGCTGCTGGTGCTGCACCACATAGCGGGGGACGGATGGTCGCTAAATCCGCTGGGGCGGAACCTGGAAGAGGCGTACGGGGTGCGAATCAAAAATCGGATGCCGGAGTGGGAGCCGTTGCCGGTGCAGTATGGGGACTACACGCTGTGGCAGCGGGAGCTGCTGGGGAGCGAGAGGGATCCGGAGAGTGTGATCAGCCGTCAGCTGGAGTTCTGGAAGAAGGCGCTGGAGGGGATGCCGGAAGAGCTGGCGCTTCCGACGGATCGGACACGTCCGGGGGTGATGAGCTATCGCGGAGGGACGGTGGCGCTGGAGCTGGATGCGGAGCTGCATGGGGGATTGCTGGGGCTGGCGCGGAGAAGCGGAGCGAGTTTGTTCATGGTGCTGCAGGCGGGAGTGGCGGGATTGCTGTCGCGGCTGGGAGCAGGGGAGGACATACCGATTGGGACGGTGGTGGCGGGACGGAGTGAAGCGGAGCTGGAAGAGCTGGTGGGGTTTTTTGTGAACACGCTGGTGCTGCGGACGGACGTATCGGGGGACCCGACGTTTACCGAGCTGATCGAGAGAGTCAGGCGTTTTGCCCTGGAGGCGTACAGCCATCAGGAAGTGCCGTTTGAGCGATTGGTGGAGGCGTTGCAGCCGGAGCGTTCGCAATCGCGCCATCCCTTGTTTCAGGTGGCGCTGGTGTTGCAGAACGCGCCGGAAGCGAAGCTGGACCTGCCGGGATTAACCATTCATCAAGTCGCCGTTTCCACGCAACAAGTTCAGTTCGATTTGTCGCTCACATTGAAAGAGAATTTTGATTCTGCTGGAAGCGCAGCCGGCATCATTGGAACCCTGGAATACAGTCTTGATCTTTTTGACCCTGAAACGGCAATGAATCTGGCCTCGGCGTTTGTTGGTGTACTGCGGCAGATAACGAATGAGCCGCAGGGACGTTTGCAGCAACTTGAGACCTCCTTCGGCTTGCAAGATCAACAGTCACATGCGCCACACGGATCGCTTGGAGCCGCCACGCCGTCAAAGAAGCGTGCTGTAACGAAGGTGCCTGGCAGAATCGGTTTGCGCCCACGGCAGCGCGAAAACAAACGACTGCCGCGAACACCACAGGAGCAGAGGTTCTGTCGCCTGTTCGCAGAGCTGCTTTCGCTTGAGCAGGTGGGTGCCAATGAGAACTTTTTCCATCTCGGCGGAGACAGCATTCTCTCCATTCAACTCATCAGTCGCGCCAGAAAGGCAGGACTCGCGCTTTCCCCGCGCGATATCTTCCAGTATCAGACGCCGGAAGCGCTTGCCCTTGTGGCACGACCAGACTCGTTCGCTGCAACAATGCCAACATCAATCGATGAAGATGGCACGCTGTTTCCGACGCCGATCATCCGCTCACTCTTTGAGCAGGGCAGTGCATTCAGACGGTTTCATCAATCTATCTTGTTGCAAGTTCCTGGTGAGCTACGCGAAACCGACCTTGTTCGCCTGCTGCAATTGCTGATTGATCACCACGGTTCACTGCGTCTCTGGCAAGGAGCGGATCATAGTTTGCAGATTGTTCGGCGTGGTTCGGTGAGAGCCGTGGATTGCATAACGGTTGTAGATTTTGCCAGCAGCACTGAATCAGCTAAGGTTGCGGCGCGTGAAGCCGAGCGCAATTTGAATCCTGAAACAGGAAGAATCGTCCATGCAGTTTGGTTCAGGAAAGACAGTCGGCTATTGTTGATGATCCATCACCTTGCCGTGGATGGAGTGTCATGGCGCATCCTGCTTTCTGATTTGGCTATGGCGTGGGAAGCGATTGTTCGCGGTGAAGCACCAATCCTGGAGCCGGAGGTAACGCCGTTCCGGCGCTGGGCTGAGTATCTATCGGAGCGTGCGAGCCAGCAGGCCGTTTTATTCGAGCTTGAATATTGGAAAACTGCTTTGTCCGGTTCTCAAGTACTCCCCGGAAAATCCCTGGAGCCTGAAAAAGACAACATCGCGAGTGCCGGAAGTCTGCGTGTGACCTTGCCGGTTGATTTAACCACGGCGCTCCTCACTTCGGCGCCAGAAGCGTTTTATGCGCAGATCAATGACGTGCTGCTGACAGCCCTGGCACTCGCGTCATTTCAGTGGCGGCGTTTTTACAGCACAACGAATGACAGTACGATCACAATCGATCTGGAAGGCCATGGCCGCGAGCCGATGGACAGCGGCTTGGATCTGTCCCGGACCGTGGGCTGGTTCACCAGCATCTTTCCTGTGCGCCTTGACCTCAAAGATATCGATCTCGAGGATATTCACCTCAATGAATCCTTTGCCGGGCAATCTGCTGTTGGACAAGCACTCAAGCTTATTAAAGATCAATTGCGCGCTATTCCGAATCGGGGACTGAATTATGGATTGTTGCGCTATTTAAACCCTGAGACTGGACGATATCTAGCTGCTCTGCCCGCGCCACAACTTTCCTTCAATTATCTCGGCAGGTTTGCCACACATGAAGGAGCCCCCTGGCTGCCTACGGGGGATGACGCCGGTTTTGGCGGCGGCGCTGATCCTGAAATGCCGCTTCTTCACCTGGTGGAGATTGATGCGGTGGTTGCCGATGGCACCGATGGCCCGCGGCTAACGGCAAACTTCAGTTGGGCCAAAAACCATCTTGAGGAACCTGCCATTCGCGAACTGGCGGTGTTGTGGCAGCGCGCACTAGAGTTCGTCGTGCATTACGCTGGCCATCATGGCAATAGTGAACACAGCGCTTCAGATTTTCCTCTGCTCTCTCTGTCGCTTAGACAGGTTGAACGGATAGAAGCCGCCTTCCCGTCGCTGGTTGATATCCTCCCGCTTTCGCCGCTGCAAGAGGGGCTGCTCTTTCAGTCGCTATATAGGACTGGTGCGGATGTTTATACCGTCCAAACTAATCTCGACCTTGAAGGAGAACTTTTTCCTGAGCGACTAAAGCAGGCAATCGAAGTCCTGCTCATGCGCCATCCCAACTTACGGGTTTCTATTTATAGCGAAGGTCTGGAGCAGCCTGTACAAATAGTCCCCGCCGCAGTCGAGCTCCCCTGGCGTGAAGTAGATCTCTCGATGGTGGATAAGGAAACTCAAAGTCTGCGTTGCGCCGAGATAGTCTCTGCTGAAAGAGCTAAAGGTTTCACATTCTCCTCAGGGCCGCTCTTGCGTTTTGTACTGGTGCGGCTTGCTCCAGACAGTTACTTGCTGGTGTTCACCAATCACCACCTGATTTTGGACGGCTGGTCAACTCCAATCTTGATTGGAGAAATGCTGGAGCTTTACGGCAATGGCATCAATCCTGATGGATTGCCGCGGGTGCGGCCGTACACCGACTATCTGGCATGGTTGAAAACGCAGGAGCAATCTGCAGCCCTTGCGGCATGGAAGAATTACCTAGGTGAGTTGGAAAGCCCTACCATCATTGCGCCTCAGTCAAAAGAAGCTGAGACGCGAATTCCTGTTTCCTGGCGGCACGATCTCCCACTGGAACTCACTGCTGCGCTCAACGTCATGGCCCGCGAGCGTGGCTTGACTCTAAACACGGTCTTGCAGGGACTGTGGGCGGTGCTGCTGGCGCGCTTGAGTAACCGCAATGACGTTGTGTTCGGTATTACCGTTTCAGGCCGGTCGCCGGAGTTGGCTGGAATCGAGCAGATGGTCGGGCTGTTCATTAATACAGTTCCATTGCGTGTTCGTTTGTATCCAGGCGAGCGTTTTGTTGACGTTCTGGCAAGAATTCAGGAAAGCCAGTCAGAGATGCTCAATGTCTACCATCTGGGGTTGAGCGAAATCCAACGTGCAGCGGTATTCGAGCAACTGTTTGACACAATTTTTGTCTTTGAGAATTATCCTCTCGATCGTTCTCTTCTCGCGCGCTCATTCGCGGGCCTGAAGATCTCGGCTGTCGAAATGCAGGACGGAGCGCACTATCCATTGGCATTGATGATTGCTCCCGACGATCGGCTGCATGTCCGTCTTGACCATGATCCAACGCGATTTACCGCCGAACACGCTGCGGGAATTGCCACTCGCTTTATCCGGCTGTTGGAATCGGCTGTGGCCCGGCCTGATGTTCCATGGCACCAGCTCGATTTATTTATGGCGGGCGAACATCACGCAGTACTCGAAGAATTCAATGACACGTTGCTCCCGCTTCCGGCGACCACGATGGCTGCGATCTTTGAAGAGCGCGCGGAACACGCGCCGCAGGCAATCGCCATCGTGCAAGGCGAACGCTCAATGAGCTATGGCGAGTTGAACCGGCGGGCCAACTGTCTTGCCAATTGTTTAATAGAAAAAGGTGTTGGCCCAGAATCTCTGGTAGGCATCGCCCTTGAGCGCTCTGCTGACATGGTGGCAGCCATCATTGCCATCTGGAAAGCCGGCGCCGCTTATCTCCCGCTCGATTCCGAGTATCCTAGCGCACGTCTCGAACACATGCTCAACGACGCAATGCCGAAGCTGGTGCTCACGAAGACCAGGTTGCAATCCCAATTGCCGCAAATAGCGGGAGTTGAGTTCCTTGCTCTTGATGCTCCTGAATTCTCGGCTGACCTGGAGCGCGCGTCTGCTCACAACGCAAATTGCAAAGTTCTCCCTCAGCATCCGGCTTATGTGATCTATACCTCGGGATCGACTGGTGTTCCAAAGGGAGTGGTGATTACACATCAAGGCGTTCCTTCACTGGCTACCAGCCAGAGAGAACGACTTAAGCTGACAGAAGAATCTCGCATCCTGCAGTTTGCTTCCCTGAATTTTGATGCTTCTTTTTGGGAACTCCTAATGGCGCTAAGCGCAGGTGCAACGCTGGTCTTGCCGGAACAACAGCGTGAAGGAGCGGCCTTGTACGAGCTTCTTGTCTCGCAGAATGTAACGCACGCCTTGTTGCCCGTTCCCGTGCTCGCGAGCCTGGAAGATTTTGATACGTTGCCGCTGCAATGCCTGATGAATGGTGGTGAAGCGCTCAGCGGAGAATCGGTTGCACGCTGGTCCGGTGGGCTGCGCATGATCAATGCCTACGGGCCGACCGAATCGACAGTCTGCGCCACCATAACTGTGCCGTTGTCAGGCTGTTCCAATCCACCAATTGGCTCTTCGATTTACAACACTCGCGTGTACGTGCTCGATAGCAATCTGGAGCCTGTGCCAATCGGTGTTGCTGGTGAGTTGTATATCTCAGGCGCAAGCTTGGCGCGGGGATATTTGAAACGCCCCGAATTGACGGCAGAACGCTTTCTTGCTGATCCGTATGCAATCGAGCCAGGTGCGCGCATGTATCGCACAGGAGATCTGGCGCTTTGGCGTGAGGATGGAATGCTTGATTTTATCGGCCGGGCCGATGAGCAGGTCAAAGTGCGCGGCTTCCGTATTGAACTGGGTGAGATCGAAGCGGCACTGCGCTCACTGCCGGAAGTTGCAGAGGCCGCAGTGATCCTGAAAGAAGACGCGTCGTTCGAGAAAAAACTTGTTGCTTATCTAGTGTCGAGCAACGGAGCTTTGCCGGAATCTGCGGCGCTGCGCCGCAGGCTAAGCGACCGTCTTCCTGTGCATATGCTGCCGGCGGTTTTTATGCCGATGGAAAAATTACCGCGCTCACCCAACGGCAAAATTGATCGGGACGCGCTTCCTGCTTTGGCATGGCAGTCGAGCAAGATACGTGCGCCGCAGTCGCCGGAAGAAACAGCGTTGTGTGCAATGTTTGCAGAAGTGTTGCGCTTGAAACAAATTGGTGTGGAAGATGACTTCTTTGCGCTGGGCGGTGACTCCTTATCAGCCATGCGCCTGGTCGGTCGTGTTTGCGGCAACTTTGGTGTCGCGCTCTCCTTACGCGATTTTTATTCCGCAAGCACTGTTAGCGACCTGGCCAGTTTGATCCAAGCCATTCAGTTTACCGCCAGATCCGCACAAGCAAGCAACGCGTCTCTGGATGAAGAAGTTTTTGAAGAAGAGGAAATATGAGTTGTGCTGAACTGCTGCTTGAGCTGAGAAACCTTGGGGCGCGCGTGTGGCTGGAAGATGACCGCTTGCGCGTGGCTGCGCCACAGGGTGCTCTCACAAATGAAATCCGCCGTGAACTCAAAGATCGCCGCAGTGAACTGCTGGATTGGCTGAAGAGACAAGGCTCCGTGCGGCCTGTGCTGAAAGCGCGGACGGAGAGTGCGGAGAGGCTGCCGTTGTCGTATGCGCAGCAGCGGTTGTGGTTTTTGTACCAGATGGAAGGAGCGGGAGCGGCATACAACATTCCTCTGGCGTTGCGGCTGGAAGGGGAGCTGAATGTAAGGGCGCTGGAAGAGGCGTTGGGCGATGTGGTGGAAAGGCATGAGGCTTTGCGGACGGTGTATCCGCAGGAAGAAGGAGTGCCGTACCAGAAGGTGCTCACGGGCGAGGAAGCGCGTCCGCGGCTGACGGTTGAGAGCGTCAGGGAAGAGGAGCTGAGCGAGCGCTTGGGGGAAGCGGCGGGCGTGGGGATGGAGCTGGAGCGGGAGCTGCCGTTGCGGGTGTGGCTGTTCCGGGTAGCCGAGGACGAGCGCAGGCATGTGTTGTTGCTGGTGCTGCACCACATAGCGGGAGACGGATGGTCGCTGGGGCCGCTGGGGCGTGACCTGGAAGAGGCGTACGGGGCGCGGGTAAAAGGCAAGACACCGGAGTGGGAGGCATTGCCGGTGCAGTACGGGGACTACACGCTGTGGCAGCGGGAGCTGCTGGGGAGCGAGACGGATCCGGAGAGTGTGATCAGCCGTCAGCTGGAGTTCTGGAAGAAGGCGCTGGAGGGGATGCCGGAAGAGCTGGCGCTGCCCACGGATCGGACACGTCCGGGGGTGA
>DASSXL010000066.1:0-68731 GCA_035703825.1 Candidatus Angelobacter sp.
CGCAGCATCCGAACGCAGACAAAAGCACGTCGATCCTGGGCTTCACGCCCGCGAGCACCGCCATGGAGCGCCATATCGAAGAGCAGTTTCTCGAAATCCCTTCTCCAGAGCGTGCACGTGAGTGGCACCGCTATCTCACGGCAGAGCCGCATCCGGCGGCTTCTGCGCGCAACAACGAACTGGCGGACTACATTGCCGAACAGTGGCGGCAGCAGGGCTGGGAAGACGTGGTGCTGCGCAAGTATGAGGTGCTGCACTCCGCGCCGCGTGAGATATCGCTGGAGATGGTGGCGCCCGTGCGATACAAAGCCACGCTGCGCGAAGAGCCTTACGGAGCCGATCCCGACACGAAGAATCCGCGCGTCTCCCAGGCGTATCTGGGGTACTCCGCGTCAGGCGATGTCACTGCTGAAGTCGTCTATGCACACAGCGGCAACCCAGAAGACTACGCTCTGCTGCGGAGCAAAGGCATCAGCGTGAAAGGCAAGATCGTTCTGGTGCGCTATTCCAATCCTTACAGCTATCGTGGCTTCAAGGCGCTGACTGCCGAGCGGGAAGGCGCGGCGGCAATGCTTGTATATTCCGATCCTGCGGAAGATGGTTACACCCGCGGCAAAGTTTTTCCAGACGGTCCCTGGGGACCGGAGAGCCATATTCAGCGCGGCGCAATCACGTATGACTTCATCGTTCCCGGCGATCCCACCACGCCGGGTTGGGCTTCGGTAGCAGGCGCAAAGCACATTCCCACCGCTGAGGCGCGCTCGCTGCCTAAGATCATGGCGCTACCGCTTTCCTGGCATGACGCCAAGCCGCTGCTCGAAAACATGAACGGCCCAAAAGCGCCGAAGAGCTGGAAAGGCGCGCTGCCAATCCAATACCGGCTGGCCGGCAGCGTGAAAGTCCATTTGAAAATCGATATGGATACCAACGTTCAGCCGTACACCGTGGTCGAGGCGCGCATACGCGGCAGCGAGTTTCCTGACGACTGGGTGCTGCTCGGCAACCATCGTGACGCGTGGGCCTTTGGCGGGGTCGATCCATCGAGCGGCACCGCTTCCATGCTGGAGCTTTCGCGCGCGCTGGGCGAGTTGAAGAAAAACGGCATGCGTCCGCGGCGCACGCTGGTGATCTGCAGCTGGGATGGAGAGGAATACGCGCTCACCGGATCGACCGAATGGGGTGAGCAGTTTGGCGACGAGCTGAAGAAAAAGCTCGTCGCTTATATCAATGTCGATTCCTCGGCCTCCGGCCCGGCGAATCGCACCGGCAACGCCGTGCCGGACTTTCACGCGGACGCGGTCGCCTCGCTGGCGCCGATGATCGTGGAAGCGTCGCACAGCCTTAAGGTCCCGACCGGCGAGCCGCTGTATGACGTTTGGCGCAAAACGCGCGCGCAGGAGGAGAAGACCAAGCCGCCGCTGGCCGACACTCGCCTGGTGAACACGCGCATCGGCAGCGGATCAGACCACACGGTCTTCCTGAACCATCTTGGCCGGCCGACGGTTGGCCTGGAGTTCGATGGCCAATACGGCGTCTATCACTCGATGTATGACGACCATTTCTGGATGGAGCACTTCGGCGATCCGGGATTCAAGTACCACATTGTGATTTCAGACCTGTGGGGACTGCTGGCGTTGCGCCTGGCCAATGCGGATGTGCTGCCATTTGATTTTGCGGCATACGCCGCCAACATTCGCGATTTTGTGCAGGAGCTGGACCACAAAAGCAAAGTGCAGAAGAACGTTGATCTTCGTCCGCTGCTGAGCAAGATCGGTGAGCTGGAAAAAGCGGGACAGGAACTAAACGCTGCCGTCAGCCGGGGGCTTGCCGCCAGTGCGTTGGGCCCTGAAGCGGCGGAGAATCTGAGCCGGCAGTTGATGCAGGTGGAATCCAACTGGCTTACGCCACAAGGCATACCGGGGCGGCCCTGGTTCCAGCATCTTCTTTATGCCGCGCGCTATACCTATGCACACCTGGAGCTGCCGGGCCTTACGGAAGCTGCGGAAAAAGGCGACTGGGAGGCAGCCAGGGAGCAGGCCGTGTTGCTGCAAGCCGCCATCGAGAAAAACACGCAGCTCCTGCGCGAGGCCAAGGCCGGTCTTGAGAGCATTGCCGCTCCGCAGAAGCGGCAACGCTAGCGCCGGGGCGAACTACTTTTTGTCCGCCAGCAGCACCCCGGCGTTCGCGTAGTCCTCGCGCGTGATCTCGATAAACGTCACGACGACGGCTTCTTTTGCGGCTTTGGCGTCTTCCACCATGGCATCGGTGATCCGCGCGGCAAGCTTGCGCTTCTGCTCGATGGTGCGGCCTTTCAACATCGTGACTTGGATGAGCGGCAGGGAATCCTCGCTTTGCTATTTGCAGAACTCATATCCCGCAAAGAAGTAGCTGAGCTCAAAGCGCGCGGTCTCGTCGGCGTCAGAGCCGTGGATGGCGTTGTGCTCAATGGTGGACGCCCACTTCTTGCGGATGGTCCCTTCTTCGGCGTTGGCTGGATTGGTGGCGCCCATCAACTTGCGCAGATCGGCAATGGCATTGTCTTTTTCCAGCGCCAGCACCACGATGGGCCCGCTGGACATGAATGTGGTCAGCGAATCGAAAAACGGACGGCTGGCGTGTACGGCATAAAATCCCTCAGCCTGTTGCTTGTTGATTTCCAGCATCTTTAAACCAATGATGCGGAAACCTTTCTCCTGGAGGATGTGCAAAATATCGCCCGTGGCCCCTTTGGCCACGGCGTCCGGCTTAATGATGGAAAACGTGCGTTGCAGTGTGTTCATTACTGGTTCGTGGCTCCTGTTCTCATAAAAACTTTTACCGCAAAGGACGCAAAGGAATTTGGTAATTGGTATTTGGCTGCAAGCTCATGCCTTTGTTGCCACAAAATGAATGAATCTCCCAGACAAAAGGCCAACTACCAAGTACCAAATACTTTTCTTCGCGTCCTTAGCGGTGAATCCTTAAACTTTCGCCGTCCCGATCCGGTCCAGCAGCGTCTGCGCCATCATGGCCGGAGACTTGGCCACGGCGATCCCCGCCGCTTCCAGCGCCTTGATCTTGTCCGCCGCGGTGCCTTGCCCGCCGGAGATGATTGCGCCCGCGTGGCCCATGCGGCGACCCGGAGGCGCGGTCTGCCCGGCGATGAACGAGACCACCGGCTTCTTTACATACTGTTTCACGTACGCCGCCGCCGTCTCTTCCGCGTTGCCGCCAATTTCGCCGATCATAATGATGGCGTGCGTTTCCGGATCTTCATTGAACAGCTTCAGCGCATCGACAAAATTTGTGCCGATGATTGGATCGCCGCCAATGCCGATCGCCGTCGACTGGCCGATGCCGCGCTGCGTTAGCTGAAACACGGCTTCATACGTCAGCGTCCCGGAGCGCGAAACAATGCCGACGTTTCCTTCTTTATGAATGTGCCCAGGCATAATGCCGACTTTGGCTTTGCCGGGAGAAATGATGCCAGGACAATTAGGCCCAATCAGCCGCGACTTGCCTTTGATCTTTAAAAATTCATACGCGCGTACCATATCCAGGACCGGAATGCCTTCAGTGATGCTGATAATCAGCGGGACCTCGGCATCGATGGCTTCCAGCAACGCGTCGGCGGCGAACTGCGGCGGCACAAAGATAATCGTCGCGTTAGCGCCGGTCTTTTCTTTGGCTTCAGCCACAGTATTAAAGATAGGCCAGCCTTCATGCGTGGTGCCGCCCTTGCCCGGCGTTACGCCGCCAACAATGTTGGTGCCATAGGCCGCGCAGGTCTTGGCGTGGAACGTGCCTTCACGCCCGGTTATTCCCTGGATGATCAGCCGCGTGGATTTATCAACAAGAATCGCCATGTCTTTTGTTTTTGTCGCTCCGCTCTAAACCGCTGCACGATTTCGTATTACATCGAATTCTTCCGCGCTTGTTGCGACCGGCTCGGCGCGCAAGCCGGCCTCGCCGATTATCCTCCTACCGGCCTCCCGCGGCAGCCACAACTTTTTCCGCTGCGTCTTTCATCGTCTCCGCCACCTGGAAATTCAGGCCAGAATTTTTCAATATCTCGCGGCCCTGCTCCACGTTGGTGCCTTCCAGTCGCAACACCAGCGGCAGCTTCAAGTTCGTCGCTTTCGCGGCCTGTACAACGCCATCGGCCAGCGTGTCCACGCGCAGGATGCCGCCAAAAATATTGATCAGGATCGCCTTCACGTGCTTATCGCTCAGCAGAATTTCAAACGCATGGCCAATCTGCTCCGCGTTAGCGCCGCCGCCTACGTCAAGAAAATTCGCCGGCGACCCGCCCGCGTACTTGATGATGTCCATGGTCGCCATGGCCAGCCCCGCGCCGTTCACCAGACAGGCAATGTTGCCGTCCAGCTTGATGTAATTCAGGTTGTACTTTGAGGCTTCCACTTCCAGAGGATCTTCCTCGCTGATGTCCCGCAGTTCTTTCAGGTCCTTGTGGCGGAAGAGCGCATTGTCGTCAAAGCCAAACTTGGCGTCCAGAGCGAAGACGCGCCCGTCCGTGGTGGTAATAAAAGGATTGATCTCGCACAGTGAAGCGTCGGTGTCGACAAACGCGCGATACAGGCCGGTCATCAGCTTCACGGCCTCGTTGATCTGCGTCCCTTTTAGTCCCAGTCCAAAGGCCAGCTTGCGCGCATGAAAAGTTTGAAAGCCGATCGTGGGATCAATGGCTTCCTTGATAATCGCCCTGGGATCTTTCGCCGCGACCTCCTCAATCTCCATGCCGCCTGCCGCTGAAGCCATGAATACCGGTCGCGCCGTGGCGCGGTCCACCACGATTCCGAGATACAGCTCGCGCTCAATTGGCAGCGTTTCCTCAATCAGCAACCGCTGCACGATCTTGCCTTCCGGACCGGTCTGGTGCGTGACCAGGCGCATACCCAGGATCTTGTCCGCCCAGTGCTTGGCTTCGTCCAGGTTCTTGGCCACCTTCACGCCGCCGCCCTTGCCGCGGCCTCCGGCATGGATCTGCGCTTTCACCACCACGCCCTTTGCGCCTTCTTCAAACAGCCGGTGCGCGGCCTTTTCCGCCTCGGCGCGGGTCAGGGCCATCTCGCCGCGAGGCACGGCCACACCATACTTCGCAAGGATTGTCTTTGCCTGGTACTCGTGAATTTTCATGTCTGGGGTTCTATTGGTGTTCTATCAAACGAAGCGTTTCTACAGCGGGCTTCAGCGCGATCAGGAGAACCTGTGATTTTATAAGACACGACGGGAATGGGCAAACCGGTGGGAATCGCCGAGATCGCGCATCGCTGTCATCGGACTATGCCGGCCCTTTCATGGCAGGCACCATGGCTGGACGAGCGAAAAGGGTCAGATCGCAGCTTCAACCTTTCAGCGCGCGGCCTGACCGGAGGTAGCCATGGCCCGCGGGTGGCGCAACCGGCAGGCAATCCGGATCATCAGCGCGACCAGCGCGAGAACGCCGAAAAACGTGTAGACCGGCCATCCCTTAACCATGCGCGGCACGAATGCCGAGGCAAAGACAAACCAGATCACGTACAGCGCAACACCTTCAGCTCGCGACCCGGCGCGAAAAAAAGGTTCTTTGTGGCCGCTCAAGCGCAAGAGCGCGGCTACCGCCAGCGCATAGATCACCAGATAAACAATGCCGCCCGGCAGCACCCTGAGGAAGCGTATGTGAGACCACCCGATGACTTGGTAGAACGCCACGATCGCAAACAGATGGAGCGTGTGAGACGCCCCGATGCCCGCAATGAACCAATCGCGCTTCCGGGAGAGCCACAACGAGAATGTGCCCGGCCAAAGGTCGCGCAGGGCGTTCCCAGTAAACGCGCCCACAAGGACCACAAAGGTCATGCGAGCGGTAAAGTGAAGCGCCATCCGTAACGTGGCTTCGTTCATGGCAGGCTATTTTATGACACTTTTGCAGGAGCTGGACTCGCTAGCGGCAATTTGTTTTCAGGTCTGAAAGCCGGGGTCTTGCCACTTCAATAGCGCCAGCGACTGAACGTGTGCTTCCCCAGTCGTGCGCGATTACGGCAATTCCCCTGGACCGCGGTAGAACCTGCTCTGATTTGCTCCGTGTGTCTCTGCGTCTCTGTGGCAGGTTCTGAGTCCCTGACCACGCGCGATTACGGCAATTTACTTGTCCTCTCCGCGTTTTCCGCGCCTCCGTTATGAAAAACGAACGTACGGATTTCCATTCTTAAATTCGCCACTCAACCTGCTAATATTCACTTCAACTCCGATGATCATCGACGCGCTCTGCAAAATCGCGAACCACCGCACCTCGCTGACCCGCGAAGAGTCCCGCGCGGTGATGGGCGAGCTGCTGGCCGGCAAGGCCACGGACGCGCAGGTTGCCGCGCTGCTGGTGGCGTTGCACATGAAGGGCGAGACTGTGGAGGAGATCGTCGGCTTTGCCGAGGCTATCCGCGCCGCGGCGGTGCCTCTTTCGAACGGTGACGGCAGCGCGCTCGATATCAGCGGCACTGAGCGTGAAGCGCTGGTCGATACCTGCGGCACCGGCGGCGATGCCAGCGACACTTTTAATATCTCCACGGCCACGGCGCTCACCATAGCAGGCGCAGGGGTGCGCGTGGCCAAGCACGGCAACCGCGGCATCACTTCAAAGTGCGGCTCGGCCGATGTGATGGAAGCCCTGGGCGTGAACATTACTGTCCCACCGGCGCGCATTGCCGACTGCCTGCGCGAGGTGGGCATCGCTTTTATGTTTGCCCCGGCCATGCATGCCGCCACCAAGCACGTGCAGCCTGCGCGCAAAGACCTGCGTCCTCTGCGGTCGGTGTTCAACCTGCTTGGGCCGCTCACAAATCCGGCGCGAGCGTCGGCGCAGGTCGTCGGCGTATATTCGGTCGATCTGGTGGAAAAGCTGGCGCAGGCTCTCAAGCTGCTGGGACTTGAGCGCGCCCTGGTGGTGCACGGCGCGGATGGCCTGGATGAAATTTCCATCAGCGGCCCCACCAAGATCGGGGAAGTGCGCGGCGAGTGGGTACGCGTTTATGAAGTCACGCCGGAGCAGTTTGGGTTGCAGCGCGCGCCCATGAGCACGATCCTGGGCGGCGATCTCAAGACCAACGCCGATATCATTTGGAAGCTGCTTGAGGGCGAGAAATCTCCGCGTCGCGATATTGTGCTGATGAACGCTGCCGCCGCGCTTGTTGCCGCCGGCCGCGCCGACTCATTGGCCGACGCCATGCCGCTGGCCGTAAAGTCGATTGATACCGGAGCCGCCCGCGCGAAGCTGGGCGCGCTGGTGGAGTTCACGAATAGAAGATATTTGTAGCGTCCGCGATTTACAATCGTCTGAGCCTTTTAGGAGCCCCCATGCCCCTTTCCCTGAGCCGCCGCGCCGCGCGTACCGTGCAATCTGAAATTCGCGCCATGTCGATTGCCTGCGAGAAGGTCCAGGGCATCAACCTGGCCCAGGGCGTATGCGATACCGAGGTCCCGCTGCCGGTGCGCGAAGGCGCGAAGCAGGCGATGGACAACGGCACCAACAGCTATACGCGCGCGGAAGGGCTTGCGCCGATCCGGCAGGCCATCGCGGAAAAGATGCAGCGCTTCAACGGCGTTGCCTGCGACCCCGAGATGGAGGTCGTCGTCAATTCCGGCGCTACCGGAGCGTTTTATGCCGCGTGCCTTGCGTTGCTGAATCCCGGCGACGAAGTCATCCTTTTTGAACCTTATTATGGTTATCACCTGAACACGCTGGTGGCCGCTGAAGCCGTCCCTCTCTACGTAACGCTCCGCGCGCCGGACTGGACTTTCAACCGCGAAGACCTGGAGCGCACGGTGACGCTGCGCACGCGGGCCATTGTGCTGAACTCGCCCGCTAATCCTTCCGGCAAGGTTTTTACCCGTGAAGAACTGGAATGGATTGCCAGCTTCGCCAAGCGGCATGATTTGTTCGTCTTTACCGACGAGATTTACGAATATTTCGTCTTCGAAGGCGAGCACATCAGCATGGCCACGCTGCCGGGCATGCGCGAGCGGACGATCACCATGTCCGGCTATTCCAAGACCTTCAGCATTACCGGCTGGCGCATTGGCTATACGGTGTGCGACCGCCGCTGGACCCAGGGCATCGCCTACTTTCACGACCTTATATATGTGTGCGCGCCAGCGCCGTTGCAAATCGGCGTGGCAGAAGGCATCCGCCAACTGCCGGAAAGCTTTTATACGGAGATCGGCAAAGAGTACGTGCTGAAGCGGGACATGCTGTGCGGCGTGCTCAAAGAGATTGGGCTCACGCCTTGCGTGCCCAAGGGCGCGTATTACGTGCTCTCGGATGCTTCCATTCTTCCCGGTAGGACGAGCCGCGAGAAAGCCATGTACCTGCTCCAGCAGACGGGCGTCGCAACGGTCGCGGGATCAGCTTTTTACCACGGCGATGGCGGCGAAAATCTGATCCGTTTCTGCTTCGCCAAGACCGACGCCGAACTGGCGGAGGCCTGCCGGAGACTCCGCGCCCTACCGGAAAAACTTCGCACGCAGACTACAACCGTCCATACCAGCTAACCTTCACCACGGAGGCACGGAGTCACGGAGAACTGCAAAGGAGGTTGCTTTGATCAGGCTTCCGCAAATCATCGCTAAACACAGTTGAGCTATCTCTCGAAATGCATATCCGTTCTTCTCCGTGCCTCCGTGGTGAAATAGCCTGATCTACGTCACGTATGAAACAAGCATTGCTTATAATTGCTGACAAATGATCTTCTCTGAACTTCTGTGGGGATTGGGCGTCTCGCAGAGCGGTGGCGACCCGGAAGTTTCCGGCCTGGACTACAACTCGCGTCGCGTGCAGCCGGGCTGGGTGTTTGTGGCCATGCGCGGCGAGAGCAGTGACGGCAATCGCTATATTGACACCGCGCTGAAGCACGGCGCCGTGGCGGTGGTCACCGATTCAAGGTCGGAACGCCGCAGGCAGCATGTGCCTTGGGCGGTGGTCCCCAGCGGACGACGCGCGCTGGCGCGCATGAGCGCGAATTTCTACGGCCATCCGGCGGAGAAGCTGAAGATCATCGGCATCACCGGCACCAACGGCAAGACCACAACGAGTTTTCTCTGCGAGTCGATCCTTCAGCATGTTGGGCGGTCGTCGGCGCTGATCGGGACAATCGAATATCACATTCCGTTGAAAGCGGTGCAATCAGGAGCAGCGCGCTACAAAATTTTGCCCGCACCGCACACCACGCCGGAAGCGCTGGAGCTGAACCAGGTTTTTGCCGAAGCTCTGGCCGCGGGCGCAACGCACGCGGTGATGGAAGTCTCGTCGCATGCGCTGGCGCAGGAACGCGTGCTGGGCGTGCCGTATGAAGTGGCGGTCTTCACCAACCTCACCCGCGACCATCTGGATTACCACAAAGACATGAATAACTACTATGAAGCCAAGAGCGTCCTGTTCCTGGGTTGTGGGACCCGGCCGCCCAAGGCGGCGGTGATCAACGTGGATGATGAGTACGGGTTGAGCCTGGCGCAGACCAACAAGGCTTCATGGGAACAGGTGATCCACTATGGAATCCAGAACGGCGAGTTCCGCGCGACCAACATCGAGCTGCATCACGATGGCACGAAGTTCGATCTGGTGACGCCCTCCGGCACCACAAGGATTGAGACCGCGCTGATCGGCGGGGTCAACGTCTATAACATTCTGGCCGCAGCAGCGGCGACGTTTGCCTGTGGATGCTCGCTCAAGCAGATTGCTGAAGCCATCCGCGAGTTCAAGCAGGTGCCGGGCCGGTTTGAAAAAGTGGATTGCGGACAGCCGTTCACGGTAGTTGTGGATTACGCGCACACCGATGACGCGCTGCGCAACCTCACAACCATCGCCCGCGACTTCGCGCGGCGAGGCCTGGGACTGGGCCGGGTGATTACCGTGTTTGGCTGCGGTGGCGATCGCGATCGCACCAAGCGTCCGCTCATGGGCGAGGCGGCAGGGAAGGGAAGCGACTTCGTCGTCCTCACTTCCGACAATCCGCGCAGTGAAGAGCCATTGCAGATTATCGAAGACGCGCTGCTCGGCCTGCGCCAGACCGGCACGCGGCACGAGGTCCAGCCGGACCGCAGAAAAGCCATCCGCCTGGCTCTGATTGAGGCCATGCCCGGCGACGTGGTGCTGATTGCCGGCAAGGGGCATGAAAAAGTTCAAATCATGCGCGAAGGTACATACCCTTTTGATGATGTGCAGGTGGCGCGGGAAGCGTTACAACAGATGAGCTACGCAGGTGGAGGAAAGAAATGAAGTTGCCGTTATGGCGAATCGCCGAATTTGTGGGCTCCAAAGGCGAGTGTGACCAGGAAGCGGTCGCCATGGGCTATTCCATTGATTCGCGCACGCTCAATGCGGGCGACCTGTTCATTGCCATCGCGGGCGAGCGGTTTGACGGCCACAAGTACGTGCAGGCGGCACTGGAAAAAGGCGCGGTAGGCGCGATTGTTGAAGCGGAGAAAACAGTGGCGGGCGATCCGCTGCGGCTGCTTCAGGTTGAAGACAGCGTGAAGGCGCTACAACTGCTGGGCGCGGCCGCGCGCAGGTTGTGGGGCAAGCCGCTGCTGGCGGTGACGGGCTCGGCGGGCAAGACCACGACCAAGGAAATCCTGGCGCACATTCTGGCCACTCGCTTCCGCGTGATGAAGAGCTCGGGCAACCTGAACAACCACATTGGCCTGCCGCTGCAACTGCTGAAGCTGGAAGCCGAGCATGATCTTGCCGTGGTGGAGATGGGCATGAACCATGCCGGCGAGATCCGCGCGCTGGGCGCTCTGGCGCACCATGATCTGGCGGTGGTCACCACGGTGGCCCCGGTGCATCTGGAGTTCTTTGACTCGCTGGCGGACATTGCCCGCGCGAAATACGAGATCATTGAGACGCTGCACTCGGGCGGCGTGGCCGTGTTAAACGCCGATGACGAATATGTCTGCCAGTTTGGCCGCGACTTCAAAGGCAAGGTCGTCACGTTTGGAATCAAGCGCGCGGCGGACGTGAGCGCCCACAACATCAAGCTGAACGGTGCGGAAGGGTCCACGTTTGACCTGGTGGTGGGCAGCGTGGGAGAGCCGGTAGCGTTTCCGCTGGTGGGCGAGCACAACATCTATAACGCGCTGGCGGCGGCTGCGGCTGCCATGGAGCGCGGACTTACGCCTTCACAGGCGGCCGTGGCGCTTTCCAGCATTGCTCCTCCGGACAAGCGCGGCCAGGTTTTGAACATCGGAGGCGCCACCATTATTAATGATTGCTATAACTCCAATCCGCGCGCCCTGGCGGCGATGGTGGACACGCTGGCCAGCATGAAGGCACAGCGGCGGATTCTGGTCGTCGGGGAGATGTTGGAACTGGGGCCGACGGCGGAGGCGCTGCACCGTGAATCCGGCAAGCACGCCGCGGAAAAGAAGATTGACGTGGTGATTGGCGTGCGCGGCATGGCCCGGGCCGTGGCGGAAGCGGCCTGCGGCGCGGGGACCCAGGCCCAGTTTGTGGAAACGCCGGAGCAGGCCGGAGAGTGGCTGGCGCAGAATCTCCGCCCCGGAGACGCAGTGCTGCTGAAGGCCTCGCGCGGCGTAAAGCTGGAGCGCGCCCTGGACGCATTGCAGGTGTTGCAGGAAAAGGTACCTGAAAAACAGTAGTTGGTATTTGTTAGTTGGTATTTGGTACTTAGTGTTTAGGATTGAAAGTGTCTCAACGGGCTTTGCCAGACGCGAGGACAGGGACTCGACAATCCCGAATGCAAAAAGTGGAATCCAGCGTAGAGACCTAGCATGCTACGTCTCTACCAATTGCTTGTATCGCCAAAACGTTCACGCATCCGATAAGCGCTAGATGCTGAATACTAGGTGCTAAGAACCGAATACTGCCCGGAGGATTTTTGCTTTACTGGCTTCTTTATCAACGCTTATTCCAGCATTTTCCTCCTTTTCGAATTTTCCGTTACGTCACGTTCCGGACGGCGTTTGCCAGCCTGACGGCGCTGTTCATGGGCATGATTATTGGCCCGGCCATCATCCGCCAGTTGCGCGATTTCCAGATCGGCCAGTACATCCGTGAAGAAGGTCCCAAAGGCCACCAGAAAAAAGCCGGCACGCCGACCATGGGCGGAGTGCTGATCACGATCGCCGTGATTGTGCCCACACTGCTCTGGGCCGATCTTTCCAACACTTATATATGGCTGGCCATCTTTTCCACCATCGCCTTCGGCGCCATTGGCTTTGCCGACGACTACATCAAGGTGGTGCGCAAGCGCAACCTGGGGCTCACCGGCAGGACCAAGCTGGTCTTGCAGTTTCTGGCCGCCGGATTTGTGGGCGTGGCGCTGGTTACGCTGACGGCTACGCGGCAGTATTCCACGCACCTGATGGTGCCATTCTTCAAGCAGTTCCGGCCTGACCTGGTGATTGAGACCTTCCGCCATTATCCCCATCTGTGGTGGCTGGCGTTTATTCCGTTTGTCCTCTTTGTCATGCTGGTGCTGGTGGGCTCCAGCAACGCCGTAAATCTTACAGACGGGCTCGACGGCCTGGCCATCGGTTGCACAGTGATTGCCGCGGGGGCGCTCACCGTCCTGACTTATCTCAGCGGGCACGTCGTGTTCTCAGAATACCTGGAGCTGCAAAAGATGCCACAGGTGGCGGAGGTCACGGTCTTCTGCGGGGCCATGGTGGGATCGAGCATCGGGTTCCTCTGGTACAACGCGCATCCGGCGGAGATCTTTATGGGCGATGTGGGCTCGCTGGCGCTGGGTGGAGCCATCGGCACCGTGGCCGTGATTATCAAGCAGGAGCTGCTGCTGCCGTTTATCGGTGGGATTTTTGTGCTGGAAGCGCTTTCCGTCATCATCCAGGTGGCGTCATACAAGCTGCGCAAGAAGCGCGTGTTCAAGATGGCCCCGCTGCACCACCACTTTGAGTTGGCAGGATGGTCGGAATCAAAGATCATTATCCGCTTCTGGATCCTGGCCTTGATCTTCGCCCTTTTTGCGCTTACGACCCTAAAGCTGCGCTAGCCGTCCGAGGGGCGAAAATTTCGTCCCAACCTTTGTCTCACAGTCACGTCAAAACAAGTGCTCCGAAGCGTGGCAACATGGGGCTTCACAAAAACAAAAATCCTGCAAGAAGCTTTCGATTAGACATTCATTTAGTGGCACAATCCAATAGTTCAGAAGCGCAAATAGAGAGAAGTACGCCCTAGAAAATGGCTTTATAAAGCGGTTGAATTGACCTATAGTAGTAACTCCCCAGCTCTGGAGAACGGGTAGAAAGAAAGTTTCCGGCGGTTTTTGGCCGGTAGTACGCGATAGGTAGCAAGTGGATAAGCCGTCATTACTCTTTAGCGCCGTCGAGGTAGCGCCCGCACCCGCGGTCGAGCCCGCACCCGGCCCCGTACCAATCCCAGAAGCAGCCCCTGCGCCGTCCCGGAAGCGGAGGCGCTTGCTGATGATTGCGGCTGCCCTGATTGCCGTGGCCGTGATGGTGGTTGTGGCGCGAAGGAGCGCAGGCAGCCGGTCTGCCAACGGCGCTGAGGCCACTCGTACGGCGCTTGTGCAGCAAAAGGATTTTGTGAACAGGGTGCGCGTCCATGGGATTGTGGAGGCGGTGGAGTCGCATACGATAGCCGCGCCGCGCCTTTCCGGCCAGGGTCTGAATACTTTGATCATCACTCGGCTGGTAAAGAACGGCAGCGCCGTCCGCCAGGGAGACGTGCTGGTGGAGTTTGACCGGCAGGCGCAGTTGAAGAACGTGCTGGATAAAGAAGCGGAATACAAGGGGCTGGTGGCGCAAATCGCCAAGAAAGAAGCCGAGCAGGCCGCGGCCCGCGCCGCCGACGAAACCGAGCTGAAAAAGGCCGAGGACGCGCTCAAGACGGCGGAGCTGGAAGTAAAAAAGAATGAGATCGTTTCCCGCATCGACGCCGAAAAGAACCTACAAAACCTGGAGCAGGCCCGCGCGACCTTCCAGCAGCTTACGCAGACCTTTGACCTGAAGCGCGTCGCGGCCAAAGCAGAAAAGCGAATTCTGGAAATCCAGCGCGACCGCGCACTCACCGCCATGAAATGGGCGCAATCCAACACGGAAAAAATGGTGGTGCACGCCTCCATGGACGGAGTGGCGGTGATCAATTCCATGTGGAAGGGCGGCAGCATGTCTGACGTGCAGGAAGGCGACGAAGTGCGCGCCGGCTTTCCCTTCATGCAGGTGGTGAACCCGGCACGTATGCAGATCCGGGCCAAGGTGAACCAGGCGGACATTGAAGCGCTGCGGCAGGGACAGAGCGTCCACATTGGGCTGGACGCGTATCCTGAGCTGGCTTTCGGCGGCAGGATTGAGAGCATTGCGGCGGTCGCGCAGACGAGTTCTTTTTCCGGCAAGGCCCGCACGGTGATTGTGCTGTTTACCATCAACGGCACCGATCCCAAACTCATGCCCGACCTTTCCGCGGCCGTGGACATAGAGGTGGACCACGAACCGAACGCCCTGGTGGCGCCACGGGACACGGTGATCAAGGAGAATGGAAAAAACTTTGTGATGGTGAAGAGCGGCCCAAGCTATGACCGGCGGGAGGTCAAACTTGGCGCCGCGAATGACGCCGAGCAGGTGATTGCTTCCGGCGTGGAGAAAGGCGCAGAGCTGTTGCGAAACCCGAGCTGACGGCATCGGGTGATCGGAAACAAAACCTACCACGGAGGCACGGAGAAGATCGGGTGATCGGGTGATCGCCGTGATCGGGTGATCGGAAAGACAAAGCTTTACCGCGGATTGACGCGAATGACCGCGGATCGGGTGATCGGAAATAAAAGAATCATGGAACCTGATAAAGACAAAACGATCCTACGATTTCTCCTTCGCCGCAAGGGAATTACCGCGCTGGTGGCCGCGGGTTTTCTGCTGGTGGCGATAGGCGCAGTAGCGCTGCACAGCAGTTCAGGCCCAAGTCTTCCTACGGCAGATGTGAAGCGGGGCGACTTTATTGACTATGTGCAGGTGCGGGGCGAGATCAAGGCGCTGCGTTCCGTCCAGCTTACCGCTCCTTCCATCGCCGGAGATTTGCAGATCGTAAAACTTGTGCCAACCGGCACCATGGTAAAGGCCGGCGACGTGGTGGTCCAGTTCGATACAACCACGCTCCAGACCACGCTGGAGCAGAAACAGTCAGAGCTGAAATCAGCCGTGGCGGACATTGAGCATAGCCGGGCGGAGAGCCGCCTTACCCAGGAGCAGCAAGCAACTGACGTGCTGCAGGGGCGCTACGACGTTGACCGCGCCAAGCTGGATACGAGCCAGCAGGAAATACTTTCAGAGATTGACGGCGCCAAGACGCGGCTGAAGCTCACCGACGCGCAGCAGAAATACAAAGAGCTGGAACAGAAGAACAAATCCCTGGAAGCTTCAGGCAACGCGGAGATTGATGCCAAAAAGCTGAAGCGTGACAAAGCGCTTTTTGACGTGCGGATGACCGAACGCCAGCTAGCCTCTTTGACGCTGCGCGCCCCGGCGGACGGTATGGTGACGATCATGCCCAACTTCCGCGCGCGCAACTGGATGAGCGGGGGCTCGACTCCCGACTTTAAGGAAGGCGACCGGGCGTGGACCGGGGCGGTGGTGGCTGAGCTGCCCGACCTGAGCGTCGTCAGGGCCAGCGCCCGCGTGGACGAAAGCGACCGAGGCCGGCTCAACGTGGCGCAGACGGCCGCCGTGCGGATTGACGCCATTGCAGACAAGGAATTTCGCGCGACCGTTGCGGAGATCAGCCCGCTGGCCAAGCTGGATTATTCTTCGTGGCCCTTCACCAAGAATTTCGATATCGCCATACAGATACTGGACGGCGATGCTCGCATCCGCCCGGGCATGAGCGCCACGGGCCGGATTGCCGTGAACAAGGTGACGAATGGCGTCCTGGTGGTCCCTGAAGCCATCTTCGAGAAGAATGGCGGCTCGGTGGCCTACGTATTGCACGGATCGAAATTTGAAGAGCGGCAGGTCCAGGTGGCGCGGCGCAGCAAGGCGGCATTGTTGATCGGCAGCGGATTGCAGCCGGGAGAAAAAGTGGCGCTGAAAGATCCCATGCAGGAGAAGGCAAAGCAGCCATGAGCAGGAAGCTGGTGCGCGCTATCATCGCGGCAGCCGTGATCGTGCTGCTGGGCCTGGGCATTGCCTTCTCATTGCAGCAATTGCGCCCTGCGGCCAGGACCATTCCCACGACGCGCGTGCAAAAAGGCACGCTGGAGCTGGACATCAACACCGTGGCTGAACTGCACACCCCGCATTCCACCATGGTGGTTGCGCCTTCAGTCACCGGCACGCTGCAAGTCATCCATCTGCTCAAGACCGGCGCGGCGGTGAAAGCGGGCGACGTGGTGGTGGAGTTCGATCCCAGCGAGCAGGAATTCAACCTGGAGCAAAGCCGCTCGCAACTTGCCGAAGCCGAACAGGAAATCACCAAAGCCAAGGCCGATGCCGAGGTAAAGACCGCGGAAGACAAAGTGGCGCTGCTGAAAGCCAAATTCGACGTGCGGCGCGCCGAACTTGAAGTTAGCCGGAACGAGCTGGTGAGCGAGATCGAAGGGAAAAAGAACGTGCTGAACCTGGAAGAAGCCAAGCGCCGCCTGGCGCAATTGGAGCAGGACGTGGGATCGCGCGCGGCCTCCACCACGGCTTCCATCGCGCTGCTGGAGGAAAAGCGCCGCACCGCCCTGTTGGGCATGAAACAGGCGCAGCACAATATTGACAGCATGCAGGTGAAGGCGCAAATCAATGGACTGGTTTCCATCAAGGAAAACATGGACGCCAGCGGCGGCATGATGTTTCCTGGAATGACGCTGCCGGAGTATCGCGAGGGCGACCTGGTTTTCCCTGGACGGTTCATAGCGGAAGTGATGGACGTGAGCCAGATGGAAGCGGTAGCCAAGGTGTTTGAAAACGACCGCTCCAACGTGAACGTGGGCCAGACCGCCGAGATACGCATGGACGCGCAGCCGGAGGCGGTGTTTCCGGCGAAGGTAAAAACGATTGCCGGCATGGCTTCACGCCGCGACTTTGGATCGGACACGGTGCGCCGCTTTGACGTGACCTTTGACCTGCTGAGCCACGCGGCGGAGATGCGGCCAGGAACGTCAGCGGAAGTCCTGGTAAAGGGCGCGCAGATCAAAGACCAGCTCTATATCCCCAGCCAGTGCGTCTTCGATAAAGACGGCAAGCTGGTGATCTACGTGAAGCATGGCGACAAGTACGATCCGGTGGAGGCCAGGATCAAGTTTCGCACGGAAAACCGCGTGGCCGTGGAAAACCTGGCGGAAGGCACGGAAGTTGCGCTGGTGAATCCGGAAAAGGCCCTGAAGGAGCAAAAAGGCGGCTCCGCTTCGCCCATGGGGATGGGCCAATGAGCGCCGCGCCGAAGTGGAAAAACCTGCTGTCAACGCGCAACTGGACGCAGTTCTTTGTCGATTTCAACCTGGGCTTTGAAAACCTGATGATGCACAAGCTGCGCTCGCTGCTCACCATGCTGGGCATGATTTTCGGCGTGGCGGCGGTGATTGCCATGCTCTCAATTGGCGCGGGCGCGCGGGCGCAGGTGATGGCTCTGATTGAGCAGATGGGCGTGCGGAACGTCATCGTGGAAGCGCATGAAGCCAATGCCTGGGAAGACATGCAGAAGGTCCGCAAGATTTCACTGGGGCTTACGCTGCGGGATTTTCGCGTGATCCAGTCCAACGTGAGCGGGATTGTCCAGGGCACGCCGCGCAAGCGGTTTACGCCGGGAAGAATGATTCCCAAACCGCAGCATGATATGCCGGTGGTGTATGGAATCGCGCCCAATTACCAGCAGATTGGCAGCCTGAAGGTGGTGGCGGGACGGTTCTTTGACGATGCGGAAAATAATCGCGCGGCGCCGGTGGCGGTGCTGGGTCAGGGCGCGAAAGCGAGCCTTTTCGGACAGACAGAGGCCGTGGGCCAGTATGTGAAGATCAACGAAGCGTGGTTCCACGTGGTGGGCGTGGTGGGACCGCAGTTGAGTGCGCAGGGCTCGATTGAATCGATGCCAGCGCAGGACCTGAATAACCTGATTTATGTCCCGCTCTATGCCGCCATGTTCCGGCTGGAAGACAGCCGCAGCAACATGAAAGACGAAATTGACGGCATCTATCTGCAGTTGACCTCGGCGCTGGATACGGTGCCCACGGCGGACGTGGTGCGCTCGCTGCTTAACATCTCCCATCGCGATGCCGGCGACTTCAGCGTGATTGCCCCCGCGGAATTGCTGGCGCAGCAACAACGCACGCAGCATATCTTCGACCTGGTGATGGTGGCGATTGCCTCCATCAGCCTTCTGGTGGGCGGAATTGGAATCATGAACATTATGCTCGCCGCCATCCTGGAGCGCACGCGGGAGATTGGCGTGCGGCGCGCGCTGGGAGCGCGGCAGCGCGACGTGATCCGGCAGTTCCTGGTGGAGGCCGTCCTCATCTCGCTGATGGGAGGCTTGCTCGGCATTGCCTTCGGCTTCGGAATGTCGCGCGTGATCGCGCTGCTGGCCGGCTGGTCCACCGTGACCACTTTCAGCTCCATTTTGCTGGCCTTCGCCTTCTCCGTTTCCATCGGATTATTGTTCGGCATCTATCCAGCGCGTCAGGCCGCGCGCCTTGATCCGGTGGAGGCGATCCGCTACGAGTAACCAGGACATATCGCCATGTTCATTCGCAAAGTTGTATTGATCCGCAAATGCGCTCCGGGATTGCTGCTGCTTTCCGCGCTCAGCGCCGCCGCGCAGCTCACGCCCAACAAGCCTTCCACCGGCAATCTTTTTCATCGGCCCGCGGCCCCCATGCAGGTGCCGGGGCCAAGCCGCGTGGACGAATTCATTGTGGACGGCAAGCTCCGGCTGAGCCTGGAAAACGCCGTGCTGCTTACGCTGTTGAATAACAGCGACCTCAGTGTGGACCGCGCGCAGTTTGATCTCTCGCAGTTCGCCGTGCAGCGCGCCCATTCGCCCTTCGATCCTCTGTTCGTGGCTGGCTTCGTGCCCACGCGGTCGGTTTCGCCCAGTTCGTCTTCTCTCATCGGGGCTTCCACGCTCAGCACGCTCAACCAGGCCACCACCGCGGGTTATTCGCAGCTCTTTCAAACCGGCACCAACGTGAACGTGGGCATGGCCACCACGCGCGCCACCACCAACAGCAGCTTCGCCACGGTAAATCCGTCATTCACCTCCGGGCTCACGTTTTCTCTTTCGCAGCCGCTGCTGCGCCGCTTTGGGACCTTCGCCAACCGCGCGCCCATCATCATCGCGCAGCGCGGCGTGCGCCAGTCGCGCGCGAATTTTGAAGCGCAGTTGAATGACACGGTGCAGCGCGTGATCAACCAGTACTGGGACGTGGTGCAGGCGCGCAAGACGCTGGAAGTGCTGAAGAAATCGCTCGAACTGGCCGAAGCCAGCTACGCCCGCGACAAGCGCGCGCTGGAACTGGGCGCCCTGCCGCCGCTCGATATTTACCGGTCAGAGTCGCAGGTGGCGCAGCGCAAGGTGCCGTTGATCCAGGCGGAATACAGCCTGAAGCAGGTGGAGAACACGCTGCGCCAGACTCTTGGCGCCGATCTTGACGCGCGCTCGGGCGCGCTCGACATGGAACTGACCGACTCGGCGGAGACCGGGGGCAAGCTGGAGATCGTGGACTTGCAGGAAGCGCTGGGCAACGCGCTCAAGAACCGTCCGGAGATCGAATCGCAAAACCAGCAACTGGCCATTGACGACGCCAACGCCCGGCTTGCCGGTAACAACCTGCGTCCTGACCTTAACCTGAGCGCCACATACGCCAGCAACGGCCTGGGCGGCATTGTGTTTGATAATTCCAGCGGCGCGCCCGTGGTGGTCTCCAACGGCGGATTCATCGACTCGCTCTCCCAGGTAGGCGGCTTCAATTTTCCGACGTATGGCATCAGCCTGCAACTGCGTTTTCCCATCCACAACAACGCCGCGGCGGCCGATCTGGGCACCGCGCTGGTTTCCAAGCGCCGCAACCTTTACCAGATGCGCAGCCTGCAGCAGACGATCAGCACTGAAGTGAAGAACGCCGTGCATGATCTTGAGCAGGCTGAGCTGGTAATCACGGCGGCCCAATCGTCGCGCGACTTGGCGGCCAAGAACCTGGCGGCGGAAGAGCGCAAGTACCAGCTTGGCGCGCAGACCATCTTCTTTGTGCTGGACGCGCAGAACCAGCTTTCACAGGCCGAGCAGAGCCTGGTGCAAGCGCAGATCAGCTACCAGAAAGCGCTGGCGGGAGTGGACCACGCAACCGGCAGCCTGCTGGCCAAGCACAATATGGCGCCGGCTTCGGCCACACCGTGAGAAACTCGCCGTTAAGCTCTTGGCCTTAAAGTCTTAGTCAAGAGTCAAAGGCCAAAAGCCAAAAGCTAATAGCCAAGAGCCGCTTGCTCACCGGTCTTGCTGATTACTCATTGCTAATTTAGAGCCATCTCATAAATGGTTCCGGGGCCTTGAAAACTGGAGACTTACCAGACAGAAGTCCTGTGATGAGATGGGCCGTTATTACTGATGGCTAATGGCTTTTTTCTGCTATTCTTCAGCGCATGGAGAACCGTTCTATGAGCGATGTTGGCGGCACACCCGGCGGCCTGGGAGAATTCATTCTGGGCTTTGTGATGACCTGTATCGGCGGATACCTGATCTCCAACCAGGTCACCGTCGTGGGCTCGTACTGGAGTTTCTGGGGCGCCAACAGCTTCGGCGTCACGCTTATACCCATGCTATTGGGTATTGCCATCCTGTTCTTTAACGGCCGCAGCACCATCGGATGGGTGCTCACCGCCGCCGGGGCGCTGTTCATCCTGGCCGGCGTAATCGCCAACATGCACATCTATTTCCGGCAAGAGACGCTTTTCAATACGCTGCTCATGCTGATCCTGCTGGTGGGAGGCCTGGGGCTGATCGCCAAATCCATGCGCTCTCATCGCAAGCCCGCCACGACCCAATAATCTCACCACTGATAAACGCTGATTCAACTGATCTGGCGTTTGTGGATCAGTGTTATCCGTGTCGATCAGTGGTAAGGTTTTTCTTCGCGGCCTTTGCGTCCTTCGCGGTGAAATCAGAAAAAAAGGCCGCCTGAGAGGGGCGGCCCCATGTTGAGGAGATGAGAAGATGTACTGGAAGAACTAGCGGAAGCGGTTTTTATTCCCGAAAATTGTCGGGATCTTTCGACTCGTGCTCACGCCCGTTGGGCGCTCGCACAGCGCTCAAGATGACAAAGGATCCGCGTAAATCTGCGGCGAAAAGGGCTTGCCTTCCTCTGCGGTCTCTGCGTCCTCTGCGGTGGATGCTATCGTCTGTTGTTGGCGATCACGCGGTAATTCCTGACGCTTAGTAGGCCTTCCCATCCGCCGACGGCGAACGGCAGGATGCGTTCCAGCCGGTGATGCTCTTTTTTGTGCGCCCAATACATCATCCCAGCAATCAGGCTGAAGCTGCCGGCGTTGTATGCGGCCGCGCCCAGGCGGGTCTGCACAAATGGGCGCGCTATGGGATTCATCTCATGAAAGCCGGGATAGGCCAGGCCTTTTTGCGTGGAGAGCGCATCGGCGCTGAGCGATGCGCCGAGCGACGCCAGTCCGAGCGAATTGCGGGCGTCAAAAAAGCTATGCGTGCGCGGCTGCTGCTTGAGCTTGATCAATGCGGCGGACGGCGACACAAGCGCGTTGGTCGGCGCCAAGTTTGTATTTAACAAAGTATTGGCAGGTGGTGGCGCTGCGGGCGAAGTCGATGTGGGAGCGGATTCGGCGGTAACGGTCGGGGCCGATAAGGGTGCGGAAAGCTTTCCTTCAGCTGTCGCAGGCGCTGATTCGGAGGCTACCAGGGCGTTGACATCCGGTGAAGCAGATGCGGTGGTAGAAGGTGCCTTCGTCGAAGACGCATTTGCGCTGGGGATCGAAGCAGGCGCGGCGGAATCTGAAGTTGGAGCCGGAGTAAATGCGGGCGAAGAGACGCCGCGTCCATCGGCTGCAAAAGCCGGCGATCCTAAAAGCGCCAATAGCATGGCAGAAATGGCAACCCTCACCAGTCTCCCCCTGACGTGAGCTAACGCATGGCTCAGAACAACTGAATGTAGGTATCTTGCGGAATTCTTGCCGCAAATGCCTCAGGTGAAAATAGGGCCTGCTACCGAGTTGCAGGGATTAAGGGCCTTACCTGAGAGAGACTGGATAACGGATAAGGGAAATTTACCGCGGATTCTCGCGGATCGGGGAATCGGGTGATCGCGCGTGATCGGGTGATCCGGTGATCGGGATGTGGGCCACAATGTTTAGCTAATTTGCTTTGATCCGGCCCACGTTTCGCTCATCGAGATTTTCGCCTCCGCCGCTCATTGGACCCCAAACCTGACCAACTGTGCAGTTCCGTTACAAATCCACAGTGGGCTCTTTGCTTTTCCGATCACCCGATCACGCGCGATCACCCGATTCAATCCATCTACTCTTCCAGCGTGGAGAGATCGCCAACATCGCGGCCCAGTTCCTGCGCTTTCAATAGGCGGCGGATGATCTTACCGCTGCGTGTTTTGGGGAGCTTGTCTGGGAACGCGATCTCAGCCGGCACGGCAATGCCGCCCAAAACGTGCCGCACATGGTCTTTCAATTTGGTTTCAAGTTCCGGCGAGCCTGCGTGGCCGATGCGCAGGATCACGAAAGCCTTGATATTCTCGCCCTTGATTTCGTCGGGGCGGCCGATGACAGCAGCTTCAGCAACTGCGGGATGGCTGACCAGCGCGCCTTCAACGTCGGCGGTGCCAATGCGATGGCCGGCAACGTTCAGCACATCGTCAGCGCGGCCCACCACGGTGAAATAGCCATCCTCGTCGCATACCGCGACGTCGCCAGTGGTGTAAGCGTTGGGCACCTTGCCCCAATCCTGCGCGTAACGTGGCGCGTCGCCATACACGGTGCGGAACATGTGCGGGAACGGCTTGCGGATCACCAGCAGCCCGCCTTTGTTCGGCGGCATCTTGTTGCCCTGCTGATCGACAACCTCAGCCACCACGCCGGGAAGCGCCTTGCCCGCTTTTGCCGGACGTGCGGCCATGATCGGCAAAGTGCCCAGGCACGGGCCGCCGGTTTCAGTCTGCCACCAGTTGTCGGCCACAAAGGCCGTTGTGCCGTTGCCGCAGAGCACGCGATACGCCCAGTTCAGAGCTTCAGGATTCAGCGGCTCGCCCGCGCAGGTGAAGAGACGCAAACTGCGGAGATCGAATTTCTTTGGCAGCTCGTCGCCGTGGCGCATGAACATGCGGACGGCCGTGGGCGCGGTGAAGACCACAGAGACGCGGTATTTTCCCACCAACTCCCAGGCGATGCCAGGGTTGGGATAGTCAATCGCGCCTTCGCGGAACAGCGTGGTCACCCCGGCCAGCAGCGGCGCATAAACGATGTAAGAATGCCCCACAACCCAGCCGATGTCGGAAGTGCAGAAATAAATATCGTCATCACGGATATCCCAGAAGCGCGTCATGTGATAGTGAATGCCCACAGCATAACCGCCATGCACGTGCACCACGCCCTTGGGTTTGCCGGTGGTCCCGCTGGTATAGAGGATGTAAAGCGGATCTTCGGCGTCCATCACTTCGGGCAGGCACTCGGCCTTCTGCGCGCGGACCAGTTCGTTGAAATCCACTTCGCGCTCAGAGAGTTCGATCATCGGCTTGGCGCGGCGCAGCACCACAACTTTTTCCACCAGCTCCAGTCCGGCAATCGATTCCTGCACAATGGCGCGCAACGGCACTTGCTTGCCGCGGCGGTACGTCACGTCCGCCGTAAGAATCACGCGGGCCTGGGCATCTTCAATGCGGCTGCGCAGCGCACCCACGCTAAAGCCCGCATACACCACGGAGTGCACTGCGCCGATGCGCGCGCACGCCAGCATGGAGACCACGCCCTCAAGGCACAGCGGCATATAAACAATTATTCGATCGCCCCTCTTCACGCCGAGCGACTTCAAGGCGTTCGCGGTGCGGCACACGTAGTCCAGCAGTTGGCTGTAAGTGATCTGCTGCTCGGTTCCGTCCTCTCCTACCCAGATGTACGCAACCTTGTTCTTGCGGCCGGATTTCACCTGGCGATCGAGGCAGTTGTAAGTGATATTGAATTTGCCGCCCTGGAACCACTCAAACGTTGGATACTTCCAGTCAAAAACTTTCGTCCACGGATGGAACCATTCCAGCTCTTTCGCGGCGTCGGCCCAGAACGCTTCGGGGTCTTCCACGGAGCGTTTGTATTCCGCGGCGTAATCCTTTAGGCGCGCGTTTTCTACCAGGGACTTGGGCGGGAGAAGCTCATTTTCCGCGTGTAAAAGTTGTTCTATCCCGGCTTCAGATTGGGCGACCATTGACATGACTCCTCCTGGTCTATTTTCTTGATGGCCATGTGCTGGCCCCTCGCCGGATCCACTAAAACGGGGGGCGAAACGGAGTGCCCGCCGTCTCGCCCACAGCGGGCGGCGCAGCCAATTGTACGCCGCTAACGGACTTTGGTCCCGATCATAGGTTGCTCTGCACCGCTACGATGTGATTGCCATCACACACCAGCACAGCGAGAGTGTGATTTTTACCGCGGATGGGCGCGGATCAGAAAAGCAAAACCTTGCCACTGGTTTGCACTCATCACACCGATTCGGAAAATGGAAAAATCGCCGAAGTCACGACTCTAAGCTCTCTGCTGCTTTGTTATCCGCGATCATCCGCGCAAATCCGCGGTAGAAAGTCTTAATCAGTGTGATCAATGAAAACCAGTGGTGAAATTTTCTATTCGAACTGCTTTTTAAACTCCGCCATCTGCTGCTTTAGCTCTTCGACTTCATTCCTCAGGGCCGCCACTTGTTCTTCCAGTTGAACAATGCGCTCGGCGTCAGCGGAACCAGGACTGAAAGATGCCGTCTCCGCCGGCGGCTCCCAGGCTTCCACGTCGCCGGAGAGCAAATGCGCGTAACGAATCTCTTTTGTCCCCGGACGGCGGCCCAGGGCCTTAGCCAACGGAGGCTCGCGGCGCATGAGCTGTTGCAGCCCGCTCAAGACTTCGTCCAGGTCCTCAAAGCGGTGCATGCGCTCGGTGCGTCCGCGCAGCTCGCCGGGCGTCTGCGGGCCGCGCAGCAGCAGCACGCACAGGATTGCCGTTTCCGGCCGGGTAAAGTTGAAGACCTCCTGCAGCCGATGCTCGTACTTGGTTACGCGGCTGTCGGCCCCGCTGGCCGTTCCGGCCAGATGCTTGTCGCTCAGGTTGCGCAGCGCCAGCCGGACTGTTTCTTCGTCAAAGTTCGTGACCGGCTCGCGGTTGTTCTTCTGGTTGCAGGCATTGATCAGCGCATTCAGCGAAAGCGGGTAGTAATCCGGCGTGGTGATGTCTTTTTCCACCAGCGCGCCCAACACCCGGGCTTCAGCGGCATTCAGGACAATATTCACGCTAACAATCTATCAGGAGAGGCAGCGATTACGCCTTGCCATCTGGCGAAAACTGTCATGGGACGGCCCGAGGCGCGAAAAGCCCAAGGGCGCGAAAAGAAAGAGATGCGGCAGGGCGTCTCCGGCCTTAAGATTACCGGCGAGATGCCTGTGATGGAACGATGTCTGCAATAAAGCCGAGATCGGGGGCGTGTCTGGGATTGCTCCTTGTCGTGTTGAGCTCTGCCAGCCCTTCACTGTCCGGGCCAAGACTTGAGCAGATTCTGCCAAGGGTCCAGGCCCACGTGAAGGAATTTGAGCTTTCCCTGCCGGACTTTATCTGCGACGAGAGAATTACCTCCCGGGAATTAATGAGCGGAACGGTAATCCATGAAACCGTGATCGACTCCACCTTCAGGGGTACGCAGAGCAGAGATAGAAACCCAGACGGGAAAGACAAGCCTTTTACCGAATGGCGCGAGATCCACACGATTGACGGACGGCCGGCGCCGAAAGGCCAGCAACTGACCGGGCCTTTCTTTTTCGGCGGAGGCTTCAGCTCGATCCTGGATGCAATCTTCTCCGCGAAGAACTCCCAGTACTTCAACTACAAACTAATCGGGACAGAGAAGGTTGATGAAGATGTTGCCTTGGTCATCAAATTTGAGACAAAAAAGGGGCAGAAGGCGCTGCTGCATCGGGAAATGTTTGGCAGCCAATACGTGATGAAGGGCAGCGGAAAAGCCTGGATTGATCCGTCGTCGATGAATGTCGTCCGCCTGGAACTGCAATATCTGGATCCGCCTGTCCCGGAAGGTGTGCTGACTGTAAGGGTCGATTATGCCGAGGTGGTGATTAACGAAAAGAAATTCTGGATGCCGAAGACCTTGACGGCTGAGCAAACCGTGCCGAACCCTAAAGTACCTGTGGGCGGACAGTATATTGCGGAATATTCCAACTACCAGCAATTCAAGGTTTCAACGAAGATCACGTTCCAGGGCAAGTACCCGAAAGGCGAAACAGCAGTTTTGCTTTATCATGCCGTCACGGAGTCCCTACGGAGTCCCTAAAAACGGCGCTTTCTGCATCATTACCAGCGGGTTTGGAAGGCGACAGGTCCTTCAAGACAGCCGCCAAACAGCCGGTGTGATGCAGCTCACTGTTTTATAATGAGGGTTTCCCGCATTCTGGAAAGAGTCGATAATAAAGGGTAGGACACCTAGGACAATCATGGCTACGACAGTCGAACTTGGAGTACAGGAAAAGTCGGCACGCACACCACAGCCGGGCCGCAAGGTCAACGATTTCAGCATACAGGTGGCCACGGTGAACGGCTCCGGGTCGCAATCGGCCAATACCGTGCTGCTGCGCAGCATTTTCCAGATGGGCGTGCCGGTTTCCGGCAAAAACCTGTTCCCGTCGAACATTGCCGGGCTGCCCACGTGGTACACCATCCGGGCCAGCAAGCATGGCTACATCGCGCGCAAAAAGGAAATCGATTTTCTGGTGGCGATGAACGCCGAGACGGCGAAGGAAGACGTGATGTCCCTGACGCCCGGCGCGGCCTGCGTGTATGACGAGCCGCTGCAACTCTCCGGCCTGCGCAACGACATTAGTTTTTACCCTGTGCCTTTTGACAAACTGGTGGCCCCCGTGTGCCCTGAAGCCAAGCTGCGCCGCCTGGTCAAAAACATGCTCTATGTGGGCGTTGTGGACGCGCTGCTGGGCATCGATGTGGCGGAATCTGAGAAAGCCCTGGTCAAACAGTTTGGCAAAAAGAAAAAAGCGGCTGAGCTGAACGCCGCCGCCGTCCGCGCCGGCTATGACTACGCCGTGGCCACCTTCACCAAGCAGGACCCGTTCTGGGTGGAGCGCATGAATGAAAACGAGGGCAAGATCATTGTCGATGGCAACGCCGCCGCCGCCCTGGGATGCATGTTTGCCGGCGTGACCGTGGTGACCTGGTATCCCATTACGCCCTCCAGTTCGCTCGTTGAAACGCTGATTGACTATCTCAAGGAATACCGCATTGGCCCCGACGGCAAAGCGACCTTCGCTGTGGTCCAGGCGGAAGACGAGCTTGCCGCCGCCGGAATGGTGCTGGGCGCAGGCTGGGCGGGCGCTCGATCCATGACCTCAACTTCCGGCCCGGGCATTTCGCTGATGGCGGAGTTTATTGGCCTGGGCTATTACACTGAGCTGCCCGGCGTGTTCTTTGATATTCAGCGCGTCGGCCCGTCTACCGGACTGCCCACGCGCACCATGCAGGGCGACGTGCTTTTCTGCGCGTTTCTCTCCCATGGCGATACAAAACACATTCTGCTGTTCCCGTCGTCGGTGGAAGAATGCTTCAGCATGGCGCTTGACGCCTTTGATCTGGCCGAGCAATTCCAGACGCCGGTCTTTGTGCTCTCTGATCTTGACCTGGGCATGAACAACTGGATGGCGCATCCGTTTACTTATCCGGAAAAGCCGATCGCGCGCGGCAAGGTCCTGAATGAAGACGACCTGAAGCGCCTGGGCGGGTTTGCGCGCTATAAAGACGTGGATGGCGACGGCATTCCGTACCGCACGCTGCCGGGCACGGCGCATCCAAATGCGGCGTATTTCACCCGCGGCAGCGGACACAATGAGAAGGCGCAGTACAGTGAGCGTCCGGACGACTACGTAAACAATATGAACCGGCTGGCGCGCAAGTTTGAAACAGCGCGCAAGTTCGTACCGGCGCCGGTGAAGGAAGTGAGCGGCACATCCAAGATCGGCATTATTGCCTATGGCACCACGCACTGGGCGCTGACTGAGGCCGGCGACCAGCTGCGCAAGGAGCATGGGATCGCCGCGGATTATCTGCGCGTGCGCGCTTATCCCTTCAGCCTGGATGTGCACGAATTTATCAAGGACCATGACCGCGTATACGTGGTGGAGCAGAACCGCGACGCCCAGATGTTCCAGTTGATCAAGCTCGATATAACGGCGGACCAGGTGACAAAGCTCCGCAGTGTGGTCCACTATAACGGGCTGCCCATTGACGCCCGCTCTGTGACTGATGCAATTGTTTCTCAGGAGACCGTTTCCCAGGAGGCCAAGTAATGTCGGCAACGTCCACGCCAACGCCCGCTCCAGCGCCCAAAACGAACCATATCGGGCTCACCGTGCTCGATTATCGCGGCGGCAAAACCACGCTGTGCGCGGGCTGCGGCCACAACGCCATTACGGAGCGCCTGATTGACGCCATGTATGAAATGGGCGTGCAGCCGGAAAATATCGCCAAGCTGTCAGGCATCGGATGCTCATCCAAGACGCCGGCATATTTTGCGAGCCGCGCGCATGGCTTCAATTCGGTCCATGGACGCATGCCGTCGGTTGCGACCGGCGTCGCGCTGGCCAACCAGAAGCTGATGCTGATCGGCGTTTCCGGCGACGGCGACACCGCCTCAATCGGCATTGGGCAGTTCGTGCATCTCATGCGCCGCAATCTGCCCATCATCTACATCATTGAAGATAACGGCGTGTACGGCCTCACCAAGGGACAGTTTTCCGCCACGGCTGACCTGGGATCGAAGCTGAAGACCGGCGTGATCAACGATCTGCCGCCCATCGATACCTGCGCGCTGGCGATCCAACTGGGCGCGACGTTTGTGGCGCGGTCGTTTTCCGGCGACAAGAAGCAGCTCCTGACCTTGCTTAAGGCCGCAATCGCGCACCGCGGCACCGTGATGGTTGACGTGATCTCGCCCTGTGTGACTTTCAACGACCATGAGGGCTCCACCAAGTCCTACAAGTATTCCAAGGACCACGACGAGCCGGTGCAGGAAATCGGATTTGTTCCCGGCTTTGAAAATATTGATGTGGATTACGATGCCGGGACGACCGCCGATGTCCGCATGCATGACGGCTCTCACCTGCGCCTGCGCAAGCTGGACCGCGACTATGACGCCACCAACAAGGTGGGGGCACTGCAACTGCTGGCCGAATCGCACGAAAAAGGCGAGATGCTTACGGGCGTCTTTTACGTGAATGCCACGGCCCCCAGCTTCATTGAGCAGCTCAACCTGAGCGAAACGTCACTGGCCAGAATGCCGCAGGAATTGACGCGGCCTTCGCGCCAGGCGCTGGACGAGATCATGGAAGAGCTGAGGTAGGCAGATTTGGTAATTGAGTAATTTGGTAAATGGGTAATTGAAACCCACGCGCCATGAAAGTGCATCGATTTATAGGCCTCACGGCGGCGCCAGATTAGCTTTAAAAACGAAGCGCCCCTAATTCAAAGCTGATCCTAAATCAAGCAGTAGCAGCTTCTCGAATTCGTTCCGGATGGAGCATGTTCAAAAACAAGTCTTGATTGCGTTCTACAAAACCATTGCGCTCAAGCAGCAGTTCGTCCAAAAACTGCTGTTTACGTTGGTCCAGCTTTGCGTGACTGGAGTTCTGGGGGAGCCCTTTTTCAGCGTTATCCAACAGATCCTGAACAATTCCGAATAACACTTCGTTACTTTTCTGGGTGATAAAGCGCAGCGTGTTCTTATACTCCTCCATACCGCTTATCCCCGGAAATAATCTGTTCATGATCGCTATCTCGTTCCATGCCCAGTTCAATTGAGGTGACAAGGCTCGATAACCATGAATCCATCCCCAAACGTCAACGATGCCTGAGAGCGATTCGTAAAGAGCCGTCACCCTGCTATCCAGGAAGTCATATGAGGGGTTGCATACATCACCCCGCAGACGCCCTGTCCGTTCCAGGTCATCTTTTATCGGTGTTCCATCATACGGCAGCATGCGGCAGAAGACTGCGGCTGCGGCGCCGTCCCCGATGATCTGCCGTAAGAAATTCAAGTTCGCACGCACCGATTCTAAGGTGCTGGAGGGATCGAACATCATGAAACCAAATTCGAACAGCAAGCCAATTTCTTTAAGAATCTGTACGGCGCGGATGTTTTGCTCGACCGTGACCTGTTTGTGCAGGACCTTCAGACCTTCTTCGTTCCCTGATTCCAGCCCCATATAAACCAGGTATAGTCCGGCATCGCGCATTGCGGCAAAAAGCTGTGGTTCTACAGCGTCCGCGCGACAGTTGATTTTCCATATCACGCGCTGAGCGAGGCCTGTGCTCTGCATGTTCTCCACAAAATCAGCCGCCCACCGCCGCCATACCGGCCCGAACAGAGGAAAATCATCATCTTGAAAAAGAAAGATCGTGATGCCCCTTTCTTCATGCATCATTCGCATTTCTTCCACTACTTTAGAGGGCTTTCGGGTCCTGACGATTTTTCCTGGAGCAGCACGGTAAAAAGTCTGAATGGAGCAAAACGAGCACGTGCGCGCGCAACCCCGACTGGCGAGTAGAGGCAGCGCTTTGCGCCCCAAGGCGGTTTCAGGTTCAAAGTTTCGATCTGGATATGGAAGCTTATCCAAATCGTCCACTAGAGCGCGCATCGGAGTGGTAACAACCTCACCGTTACCGCGGTAGGCTATTCCATGAACGTCCCGCCACTCTTTTCCCGCGCCGATTACATCTGCCAGTTCCAGCAGAGTCATCTCGCCTTCGAACCGGACTACGCTATCTAGCTCAGGTACTAAGCGCAAAGTTTCTGCATAGCTAAGGCTGGGGAAATGACCTCCCATCGTAAAGTGACAATTTACGCCTGCGTCGCGTAAACGACGCATCAGGAATGCGAACTTACGTACATAAAACTGAAAGATTAACGAAAATCCTATAATGATAGGATTGGACTGCTTTGCTGCATTCACAATCAAATCAGGTTCGGCTTCAAAGTCGTAGGTAAGGACAGAATACCCATGTTGACGAAGGGTCGACGTTAGATATCCGATTCCAAGATTTCCCTGATGCTGAAAACCTATTAGCAGGACGGGCCTTTCCGTATTACGCAAACCATGCGCCTGAGAAAAAATGGTAGGTAGCTGCTCTAAGGAAACATCTGGCATGGGGGTGCCCTTTCTGTGCAACTTGGTGAAAATACGCTGATAGAAAATGGCCGGTCCCGCACTAGGGCGAGACCGGGGATAGTAATCAACTACCTGCCAGATTGTTTGGCACCCGCAACGGCATTGCCGATCCGCGCCACTCCTTCGGCCTGCACCTTAAGGATCTGAGCCTGGGTTTCAAGGCTGATGGCAACTACTTGGCGTTGCACTGTCTGTTCAAGTTCTTTGAATATCTCCATATCTATGGGATCCCACCACCATTTTCTATGGAAAATCAGTTCAGGATCTATGTGGGGCATTTTTTCCTCCTGCGATTTTTTGACAACAGAGGCCTGCCAGGAATTACGGCGTGAAGGGGTAGAATCCGTATTTAGGGGTTGCGGCGGTATTCTAGCGAAAGCTCAGCCATTCCTGGCGCAAGCTTACACAAAGGATGATGAGCCCCTAAAGGCTCCAATGTCAAGACCAGAACGTAAATTTGTTATTGGAATAATATCGGACTAATCTGATTAAAAACCTAGCTCCATATGCTGGTGTAAGATGCCACTTACAACAAGGCCGTTGGCATGGATCATGCTTGAACCAACCGGACCCCTCCCGGCGCAGCATAGGACAAGATCAAGAGTCGGGATCATGTCCAGCGCGCACCCCGCGCAACTTTTCCCTCCAACCGTGTTTGTACATACATATAACGCTCTGATTTTTATCTGAGCTAACGGTGGGGAAGGGTTCCAGAGGGGAACAGAATCCTTCACTGCGGAAGTGCGATGCAAGAAGCGGCTGCGGGCTGCTCATCAGGCCGAAATCGGGATGAGCAGGACCTGCGGCCGCTCCTTTTCCATTAAGAATCGAAGTCCATTAAAATCAAAACTATGTCCAATCCTGGGCCTTTGTTTCGCCCGTATGACAAATTGGTGAAGATCAAGCTGGGGGAAAAGGAGTTTGAAGTCCCTGACGGCAACATGCTGCTGCGAGCGTTGCAATTCCTTTCCCCTGAAGACGTTTCTTACGGAAGGTTCTGCTGGAATGAAGAGTGCCAGTACTGCCGCGTGAATTATGACCTGGGACCGGAGACGCAGAACCGCACGGCCATCTCATGCAAATTGATGGTCCAGAATGGAATGCGCGTGACCGAAGTGGCGCAGGAGATCAAGTATTGCCTGCGCAAGCTGGGGCTGAGCCTGAAGGTGAAAGAGACGAAGAGTTGAACGCCGGGCCCGGTTGACCTGCCTCCGATAAATGTTGTGGCGCAGGCCGGGAGCTAGAGCCGTCTTATCGCTGTGATTGACGCGTGGCGGTAGCGCATGTGCCGATAGAACGCACCGGCCCGCGCGTTTGCGGCATGATATTCCAGGGCCGCGAACTCCGCGCCCCGCCGGCGGCCCCAATCCTCAGCCGCTTGCAGCAGTTGCCCGCCAATTCCGCGGTTCTGATGCTCGCGCCTTACCGCGATCTCCGAACCCAGGCAGTAGACCATTGGCCGGTGCATGGCATCCGTCGGTTGATACAGCCGCGCATCGATGAATCCAACAATTTCACCGCTGAGCTCTGCGACAAGCGTGATGCTTTCCGCGCGTTCCTCAGCCGGATGTTGTCGTCCCTCTCTGTAACGCGCCGCTATGGTTGCAAACGCGGGCACGAAATACAGCTCAGAATCAAGACTGGCATGGTGTTCAGCGCTTTCCAGGAACGCGCGGGCGATTCCGTCAGCATCCTCTGCCACAGCCGGACGAATGGCCGCCGGCCCTGAGGATTCATGCATCATTGCTTTACCGTATTGGGCTTTACCGCACTGGATTTTACCGTTGCGGGCCTCATTCGATCGTTCCATTCCGAGAGAGATACTATGCCGACATCCGGCTCCGGCTCGTGATCGATTCTGGCGATGAACTCCAATAAGTGGCCGTTAACATCATGGAAGTAGACCGAAGCGGCAGGCATCCAGCCGAACACACTCGGCTCATCGGTAGCCTCACCAAAGAAGTTTCTCAGCTCGATTTTCTTCTCTTTAGTGTTTTGGATTACGTTATCCAGATCTTCCAGAGCCACAGAAAATGCAATGTGCTGCATTTGCACGATGTTGCTGGTGCCGTCGGTAATCCAGGGCGGCGCTTCCCATAAGCCCAGCATGGTGCTTTGGTCCTTTCCCACCCAATAAAACGCAGCGCGGCGCGCGGCTTCATGCCGGCCCAATTCCAGTCCGAGGACATCCTCATAGAACCTCATGGACCTTTCCAGGTCCAGGACGTGGAGATGGGCTTCAAAAAGTCCGCGAAGGAACGTTGCCGGTCGTTTGCTCATGAAATAACCTTGTTACCCCGAAGTTACCTCTGTGTCCAAGAAGCGCAAAAGGTCAGGCAAGCTCACGCCGGAGGCGTCGGGAACTGCGCCGAGCTTCTCAGCGGGAAGCTTCAATCGATTGACCCAGAATGTCTGGTAGCCGAACAAGCTGGCGCCGGCCGCGTCCCACCCGGCGAATGCCACGAACAGGATCTCGTTGCGCTGAAGCCCCAGTGAGTCAATGCCCAATTGATAAGCACGCGGATCGGGCTTGAAGGTTCGCGCTTGATCTGTGCTGATGGCCTTTTCAAATATGCCGGCCAATCCGGCGCTTTTAATGTTTGCCTGGAGCATGTGCGGCGTGAGGTTGGAAAGGAACGCCAGCCTCAGCCCCGATTTACTGAGGGCGCTGAGCGCCGGCGGCACGTCGGGCCAGGCTTTCAAATTCAGATAACCGCTCATCAGCCTTTCGCGCTTTTCAGCGGTCATATCAAGCTTGAGTTTGTCCGCGGCAAAGACAAGGGCATCCTCTGTAACTTGCCAGAAGTCAGCATATCGTTGCGCAACCACGCGCAGCCATGTGTATTCGAACTGACGTGTGCGCCACTCGTCGCTCAAAGGCATGCCATTTCCGGGGAAAAGCTCCTCCGCCAGGGCGAAGACCGGCCTGGGGTCAAAGATCGGGAACGCATCAAATGCAATGGCCTTGATCTTCATTTTTGGGGCCTGGTTTCGCCCCGCATTGCCCGAACGCTGCCCTAAAGCAGACGAAGCGATCCCAGCGGTCGTGAGAGCCATAAACTCTCTTCGATTCATGGATCTCTCCTCTTATGAGTTCTCGTCAAAGCCGCGCGGCGGCTGCAAATTTGATGCCGCAATCATGGCAGAGTTGCAGCCATCAGGCGCACTGCGGACAAAGTTGCTCAACCACCCGGGAGCCTGACAAGGGATACGATCGCGCCCTCCCCGCGGGTCAGTTACGCTTGTTTCCCTTGAGCAGCGCATCGACAGCAAGCGGTCCTGGCCCACCCAAAACCAGCGCTGCAAGAGCAGCAAGATACAGCAGATTGCATTCATAGCCCGGGGGGCCGAACTGGGCACCCGTCTGCGTGACGGCAATCAATTTGATGGAGCTAAAGCCGTACGGCAGATGGACAGTGAAAGTTGCAACCAACAGAATCACGGCCAACGGCACGCTGAAGATTGTGACGAACGCGCCAGTCGCAATGGCTATGCCACCCAACAATTCGCTGAGTATCGTGACCCACGCCATGAGGTGTGGGGCAGGAACGCCAATTGACTGCAATATGCCTGCAAACGAACCGGGCCCCCGGGAGAGCTTGGCAATGCCATGAACGGCGAATCCGTACCCGACAATGAGCCGCAGCAGTAATGGAGCCCACCGCGCAAGGCGCGCCCTGTCCGATTGCTCAAACCGCATTCAAGACCTCCGTAAAATTATTGCTCAAACAACTCAATGGTCTTTTGACGGTTATTGATCCGAATGCTGGCGAAGTTTGAGAGCACATCCTGCCCCAGCACTCCATCCGCCACCTTCAAAAGGGAGTTCCCAGTGAGGTCCGCTTTAACCACGTGAACCAAAAATGAAGCGCTACCCAACCTCAGGCTGCTTCTCTCTTTGACGTATGCATAACTGCGCTGCCAAAGGAGCATTTGTTGCCCGCGCGGAACCTGCGGAAAATTGATCATTGTCTGCTCCGCGCCGGTATCAAAAACCAATGTACGGTTCTTGCCGTCTATCGCCACAGTCACAAGCATCATCGAGTTCCTGGTGCGGTAATGAAGAATATTGCCGGGCTGCTCGGGCGGTGAAGCAAATGCCGGCAGAACGGAGACGATCATCAAAACCGCCAAAAATCGCATGTGCAGGACGCCTCCGCAGCCCTTAGCTGCCACGACAAAATTATTGTGAGATTTTCTGGCACGGCCCCCCAGGCTTTAAGTCAGCGCAGCCTGGAGGCCGTCCCTAGTCACCGCGGAACAGCATTTTCGAAATCAGCCGAATACCCCGTAGCCCGGGTAATTGTCATCCTGCTTCTGCTGGTCGGTCTTCTTTTTGATTTTCTTTTCTTTCTTCATTTTCTTGGGACAATGCTCGTCGTCGTTGGTTTGAGGCGCGCTCGCGGCCGGAACCGGGCAAGCGGGCATTTTTTTATCCTCGCACGGCGCACTCGCACCAAATGCCAGAAGGGAATTTGCCAATATGGCCGAAGCGAAAATCCGAATAAACCAGGGTTTCATCGTTTTTATTCCTTCACGGGCCAGGGAACCCGGCCTCTGTTCAGTGAGAACCCCCGCAATGCCCGCTTTATTCCAATTGACTATCCAAAAAAATATTATTCGGAGAGGGATGAAAATCAGCGTTGGGAGGCTTGTAGTGGAAAGAGCCTATGGGGTCTTTAGGCCCAGTCGCGTTGTGAACGGAAGTGATTTAATGGAGCTTGATGACGCCAAATTTGTCCGCGGCACGAGTTTAACAATGTCCAAGGACTGGACATTTGAGTTTGAGAGTGTCGCTCTTCCGCACGCAGGAGGCCTGCTTCGCTACGCGCTACACCTCGAGCGAGAAAAGGCGCGAGCCGAGGACCTGGTGCAGGATACCCTTCTGTCTGCCTGGCGACATTTCCATCAATTCGAACAGGGCACCAATTGCAAGGCATGGTTGTTCCGAATCTTGAAGAATCTGCATTCCAAGCAAATGCGGAGAATGACCCGAAAACCAGAAATATCACTCGAAGAGGACGAACCCCGGCTCGCCACAGCGGAACGGATTTCCGCCAATCAGCAAGTGAGGGACGCATTTGAACGGCTCACTCCCGAGCACCAGGAAGTGCTGCAGCTTGCGGCCGTTGAGGGCCTTGGAATCCGAGAAGTGGCGGACGTGCTGCAGGTACCTCAAGGGACAGTGATGTCACGTTTGAGCCGGGCGCGGGCCAGCCTCCGCAGCGTGTTGCAGACGCGCGCATTCGTCCGGAAGGAAGGCTTATGAATTGTGAAGGTGTTCAGGACTTGCTGCCGCTTTACCTTGCAGGCGAGCTAACCGGCGAAGAACTGGCTGCTGTGCAGCATCACGTGGAAGCATGTGAAGCCTGCACACAGTCAATAAGCGCGGATCGCCAACTGGACGATATGTTACGGACAGCAATGCTCGAACATAGCCCGGATGTTTCAGCGGTCCTTCAGCGGGTTCATGGCGAGATGACGGCCTCCGGGTGGAAGAGAATGTTACGTGGTCGTTCATTGCGCTTCGCTTTGTTGGCCGCAATGGTTGTCCTGGCGGCTGCTCTCGGGGTCTCAAGCTTCCGGGCGCATCAGGCGCAAAGAGCAATGGCCATTGCCGCTGCTGATGATCACTACAGCGACCTGGTGCTGTTGCGACATCCTGATTGGGCCTACCAGCCCCAGGATGTTGCGCGGTTCATGCTGAAAGAATTTCCACGGCAAGACTTGCTCGCTACGATCACACCCAGGGACGCCGTGTTTGAAAAGGTTCGCTTGTGCAACCTCGGCGGAACACAATATGCACATTTCGTTTTCAGGACCGGACCGACAGAGACATCCGTTTTTCTGGTGCCAAACGTTGTCGGTAATAGACACGGCTCGATCCATTTGGCTGATGCCGGCCATGGTTTAGAGGCTTCAGGCTTCTCATCGACATATATGACCGGAGTGGTCGTCGGCAACAAGGGGCAAGTGCAGACGCAGGAGATTGCGAACAGCCTGGGCGGGGTGCTCTAGCGAGCTTCGCGGTTAGCGGTGACTGGGCGAGGGGCGGGCAGGTTTCTTGGAGGCCGCACCCGCAGCCCCCAGTTTTGTACCTCAGAGGATTCCCGGCCGAGACTTGCGCGGAAACCGACGGTCCAAATGTTTTTTCTCTAACTCTGAAAGCATTTCGAAATCGATAGATATCACGACTCTATTGCCGTCGAGCCGTACATCTGATTCGTGAAGCAAATCGTACAGCCCAGCTTGCTCCTCGACATATTGTTGTAGCAGCTTTCCTGCCAGAATTACCGTCAAACGGGATTGTCCCGATTCCAGAATCGTTCGAACTACGTAGCGCTCGAAATTGGAGCCGAACACCGTCCTCGCCAGAATGCAGTAGTGGCTACACTCCAGTACGGCATCTCGTAGCACCTCATCGTTACTTAAGTCTTTCTGGTGGTCAGGAATTTCGACCATCACCATATGGTTTTCTGAGCTTATCCGGATTCCACGAATCGGCATGTTCCGTTGGGCATAGTTATGGATCAGCATTTGCGACAGCAAATCGAACTGTTGGTTTGCCGTTATTTCTTTATCATTGCGGATTTGCTCTACCAAGTCATCGAACCGCCCCCGCAATTCTGTCCGCTGCTGTGGAGTGAATACCCTTTGTATTACTTCCGCCTTAACATCCGCGTCCTTCAGTAAAATTTCGCCACAGTCCACACCAAATATGTTCACAGCAGCATCGATCGAAATGATGCATTCATAGAGCCGTACGATCTTCCCGGTGAGCGTGTCGTGCGACCATTCAACCGTGTCTACTACTTGAGGGATACCCCGCTTGATGTTTCGGAACAGCACTGTGTTCGCAGAGTAGGTGACGCCGTCGGAACCAGCGTGTGTCACGGCATTGCGAACAATGGGGTTGTAGCCCGAAAGAAGTCGATTTTCCGGATCAATTCTTTTCGTGCGACTCTCAATATATTCCGCCTTATTTCGTTCTTTTAGCCCCACATTCGAATCTTGAATCGTTGTGAATGTGCCTTCAATGAGTTGAAAGCATGCAAGAGGCAGCGTCAAATAAGGATCAAGCAACTCTGACACGATGCTTCGATATAAATTCACGAGATGAATCGCGAAGGCCGTAGATCCCTCGCTGAAATCTACGATCTTTGCAAATTCATCAGTAATCCGTTGATGATGAGCGCCCACCGACCCCTGTATGGTTATCCATGGCAGAAAGAGACTAATCCAGAATGCCTTCTCGTCTTTTTCTCGGGCATCATGCAGTAATGGAAGCAAAACTGAAATGTTGGCCGCACGCAAGTCTAGGTCGCCAGGTAAGTTTAACGGTCCGGCGAGCCCTTGAATGTCACTGGCCTCCAGGCTTTTGCGAACAAACAGCAATGTTTCGGGTTTAAGAAAATCATTTGCCATTAGGGCTCACAACACGAAAAGGATCCACAACGCTTGTCACGGATGGACACTGGTCATGTTGTCGTAGAGCTTCTTGAGAACAGACCGAGTACAATCCAGCACTTCTTGCGCTGTACGCCTCAGATTGGACATGTCATGCATTATATTGTTGCCGGCATCTCGAACTTTCTGGGCACAATCACTGCAGAATGGGTCTAGGAGCCCTTGTTTTGCCGCTTGCTCAATCATGGACTGGAGATTTGATCGCTGGCTGCGATGAGAGAGCTTGTCCTTAAGTGAATGATCTATTAGGCTCCTGCAAAGCGCTATTGATGCACTGTCAAAACCGTACAAAAAGGCTTCGTGTGCTTCCTGAAACAAACTGCTTATGATCGGATCGTTAACTTCCAAGCCGACTGGTCTCAGAGTTAAAGCCCGTTCCACAATGTTCTCAAGCTGAGAAACAAGCTGTTGGGAATAATAACGGTCAAGTTTTTCTCGATTGTAGTCAAACCAGTCTTCTCCCGGTTTCGTTGCAAGGTCCTGTACTAGGTCGTCCCAGAATTCGGCCGTTGACACGCTCTTCCAATTGCCCGAGGCCTTAACCTTGGCAACACTCGTTCTGCTTAGGGCCGTAACCTGAGCCGCCAATTGCTCTGCTAAGGCGAAATCTTTATGGAAGGCTGCTATCTTTTCGTAAGTAGTGCTGTTTTCTGCTCCTGCAAGGCTTTCTGCTTTCGCAGCGAACGCCAATGTTTCGACCCTGTCATTGTTCAAGAGGTGACGAATGTTTCGCAAGTGCGCCGCCCTACTTCGGAAGTTCTCCTTCAGTTGCGAAAGCGATTCAAGAAGCCCGGCAGTTTGGGGTCGCAGTAGCTCCGCAATCTCGAGCGGCACGCTTTGATAGAATTCCTGCATACTAGCAGCTGCTCTCGTGTCCTCCAATTTCTTGAGTTGGTCATCATCCTCCATAACATCCAATACGGCCTCACGCAGGAGGTCACCGCCGTCCAATTCAAGGGCTTCCGGCTTGATAAGCCACTCGAGGTATCGTTCGCCTTCCATGCTTGCATCCCAGGTTTCGAGCACTTTCCTTAACAGCTGTGAGCGATCAGTCATCTTTGGCTCTCCGACTCTGTAGACGATTTTGGCGGCGAAAGCCTCCAACCTCAATAAAGAACGACAGACTGCGACCGGCAGATCGCAAAGGATTCAATATCAATCACTTAGAAACAGGCAAGTTCAATAGATGTTCGGCTCTGGTTCGGGGCCAAGTACCCTACTCGGCGCACCTCACGGAACCCTTTAAATTCTGTGTGCCATAAATTTTGTAATGATAGGGACCTCTCGTTGCGCCGAGAGGTTTTAGAAAAAGTTAGCGATGGCTGGGTGAAGGGCGGGCAGGTTTCTTGGAGGCTGCGCCCGCAGCCCCCAGTTTTGTAAGACGGTCCCGGGCCTGCAAGGCCTCAGGGCTTTTTGGATAGCGGCTGATCAGGCTGCGCAATTCCTGCACGCCGGCTTCGCGCTGGCCAAGTTCAAGAAGCGCATATCCTTTTTTCAACTGCGCGGCCGCGGTCTTGTTGCCACCGGGATATTGGTCCAGGACTTTGTTGTACGCCTGCACGGCTCCGCTGAAATTGCCCTGGCGATAGGCGATCTCTCCCAGATAGAACTGCGCGTTGCCCGCCATATCAGTATTGCCATAGACCTGCAAATACTGCGTGAACTCCTGTGAAGCCAGATCGTTTTTGTTGGCATTGTAGTCACGCAGACCATCGTTATAGAGCTGGTCTGGGGGCGGGGCCTGTGGCACATTGCTGGCCGCGCCGCCGGGTGCGCTGGGCTGGCCTGTTGGAGGCGTGGAAATATTCTGCTGCGCCGTCTGCATGTCGTCGAGCTGCTTGCTCACTTTGGCAAGGCGGGCTTTCAATTCGTCCACGGCATCGTGCAAGGCCTGCACCTGTCCTGAAATCTGGTCGACTTTGCTGCCCGCGTCGCTGGTCTGCTGACCAAGGGTCTTCTGCAGATTCTGGACGGTCGTACCCATTTTGTTGACGTTGTCGATCTGCTGGGTAAGCAGGTCTTTCATTACGCCCATGCGCTCATCAAACGATTGCTGCATGCGAGACATGTTGTCTTGCATGAGCTGGAGCTGGGTCTGTATCTGGATGAGCTGTGACTTGGTGTCCGCGGCGGCAGCGCGGTGGCTGGCGCAGAGGGCAAAAAGCAGCAGGGCGAGCGCGACGGCGAAACTTTGTCTCTTCATAGGCATTTAACTCTTTAGATGCAGAATAGCTGTTGGATCCTGCAGGAATTTTCTTTAGTGACGAGGAGGCGCTTCCCTTAAGTGTGCACCGGAAACAGGGCTGGCGCGAACCCTACTTGAGCAGGAACCAAGCTTGATAAGCCGGACGGGTTAAGGCCCGCCCGGCCCCTGGTTGTAACAACGTCTTTTAGTGTAACAGCGAGAAGTGATCGCGGCGGTTCTTCTGCCAGCAATCTTCGTTCGAATCAGTGCACTGCGGTTTTTCCTTGCCGTAGCTGATGGTCTTGAGCGCGTCCGCGCCTACGCCCGCTTGCTGCAGGGCCTGCTTGGCGGCGTCCGCACGGCGTTCACCCAGAGCCAGGTTGTACTCGGTGGAACCGCGCTCGTCGCAGTTGCCTTCAATCTGTACTCTCCAGCCCTTCTGTTTGATGACCTGTGCCGCCTGCGCCAGCGCCTGTTGCGCATCCGGACGCAGGTCAGACTTGTCATAGTCGAAGAAAACGTCCTTGACCATCTGGGCAAAGAGCTGATCGTCGGTGACAGGAGGCGGCGTTGGAGCCGGCGTCGGCGTTGGGGTCGGCTTCGCGGCCACCGAAACCTGCGCGGTGGCTTCCTGCGTTCCGGCCGCGCCCTTGGCGGTCAGATGATAAGTGGTGGTTTGCGTGGGCGAAACCGTTTGCGATCCGCTGGGATCAACCTTGTTGCCGTCCAGGGCAACGTCGGTTGCATTTTCCGTGCTCCAGGTGAGGGTTGAAGACTGCCCAGCTTCAATGGAAGTCGGGTTGGCTGAAAGCGTGGCGGTTACGGGCTTGGGCGGCGGTGGCGGCGGTGGAGCAGTTTCTTTCTTCTTACATCCGCTTGCCACCATCAACAAAGCCAGCACCCCCAGGACGACGATCCGATTGCTCGTGCTCTTGTTCACCTCATGTCCTCCAAAAAGTAATGCAATTTACTATAAGGCCTATTTAAAGCTCCAATTGGGCTGGCTATTGCGGCCCTGGCGCGTCAATTGCTGCAAGTGAGTGCCGTCCGCCAGGACGCTCCAAATCTGTTCATTGCCGGTGCGGTTGGACTGAAACACAATGTGGCGTCCATCGGGAGACCATGACGGAAAGTCATTTCTTCCGCCATCGTGCGTCAACTGTATTATCTGCCGTGATGCAATATCCATAAGATAAATGTCCGAGCCGCCCAGCACCCCAGGGCCGTAATTGCGGACCCAGGCAAACGCCAGCAGCAGTCCGTTAGGAGACCACGCCGGAGAAACAGCATAGCCCTGGTCGGTCATTCTCTGCACGTTACTCCCGTCCGCGTCCATCACATAGATCTGGGGCAGCCCCGTTCGGCCGCTCACCCAGGCAATCTGGCCGTTCGTTTTAGGGTTGAAAACCGGAGAAACATCCCCTTTGCCGGTGCTCAGCCTGCGTGCGCCTGCGCCATTCGCGTCCGCGATGAATATCTCTGACAGCCCGCTGTGCATGGTGGATGAAAAAGCGATTTTAGTTCCATCCGACGCCCATGCGGGAGAAAAATTGTCGCCTGCGATCCGCGGGAAGGCCACGGTGCGTCCCAAGTCCATGGAGTACATCATGATCTGCCATGAATCCCGTGTTAGCCCGCTAAACGCCAGCCGCGAGCCATCGGGAGAAATCCGCGGTGACAGCGCGATCGTTCCCAGCTTGGTAATCTGCTTCTGGTTGGCGCCGTCGTAGTCCATTGACCAGATTTCCTTGTTGCCGCTGCGCGTGCTCACAAAATAAATCTGGCTTTCGGCGATCCCCGGTATGCCGCTGCCCAGGCGCGCAATAATTTCGTCGGCAAAGCGGTGCGCGATCAGCCTTGCGTTGTCCGGCGTGGCGTCTTCTTTGTATTGCTTGCCCAGGATCTGCGGCGCGCCGGGATTTTTCACATCATAGAGCCAGCCCTGGACATCGACTTTTCCGCTGGTCACGCCCAGGTTGCCGAACGTGATCACTCCGGCATTCGGCGGCGGATCGCCCCACGCCTTGGCATTCAGCTCCGACGGCTGTCCTGGCATTTGCGACGGATAAAAGCTTTTGGCCACCATGTCGAAAATTCCGGCATTATCCAGATCGTTCCACAGCGTCTGATTAAAGACGGTATTCAGCGGCGCGGTCTGCGGATCGCCATTTGCTGCCTTAAAGTCCGGCGCGGCCAGCCGCGGACGCTCCTGGCCCATGTTGAGTTCAATCTTGATTCGGTCCTGCGCGGCTGCGCTCAAGAATCCGCACAGCATAAGAGTAATGAAGCCGAGCGTTCTTCCCTTGCCAAGTCTGTTTGCTTTAACCATGAATTCGCCTATTTCGGGGGATAATCAAACCAGAACTCTACCGTCACGCTGTTGCCTTCCGGCAATTTTCCGAACGAATCAATGCGCTGTATGGCCCGCATGGCCGACTGGTCCAGTGACGGCACTCCGCTCGACTGCGCCAGATGCACGTTGGCCGGCACGCCGTCGCGCGTAATGTCAAACTCGATAAACGCGCGATGCGGCGCCTTGATGCGCGGATCAATCTCATACGTGAGCCAGTTCTGCTGCACGCGCCGCTTCACGCCGTCTACGTACCAGCCGTACTTGCCGCCGAAGTCCGCATTCTGAAAGCTGAAGCCGCCTTTGTAGTTCGCGGTCGTCACCGATCCATACGGCCCGCTCACCGGCCCGCCTTCACCATAAGGCACGGCCGTGTCCACGGGCGTCGGAATCGGCCGCGGCGTCACATGGGTCGGCGGCGCCGGTTTTTCGATCGTCTTCTTCGGCGGCGTGACTTTTCCCTTGATCGAAATTCCGTCTTCGGTCTCGACTGGTTTCGGCTGCGGCACCGTTTGCGTTACGCCCTTGCTCTCATTGGCCACGATGTTGTCAGACTGCTCCTGCTTGGGAATGGGAATCGACGCGCTCACCAGTTGCGCCGTCACCGCATCGCCTTCATGGATGCCCCAGTCATTGGCGCTGCCGTGCGGGTTCATCACGTAGCCCGCCGCAAAAATGGCGGCCACCAGCAGTCCGTGGAATCCCACGGAGAGCAGCACGGGCTTCTTCCATTGCTCCCGCTCATAAAACAGGTTGGCCCTGACGTATGCCATGTTTAGCAGTTAGTAATTAGCACTTAGCAATTAGCACTCAGCACTCAGTACTCAAAATCGAGACTTTGCCTTCCGATTACGCGCGATGACGGCGATGACGCGCGATCACGCGCGATCACCCAGTCCCCAATCCGCGACTATCCGCGTTCATCCGCGGTAAGCTTTTGCCTTTCCAGATCACGGCGATCACTTTTTCCCCGGCTGAATCGGCTCCGTCACAATGCTCACGTTGGTGATTCCTGCCGATTTCACCGCGCTCATCACCGTGGCAAACGCGCCAAAAGCCACGTTCTCATCGGCCCGCACATACACCGCCTGGCCGCGCGGATCGCGGAAATGCTTGCGCAGCGCGTCGCCAATCTCGTCCAGCCGCACGTGATCGTTGTTCAAGTAAACTTCCTGCGCCTTGGTGATGGAAATCACCAGCCGCTCCTCGGAAACTTCTTTCACCACTTTGGTCTTGGGGACTGAGACCTCAATGCCCGACTGCAGCACCGGCGCGGTGACCATAAAAATGATCAGCAGCACCAGCACCACGTCCACAAACGGCGTGACGTTGATTTCAGAAAGCGACGTTTCCGTGCGCCCGTTCTTTGTGGTGAATGCCATCACCGCACCCCCGTCGTGACCCCGGTGGTGCGCTCGATAAAGTTCATGATCTCCATGGTGAAATCGTCCATGCGCGCGGCAAATTCGCGCATGCTGTGCGTGAACTGGTTATAAAAGATCACGGCCGGAATGGCCGCGAACAATCCAAAGGCGGTGGTGATCAGCGCTTCGGAAATGCCCGGCGCCACGGCCCGCAACGTGGCCGCGCCGGCATCGCCCAGGCCGTTGAACGCGTCAATAATGCCCCACACCGTGCCAAACAGCCCGATGAACGGCGCCACGGCGCCCGTCGTCGCTAGCATGGGGAGCCGGCGCTCCAGCCGTGTCAGCTCCTCTGAGGATGCGATCTGCGCCGCGCGTTGGACGGCATTGATATTGCCGTCGCCCTGCCGCCGGAATTCGTCATAAGCGTTGTCAAACACCGCCACCAGCGGGCTGGGTTTGAACTGCTCAGAGACGGCGGCCACGTCCTGCAAACGCTGGGCCTTGCGAAACGCCCGCAGAAAGCGCCCGCTCTGCGCCCGCGCCCGCTTGATCGACGACCATTTTGTAAGGATGACCGACCACGACATGATGCTGAAGATCAGCAATATTACAAGGACCACCTGCGCCACGGCCCCGGTCTGCTTGATGAGGTTGAAAATCTCTCCGCCAACAAAGGACGCCAAAACGGGTGCCCACACTCCGCCGGCGATGGACGCTAACAGGGGGAATTGTGTAATTATCATTGCAAAGTCAACCGCCTCTATCAGTTAACTCTTTCGACCGTAACACCACCGGCTGCTCACGTCAAACGGGTGAATACACTGGCTAAACAGGGTTAGGGACGGGTTAAGGAGCGGCGGTTCTCTGCCGTTATCATTCCTCGCGCCGCAAGCCCGCGCGTTGCCCATTTACGCCAACACCGGGCGCGAATGCGGCCCGGCAGCGAAGCGGAGCGCGCTAATCTGGCATCTTGCCTCGCAGCGCGATTAGAATCCCTCTTTCTCACAAGTCTGATTGAGGTAGCCTACCCGGATGTCGCGAAAGAAGGGGACGAGCGCCCCGCCCCGCGAGCGTCCCACTGAGCGTTACGAGCACACGGACAAGAAGCGCATGAGCTCCAAGATTGTTAAGGTCAAGTGATTTTGTCATCCCGAGCGGAGCGGGAACGTAGCGGAGCGATGTGGCCGCGGAGCCAAGGGATTTATGTATTACGAACGATGGTTTTACGTCTACATTCTGACAAACCGGTCGAGGACACTGTATACGGGTGTTACGGGCGGCCTCAAGCAATGCGTTTGGGAGCACAAGACGGGAGTGCATGAGGGCTTTACATAGCGATACACGATCGACCGGCTGGTCTATTACGAAATCTACAAATATGTGAACAACGCGATAGCGAGGGAGAAGCAAATCAAGCGCTGGAGCAAAATCAAGAAGGTCAGGCTGATCGTGGATATGAATCCGACGTGGAGGGACCTTTCGGACGGTTGGTATCCGGAACTGGGGAAAAAGGCCAACACATAGGCCAAAGAAAATGCATAGATCCCTCGGCTTCGCTCGGGACGACAAGGCGGTAGTGGATGGGTTTTAGTGGCTGCGCGCCCACATTGCTGCGTTCAGTGCGCTGCAAGATGCGCGAGCACCGTAGGCTCGGCGCAAATAGCGTACAGAATCCTTCATTGACCTTCAATGCTGGACGCACGAACAGCGTGTGTTCAAAACTCCTTCCGCCGCTCCGCAGCGACAGCCCGTTAATAACGCCGCTAATCCCTTGTCATCTTGAGCGCCGTCCGAGCAAGCAACGCGCCGCGAGGGCAAGTCGAAAGACCCCAACACTCCTTCCCACACCATACCGCTTCAGTGAATTCCCACGACAACGTCCACGCCCACGACCGCCATCCCGAACTTCGATTCGGCGAGCCTTGGTGAGCCGGAGCGCGGAAACAACATAGCTCCTGTCACCCGGTATGTTACGGTCGCGAAAAAACCACGCCCGTGACATACACCAGGATCCAAACGCCAGCGGCGCGACACATGAATTCTTACTTCCAGCGCAAGCCGCGGAGTGCCACCGCCATTGCATCCAGAGCATGCTCTTACTTTGATTTGCATCGCATCGGCCATTCTGTAATCAAAAAGAGTTACCCGGAGCTTTCTCATGAGTCGTTTGCCCCTGCTGAGCCAGGTTGTCGATCTCGCGTCCGCCTATTATGGCCGCCGCGATTCCGCGCCCGTTTTTCCCCACGTCACGCCTGAAGAGGTACGCAAAGTATTCGGTGCGGGAGCGCCCATGCCGGATCACGGACAGGACGCCGAAGAAGTGATCGCCGCGCTGGCGCAATCGGCGGAACTCGGCTTGGTCGCGCACACCGGGCCGCGTTACTTCGGCTTCGTGATCGGCGGCAGTTTGCCGGTGGCTACCGCCGCGGACTGGCTGACATCAACCTGGGACCAGAATTCAGGGCTCTATGCCACCTCGCCCGCGGCCTCCGTGGTGGAAGAGGTCGCGGCCGCCTGGCTGCTAGAGTTGCTGGGTTTGCCGCGTACGGCCAGCGTCGGCTTTGTTACCGGATGTTGCATGGCCAACTTCACCGGGCTCGCGGCCGCGCGGCACTTTCTCCTTCGCCGCGCTGGATGGGACGTGGAACTGGACGGCCTCAACGGTGCGCCGCCCATCAACCTTATTCTCGGCGAAGAGGCCCACGTCACCGTGCACACCGCATTGCGCATGCTGGGCCTGGGTACGCGTTTCATCAAGGACGTTCCCACTGATGACCAGGGAAGAATGATTGCTTCCGAGTTGGCTAGGACCATTAAAGGCTGCGCTGGTCCTACCATCGTCTGCGCGCAGGCCGGCAATATCAACACCGGAGCTTTTGATCCGCTGCAGGAAATCTCCGCCGCTTGTCGCGAAGCCGGTGCATGGCTCCACGTGGACGGCGCGTTCGGGCTCTGGGCTGCCGTGAGCGACAAACTCAAATATCTCACTGCCGGCGCCGATCTCGCCGACTCCTGGGCCACTGACGCGCACAAATGGCTGAATGTTCCGTACGATTGCGGTTTGATCATGTGCGCTCATCCGGAGCCGCATCGCGCGGCCATGAACGTGAGCGCTTCTTACCTGGTGCCCGCCGAAGCGCAGCGCGATCCATGTGAATGGGTGCCCGAGCTGTCTCGAAGAGGACGGGGCTTCACCGTCTACGCGGTGCTCAAACACCTGGGCCGCAGCGGCATTCGCGACATGATCGAGCGCTGCTGCGCCCGCGCGCGGCAAATGGCGGAGCTGCTCCGGCAACATCCGGGCGTTGAGATTTTAAATGATGTTGTCCTGAACCAGGTCCTGGTCCGCTTCAACCAGTCAGACGACTTCACGCGGACCGTGATTCAGCGGGTGCAGCAAGACGGGACCTGCTGGCTCGGCGGCACCACCTGGCACAACATGGCTGCCATGCGAGTTTCGGTTTCGAACTGGTCAACAACAGAGCAAGACATCAAGCTTTCGGCGCAGGCAATCTTGCAGGCAGCCGGTCCGGCAGCAGCGGCGTTTTGAGATGTGTAGTGGTTTTAGCCGCTGTAGCCTGCAGCTGATACGTCGGCCCGCCTCAAAACCACCGCTTCTTCTTGAAGTACAGCAGCGTGGCGACGGTGGTCACCGCCATCAGGCCAATGGAATAGAGCGTTCCATGTGGATTGTCATGCCAGGGAAGCGGCAGGTTCATGCCGAAGAAGCCGGTGATGATTACCATGGGCAAGGCGATTGTGCCCCAGATAGTCAGGACTTTCATGACCTCGTTGGTGCGGTTGGCCACCGCGGAAAGATAGATATCCAGCGCGCCGCTCAGAAGGTCGCGGTAGGTCTCAATGAATTCCGTGGTGCGGACAACGTGGTCATAAACGTCGCGGAGATAGGGGTCGAACTTGTCAGAAAGCAGGCCGCCTTCGCGCCGGACCAGCGAGTTCACCACCTCGCGCATGCCGCCGGCGGCGCGGCGGAATTCAATCAGGTTGCGCTTCAGCTTGAAGATGCGCGCCAGAACTCTGGGCTCGGGAAACTCCAGCACGATGGATTCAATCTCTGAAGTTTCGTCGGCGATCCGGTCCAGCACCGGTGAATACTCGTCCACGATCGTGTCCAGCAGGATGTAGAAAATTTTGTCCACGTCGGTGACCTTGTTCTGCTCGGCGCGCACGCGGGCCTTCTCCAGGATGTCGGAATTGGGCTCGTGCACGCTCACCAGTTCGGTGGCGGTCAGGAAGAGATCAAAGTCCTCGAAGGTGAAGTCGGCGTCGTTGCGCAGGTGCTTGAGAACGCAAAAGATGTAGTTGTCGTACTCCTCCATCTTCGCCCGTTGCGGCCGATGGCGGCAGTCTTCCACCTGCAATTCGTGGAAGCCAAGCCGCCGCGCAAGCTTGTCCAGCTCTGGGGAGCTGGGATCGGAGACGTCAAACCAGGAAACACCAGGCAGCGGCTGCTGGGATGCACTCATCGAAAAGAAGTATAGCTGGCAGACCCAGGGCGCAAGCTGCTGCCGGCGTCAAAGCAAGGAAAGCAGAGCTGCATTTTGCCTTAGTTTTACAACCTCTATCCCGGGCCTTAGTTCTAACAGTTTAAGGCCTTCCTTCCTGAGGTCCAGCGTTATTCATTATGCGTTCGCTTTGTATCAGTCTGATGTTGTTTTTCACCTGCGCCCTCGCGCCGGCGCTGGCGCCGCATCCGGACGATTCCACAGAACCGTCTTCAAACGACGTCATGGACATGGCGGAAGCTCCTTTGTTTTCGAATCCACCGCCGCGGCTCTTGATGATGAAAAACCTAATCAAGCGCCAGGTGGCCCGCGCTATCGATGGGAAAGCCTACCCGTCGCTCTCTGAGTGGCAGCCTCTCACGGCGCGCCAGAAGTTTGACGTGTTTCTCCGCAGCACTTACTCGCCCCGCACCTTCGCCAACGCCGCCATTGACGAAGCCGCCGACCGCGCCAAGGGCCGTCACCTGAACCGCGAGTATGAGACTGGCTTTCGCGGCGCAGGCCAGGCATACGGCATCAACTTGGCGACCAACGAGACTGACATCTTCTTCCAGCGCTTTCTTTTTCCCACGCTGCTGCGGCAAGACCCGCGCTATTTCCGCAATCCTGACCTGCCGTTTGTCCAGCGCGCTCTGTACGCCATGAGCCGCGTTCTTATCACCCGTACCGATAGCGGCGGCCAGACCATCAACTCGTCGCGCATCCTCAGCATCGCCGCCTCACGCGCCGTTTCCGATCTTTATGTTCCCGGCGAGCGCCAGGGCATGCACCCTGTGGCCACGTGCGTGAGCTTTACCTTGTTGCGCGATGCCGGCCTGAACCTGGTGCACGAGTTCTGGCCCGACGTGCGCCGCAAATTCCTGCACCGCTAAAGTCCTCGTCACCGACTGCCTAAGCCTTGCCTTCCGGCCCGAACAATGACAAAAGGTGTCCATCCAAGTCTCTGAAGTGGACCGCCCAGTCCGTGGGCGTGACCTGGCGCGGTTCGCCCTGGAAGACCACGCCGTTTTCTCCCAGCGCTTTGTGCGTGGCGCGCAGATTGTCCACCCCGAAAGAAACTTCCGTGGCTCCTGCAACCGGCGTTTCCGGACTCACATGCCGTGGGCTCAGCCCCAGCATCACCGTGCCGCACTGCAGCAGGGCCAACCCCGGCTCCTGCATCACTACTGTGAGCCCCAGTTTGTCCTTATAGAAGGCCACGGCCTGTGTCAGGTCGCGCACCCCCAGCATAATGGCCGCGATCCGCGAAAGCTGGACTGTTTCCGCCATAACTGCTGCCTCCCAATCTGATATAGTTAGCAAGGCTAATTAAATCGGGTCGAAGTGTCAAGAAAATAGTTAGCTAAGCTAATCAATAGTCCTTCCATGGCGAAACTCAACAAAATCGAAGACCTGGCTGACCGCCTGCACAGCGCCGCGATCCACCTGCTGCGCCAGGTGCGCGCGGAGGATGCAGCCACCGGCATCGCTCCGGCACGGCTTTCGGCGCTCTCTGTGTTGGTCTTCGGCGGCGCCACTTCTTTGAATGACCTGGCCCGCGCGGAGCAGGTGCGCCCGCCCACCATGAGCCGCATTGTTGACGCCCTGGAGTCAGAAGGCCTCGTCCGTCGCACGGTGAACGCGCAAGACCGTCGCGCCGTGGTGATTGAAGCCACGGAGAAAGGCGCGGCCATTCTGTGGCAGGGAAGAAAGCGGCGCGTCAAGTTCCTGGCCAAACGGCTTTCGCGTCTCAGTGAAGCCGAGCGCAAGCAAATTGAAAGCGCGGTGCAGGCAATCCAGAAAGCGATGGCGAAGTAATCTTGATAAGATAGCCACTTCTTGAGAGGTCCTTAATCAATCCATGCTGACTCTCTTTTCTTTGCGCATGCGGCTTATGCTCTCAACGCTGGTCCTTGTTGCGATCTCAGCAACAGGTCTTCACGCACAGCGCCTGCCCACCACCGTTGTCCCCGGCAATTACAAGCTCCTGCTCGATCCTGACATCGCCGCGCAGAAATTTTCTGGCGAAGAAACCATCACGGTAAAGGTGCAGCAGCCAACTCGCGAGATCGTGCTGAATTCTCTGGGACTGGAAATTTCCCTCGCCGAGGCAATCCCCGGACTAGACCTGGCCACCATGCCCGCGCAGGTGAGCTACGACGAGCCGAATGAGATGGCGCGGCTTACGTTCGCCAAGCCGGTGCCTGCGGGGCTTGTCAGCCTGCATCTGAAATTTTCCGGCAAGCTCACCGCCGGCTTGCGCGGACTCTACCTGAGCAAATCCGCGCGGCGGCAATATGCGGTCACGCAATTTGAAGGCACCTATGCCCGTATGATGTTTCCCGGCTTTGACGAACCCGGCTTCAAGGCCACGTTTGACCTCTCGGTGGTCGCCGCGAAGGGCGACACGGCAATCTCCAACGGACGCGTCATTAAGGATGAGCCGCTGCCCGGTTCCAGCCGCCACAGGATCACGTTTTCAACTTCGCCCAAAATGTCTACCTATCTGGTGGCGCTGGCCGTGGGCGACTGGCAATGCCTGGAGCGCACGGTCGATGGCATTCCCATACGCGTCTGCGCCGAGCCGGAGAAAAAGCAGTACGGTGCGTTTGCGCTGGAAGCGGCCGCGCAGTCAGTCCATTTCTATAACCAGTGGTACGGAATCAAATACCCGTTTGAAAAGCTCGATATGCTGGCCATTCCCGACTACGAATGGGGCGGCATGGAGAACACGGCTGCCATTTTTTATCGCGACACCTCACTGCTGCTGGATGAAAAAACCGCCTCGGTTTTTGCGCGGCGCGGGCACGCCGCCACGGTGGCGCATGAGATTGCGCACCAGTGGTTCGGCGATCTGGTGACCGCCGCCTGGTGGGACGATATCTGGCTCAACGAGGGCTTTGCCTCCTGGATGGAGCGCAAGCCCATCATGGCCTGGCATCCCGAGTGGCGCGTGGAAGAAGACGAGGCCGCCTCCGCGCAGCGTGTGATCGGGCAGGATTCGCTGAGCGCGGCGCGCGCCATCCATGGCGACCCTCGGACCTCGGCCGAGATCAAGGAGATGTTTGACGGCATCACCTACCAAAAAGGCGCGGCCGTGCTGGGCATGCTGGAGTCATACGTGGGGCATGAGGTGTTTCGCAAGGGTGTGAACGCCTACCTGCAAGCCCACGCCAATGGCAACGCTACTTCGTCGGATTTCTGGCGGGCCCTGGCCAAAGTCTCGGGCAAGCCGGTGGATAAAATCATGCCGACGTTTGTAATGCAGTCCGGCGTGCCGCTGGTCACCGTCAGTGGGAGTTGCCATGTGGACCACACTTCGCTTCTGGTGGAGCAGCAGCGTTTTTATCTCTCGCCGCAGAGCGCCGCCAAAGCCCCAGACCAGCAATGGCAGGTCCCGGTATGCACAAAGAGCGCCGGGCCGTGGCCCTCAAAATGTTTTCTGCTGGCGGCCAAACAAGAGAAACAAGAAATCAACCACTGTGGCTGGCTCATGGCCAACCGCGACGCCAAAGGCTACTACCGCGTCTTATATCAGGACCCTGTTGACCTCATGGCGGTGGCCGCCGTCGCCGAAAAAGAGCTGACCGTGCCGGAACGTATTGCCTTCGTTGAAGACACCTGGGCCATGGCGCGCTCGGGCAAGCAGCCGGTAAGCATTTTTCTGGACGTTGCGCGGGAATTGCGTTCGGAGCGCAATCGCAACGTCGTCGATTTCATCGCCGAACATATGATTGGCATTGCGCGGTCGCTAGTGCCGGCGCAGGAAAAAGCGAAATACGATGAGATCATCCGCCGGCAGTTTGCGCCGCTGGCGAAAGAGATCGGCTGGACTCCCTCCGCCAATGACAGTGACGACCAAAAGGCCCAGCGCGCCAGCCTGCTGGAGATTCTTGGCTTCGCCGGCGATCCTGAAGCCATGGCGGAAGCGCGGAAACTTGCGCAGGCTTACATCAAGGACCCCGCCTCGGTGGAAGGCACAATCGTTGGCCCGGCGCTGGGCGTGGCGGCGGCCAACGGCGATGCGGCCCTTTATGATCAGTATACGGACGCGATGGAACACGCTCACAACTCCGACGAGTACTATCACTTCCTGTATGCGCTCGTCGCCTTCCGCCGGCCGGAATTGACCAGGCGAACTCTGGCGCTGGTCGACCAGGGAAAGATCCGCCAGCAGGATTACGCGGGGATGCTTTCGGGGCTGCTGGTTGAGTCTCCTGCGCGTGAGATAACATGGGACTACCTCAAGGCCCATTGGGATTCTCTGGCAGAAAAGGTCGCCAGCTTTGGCGGCCGCGGGGCGGTTTCCGCCCTGGCTGGATTCTGCTCGGTGGAAATGCGCGATGACATCAAGCAATTTTTTACCAATCACCGCGCGCCGGGCGCCGAACGCGCCCTGCAACAGAGCCTGGAGCGGATCTCAAGCTGCATGGAGTTCAAGCAGCTCCAGGGCGGCAACATGCAAAAGTTTTTGCAGGCAAGCCAGTAAGGGAACTGTTTTTGTAAACATGTTTGCACTTGCGTGCTTGGCGCGGCGCCCGCGGAGTCTGATAGATTCGCCTCAGAGCATTCACAAAAATGACGGTGGCCCACGGGCAAACGATTCCGGGAACACAACTCTCCATGCGCGTACAGCGCGGCGGCCAGGAACTGGTGGAGCAGATTGCGCCTGATTGGCGCCGGCTCTGCGACGAATCCGGCGACGAAGAAGTCTTTTACCGTCCTGAATGGGCCCAGGCATACTTGCAGGCCTTCGAACCCAGGGCCGATGTCGTGATGATCACCGCGTGGGCCGGTGAGCGCTTGCGGGGCATCCTGCCTCTGGTGCGGCGGCGCACATTCGTTTCAGGTCTTCCCGTCTCGACGCTCACCATACCGGCGAACGTTCACTCATTGCGCGCCAGCCTTACGGTGTGTCGCGGGGCGGAAGGCGATGTCGTGTTGCAGGCTCTCTGGCAGTCAACAAAAGATTTGCCACGATGGGACGTGATCGACGTGGCCAACGTGGTGGAAGGCAACGGATTGGATCGGCTCGTTGCTCTAGCGGCAGCGGATGGATATCGCACGGCGCGGAAGCGCACTTCGCAGACCTTATATCTGCCCATCGGTGCCCCTGCAACATCCGCTCCAGATAAAGCGACGCAGCCGCCGTGGCTTGCCGGGACCCGGCCCAAGTTTCGCTCGCACCTGCGGCGGGCCAGGCGTCAACTGGAAGAGCAAGGCACGCTGGAGTTGAAGCACTATAGCGCGGCTGATCCCGCGGCGCTCAAAAAGTTTTACGACCTGGAAGCCTCGGGATGGAAGGGCGCTGAAGGCACGGCGATCCAGTGTGACGCGCGCACGCAACAGTTTTATGACAACGTGGCGCAGGCTGCGGCGCGCGATGGCTATCTCTCGCTGGACTTTCTGGAATTGAATGGCAAGCCGATCGCCGGGCATTTTGGCTTCAATCTGCGCGGCCGCTATTTTCTGGCCAAGGCCGGATATGACGAGGCTTTTCGCCGTCACGGCCCAGGACAACTGCTGGTAAATGAGATTCTGGGCCAGACGCCCGAGCGTGGCCTGCGCGAATTTGACTTCGTCGGCCCGGCCACCTGGGATGAAAGCCGATGGGCCTCAGAGCGGCGGACCAACTACCGGGTCTTTATCTTCCGCAAAAATTTGTATGGAAGACTATTGCATGCTGTCCGGATTTCTGCCCGCGATACGGTGCGGAAGCTGTTGGGCCAGCAGGAAGATGAGAGCGCGCCGATTGAGTTGAAGTCCAAGCCGCAGGGCAGCGAGAAAGAGCAGGACGCCGAAAGCAAATAGTATGGCTTCGCCGCATGACAACATCTCACCGGTCTTTGTTGAAGGCCTGGACATTTCCGCCTACGGCATCGCCCGTGGCGTGGGACGGCACGGCGTTCCGGTGTTTGCGCTCAACGACAAGCTGCGCGATCCCCTGCGCTACTCAAAGTATGTCCGCGAATGCTTTGTTTATACTGACGATCCCAGCCAGCCGCGCGCTTACGCCGGCGACAGCGTGGCCAATGAAGACGTTCTCTGCCGCCTGATGCTGAAGTGGGGCGCGCGCTTTGAGTATAAGCCTGTGTTGTTCGCGACCTCTGACTGGTTTGCCCGCTTTCTCTCCAACCGGCAGGACGAGTTGAAAGACCGCTTTCTTTTTCACTGGGTGCCGCCTGCGCTCTTCAGCACAATCGTGGATAAAGGAACCATGGTGCGCTTCTGCGAGCGCGCCGGAGTGAAGGTCCCGCGCACGCATATCACGCGCCCTGAAGACGATATGGCGCAGGTGGCGCGCGATTTTGTTTATCCATCGCTGATTAAACCCATTCATCGTTACACCGCGGGCTTTCCCGTGGAGACAGCCAAGGTGTTAATCGCGCAGACGGCACAGGAAGCGCAGGCGTTCTTTGAAAAATATCCGCAGCTCAGGGGCGCTACGCTGATGCAGGAGCTGATTGAAGGCGGCGACGATCAGGTCTTCCAGTACACGGCGCTGGTCAATACGCAGGGTGAGATCGCGGCGCAGTCCACGGTGCGCAAACTGCGGCAGTATCCCGCGGGCTACGGTAGCATGTGTTACGGCCAGACGGAGAAAAATGACGCGCTGGCCATAGAAGGCCGCAAGCTGATACTAGCGCTGGGCTATCGCGGCCTGGGATCGCTGGAATTCAAGTATCGCCAAAAAGATGGCGGCTACTACTTCATTGAAATGAATACTCGCCTGCCCTGGTACAACGGCCTTTTCGCCGATGCAGGAGTGAACCTGCCCTATCTCGCCTATCGCGATCTCACGGGTCAACTTTCCGGGCAAACCACGGCCGATTCATCGCCGCAACAGCGCGACGGGACCACCTGGGTGGGCTATCACAATTATGCTGCATGCTTTCGCGAAATAAGGAGGGCGAACCTCATCAGCCGAATGACGTTTATCCGCCATGTCGTCCGCGCGAAGTCTTACGGCTGGTGGAACTGGGCCGATCCCAAGCCGTTTCTAGCCTCAGGAGTTCTGGCCGCGCGTCGTGCGGCAGGAAAAATCCTGCGAATGACCGGATTGCGGTAAACGCTCTACTCCGGCGCGCCTCGCGCGCGCAGCCTTCGGGAATTTTACCGCCCAACGGCTGGCTGCCGCGGAGTGGCGGCCTTCGGCACGAGCTGAATCTCAAAGATATTTGGCCACAGCTTGCCGGTAACAAACAGGCGTTTGTGCGCCGCATCGTAGGCGATCCCGTTCAGCACCGCGTCGTCTCTGCGGCGGAAGACTGGGCTGAGCAGGCCGGTGAGATCAATCCAGCCCACCACCTTGCCGCTTTGCGGGGAGATGCGGGCGATCCGGTCAGTCTGCCAGACGTTGGCGAAGATCTCGCCTTCCACAAACTCCAGTTCGTTCAATTGGTCGATGGGCGTGGGGCCGTCGCGGACGGTGAAGCGCCGTGTCTCCTTGAGCGTGGCGCTGTTGAGCACGCGGATCTCGGCGGTGCCGTCGCTCATGAAAATCTCATTAGCATGCGAGGCCAGCCCCCAGCCTTCACCGGGATAAGAAAACTGGCGCAGCAGCTTGAAGTCGGCGAGGTTATACACAAAGCCAACGTGCGACTGCCACGTGAGCTGAATCACCTTGTTCCCGGCGATGGCGATTCCTTCGCCGAAGAACTCGCCGGAGAGGTCCGCGTGCTGAACCACTTCACCGGTTTCCAGCCGCACCTTGCGCAGTTGCGACCGGCCGTTGAGCCCTGTGCCTTCATAGAGAAAGCCGTCACGATAAACCAGGCCCTGGGTAAAAGCCGCCGTGTCATGCGGGAAGACGTTGATGACTTTGAAGGTGTATTCGCGCGGCCGCCGCGCGTTGTCCTGGTGCGACGACTGGCCGATTATGGATGGCCACGACATGGTCAAAAGAAAAGGTAGGATCAAGCGTCGGTGAATCAGGCGCATATCGCTTTCTGCATCAAGCGATAATAGCTGAACAGATGACAGGTGGGCGACAATGGCCCGAAGATGAAAGGCGGCCCCATGATATCCCATGCGATCAAGACAAACCGCCCCGCCCTCCCACGCTGCTCAGGCCGCCATTCTGAAGAAACTGCCTGACTTCAGACCAAAGTTCTTTTTCATGTCCCACTGCAAGGTGCCCGCCCGTGGGGTAGCCGACGAACCGTGCTCCCGGAATATTCTCCGCGGTATAGCGTGCGCCGGGGTAGGTGTTGTACAGGCAGTCTTCGATACTGGACACCAGGGTGGGAACCTGCAAGCGTTCGAGGTCGTATCGTGGCAGGGAGCGGGCGATGGCAGCCTCGTTTTGCAGGCCCTTCTTGCGCTGGCTGATTGGCTCAATGTGGTCCAGCACCTCGGCGGCACGCGCCTGCTCTTCCGCGCCGACCTGCTCCAAGTCTTCCGGCGGCGTGCCGAGCACGGTCCTGAACATGGTGTTGCGCGCCAGCTTTGACATGCTCCAGAAAATAAAGTCGGAGCTGATGGCGGTGTTGATCAAAAATTCCCGCAATGCAGAGTGCGGCGGGCCGGCGGGAACGCCGCCGCTATACACCAGAGGAACCGCCAGCACCAGCGCCGTGCACCGCGTGGGATGCCGCAGGCAGAGCTGCATGGCAGAGGGGGCCCCGGCGGAAACGCCCACCACCGCAACCTTTTCGACCTGCAAGGCGTCGAGCAGGCCGGCGTGGGCATCGGCTTGCGCCACGGGCGAAGCATCCTGGGGCAGCGGCGTGCCTAGATAACCGAAGCGCGACGGCGCGATGACGCGGAAGCCGGCATCGATGAGAGGACGCGCGAATTCCAGTCCCTGATCAAAGCCGCCGCCTGCCCCGTGAATCACCAGAACGGGAGCGCCCGTTCCCACGTCGGCATATTCAACCAGGCCGGACGGCGTGTTCACCAGCTTGCTGCCCGAAGAAACCCGCGCTCGCGCGGCTTTCAGATCACGACGATAACGGCGGTAGACCAGGGCTCCCGCGACTGCTATCGACGCGGGAACAGTGTAGAGAAGCGCCAGAGAGACTTTCCGTTTTGCAGATTGTGATTTCATAAGTTGCTCCCGTCCCAGTCACCTAAATTTGAGGCCGCGGACGCGCACAGAGCTATGACGGCGGTCACATCTGGGTTGGGAGAGCAATATGTATGCTAACTGAGGAGAAATTTGTTCGTGAGACACACGCGAATCGTCGTCACTCATTACGGCGGGCCCGATGCACTGCAAGTGCTTGAAGAGGAGTGCCCTGAGCCGAAGCGTGGTGAAGTGCGTGTGAGAGTGCTGGCGGCAGGCGTCTCCTTGCCTGACATCATGGCGCGCGAGGGCATTCATCCTGAAACGCCCGCGGTCCCCTTTACGCCGGGGTGGGACCTGGTTGGCATAGTGGACCGGGTCGGCGACGGCGTCTTCCAAAGCAAACCAGAAATCGAACCAGGCCAGATGGTTGCCGCGCTGCCGATCCACGGCGCTTACACGGAGTTCATCTGCCTGCCGTGGCGTGAACTCGTTTCCGTGCCCTCTGGGTTGGACCCAGGAGAGGCAGTCAGCCTGATTCTGAATTACGTTACGGCCTATCAGATGCTGCATCGTTCCGCCAAGGTCAAGCGGGGCCAGCGCGTGCTGATCCACGGCGCGTCAGGCGGGGTGGGCACGGCGCTCTTGCAGCTTGGGCGGCTAGCCGGGCTGGAGATGTACGGCACCTGTTCATCGAGGGGCGCGTCGGCCGTTTCCGAACTGGGCGGCATTCCAATTGACTACAAGGGTCAGGACTTCGTGAATGAAGTTCACCGCCTCACAGGCGAGGGCGTGGACGCTGTCTTTGACGGCATTGGCGGCGCGCATATATGGCGATCCCGCAAGGCCCTGCGTCGCCGCGGAAAGGTGGTGGCGTATGGACTTACCGGTTCGCTCCAGCAGGGAAGACTGGCTTCAGGCAAAGCGCCAGGCCGCCATCGCTTTCGTGAAATCCGCATCTTCGCCTGGTACATCGCCGGCGGCTGGCTTCTCCCCGGACGCAAACGGGTGGTCCCCTATAGCATCCAGACGCTCAAACGGCTGAGGCCGGCATTGTTTCGGCAGGATTTGGTCGCCTTGCTCGACCTTCTTCAACAGCAGAAGATCAAGCCGCTTATCGCGCAGCGCTTTCCTCTTGCCCAGGCAAGGCAGGCGCAGGAGATGTTGGGGAAGGGAGGCGTGACCGGCAAGATCGTATTGGTGACCAACGCACCATCTGCCTGACTCAGAGCGTGGGGCCGCCAGCGAACGGCAACTCACGCCGTGGTTGGGCCAATGTTTATCGGATCGGTTGCGCGAAGACCAGCCGGTGGCCGTTCAAGTCGATCACGTCAAACTCCAGCATTCCGTAATCCTGCGGGCATAGCGGGCGAGAGATCGTCACGCCCGGCAGGGCGGAGTACTCGGCGTAGAGCGTTTTCACGTCGTCGGTAACAATATAGACATTCCACGCCTCGCGCTCCCGCCGTCCGGGGTCCTCGGGCGCGGCATACCCGGGCTGTTGCTGAAGAAATATCTCAATGTCATCGCGGCGCAGTATGGCAAATCCGGGCGGATAGTACTCGGATTCGAACCCGAGTTGCTTATACCACTCCATCGTTGGCTCGATGTTTCCGACCAGAAACACCGTGGTTGAGTTGCGCAGCCTGGCGCGATCCGTTGCCTGCCTTGCTTGTTCAGCGTTTGCCATTGGGGAAGCATATCACCGCCGATGATGCCGCGATCCGCGTGGGCCGCCGGTGATCAAAGCCCTCTGGATAGCGGCTGATAATGTGTTGTTGGGGCGGCCTCAAAATTGAGCCGCCCTAGCAGCAACACACTGTTACGCCGCCATCGCCGCGTGCGATAGCTTGGCTCCCAGGACCTCATGTTTTTCTATGGAAGGCGGCGCGGACAGGAGTTCCGGCGCCTTGGCAAAGAGCGCCTTGGCAATGGGCCCGTTAAGGTGCGCTTGCCTTCCTGACTCGTCAGCAAACGCATCGAATACAGCGAAGGTGGATGGTCCCAGGCGCAGCGCGAACCACAGCGGAGTGGTCGCTTCCTGGTTCGCAAGTTGAAGACCTTGTTGCAGGAAGGCGGCGACCTCTTTTTCCTTCCCGGGTTTTGCCTCAAGCCGTACAAACAATCCAAGTGAAAGCATTTTCAATTCTCCTTAAAAGGCCGAAGGTATCGGCCTGTTTCCTGAGACTACGTCCCCGGCGCGTAATCGGGCTAGAGGCAAGAATGCCATCTTTGGTATCATTATTGCCATGCGGATCAACGTGCTTGCGCTCGATGGCGTCTTCGATTTGGGCCTTTCTGCCGTGCTTGATGCGTTCCAGACGGCGAACGAATTGATTGAGCTTGCCGGTCTTGCGGTGCCGCGATTTGACGTGAAGCTGGTAGGAGTGCGAAAGGCCATCAAGACATCGCAAGGCCTGAGCGTTCCCGTTCTCGCAATCGACGCGCGGACGCCTGACTGCGTCGTGGTCCCGGCAATTGGATTCAAGATGCCGGGCCCCCTGGAGACTGCTCTTGTCCGGCCAGATATCCGCGACGCCGGCGCCGCGCTGCAAAGGTGGTCCCGGCGCGGGGCAACCATGACTGCCGCCTGCGTTGGGACATTTGTAATGGCTGAGTCCGGCCTGCTGGATCATCAGCGCGCAACCACAACCTGGTGGCTGGCTCCGCTGTTTCGCAAGCGATACCCGAACGTGGAACTCGAGGAATCGAACATGATCGTGAGATCAGGCCGCTTCGTTACCGCCGGGGCGGCGCTCAGCCATATGGACCTTGCCTTATGGCTGATCCGGGGAATGAGTCCGCAGCTTGCTTCTCTTACCGCGAAATATCTGATCGTCGATTCCCGTCCGTCGCAGTCCGCGTATTCCCTCACCGATCACCTGGTCCACGCCGACCCGCTGGTCCAGCGCTTTGAAGACTGGGCCCGCGCGAGATTGAGCAAGGGATTCTCGCTGGATGATGCGGCCAAAGCCATCGGGGCCAGCAAACGCACGCTCGCGCGCCATATGCAGAACGTGCTGGGAAAGTCGCCGCTATCTTATTTCCAGAGCCTGCGGGTGGAGCGCGCGGTGCATCTACTGAAGACGGGCAGCGCCACCGTGGACGAAGTTGCCGCTCGCGTGGGATACGCAGACGGCGCAACGCTGAGAGCACTGCTGCGACGGCGGCTTCATGCTGGCATCAAGGAGATCAGGCGGACCGCCTGAGAGCGCAACGACATGACCCTGGTGTTGATGGTAAGGATTGAGGCCTCAGGCTAGATCGCCTGCGCCTATATGGGGAGTCGCGGGAACAGGCAAGTCTTCTTCTGCGGAAGCAGCGGCAAAAGCAATGGCAGCTTTGATGTCTTCAGGTTTAAGGCTGGGAAAATCAGCGAGGATGTCATCCGGGTTGTCGCCCGCGGCCAGGCTGGCAAGCACCGTACGCAGGGTCACACGGGTCCCCTTGAAGACCGGTTCTCCGCCGCAGATCTCAGGATCGCGCAGAATTCGGTCCTGCTTACCGCCGCCCTTTGCTTGATCCATGCCTGTCTCTCCGAAATTTGGTCGGGGCGACAGGATTTGAACCTGTGACCCCCTGCGCCCAAGGCAGGTGCGCTACCAGGCTGCGCTACGCCCCGACATGACTGCTTGATGAATCTCATTCTAACCGATTTTTTCAGGGCCAGGATTTTGAGCAGGCTTCCGGTTCATTCTCGGCCGTTTCGCGGCGACGGCGAGCGAGCATTTCGGTTTCCGTAATAAAAAGCGGCCAAAGCGGAAGCCGCGGATTTTGAACGGCCGCGGCAGAAGCGTTACGAAAATGAAAAAGCCGGCGCGGTAACAAGCGTGTGTTTGCCGCATTTCAGAGGCATCTTGTGCGCGCTCCCTGGAGAGCGCAAATTTGTGCGCACTGCATTCATATTTCGCAATCCGGTAACAGGAAACACGCTCTGGGTCTGAGAAACGAATCTTCCATACGCGCCTTTCCAACAAATTGAAAAGATTTCCTCAGGTCAGTTCCAAAATGGGACTTCGGTAAGTCTACTGTTTTTACCTGAGAGTGCTCTAATGAATAGGTAGTAGGTTACATCCCCCCCTTTAATTCCCATTTTGGGAAAATCTGTTCCAGATTCGGAAATTCCTATTAAAGCCAATGGATTGTGCTAGATACGGGATTTTTTGTTGACACTAAAACGTTGAACCTAATTCACCAAGGAGAACCCTCTAAATGAAAAATCTACTCGTCAAGATGTTGATATTGGGTGCGTTGTTGCTCTCGAGCAGTCTGGCATTGCCGCTGGAACACGAGAGGCAGGATGGAAATCCTCTTCCGTGCCCTCCAGCCCCGTGCATCCCGCCCACGAGTCGATGACTCTGGTAATAAACCCAGATCATGCTTAAGGCTTGTTTTCGAATTGGTTAGGCGATATGCTTTGAGCTGAACATGCTGCGATTGGCCATTCACGACGTATGGGTCGGGTGCATCGTCTTGCAGGCGCTGCTAGCGCTGGTGTTGTTCGCCAAGCAAACTTGGCGAACTTATCTGGTTTTCTCGGCCTACGTTGTTTTTAGCCTGATTGAGGCAGTGACCCTGTTGGTGGTGGCGCACAATCTGCCGTTGTATCGCTCCGTGTTTTGGGTTTGTGAAGCGGTCGGCATATTGCTGAGCCTTGCCGTGGTGCGGGAGATATTTACTAGTCTTTTTTCTCCTCACCCTGCTCTTCGCAAGCTGGCAACGCTGATATTTCGCGTGGCAGTGGCGGCCCTCTTGATCTTGGCTGGCGGAGTAATTTATGCCCAGTCTGGCGATGCTAGGAGTTACACGAATGCGCTCTTGTTAGCCGCACAAGCGGTGCGAATCATTGAAGTGGGATCGATCATGTTCCTGTTTTTGTCGTCGAGTGCATTTGGATTGCACTGGCGGCAAAATCTGTTTGGAATTGCGCTTGGGCTGGGCATGGTCTCCGCAGTGGAACTAGTTACCATGTCCTTCGTTGGGCATGTCAGCCCACGTTTCGTACAGACTTTTAATTTTGTCCGGGTCCTGGCTTTTGGGGCGAGCCTTCTTGTCTGGCTGGGTTACATACTAGTTCCGGAGCCCGCACCCAGCAGCGCGGAGCTTCCGAAACAGGACCAGTTGGAGCAGTGGAATGCTGCAGTGATGGAGCTGATAAGTAGATGACGATAACCGTGATAGTAATTGCGCTTGCGGTGTGCGCCGTCATTTTGTTTTACATGGCGGTACGCGGTCGCAGAAAAAAGGCGGGACAAAGTTACCGGCCGGTAGACCTCAGCGCTTTCCGTACGCTGATTGACCGGGACGATGAGCTCTTCATGAAAGAAAAGCTCCCACGCTCGAAGTTCGTACGGCTCAAACGGCAGCGTATCCGCGTGACCGCGCGTTACGTGGGCAGGATTGCATCCAACGCGTCAGCGGTGCTGCATGCCAGCGCGGCTGTGCGGGTGAGCCCGGTGCCTGAAGTGGCCACGGCGGCCGCGGAGGTAACGGAGCTGGCGGCCCAGATCAGGATCCAGTGCCTGGTGGCGCTGGGCAAGCTGTCTCTGGAGTATGCGATGCCGTCCCTGCAATTGACGCCGGCGGTGCTTGCGCCCCGCTACCAGACGTTGCGGGAAAATGTGCGCCGCCTGGGCGATCTGCAGACCCAGAGCCACATTCCGCTGGCTTCAGCGATATAGCCTTTTTGGCGAAGAGAAAGCCCTGTGCAAGAGCGCGGGGCTTCTTTTCTAAGAATCCCGAGCCCGACGCGAGGGAACTCAATAGCGCCGATAATCTTTGCCTGGTGCGGTCCCGGATTGCAGCAAATCGATACATGCAGCCTGGAAGCGGATAGGATCCTCTCAGGCGCGAAACCCGAGCGGGTTCAGGATTTCAGAAAAAGCATTTAAAATAAAGCTATGCTCCTGCAAGGCATCTTCCCAGCCGTGACGACGCCGTTCTACCCGGATGGAGCGGTCTACTACAAGAAGATTGAGCACAATATTGACCGCTATTCGCGCACTCCGATCGCCGGCATGGTGGTGCTGGGCTCCACGGGCGAAGCCGTGATGCTGAGCGACGATGAGCGGCGCGAAGTGCTGCGCGTGACGGCCGAAGTGGCCTCGCCGGAGAAGGTATTGATCGCCGGGACCGGCGCTGAATCAGTGATTGAGACCTTGCGGCTGACGGAGATCGCCGCCAAATTGAATTATGACGTGGCCCTGGTGCGCACACCCCATTTTTACCGGCCGCAGATGAAGCCCGAGGTATTGCTGGCGTTTTATCGCACGGTGGCGGACCGCTCACCCCTGCCGGTGCTGATCTACACCGTGCCGCCGTTTACGGCTTATGATTTGCCGCTGGAAGTGATTACGGCGCTGGCCGAGCACCCCAACATTATCGGGATCAAGGAATCGAGCGGCAATGTGGAGAAAGTGGCGGCCATGGCGCAGGCCACCAGGCACATCAAGAGAAGCGCGACAGTGACGGAGACGCAGCAGGCGGTCACCGCGCGAATGCAGTCCATGCCGGCGGGCGACGAAAACGGCGGGCAACTTGTGAGCGTAACTGAGCTGAACGGTGGTGCTGATGTTGCGGTGGCCACCCGACCAAAGACCAAGACCCGTGAACTTAAAACCAGGTCCAGGGAAGTTGGCTTCCAGGTGCTGGTGGGCGCGGCCCATACCTTGCTGGATTCCCTGATGGCCGGAGCCAGCGGCGGAGTGCTTGGGTTTGCCGCCCCGGCTCCAACCATTTGTTTTGAGATACATGCCGCCTGGAAGGACAATGACGTGGAACTGGCCCGGTCAAAACAATTGGGACTGACGCCGGCCACGAAGCGCGTGGTTTCTGAGCTGGGGATTCCGGCCATTAAGTACGCTATGGACCTGAATGGTTATTATGGTGGGTCGCCCCGTTTGCCTCTGTTGCCGCCAACGGCGGCGCAGAAGAAAGAGATCGAAACGTTGATGGCCTTTTTCCGAAACTGAATGGGACCGGAGGACACGCAAGGAATGGGACGATGTCCTGAAATGCGTATTCCCCAAAATAGCATAACGTTTCTTTCCCCAATACGGCGGCCTTGGGGTTAAACTAGTGGGCAGCTTCTGGGTGCAATTGCTGTTACATCTTCCGGCGTAAACGATAAGAGTTTTCCAGTCTCAAAGGCCGTGTGCGGCCGTGGCGCGGATGAGCAAAGGAAAACCAGCTTGAAAGCGACCGAGGCAAAATCAGTGTTGTCAGCGGGCAAAAAGCTACGCGAGATGCGCGAGCATCTGGGGCTCACGTTGAGAGACGTTGAGATCTCAAGCACTTCTCTGGCCGAATCCAGGGGAATCGAAGAATTCGTCATCAACCCCAGCAGGCTGTCTGATATAGAGACAAAAGGGGTGATTCCCAGCATTTACCGGCTGTACGTGCTTTCAGTGATCTATCGCGCGGATTTCACCGAACTGCTCAAGCTATATGGCGTGGACTTGAGTTTTACAGCCGCGGATTTTGCCATCTGCAGCCCGGGCAAGACGCACATGATAGAAATGGCCGAGGGACAAGGCGCCGCCTACATCCCAATCAAGATCGACCCCGGCTTTGACATCCGGCGCACCGCCGACATGGGCCGCCTGATCGAGAAATGGGGCACGGTGCCGCTGCAATACCTGCAGGAGATCGCCAAGAAAAAATATCTCTACGCTTACGTGGGCTCGGAAGACCTCACCATGTATCCGCTGCTGCTGCCGGGATCGTTTTTGCAGGTGGATGAGACCCGTTGCCGCGTGGAAGAAAAGAAATGGCGTTCAGAGCTGGAACGGCCCATCTATCTGGTGGAGACGCGCGAAGGGCACGTATGCTGCTGGGTTTCAGTGCGGCGCGGAGAGATCGTGCTGCAATCCCATCCTCTTTCGCCGGTGCCGCCGCGAATCCTGAAGCATCCGCAGGAAGCTGAAGTCCTGGGACAAGTGGTGGGCGTGGCTATGCGACTTGCGGAGTGGTACGCTCCTGATGAGCCAGAGCCACCACGGAATCCTGAAGAAGCCGTAAATGAGCAGAAAGAATTACGTCGCCGTTGACCGGGGCCTTCAAGACAAATGAGTCAGGATTCAGAATGTCCTTGACCGAGCCTGAGCGCGCGACGGCGGATTGATACTCCAGATAAATCTCACGCACCGGAATATGGCTGAGGGCCAGCGCGGTTTCCATGTGTGCGGCGTAAATTGCATCCTGTGTGGGACGGTTGCCATAAGCGCGCGCAAAGCCCCAGTGCATGTAGCCGCCGCTGCCGGTCTGCAGCGAACATATATAAGCCACCTTTTCCAGCAGCGTGGGCAGCGCGCTTAACGTGCGTTTTTTGAAGTCTTCAGCAGCTTTAAGCATCATGGCGCGGAAAATCACCGTTATCAACAACCCGGTTTCAGCTGGTTTCAGCATTACGGGCGAGGTGACTGTCTGAGGAAAACATAGCACACTCGCGTGAGGTCGGCAGCATTTTTAGTTTTTGTTCTGAAAAGGCAAAATCTGGGTACTGTGGTAACCATGGGGGGCAATTTGGCGCTTTCTAATCTTTAAGCGCTTCAATGTCCTCCAGGTCTATGACAGGCGAGACAATATCGCCGATGATCTCTACGGTCCCTTTCATCCGGCCCAACCAGTTTCTGTTCCGTTCTGAAGCTATAGGCCTGATTTCCGCAATGACCTTTCCGCGACGTGTGATCTGGATAGGTCGCTTCGTTTTACGGACCTGCTCAACCAGCGCGGAGCAATTTGCTTTGAATTTGGAGACGGGAATTTTTTTCATGACCTTCTGGTTCCTCCGCGCTTGATCCACATTCCAGGGCCATGCCTCACGAAGCGCCAGACGAACATTTGGCCGCTCATTTTCGATCTGCTACATTCAGGCGGGAGGCGATCACCAGCATGCGCGTTCTGATAGCCGGCGGAGGCACCGGCGGACATGTGATTCCGGCGCTGGCGATTGCCCGCGAGCTGAAGGCACGCTACGGCGCTGAAGTGCTGTTTGTGGGCACAGCGCGAGGCATGGAAAATCGGCTGGTCCCGGCGGCCGGTTTTGGGTTGATGCGCGTAAAAGTGGGGGCGCTCAAAAACGTAAATCTGATCACCCGCATGCGGACCATCTTTGATCTGCCGCGGGCGGTGGTGGACGCGCGCAAGATCATCAAGGTGTTTGGGCCGGACGTGGTGGTTGGAGTGGGCGGATACGCCTCAGGCCCGGCGATGGCGGCGGCCATCATGATGCATATTCCCACGCTGGCGTTTGAGCCCAACTATGTGCCCGGCTTTGCCAACAAGATTGTGGGGCATCGCGTGTCGGCGGCGGCTGTGCATTTTGAGTACACGGAGAAGTTCTTTCGTAACGCCCAGCTTGTGGGCGTGCCGGTGCGGGCGGAGTTCTTCAAAGTCGCGGCGCCGGGAGGAGACCATCCGCCAACGCTGCTGATCTTTGGCGGCAGCCAGGGCGCGCGTGCGATCAACCAGGCCATGGTCGCGGCTGCGCCGGAAGTACTACGGCAAATTCCTTCACTGCGGGTGATACATCAGACGGGCGAGCGTGAATATAATGACGTGGCGGCCGCGTATGAGCGGGCCGGGGTGAAGGCCGAAGTTTCAGCGTTCATCGATGACATGCCCGCGGCTTTTGCGCGGGCCGATCTGCTGCTGTGCCGCTCCGGAGCAAGCACAGTGGCGGAGGCGACCGCGGCAGGGAAGCCGGCCATCTTTGTTCCGTTTCCGCAGGCGGCGGACGACCATCAGCGGCGCAACGCCGAGGCGATTGTGGAAGGCGGTGCGGCCGTGCTGGTGCCGCAGGCGGAACTTACGCCGCAGCGGTTGACCGAGGTGATTACGCAGTTGATGGGCGATCCCGGACGTCTAAAGCAGATGGCGGAGCGAGCGCGGGCGCTTTCGCACCATGACGCGGCGGGCCGAGTGGCGCGGATGGTGGCGGAGCTTGCGGAAAGATCGGGTGATCGGGTAATCGGGTGATCGCCGTGATCGGAAAAGCAACACCTACCACGGAGACACGGAGTCACGGAGAACGGCGGGGAAAGATCGGGTGATCCGGTGTCGCCGTGATCGGAGCGAAGCGACATAGTTTTCGGAGTAATGGGCGAGCCCGACTGGCGCGGCGAGCCCACTGTAACAGGCGCAGAGTGTGCTGAGGCAAGGCAGGATCTTTAGCGGGTTGGAGCGAAGCGACATAGTCTTTTTCGAGCAAAGGCCGCGAGCCCGACTTGCGCGGCGAGCGGCAGGCATCAGGTGCAATTAATAGATTGGTTCGACGAAGCTCTGTAGCGGTTTGGAGCGCAGCGACATAAACAATGTTTGCAAAGATTCAGCGGATACATTTCGTAGGCATCGGCGGCATTGGCATGAGCGGCATTGCCGAGGTGCTGCTTACGCTCGGATACAAGGTGTCGGGATCGGACCTGAAGAGCTCCAGCGTTACAGAACGTCTGGC